>NZ_CP135275.1:1907812-2543750 GCF_032302195.1 Paenibacillus sp. MMS20-IR301
TACGTCCAACCAGCAGATTTTTATACGAAGGAAAAGCCTCATCGTTCAACTCTTGTTGAGTAAACCGTTTCAAGAACGGTTGGGGGCGATCGGCAAGATTTTTCCGGCGTTTTATCCGCAGGGCTTCAATTTCACTCATTACGATTCTATGTCTGGAATTCTCCATATCCATCTTCTCACTCCTTATCTTATGAAGTGTAGTTCTGCACTTGGGGCGAAACTTTATTTAAAGTATACTCCTCATTGAAATGAAGATCATCCAATGACCATAACCAAGATGGAGGAAACCGATATGATTCGTACTATTGTAGTTGATCCGCATGAAAAGTCACTTTTTCGCTTCAAAGAAGTCGACGCCCCGCAGGCTAAACCTTGGGAAGCGCTTGTGCAAGTGAAGGCCGTCTCACTCAACCGGGGTGAAGTGAGTGACGCTAAGAATCAGGAAATGTCTAGCCGTCCTGGATGGGATTTCGCCGGGATTGTCCTCGAGCCGGCAGAGAATGGCGCAGGACCGCAAAAAGGGGCTCAGGTTGTTGGTTTACTGTCGATGGGAGCATGGAGCGAGCAAGTGGCTGCTCCCGTATCGTTGTTGGCCGAAATCCCGGACAAGCTCACCTTTACGGAGGCGGCTACTCTCCCCGTAGCAGGGCTCACTGCACTTTACGCACTCCGAAAAGGCGGCATGCTGCTTGGCAAACGCATTTTCATTACAGGCTCTAGCGGCGGGGTTGGGTTATTCGCTCATCAGCTTGCAGCCCAATCCGGCGCATTCGTTGTAGGTACGGCAAGTACGGAAGAGAAGGCCGGGCTTGTTCGGGAGAATGGATCTGACGAGGTGATCATTGGATATTCCGCAATATCATCAGCCCGTAAGTTTGGGCCGTACGATCTGATCATTGATTCAGTAGGCGGCAATACACTGGCGACGCTGCTGCCGCTGCTGGCGCCCCGGGGAGTTTGCGTTGCGGTAGGTTTTTCCTCTTCAAATACGGCAATGATTGATATGATGAATCTGGTGACCAGCGGCGGAAGAACCTTGTACAGCTTCTTTTTAGGTGAGGAGCTCTCTCGTCAATCAGCCACGGACGATCTGAGTTTGCTGGTCCGTCTGGTCACTGATGGGCTGTTAATCCCCCGAATCGGAGTAGAAGCATCTTGGACCGAAATTAACACCGTTGCCCATAATCTAATGGAACGGAAATTCTCGGGCAAAGCCGTACTTCTCATAGATTGATTGTACAAGTTTGCAGCTGGAATGCCAGAAATCTAAAAATGAATCTGAAGAAGAACCGGCAGCAGTAAACCTTGACTCGTTCTAGCAGGGAGTACTGCTGCTTTTTTGTATTATTGAGCTATTGGTTTCCGTTAGTTGAATCCGCATGCTTTCTTTTATTACACAATATCTTCGTACTGCGCATTAGTCACTAAGACTCTCAATGAAAAATTATTATTAGGCAAACGGTAGGGTAGTAAAAGATGGTGTCTTTGATTGTTTTTTGATAAACTAGGAATATATCAGAAATGGAGGCGGTTTACATGAAAAGTAAGGAGAACAATGGGCAAAAAAACGGGGAATATAGCGCCTAATTAGCCCTATAACTGCGACTCCCCATTAGGGAGAAAAATGTCTTGAATAATCCTTTCATAAGTATCCAAAAACCAACGCCATTAGGTGCGGGTTCATACGAAATGGCTCTGCCGCTGATTACTGCTTTAGAATTGAAGCCAGGTATGCGTGTATTGGAAATAGGCGCTGGTACTGGTCAAGTTGCGGCAACGTTAGCTAAACATTGGGGAGTAACTGTAATTACATTAGAATTCTGGGAAAGTTTGAATGTTATCCAGGAATACGCATCAGAACAGGGTGTAGATAATGACGTTCTGGTAGTAAAGGCGAATGCTGAACTTTTGCCATTTCCGGACGAAGCATTTGATGCAGTCTTTAGTATCGGCTCTTTTTTTATGATAGAAGATAGGGAACAAGCGCTGAAAGAAATCACACGCGTTACTCGTACTAACCGTTTTTTTGGAATTGCAGAGCCTATGTGTACGTTAAATCCGATACCGCCTGGTTTGGATAATTTCGATATATTACAGTCTTATAAAAAATGGGTTCGGACGTTAGATTGGAATTGCAATTTACTTCGAGATCACGGTTTTTTTATTACTGAAAGTTATTACTTCTCTGAGAGTTACCAATGGATGCTCGATAATTTCCGATATTACGATGGCGAGAAGGATTTTATATTGCACGATGAAGGACGTTGGTTGGGACTAGGGCTGGCTGTTGGCAAGATAGTACGACGATAAGCGTTGAATTAACAGGGAATGACTCTTGAATAACGAAGGACTGCCATATGGTAGTCCTTCGTTATTCTAAAGGGCCACATTAGCTCAATAACACAATGGCAATCTCTGGCTTTATTTTCTCGTTCCAGGGAATCCCTCCCTTACTGCGCCGTTTGCGTCAAATACGATATCCACCACTTCTCTTATTCGACTAATTATTCTTTCGTTTGTTTACTTCAATCGCAATGAAATCCGGCAAATAATTGGGAGTACAGCCCCGTGATACCATGTCATCTTTATACAGTCCCGTTATTTCTCCCAGTTTAATACAACGCGCACGATTATTGTCGTCATAAACGCCTATCCAGCCTGCGGTGAAATTCATAGCCCATTGAACTTCCGGTTCTTCCTGTGTAATTCTAGTCTCTAGTGCAGATAGCAGGTACTCGGTGTTATCAGGCGGTGTTTGTCCAGTCCATCTGAGCCGCGCTTGATAATACCAGAAAGTGCGTCTTTGTAATGCAGAAGAGCTATTTTCCCATGACTCCATCCAGGCAATTGTCTTCTTGTCCTTGCTGAGCTGATTAGCCATTAACCAATCCATTAAGTTATTCCGCTCATCATAGGTATGCGTCTGCATATCCTTATCAAGCTTATTTAGCTCTTCTTCTGAAAGAAGTTTTTTATCCATAATTAAGATTGCTAATAGTCTGGGTAAAAACGCCTCGCTTGACCATAGCTCCATAGCTAATCCGTGATCTTTTTTAATATCCTTTGCGAATTTTCGCAAGTCGCCCAGCTTGGTTGCACTATTAATCTGTTGTAGAATGTTTTCTGCTTTGGCAGAGCGTTTCATTACTGTACTTTTATCCTTACTCATTCTATACAGCTCCTTTAGCGGGCGCTCTTTAATGTAAAAGCTGCCTACAATAATTTCTGATATTAGAACGGATAGGTCCAGAATTGCTCCCGCCCGAACCGGACCCTGATTTCCTCTGCGCTCAGCTCACGGCTTCCGACAAGCTCCGCAGCTTGAAATTGGGAACGGTGCGCCTGAATGGAGGCCATTTTCTGCGTAAGGAAGTCAGTTACATCCACATTCACATCTGCTGTTCCGATCATCTGCTCATGCCCCGCAGAGAAAGCGACACAGTGAACCGCCGGCCGCTCTCCCTCCGGCAGCCGGCTAACTGCGCGGATCGCGGCTGCACCGGTAGCATCGTGGTCGGGATGCACACTATATCCGGGATAGAAGGTAATCAAGAGCGACGGAGCGAGCTCCTTAAGCAGCGAAAGAATGGTGCGTTCCAGCAGGACCTGATCTTCGAACTCAATCATTTTATCGTGGAAGCCGAGCATTCTTAGATCCTGTATGCCAATCGCCCGGCAGGAAGCGGTCAGCTCTTCCCTGCGGATCTCCGGCAGGCTGACACGGCTGGCAAACGGCGGGATGCCCATATTACGGCCCATCTCCCCCAAGGTCAGGCAGGCATAAGTGACCTCAGCGCCGCTGCTGATGTATTTCGCCAGGGTTCCGGCGGCAGCGAAGGCCTCATCATCAGGATGCGGGAATACAACCAGTATACGCTGCGTTGCAGCTTGATTAATCTCCATCGTATATAGTCTCCTTCTGGTAAACTCAGTTTGAGTCCGGAGCGAAGTATTCAGTAACAACCTCGCGGAATACCTGTCCGGCTTGTGATATATAACGGTCTTTATGCCACAGCAAGGCGATTTCCCTGACCAGATCGTGATCCCTTACAGGAATCAGAAGAATCTGATCCTGCGGGCTTTTGGCTGTGCCGGGGATGAAGGCCAATCCGACCTCCGCTTCGACGAGAGCGATCAGTCTTGCCGGTTCATCCCCCTCATATACATAACACGGGGTGAACCCGGCGGTCTGGCACACAGCGTCTATTGTATCACGGATGCCGTAGCCTTTTTTCACACCGACGAACCATTCATCCTTAAGCTCTATAAGAGACAAGCTGCTCCGCTTAGCAAAGCGGTGGCCCGCAGGAACCGCCACGAAGATAGGGTCCATGCAGACAATCCGGCATTCAATTTGTTCTCCCCGTACCGGTGGTGAGGCCAGGCAGAAATCAACCTCTCCCCTGTTCAGCAAGGTAATCATTTCAGGCATGGAGAGCATCTGTACATGAAAATGGATTGCAGGCAGCTTCTTGCGGAACTCCCGGAGCAGATTAGGCAAGGTGCTCGCGGTGGTCACTGCCAGCTTAAGCGTTCCCGGTTCAAGGCTGGACAGGTCACGCAGCTCCTGCCTGCCCTGCTCAAGCTCAAACAACGCCTTCTCCGCCCGCGGCAGGAAGATGCTTCCGGACTCATTCAAACGCAGCTTCCGGCCGGTCCGGTCGAACAAGGGCACACCCAGATCTTCCTCCAGCCGCTGAATCGTTTTACTGAGTGAAGACTGAGTTACATGCAGGCTGTGAGCAGCCTCAGTCATATGCTCCAAGCGGGCAACAGCGATGAAGTATTGCAATTGCAGAAGTTCCATATCCGCCTCCATTCATTCCCTTAAGTCTATGGAATTATAGCATGAAATGCGTTGGAGTATATCATTCGTTTCAAGTACGATATCACTACAACACATTAGGAGGAATAACAATGAATGTCCGCAGCTGGTGGCTGATGCTATCCGTGGGGCTCGGAATGCTGCTGAATCCGCTCAACTCTTCGATGGTTTCTGTGGCCCTGCCAAGATTACAACATGAGTTCAGGCTCGATTTTTCCACAGTCTCGTGGATTATTTTTTCGTTCTATATTGCAAGTGCCGCAACTCAGCCTGTTATGGGGAAAGTGAGCGATATTTTCGGCCGCAGGTTTATCTTCCTCACCGGACTTGTGATTACCTTCGCCGCATCTTTATTAGCACCATTATCCCCCGGCTTCGGTTGGCTTATAGCTTTCAGGGTTATGCAGTCCATTGGCACCAGTATGGTAGTGGCCGTGGGCATGGCTGTGGTAAGGATTCATATTACGGACAAGCAAGCGGCCGCTCTGTCAGTCCTGTCCATGTTTACCTCAGGGGCTGCGGCGGTTGGTCCTTTTATCGGCGGGGTCTTTATTCATCTTTGGGGCTGGACCTCTATCTTCTATATGAACATCCCGTTCGTTGCAGCAAGCTTCCTGTTAGGCTGGCATGTGATTCCTAGGGATAAACCGCCTGCAGCTGGAGCAGGCCATAAGCTGTCTTTGCGGCAATGGATGAAACGTATGGATGCAACGGGTATCCTGCTGTTTACGGCGGGCCTGGTTGCCCTGCTTGCCCAGCTGCTGTCCGCGAAATCCTCCGGGCATGTCTCATTACCTAATGTTCTTATTGGCCTGGGCGGTCTGATCCTGCTGCTTGCTTTCGTACGGCACGAGCTGCGGTCAGAGCTGCCTTTCATTCCACTGCGCACCTTTGCCGGTTATCCTGCGTTAACCAAAGTGAATATTGAATTTATGCTGGTGAATCTTCTGTACTACTCCGTCTTTTTCGGACTTCCTTCTTACTTGCAGCTGGTTCGGCAGGTCAGTGAACTCCACACAGGAATTCTCATGCTGAGTCTGGGCTTATGTTCACTCGCTGCTTCTCCGCTGGCAGGCAGATGGATAGACAGATCCGGCCCCAGGCCGGCTATGCTGGTGTCCGCAATCCTTATGGCGCTGGGGTCAGTGTGGATCATAATGCTCACGCCCGCCTCACCGGTATTAACGGTCTGTCTCGCCCTGGCCGCCTTCGGGGTCAGCAACGGTCTGAATAATGTCGCGATGCAGGCAGCCCTGTTCAATAGTTCACCGAAAGAGATCATCGGTGTAGCCTCCGGCTTGTTCAGTACGTCCAGATATTTCGGAACGATCCTGTCCTCCTTATTGATCGGAATCATTATGGGGAACCAGTTCAGCTTCAGCGGCTTCCGCGTGCTGGGTATTATTCTTGCTATGGTTGCTGTATGCCTGGTGTTCATGAACCGGCGGCGAAGAAAGACGAAGCATCTATAAATATAAAAAGTTATCAAAAAACCGCGCACAGCGCGGTTCCATGCCTTCCGTATTCAGTAATCCAGCAGCCGTCCGTTGTCATGCCACTGTCCGTACGATTTGTTCGCTTTAGTACCGGCGATGAACTTATCCAGCCTGCTCTGGTACAGCTCCGGCTGCTGCCGGCAGCTCTGGATATTATCAATCCGGATTCGCTGGTACAGCTCTGGAAAAGCCCGGAAATGCTCACAGACCAGAGGATCTTCCTGGATGCGCCGCATGATTTCCTGATCAATCCTGAAAGAGTCCTGTCCCATCCCGGGCAACACTGCCCTGCCTGCGTCTGTCATGAGCCCCAGCTTCTCCAGGCGCCGCACACGTTCCTTGTTGAGTTCGGTCCATGAGCTTTTAGGGCTGCGGGGAGAGAGCCTTTGGGCCACCCCGGTTTCGCCTATTTTCTTCTTGATTCCGTCGATCCACCCGAAACAAAGCGCTTCTTCAGCGGTGTCCAGGTATAACAGGGTATCCGGCTTAGGCGTCATGCTGACGATTACCCAGCAGGCTTTCTCCTTCCGGGAAAAGGCCTGCAGCCAGGCCCTTAATTCTTCCCTTGTCTGCACAGGCAGCAGGTTGTCAATTTCCATAGCTCTAATGATTCTCCTTACTATATAGCTTGAACTGGAAACCTATATGTTGACTTAGGATACAAGAATGCCCAAGGAGCTTCTTGCTGGACGGCCGGAATTCGCTCATGTCCTTAGGGTCCGGCACTCAGCTGCCTATCCTCGGGCTTAACGTCTCTCATGTCCGTAACGCTAATCTAGTCACTTGAACAACCGTTGTGCCCCTACATATCCCCCCCACCACCGACTCTCTTTTTTCTAAAGTTTTTTAGTTCAATCTATATAGGTGTTAGATGTTGCTTGCTCCTGATACCAATACAGAATATAGTCGTTCATAGTGGACGCATGGCCCAGTTGGCGCAGCATGGCAGAGATATTGCCCCGGTGATAGGTCCCGTGATTAACCGCATGATGCACAATCTCCTCTAAGGTAGTGTTGCGCGGTCCGATGTACGGATTCTCAAGCAGGATCGTCCGGGTAAGGTCAGGCCCGCTGCGGAACCATTCCTGATAATTCTCGGCTAGCCGGGCGAAGGCTTCCGCGAATTCATCTGCCGTATACAATACTGTCTCATGTACACGCGGCATACATTCCTCCAGCGCTTCCTTCATTCCCCGGCCGTTGACGACACTGTTCCACACCTGATCCACAGCATAAATATGGCTGAAGGCATGGGCAATTGTGGGAAAGGAAGTATTCACCTCCTGTGTCAGCACACCGGACGGGAGAGTCTTGATATGTTCTAAAAGTGTTTGTGTAGCCCAGAAGTGGTAATTAACGAATTGTTGCGGATGATTTGTCATTTGTTATGTCTCCTTCACTCTATCATGGATTGGGGATACGGGTACGGTTTCAATTATAAAAAAAGAAGTATGACAAAGGCCCGTCATACTTCTTCATAATATTTAAGCGCATTTTGCAGCTGTTCTTTCAGTATTTCCCGCAATGCCGGGGGCTTAAGCACCTCAGCCCCGCTGCCGAAGCTGAGCAGAATCGACCACAGCCAGCGTGCCCCCAGCGGATGGCAGACCGGAATCCGAATTAACATGCTGCCGTCCTGGCGGAACTCGGTATCTGCTTCATGGAACTGGTCCAGCGCTTCTGCCAGTGCCCCTGGACGAACTAGGATCACTACTTCTTCCACTGCACCCGGCACCCCTGCATCTTTAGCATGTTCAGGTACCTCTTGATGCGGCTCGAATGTTGTATCCGTCAACAGCACATTCATCATCCGTGACAGCCGGAATTCCCTGTACTCCTCCCGGGTTCTGCAGAACCCGTAGATATACCAATTCCTGTATTTGAAATGCAGCCGCACGGGTTCAACCTCACGGCTTGAGCGTTCATTCCGCACATTAATGTAATGGAAGGAAATTACCCTGCACCGAAGAATACCCTCGCGTACATTACGCAGCGCTTCAGAGGCGGATCTGTGTGTCTCGAAATCAACGAGCAGGCTCGGCTGCTGGTGTCCGGCATCGATTGTCTGCAGCCGCTCAATCGTCTCCTGGGCACGTTCGTCTTCAAATACAGAAGACAGGCTGTGCAGGACAGAGATAAGCGAGTTGACATCGTAGGAGCCCAGGAGGCTTTTATCCATCTTATAGCCGTCCATAATTCCGTAACCGCCCTTGGTCCCCTGATAAGACACAACGGGGATTCCTGCTGCGCAGATGACATCAATATCCCGGTATATCGTTCTTGGCGATACCTGATACTGCTCAGCGAGCACAGTTGCAGATAATACCTCGTTGTTCAGCAGCTTGTAGATCATCGAAATCAGCCGTTCCAGTTTCATACCGTTCTTAGCCGCCCCTATTTCATTTAGTAGTCTCTTCTTCTGTCCGCAGCAGCTTCAGCTTGCGGGAGATGGCTTCACTGCCTGGAAAGATTGCGGCAGCACAAGTAATAATGGCTAGTGCATCCTCCTTGTGACCATACCAGCTTATTGAATCCGTAATGCGCAGGAATTCGAAATCCGCATCATAATAGGCATCCTGCTCCTCCCGGCTGATCCGGTGGTACTCCTCCAGCGCCTGCTCCATTCCGCCCGTTACCGCTATGCTGGCAATATGATGAGCCATGGATTGCTTAATACGGTGAAGCTCTGCACCCAGCAAATGGTCCCGGAGAGGAAGAGTTACACTGCCGGGCCAGACATGATCGCAGTTAGTCATCACACAGATGCCTGTATTATCATCCGGAAACAGCATCAGCTCACTGAGGAAACCGGTATCCCATCCGGAATGTGACAGCATGCGGGAGCCTTTATATTCTCCGAGGAACCAGCCCAGGCCTACGTGCTCATGCTCATGACCCCAGCCAGTCGCCATCGACGGACTCCACATTGCATCATAGCTGTCAGGCTGTAAGGCGTTATAGCTGTCCTCGGCCTTACCCTGATTAAGGTGCATCAGCATATACCGGCACATATCATGAATGCTGGAGTATAACGTGGAGCTTGGCGCATGCGCCCTGTTGTAAGGAAACACCTTGCTGACTTGGGCTCCGTATCCGTCCGAGGTTGTCAGAATATGAGGTGCAGCAATGTTAGCTTCGACCTCCTGCTTCAGGAATGAGCTGGCTGTCATGCCCGCCGGATCAAGAATATGCTCTTTCATATACTGCTCAAAGCTCAGACCGCTAACCTTGGCAATCAAATCCCCCAGAATCTCATAAGCTATATTACTATAAGCAAAACAAGCACCCGGCTCACTCAGCAGCTTATGGCGGCTGATGCTGAGTACGTACCGTTCAAGACTTTGCTCATCATACTCCGGCCGGTCCCAGGCGTAGTCCTCTTCATCCGGCATGCCGGAAGTATGGTTCAGCAGCTGTCTGACTGTGATTAGCGGGTAGCGCTCATCCTCCATTTTGAAATAGGGAAGGTAGGCTGTAACGGGTGAATCCAATTGCACCAGCCCGCGCTCAGCCAGCTGCATTACAGCAGTTACGACTAAGGTCTTGGATACTGAGGCTAGATGAAATAAGGTGCTGTGGGCAACGGGCTCGCCTGTAGATACATTCGCTGCCCCGTATTCACCTGTAAAAATAACCTGCTGATCTTTCACAATTCCGACAGTTAATCCTGTAAAAGGTCCATTCGCCACAAATCCGGATAATATGGAGTGCAGTGAAGCCCCCGTTTGCAAATATGTATTCATCCTGTAGCCTCCCAAATATCTATCCTCACACTGGATAAATATAACACCGCTGGAGAGCTCCGAATGAGTAATAAACGGCTTATATCAAACTTTCCTTGAGGTAAAGCTGAATTTACTTGCTAACCCTCAACCACATCAGCCATCAGAGCCGTAGCGATTTCCAGCATTACAGGAACTACAGCTTCCGTTGACAGAGCTACATAGAGGTCACCAGCATACAGCCGGAAAGGAATCTCCATCTGCTCATAGTGCCACATGAAGAAATCTCCCTCGATGGACATCGTGCTTTCAGGTCCTTTTACAGTGTATACCTGTGAGTATGTGAAATCAGGCTTGTCCGCAAAATACTGCCGGCACTCCTCAAGCGAAATGGCCGGCTCCGGGTTGCCCTCCTGCATAGTACGGGTAATACGAAAACGCTGACTCATAGCTAAACCTCCAAATGGTTAAATTTCGTCCGCGGGGTTGAGAATGGCCAGAATCTGATGATCCTCCCACACCCCGTTAATCTTCACATTACGCTGCGCAATTCCTTCCTTGTGGAACCCGGCGTTCTCCAGCACGCGGATGGAACCCGGATTGCGGGGAGAAACTTCCCCGGTGATCCGGTGGAATTTCAGTTCGTCGAAGGCATAGCGTACGACCTGCTTCACAGCCTCCGTCATATATCCCTTACCGTTATACTCCTTGTCGAGACTATACCCGATCATACAGCTCTGCAGCGGCCCCCGGACCACAAATGTCAGGCCGACAGTACCAATTATCCGGTCATCCGCCTTGTGGCAGACCACGAAATCATATTTCCGGTCCTCTGCCCGGTCTTCGTTATACCGCATAATTTTATCGCGCTGATACTCTTCCGTGTAGAACTCCTCAGGAACATCCGGCGAATGCTGTGCGAAAAACTCGCGGTTCCGCTTATACAGCTCAGTTAATGCCCCGGCATCCTTTTCCTCTGAGAACCGCACATACACTTGCTGCTCTGTCATTGCTGTATCCTCCCCTGAATATCATGTTATCCGTTGCATCCCGCCAATACTTTGTCCTCCAGCTCTGTGCGCATAGCAAACTGGTAGGTCCAGAACCGCTCAGTACCGAACTTGCTGCGGATTTCAGCATCATTAATGTCCCTGCCCCCCAGAACCTTGTCCGCCTGGAACTGCGAGCGGTGCGACAGGATGGATTCCAGCTTCGCGGCGAGGAAGGATGTCACATCTATAATCACATCCGCATTTCCGATCTTCTGCTTGTGATTGTTGGAGAATGCGACACAGTGTACGACCGGCCGTTCTGCTGCAGGTATACAGGCAATGGTCCGAATAACGGCTGCACCGGTAGCATCATGATCGGGATGCACGCTGTAGCCCGGGTAGAAGGTAATTACCAGTGAGGGCTGCAGCTCCTGCACCAGCGCCAGAATCTGACCGTCCAGCAGCGCCGGGTCTTCGAATTCGATCATTTTATCATGGAAGCCGAGCATCCTTAAGTCTTGAATTCCAATCGCCTGACAGGAGGCTGCAAGCTCCTCCTTCCGGATAACCGGCAGCGTAACCCGGTTCGCAATCAGCGGAACGCCCATATTACGCCCCATTTCGCCCAGCGTCAGGCAGGCATAAGTGACATGGGTACCAGCGTCTATGTACTTGGCGAGTGTTCCGGATACGAAATACGCTTCATCATCCGGATGCGGAAGCACCACCAGAATTCTCCGATGTTCCATCAGTTTATTGTTCATGTGTAATTCATCCTCTGCTTTCTTAAAAAGGGTTCCGGCTGAGCTGCAAAGCTACAATCAGCTTGCCCTGATTATCATGTCCGGCCAGAATCAGCCGCTCGGTTTCGTTCTCATCGACATGAGTCAGGCCTTCGGCATAAATCCAGCCATGCTCAGTCTTCAGTCCTACCCGGTACGGGCCGTTTCCAGAAATAGAGCCGTGTGAATAACGGATCACTGCATTGCTGATGAATGCCGATCCCGGCGGGCGGGAGCTGTCAATGTGATTGGCATAAGCACCTGTTGTTAGTTCAAGGTGGATGAATAATTCTTCTCCGGCAAGCCGTTCGATCTGGAATTGAATATCTTTAGGTTGAATAGGCTGCATAACGGCCTCCTGGCTGTTTGTATTTTGACAATCGTGTCAGCAAGTATTATACCACCATCGGCCTAATGTCTCACCACTCCGTTCAACAGCAATTCTTGTCACCAACTTGTTTAACTGTGAATACGTTATCTCATTATCATCTGCAGAAAGGAAGTGGAATAAAGTGTTACGTACAGACCCTGTGTATCAAATACTCAAGCTAATTGGGGCAGGCAAGCAGCCTGATTTCCAGCTGATCGGAATGAACGAGCGTGACTTTACTGTTGTCTTACAGCATACTCACGCTGCCGGATATGCGGGGACAGGCGGGTTGCACCCGGCAGGCCTTGACTACATCAAAGGCTATGAACGCAGACTCAACCGCAAATGAGCTGGTAAATATGGAAGGTTCTATTGACCAATCCCGAATAGCAAGTTACCTTATTTCTATAGAGTGTTATTGTATGCGCTTATGAAAGAGGACCAGACGGATGAACGGAAAGATAAAAAAGATATTGGCTGGAATAACCGGCATGGGCTTAATCATCCTGGTACTGTTTGCTGTGAACAGTTTTACAGGTAATCCCGTGTCTGGTTTTCTGGCGAAAAAGGCTGCAGAGCAATATATTGACGCCCATTACGCGGACCTTCATTTGAAAGTTCAAAAGACCAGTTACAATTTCAAGTTCAGTTCGTACATTGTATTAGTACAGTCGGATGTAAGTAAGGATACTGCTTTCAATATTTCTGCCGACAGCTTCGGAAAGGTCATCCGGGATGACTATGAATTTGAGGTGGCCAATTATTTCACTACCTTTCGGAGATTGGACAGTGAATTGCAGGGAATAGCCATTGCAATCATTGGCGGCAAGCTTGACTATGATTTCGATTACATCTCTCTTCCGTTCGTAGACGAGGCAGATATATCGATTCTTGAGCGCGATATGGTGCTGGATATCCACCATCCTCCGCTGCCGCTTATGGTTAACGTTACCTTGTTCAATGAGGATGTTTCGTATAACAAAATTGCAGAAGTTGGACAAGCGATCGAAGCCATATTGGATGAGCAAAAAATTCCTGTAGCCGAGTACAGCATACGAATCTTGCCGCTGTCGGATAAGCCGGAGAATGATCATCAGGCCGTCTCATGGGCCAATTCGCTCGCAATTTCTGATTTTCCTGCAGAACTTATGAATGAGAAGGATTTGCCTCAAGCAATGGAGCATTTTGAAACAGGCCGGGCTGCTGAGCTGAATCAGAATGATAAACAATGAAAGCCCAATGGTTCCCCGCAGTAGCGGCCAAGCTTCGGGCGGTTACAACTTTTGGCCGGCAGGGCACCGCTCATACAGGTTCCGCAGTCCCCCTCCTTATGTCGATATCAATGAAAAAAGAGCCTCAATACGAGGCTCCCGCAGAAATTAGCTAAAATCTACTTCCCCGTTACACTCCAGCTTGAAGCGCTCATGGAACTGCTGCTCAAACTTCAGCTTCTGATCAAAAATATCCTTCGACCGGCTATAGTTCAGCTGACTGCGTGCCTTCACTAAAAACTGTTTATGCTCACCGCTATCCCAGAACCGGAGGGTCTCCCACACGCTCTCCTCGCTGTGCGCGCTGCCCAGAAACTTCGTCCAAATATTCATGCTCCCGAAATGATCCAGCATATCCGCATCCTGCACAAGCTTGATGTAGAACGGTAGCTCCTCGTGATTACGTACATTATGAAGGGCAATGATGTCCGAGATGAATTCCAGTTGTTCCGGGGAGCATTCATCCTTCAGCAGGGATTTGACCAGCACCGCCCCGGTCTCCTGATGGGGTTCAATGCCTTTGGTTACATCATGGAGCATGGCGGCAGCATAGATGATATCATCCATAGAATCTTCATCCGGGAACAGTTCCCTTCTTAGGCTTAGCGATATATTGGCTACACGCTGACAATGATAGTAGATGAATCCCTTCTCCCTGTGTAAATGTGACTTCCGGTAACTCATTGTGTTCTTAGCAATTTCGTTAATTGTATCCCGGTTCATTGCTTGCACATCCTTCTGTAAGAATTCAGAATAAATACCTGTTCACAAATTTATGTACTTCTATTGCTGTTAATAATTGTATATCAAATCGTCCAAAAGATAAACAAAGCGCAGACGCCTTCCAAATAGCGGAAGAACCCTGCGCTTTATTTATATATCTCGCCTGCTTAATTCTTGCAGTCCTTACCAAACACCAGTCCGGCGCTGCGCTTCGCCTGCTCCACCACCATCATCACGCGTTCGCTGTGTGCGAGCCGCTCCGCAGCCTGCGGGTGATCCTGCTCCGCGATCATCTGCTCGAAGGCAAGGAACTCATCATACATCCGGTGGGGATGGTCCTTCCGGTCAACACGGACGGGCTTCTGCTGATGTGCTGCATATTCGAAGGCGTCACATACATTTGCCGAACCAGCCATGTATATGTAGCCCTCCGTCCCCTGAATATTCACTGAGCTGACAGCCGAGCTGTCCTTGGCGCCGATGCAAGCGCAGTGGAAGTCCCCGTAATCAAGCAGCAGCAGGCCCGAGGTATCAATGCCCCGCTCGATATTGGCCCGGTACTCTACCTTCTGCGGGCTGCCGAAGCAGCCGACGATCAGATGGATATTATAGATATTAATATCCATCAGGGCTCCGCCGGACATCAGCGGATCAAACGCCGGCAAGACCACGCCCTGCTTGAATGCATCATACCGCGATGAATATTGCGAATAGTTGCAGGAGACCATTTTGATGACACCAAGCCCGGACAAGTGCTCCTTCAGCAGCGCAGCATTGACCAGATATTGATTCGAGATCGCTTCGAGCAGGATCAGCTCCCGCTCCTTGGCAAGCTGTTCCAGCTCCTGAAGCTCCTGCAGGCTGGAAGTGAACGGCTTTTCACAGATAACATGCTTACCCCCTAAAAGCGCATCCTTAGTATAGGAATAATGCAAGTGATTCGGGACGGCCACATATACGGTATCCACTTCCACGTCCTGCAGCATCGCACTGTAATCTGTGTATATTCTAGAAATCCCATGCTGTGCCTGCAGCCGCTGCAGCGCTTCCTCTCTGCCGGGTCTTGAACAGATTGCGCTCAGACTGATTCCCGGAATCTCACCGACGAAGCTCAGCAGATCTTTAACAATATTTCCCGCTCCTGCAATACCAAGTCTCATCTAATGACACCCCTCCATGCCCTGCTCCAGAATCTGCATCACCAGCGTCGTTTCCTCATCCTTAATTACTTTGTTCTTGCCCAGTACAATAGCATCATAAATCCCGTCATACACCCGCGCATAATCACCTTTGGCGGAGATTACCTTCTCTTCATGATACTTGCCCTCAGCATCAAGATACGTTAGAATACCATAATGCTCGGGCAGATCAATACCGAAATCCGGATGCCCCTGCGGCAGGTAGAACAGCTTCAGATGCTCCTCCTGGCGGTCCTTCGTTTGCTTGACGAACACACCTTTTGTACCGTATATTACGAAGCTTGGCCGTTCCTTTAAGCGGTGGTAACTGGATTTAACCGATACCTTAAGTGCGGGGTAGCTGAAATCCAGATCAAAGTAATCATTCATCCGTCCGGGACCCAGCAGCTGGCGCACATCATAATGAATGTGATCCGGCTTGCCGAAATAAGACAGGACCTGGTCGATCGTGTGACAGCCGTGCCCGTATAAATAACTGTTGTATTTGGAGTATGGCAGCGCAGCCGGAACCTCAGGACGGTAGTAATCATAATGCATCTCCACCTCAAGCAGATCACCAAGCTTACCGGAAGCAATGACTTGCTGTGCTGTCAGGAAATCCGCATCATACCTCCGGTTCTGGTAACACTGGATGATCAGATTCCGCTCCTTGGCATACTGGAATATAGATATCGCTTCCTCTTCAGTCAGCATAAACGGCTTCTCCACCAGTACATGCTTGCCGTGATCAAGCGCCATTTTGGCATAATGGTAATGGGAGTCCGTGTGGGTGCAGACCACAATCAGTCCGATTTCCGGATCGTTCATTACAGCTTCAAGATCGTCTGTATACGTTACACCAGGGATGGCATCCCATTCTTTTTTACCCAGGGTGCGCGCATAAATGGTCTTTACCTTCAAGTGATCGCGGTTGAGTGCAAATGGAAGATGGTAGCGGTTTGTGCTTTTGCCGTTGCCGATGTATCCGAGTGTCAGCATAATTATTCCTCCCCTTCTTATTCATTCATTATAGAAAAAAAACGCCTGCTGTGAAGCCATTGCAGGCATTACGGTACAATTATCCGCTGTTCCATCCGGTCTGATCGTTTTCTCTGAACATAATGTTCAGGCGGCCGGAGCGGAGCAGGCAACTGAAATTTAGGGTCTGAGGTGAATCCATGAAATTGATGCAGCAGCTGTCGGGAATGAATCATTTTACCGCCAATGAAATCAGTATTGCCACATACATTCTGGCCCATAAGGACAAGGTTCTGCCGATGTCGATTCAGGAGCTGGCCAAAGCCACTTATACTTCACACTCCGCGATCAACCGTCTGATCCGCAAGCTCGGACTGGCCGGTTATAAGGACTTCATTCTGACCCTGTCCCGCGAGTTCCAGCTGGAGGCCCATGCTATTTCAAATGTGGATGCCAATTATCCGTTCGGGCACGGTGAATCCCCGCTCCAGGTGGCCAGAGAAATTGCAGAATTAATGAAGGAAACGATTGAGAAAAATTTCGCTTATCTGGAGAATGCCCAGCTGGCGGAGGCAGCGGATGTGCTGAACCGGGCGGGCAGAATATTCATATATGCGCTGGGCGACTCGGAGATCCGGGCGAAGAGCTTTCAGAACAAGCTGATCAAAATTAATAAATATCCTATTATCGCTACAGAGCTGTCCGAATGGGAATACCACACAGTGAATGCTTCGCAGCAGGATTGTGCTTTGTTCCTGACCTACCACGGCCTGACGGCCAATGATTTGAAGGCTGCGCAGGTGCTCTCCCGCAAACATATCCCGTTCATCACAATTACGGCAGCACATGAAACACAACTCGCCAAGCTCAGTACACTGTGTATCCAGGTGCCTAAGGATGAAGTGAAGCATGCCAAGATCGGTACCTTCTCCTCGCAGATTGCCTTCGAATATGTACTGAATGTGATCTATTCCTGTATCTACACAATCAACTACGCAGAGAATAAGGAAGCCTCGCGGCAGGTACTGCAGGATTTCTATTCCGGTGAACCGGACCCTGGGCTATAAGCTAGTTGAGCAAGATTGCCGGCGGGACCGTAGCCCATCTCCTGAACTGGCAGAAGGCCCGGTGTATGCTCTGCCGCATACGCCGGGCCTTCTGTTATTCATTCTGCTGAGTCTGCGGACAGCTGCGGCGGCTCTTCTCCCCGGCGCTGGCGGATGAACAGCTGATACAGCTTAACTGTAATTATCTTAAGCATCATATATACCGGGATAATCAGCAGAATGCCAATGATTCCGCCGAAATCCCCTCCGGCCAGCACCAGGATGATAGTGGTCAGCGGATGGATATCCAGACTTTTTCCGAATATATATGGCGCCACCACATTATCCTGGATCTGCTGGGCGACCAGCACGACAACAATCGACCAGACTGCTGTAGACGGTGATTCAATCAGGCCGAAGATAAAGATCGGCACGGCTGAGAGTATCGCTCCGATAAACGGGATAAAGTTCATAAGTACCGCTACGATAGTCAGCAGCAGCGCGTAAGGCAGACCGATCATCAGGAATCCGGCATACATGAGCACGCCAAGGGCCAGATTCACCAGCACTCTGCCAACGATGAAGCCGCTCATCGCCTCGTCAATTTCTGCGACCACCCCGGCTCCCTCTTCATGATAACTCCGGGGGAAGATTCTAATCACTCTGTCTCCGAACTTGCCGCCTTCCTTCAGCATATAGAACAGCAGAATCGGGAATGTAAACAGTACAACAGCGAAGTTGGAGACAAAGGAGATCAGCTCCGAGACCGATGATGTAATCAGTGAGAAGCCCTTGTTCAAATACTCCATCAATTGGCCGGCCGGATTCATATCTGCGGGAATCAGCGACGACAGCAGCTGGCTGTCCTCCAGCTTTGTCAGCTGCTCACCGACAGATTTGAAGATACTCGGCATGTTGTTGACCAGATTCATCAGCTGATTCTGCAGCGATGGCCATACCCCGACGCTGAAGCCGAGCAGCAATATGGCAATACACACATACACCAGCAGAATAGCTGCTGAGCGGTTCAGCCTGCGGGCAGCCAGCAGATCAATCAGCGGCCTCAGCAAATAATAGAAGAACACCGCCAGCATCAGCGGTACAATCACCACACGGAACAGTGACAGCACCGGTGTGAAGATGAACTTGACCTGTGAGCCGACATAGATAATGCCGAGCACCAGCAGCACCGCAATACAGATACGGATAAACAGATTCAATTTGGCCATGAGCGTCTCCTGTCTCAGATTCTATCCGGCAGCAGCAGCTGCATACTAACGCGGAATACGGATAGTGAATATCGTCGGCTCCCCGCCGCTGCTCTCAAGCAGCAGTGTGCCGCCCATTTTCTCCACGTTTTTCTTGGCAATCGATAACCCGAGGCCCGTCCCGCCGCTGGTCGACCGGGCTTCATCACCGCGTACAAACGGATCGAAGATCGTGGACCAGAGCTCCCGGGGAATTCCCACCCCATTATCGGCAATCTCAATCCGTACCTCTGTATCCTCAGGAATGACAGTTACGCGGATGCAGGTGCCTTCAGGATTATAAGCTAATGCATTTCCAATCAGATTATTGATTACACTGGCGAACAGCTCCGGATCATAGCGGGCATAGACCTCTTCTTCCGGCAGCTGAAGCTGCAGCTCGAATGATTTCTGTTCGATATCCCCGTAAGTATCAGCAATAATCTCCCGCAGCTGGTCACCCAGCTCCAGCCGCTCCACACGGACAATGAAATCCGGTGAATCCAGCTTGAGCAGGTCCAGCATATGCTGAATCAGCTTCGTTACCTGCACCGACTTCGTATAGATATAATTCAGATATTTGGTCTGCCGCTCCTGGTCCGTAACCCGTCCTTCAATGAGCGCCTGCGCATAGCCTTGAATGCTCGTAATTGGTGTCTTAAGGTCATGGGACAGATCCATCATCAGCCGCTGCTTGCTTCGCTCAGCCATCCGCTTCTCTTCTGTAGTCTTCTGTATCACATCGGCCATATAGTTGAAGCTGTTGCCGATCCGCAGAAATTCCGTCTCGGCGTAGAGGGCAATCCGCGTATTGTAATGCCCTTCCATCATCCGCGTCATCCCCAGATTGAGCACCCGCAGAGGGCGCTTGATGCGTCTCGATACCCAATAGCTGTATACGAAGATCAGCAGCAGAATCAGACCGCTGACTACGAACACATAGAAAAATACCGAATGGTTCAAGTAGGAAACCAGCAGTTCGTTATTAATGGATACTTTGATTATATGCCGCGGAATTTTGAGCAGAAGGAAGGCCGCTTCACTGCCTTCTTCCAGGCGGGTAATGGAGTAGTAATAAGGCTGATCACTCCGGTTCTCCAGCCCGAGAAACAGGCTGTCCTCATCATATCCCATGGCCGTATCCTGCTTGTCGCCAACAACCCGGATAACCTGCTTGCCGGAATCAAGCAGCTCCAGCCAGCCGCCGCTTTGCAGCAGACGTTCGCTTTCCGGCCCTTCGCCCAGCTCCCTGCTGTAATCGACAGCTTCTACTGACAGCTCGGGATCGGGGATCATTTTATCCATAATGACGTGGGTAATATCTTTCTGAACGAACAGGTACACGCCGAGGACCAGCATCAGCAGCATACAGTTAAACAGCAGAAAATCTATGGTCAGCGACGTCTGCAGCGGGCGGTTGTCCCTACTTTTCCACGGGTGCTTCAATTTTGTACCCCAATCCCCTGATCGTCTTCAGGTATTCCGGTTTCTTGGAATCACGTTCGATCTTGTCGCGGATATTGCTGATATGCACCATAATGCTGTTATCCTCATAGACGTAGAAATCTTCCCAGACCGTTTCATAAATCTTCTTGCGCGTGAACACCCGGCCTGGCTGCTCCATGAGCAGCTCGAGAATTTTGTATTCAGTTGAGGTCAGGGCAACAGGCTGCCCGGCTACTTCCACCTGGCAGCTGCTCCGGTCCAGGGTCAGCCGTCCGAGTACAATCTGCTCCTTCACCTGTTCTTCTGCCGGAGCCTGGGCATCGAACTGATGCACCCGCCGCAGCAATGCCCCGACACGGGCTACAATCTCCAGCGGATTGAAGGGCTTCGAGATATAATCGTCGGCCCCCAGCTCCAGACCGAGAATTTTATCATGATGCTGGCTCTTGGCCGACAGGAATAACACCGGGAAATGCTCATGCTCGCGGATCCGCTTCAGCAGCTGCAGCCCGTCCATCCCCGGCATCATAATGTCGAGAATCGCCAAATCTACCTTGTTGCTCTGCATGAGCTTCAGGGCTTCCGTTCCGCTGTGTGCCTGCAGAATGTTATACTCCTTCTCCAGATACAGCTGCAGAAGCTCTACAATCTCCGACTCATCATCAGCAATGAGAATGGTATACATGGTGAATCCCCCTCTGTCTATTCTTACAAACAGCACTAATTGTAACTATAGCCTGCCATTCTTAATCCAGTCTAAACCAAATCTAAGGAAAAGCTAAAGAATTAATTAAGCTTATCAGGAAATTTCATAATATAACCCCTCTTATTCCATCTGCTGCACGAAAAGCGGTCTCCGTAAGTAGATACAGAGCCGCTCTTATTGGTGCTATCGGTCTGATATTATTCCAATTAATCATTCGGCTTAACTAATGGTGTCCGTCTGCAGCTTAGCCTGATTCTCCTTACGGGGGAACAGCCGCGCGGGTGACAGCAGATATACAATGCTGATGATCCCGAACAGGCAGGCGCTGACCTGGAACGGGAGCAGCTCGTTCCCGAAGCTCACCAGCCAGCTGCCGATCAGCGGACCGATGACTACGCCCAGCCCCTCTATTGAGAACAGGATTCCCCAGCTTACACTGGCGGATTCCTGCGGGATATACCGGGCCATCAGTGCATTCCATGACGGCAGCAGGGCAGCATAGCCGCTTCCAAGCAGAACCGCTAATACAATTGCCCCGGTGAACGAACTGACTGAGGTAAGCCCGAATAAGCCAAGCGCAAACATGGCGAACCCCAGAACAAGAAACCATCTGCCGCCGACCCGGTCAAACCATTTGCCCATGGGAACCAGGAGCAGAATGACACCGGCACCGCCCGTCAGCATAACAACCGATAACTGGGAATGGGACAGGCCCAGATGCTTCACAGCAAAGCTCGTCAGCAGCGGCACCAGCATCCCGCCTGCCATTGTTTGCAGGAACATGCCCGGTACGAGGAATCCGCCGCGTTTTATTTTGTGCCAAAGGGTATTGAACTGCTTCCCGAGTGAGCTCTTCACCTGCGGAACTACAATCTGATCCAGCTGAATGAAGGCTGCGACCATCCACCCGGCAGCAAGAAACAAGATGATGAACAGCAGGGATAACTCCACGCTTCTGCCCAGAATGAAGTTCATCATGACGGGTCCGAGACCCAGCCCCGCCATCCAGTATACGTACAGCATGCCCATCCGCTGCGCCCGGTTCTCTTGCTCAATCTGACTCATGCAGAGAATCCAGATCGGTGAGAAGCCGGCCCCGAGACACGCTGAGGCCCCGATCAGCACCCACGGGTTATGTGTAGTAATCATAAGCAGGATCCCGGCTACCCCGATGATGAAACCGATATGAAGAATAAGCTTGCCGGAGAACCGGTCCAGCAGATAGCCGACGAAGCCTTTGATAATGCTGTCAGTCAAATAATGCACGGATACTGCCACACCGACGACGGAGACCGACAATCCTGTCCCGCTTAATGCTGTGGCCGGCAAGAAGGCAACCAGCACTGCTCCACGAATCCACTCGATAAAGAATACAATGACGGCAAGCCGGGTAAAGGCCTGCTTCGCCCCTGATTTAGATTTAGTTATATCCATGAACTCTTGTCACCTGCCCCTCTTTCAGCTGTTGCTTGGCTTGCATAGTGAATGGATGCTGCAGGCTAAAGGCCTCAATTGCCTCGGAGACGATCCGCTCAGCCGGTGAATCCGGCTTGACCTCCCGCAGCCTCCGCTGCCAGTCCTCCCTGTAGCCCTGCTGCTGCAGCTGCTGAAGCCGCGAGATCAATTCAGCCTCATCCTGGACTACATCAATGATCCTCCGGCTGGCAAGCGCTGCAGCATTTCCCGCTTCCTGGCCGGGCAGCGGCTTGTATACAATGACGGGCAGCGTCTGGGCAATGGCTTCGGAGAGCGTAATTCCCCCTGCTTTGGTCAAGATGCAGGAAGACATTGCCATCAGCTCGTGCATTTTATCTGTGTAGCCAAGGATATGAACCCGCTCGTGATTGCCGTAGGCTTCTTCAATAACAGAGCGCAGCTTGTGATTATTCCCGCACACCACGATCAGATCCAGCTCTGTATGCTCCAGGACATTCTGGATCAGGCCGCTGATATTGGACAGCACCCCGTACGCACCGGCTGCGAGCAGCAAATGCTGCCTGGCAGGGTCCAGCCCGTACTGCTGCATCAGCTCCTCGCGCGGCTGGGGCTGACTGAACCCGCGGCGGACAGGAATTCCGCTGACCACAATCCGCTCTTCCGGGACCTCCGCAGCGAGTAAGAACTGCTTCAGCTCCTCCGTTGCAATGAAATATTTCGTTGTATTCGGATGCAGCCATCTGCCGTGAAGCACGTAGTCAGTCATCACAGTATAAATAGGCACTTGAGCAGCAGTTTCCTTGACCAGCTGTGCTGCTGCTAAATACGGAAAGGTATGAATAATGATATCCGGGCGGATCTCCTCCAGCAGCTGTAAGACCCGCATTTTTCCCATTGAATGGAGAAGCTTGCCCAGTGCCTGACCCGGCTTCATCATCCGGGTGGCTTCGTACAGCAGGCCGTAGAACTCCTGGGCAAGATAGGTGCTGTTCAGATAGAATTTCCGGGACAGCCCGTTCAGGCGGGGATGCACCTCAGCAAACAGATCAACAACATGAACATTCTGAACCCCTCTGGACTCAAAGGACTGGCTGATGGCTTCAGAGACTTTGAGATGCCCGTCCCCGAACTTGGATGTCACAATAAGCACAACAGGATTCTGTTTCATTCTGAAAGCTCCTTTTTGGAAGACTGTCTCTGGCTAGAGTCTTATAAGACTTATCACCTACCTCTAAATTTGATCCCTTTTTGTTTTCGTAAGATAAAAAACCAAGCCTAAAATAACAACTATATAGATAGAACTAAAAAACTTTAGAAAAAAGAGAGTCGGGGGGATATGTAGGGGCACTAGCGACCTCCTGAGTTACAGAATGTTCACCATAAATAGTAGTAATCAGCCAGCCACGCAACGGTTATTCAAGTGACTAGCTTAGCGTTACGGACATGAGGGACGTTAAGCCTGAGGAACGGTACCGGAGTGTCGGACTTGCGGACATGAGAGACGTTATTTCACCGGAAAAGTGGAGTTTGCCCATGAAAAGCGGCGGATAAGGGCCGTCGTGTCCGTAAGCCCGCCCAAATGACCTTTTTTGAGCGAATAAAGGCTGTGGTGTCCGTCCCTCGTCAATCCGCTTTGATCTCGCCTCCGGATAAAAGCTGGCGCTAAGCTTCAAATACTGGACGGCTGTAATGTAAGCGTAGAAATCAGCCGATTCGATCATGCAGCCAACCTTCCGCATGATGGCCGGAAACGACTGCTCCAGGTTAATTCCGCTCACTCCCCGGCCATTGTGAAATTCTTTACTGATTCCGGTTAATCTGACCACGCTATCCATCCCGGTTCCTCCTTATTGCAAATCACTTTGCACACCGCTTATAATTTCAACTTTGCAATTGTAGAGTAACGGGTAAATCTGAATTGCCTATGAACTGACCCTTAAATTATTCTTAACTCCCGGGCACAAGTAGAAACGGCTACGCCGTCCTTGAGGACGGGGTGTTTCAGCGAGAAATAGAAGGATAAATTATCTTGTGCTACATATAAATTCTTATATTTTGAAAAAAAGCCAAAGCATCCGCGTGTGGTACGCATCAGCTTTGGCTTGAGTAAGGTAAACTTGTCTTGCAGCATTCAGGAACGGAAGCGGTATCCCGCCCCCCATAACGTCTCGATATAGAGCGGATTCGCGGAATCCTCCTCAATTTTCTCACGCAGCTTGCGGATATGCACGGTGACGGTCTGCGAATCGCCTAAGGAATCCACCCCCCACAGCCGCTCGAACAGCTGATCCTTACTGAATACGAAATTAGGATGTCTCGCCAGGAAATAGAGCAGATCAAACTCTTTGGTCGTCAGTGTAATCTCCTCATCCCTGATATAAGCACGGCGGGAATCCGGGTTCAGCCGTAGACCCTTAACCTCCAGCTCATTCGTAGCCGGGCTATTCCCCTTCAGCCGGTCGTAGCGTGAGATGTGGGCCTTCACCCTGGCGACCAGCTCTGCCGGCTTAAACGGCTTAGTCAGATAGTCATCTGCCCCCAGCCCAAGACCGCGGACAATATCAATATCCTCACGCCTTGCGGTTACCATGAGAACCGGGATATCGAGTTCATCGCGGATTCTCCGGCATACCTCGAACCCGTTCAGCTTAGGCAGCATAACATCGAGTACGATCAGCTCAAATCTCCCGCTAAGAGCAAGCTCCAGGCCCAGTTCGCCATCGACGGCAATCTCCGTCCGATATCCGTTCATCTCCAGGTAATCCCGCTGCAGCTCAGCGATCGACGGTTCATCCTCAACAATTAGAATATTGCCTTTCATCCTGCTGTTCCTCCTTTACTGGCCGGCAGCACAATGCGGATCGTTGTACCTTGGCCTTCCTGAGAATCGGCATAGATGTCTCCGCCATGCCCGGCAATAATCTGCTTGGCTATAGCCAGACCCAGTCCGCTGCCGCCGGTGCTTGTATTTCTGGACTGCTCCGCCCGGTAGAAACGTTCAAAAATATGCTCCACAGCTTCTGCAGGGATACCCGGACCGTTATCTGTAACCGCCAGTGTAATGCTGTCCGCCTCCACCCAGGTCCGGAGCGAAATCCGTTTCACCGCTTTATCCATATATTTCAGGCTGTTCTGAATGATATTGCCCAGCACACGCTTGAAGGAATCACGGTCAACTGAGACAAACACATCAACGCCGCCGGTCATTTCCATCTCCAGCTCTATCGTCTGCTTTTCCAGCTCCACCGCAAGCTCCTCCGCCCAATCCTGCAGGAATGGCAGAAAGGGAACCTGCTCGAAGGTAAAGGGGAGCTTCTGCATATCCAGCTTCGAGTAGAGGAACAGCTCATTGATTAAATGATCCATTTCGCCGGCTTTGGCGGCTATGGTCCGCATGTATTTCTCATACTTCTCCGGTGAATCAGCAACACCTTCCAATATTCCGTCAACATAACCTTTAATCGCCGTGATCGGCGTCTTCAAATCATGTGAAATATTCGTTATCAGCTCTTTACGGTTGTTCTCATACTGCTGCTGGACATGAAGCGACTCCTGCAGTCTGAATCTCATTTCTTCAAAAGCATTGCCAAGCTGGCCCAGCTCATCCCTGCTGCTGATCTCCACACGGAAATCCAGATTTCCTTCGGTTACCTTACGGGCAGCCTTACGCAGCTCCAGCAGCGGGCGGATGATCCTGCGTGACATATAGGTGGTCAGCAGAATATGAGTCAATATAAGGACAATCAGCGTAGAGATGAACAAAACAGGGAAAAAGGTGCGGATAAAATTGACGAGCGGATCGACCGCGTTGATCAGGAAAATGCTGGCCGGCTTATTCGCGGAATCCATGAGATCAAACTGGGCAACCTCGTACCATTCATTATCCGCGTGATCCCGATAGGGCTCTATACGCGCTCCTGCTTTCTTGAATGCCGGTAACCTGTCGATGATTTCTTGTTTGAGTACAAGCTTATCAGAGGCATAGGATGTGACACCGTTTGAGCGGATCAGCACCGAAGTGTTTTTCTTCAGCATATCTGCGGATAATTCATCAAGGAATGCCGTATCTGTCAGCAGCTCAGGATTCTGCACGAAGGTATGCTTGATCAGATTCCGGGTATCCTCCTCTTCGAGGCCCTCAAATTTCTTCTCATAGGCGCTCTTCAGGCTCTGGACATCCCCGCGGTAGACGACTGTCAGCAGCATAGCCGTCAAGATCAGAAGCAGCAGCGGAACGACAAGCATTGCCGCATATGATAATAATAATTTCATTCGTATGGACATCGGCCTGGCTCCTTGCTTTCTGTTGTATTCCGGATGTGCCTATTGTACAGCATTTCAGCCTTATGAAGACAAGGCTCTATAGGGATTATAGAATAAAGTTCAAGGTAACACTGGTTAAGACCCCTAATATCAGACCAGCCATGACTTCAAGCGGGCGGTGTCCCAGCAGCTCCTTTAACTGTCCGGCCTGCGCCTCGCCCCTTGCGCTTTCAGGCAAATGATGAGTGATCCGGTTGAGCAGCACTGCATGCATACCGGCATGACGGCGGATTCCTGCTGCATCATAGGCAGTAATGGTACAGACCACAGCGGCGATTGCAAAGAGCGAGGAGCCGAAGCCGTTGACAATGCCTACTGATGCCGCAAGGGCTGCTGCTGCTGCGGAATGTGAACTTGGCATTCCTCCGGTGCTGAAGCAGAGTCCCGGGTTCCATGTCCGGCGGGCAACCAGCTGTAAGGGGGCCTTGATCACTTGCGCCATAAGCATTGCAACTAAGGCGGAGAGGAGCGGAAAATTCATGATATTGTGCAAAGTAATAAGCCTCCTATGCATGTTTTGCTTGCTCTTCTTCACTTTAATGCCCAAGTATAAACTCTAAGTGAAACATTTCTTAACGAAATATTAATTTCACGCTAACCTGTCCTTTCTTACCGTCATTTAAGATTAAGCAGGTATAGTGGAGCCAGTCACAGCTATAACCCGGAGGATAACCATTATGAGATTCAGCAAATCCGCAGCTCTGTACAGTATTTTGATTGTGTGTATTGTCTTGCTCATGTTCCCTAAATATTCCTTCAATGATCCTGATACCTTCTGGCATATTGAGGTCGGCAAGTATATGATTCAGCACGGCCAGATTCTTCATCATGCAATCCACACGTTCTACGGCGACAAGCTGCCTTATGTGCCGCATGAAGCCGGCTTTCAGATTATCGTTGCCCTGCTCTATACGGGACTGGGCTGGCCGGGAATTTATATCCTGACCGCTGTATGCTTTTACATACTGATTCTCGGTCTAATCCGGCTCGGACATACTGCACGCAAGGAATCCGGACAACGCCAGGAGCATGCACTTCTGCTGCCGTTTGTCCTGCTTATTTCCTGCTGGATTTATTATAACTACTTCAAAGGCCGGCCGCAGATGATCTCCTCCGGTATGATTGTCTGGTTCTTCGTGTACTTGCGTGAGTATCAGCTGGAGCCCCGGCGGAAGTATGCGCTGCTTCTGGTTGCACTCTCCTGGGGTATTGCTAACTTCCACACCGGAGTCTGGCTGGTGATTGCTGTTTTTACAGGCATGGCCCTGCTGGAATCTATACTGAACCGGAGTGTGCGTTTACACCAAATCATCGTGTTCTGCCTGGTATGGACGATCGGTATTCTCAATCCGGGCGGGCTGAAGAGCCTGCTGTACATTTTGACAGTGACCCGTAACAACTTCAATCTGCTGATCAATGAATGGCAGCCTATTCAATTTAACAGCCTGGAGAATCTGCCTATTCTGCTCCTGCTGCTATTCTTTGCCTGCACCCTGCCGCTCTCCCTTCAAGGAAAGCCGTTTCGTTATTTCTTCATGCTTGGCATCCTCTATTTAGGAGTTTCTAACTTTAAGCAAAATCTGTTCATGTGGCTGTTTATTCCCTACTTCGCTGCTATATTCTTCGACTCTATTCCCATAAACCGCCTGCAGCTCTCTAAGAGTCTGGTCCGGTGGACGGTGCTGAAGCTCTGCCTCGCAGCCGGCCTCTCGGTGAATATAGCCTATCTGTTCCTTTTCCCTCCGGCTATAGACAGCCGTAACTATCCGGTGGACGAGATGAATTACATCCTTCAGCTGACTGAACCGGGAGTGCGTCCCAAGGTGCTCAGCCGGTACGGTTCCTCCGGTTACGTCATGTTCCGGGGCGGTGATGTGCTCTGTGACGGACGGCAGGATCCATTTATTACAAAAGCTTCAACCGGAGCGCTGGGCTGGACTGCCTTCGAACGCTCCATGTACGGATTCTCGGAATATCTCCCGGATATTGTGAAATATGACCAGCCGGATTATGTGATCGTGCATAGCAGTACGTCTCAAAAGCTGCTCAGCGGCTGGACCCGGGAGTTCGGACAGCCTGCCTTCAAAGGAACATATGGCAGCGTATTTGCTATTAAGCACAAGTAGCAGGACAATCAGTTACGGATAACATAACCGAGACCGCGGACAGTCTGGATAATACTTGGTTGTCCTGCGGCATCAATCTTGCTCCGCAGATAGCTGATATAGACATCAACGGCTTTGATATCCACCTCCGAGTCATATCCCCAGACGGATTCCAGCAGCAATTCCCGTGTCATTACCCGTCCTTTGTTCTTCAGCAGTGCTGCAAATATTTCAAACTCGCGTTTGGTCAGGCTGATTGGCTCTTCCCCCTTCATCAGCAGCCATCCGTCCGGATCGAGAACGATATCCCGGACAACGAGCAGACTGCTCTCCGGCAGAGCTCCGACTTTGCCCAGCAGGGAACGCATCCGTCTGAGCAGCTCTTCCAGGGCATGGGAATGCTCTATAACCGCTTCACTCCCGGTTGCACCGATTCTTTCCTCAAGAGCTACAGTTATTGAATATAACTCATGATGCAGCTCGGGTTCCGCGAACCGTACTGAATTCTGCCCTCTGCTGGCAGGCCCGCCAGTGACCGCTGGTAAATTGTTCATATTCGTCCTTTCCTGCTTCCTCTTAATGGTTTATTGATCTGTTTGTATAGCCAGTTTACTTGGCGTTTCTTAAAAAATTATTAATCCTTAGCTCTTCTTCACCCGAACCGGCATTTATCAGGCAATTCTAACGGATTCTTAATCTAGCGGTGCTATACTTTGCGGCGAAAGAGTACAGAAGAAGGAAGTGAATACAATGCCTCAAACAGCAAAGCCCGGCCCGCGCGGCAAACATAAAAAGGGATGGATTCTTCTCCTGATCCTTCTACTGCTCACGGCGCTGGCCGGTTTGTATTGGAAACCTGTAACGAAGCTTGCAGCTTCTATGCTGGACAAGGCTGCCAATGCCGCAGCAACTCCTCCGCCAGTTAACCAGGCTGCGGCGGATGCTGCATCTGTGCCGCCTGGTCCAAGCCCTACAGCTGGCGTCAAACCGTCACCGTCTGCGTCCGTAAGTCCGGCAGCTGCGGCAACAGCTCCGGCCAAGGCCAAGACAAGCACTGCGGTCAGCGAAGCCGTTGAAATCGCCAAAAGCTATGCCGCCATGCCGCCGGCCAAAGCAGCGGCAGTACTTCAGGCCCAAACACCTGAAGAAATCGTATATGCTATGGCTGAGATGCAGTCTATTGAAAGGGCACATATCTGGAGTAAGATGGACCCGGGAACCGTGGCAGATGTTGCCTACCGGCTGAAACGGTACTCCGAATGGACTGAAGAGGAGATTGCCCGGCTGAAGCAGCAGGTGTATGCCATCAAGCAGCAGGAGCTTCTTAAGACTCCTTCTAAGAACCTGGCCTTAACCTATGCACAGATGCCCCCGGCAGCCGCAGCCAAGCTTATAGATCAAATGCTGCAGACAGACAGCTCTCATACACTTGCGGTTATTGGCAATATGGAGAATGCGGCCCGAACACGGATTTTAACGGTTATGATTCAAGACCCGTCGCTGATGGATTCAGCGATTTCGATTACTGATTCACTATCGAAATAACTTATACGCCAAAAAGGGGTGTTCCTCCAGCCGGTTCTGGCTGTGGAATACCCCTATCAAATTGCTATTATCCCTTAACGGATCAGTCTGTTAACCTCTTCCGCCGTTGCCGTATATCCCGGCTTGAACTCTGCAGAATTCATATAAGTTGCAACGCTGGCCAAGAATTGTCTGCCCTCAGGAGTTTCGCCTACCTTAGCAGCATCCAGTGCGCAGATCAGCAGCTTGCCCGGTCCGACGCTGCATTCACTCAGGAAGCTCAGCTTATGGTTGCGCTCGAAATTATCGATCGTCTGCACAACCGGCATCCAGCGATGGTCCGCGTCATCCATGATAATGGATTTCGAGTTCTCGACAATAGTCCACCATGGATAGGTGGAATAGGCTTCACTCGGGAATTCCCGGAGCACCGGATGGGTATTATCAATTAACAGTCCCATCGTGCCGACCGGCACAGGCCGGTTCATGCTCTCTGAGATGGAACGGAACATCGGATAACACCAGAAGTCTGTGCAATAGTAGCCTTCCACTGCATTCTGCAGCAGCTCCGGCTGCGGCATAAGCAGCACATTTGCCCCTAGATCAAGCAGGGCCGTTGCTTCAGCAGTCAGCTTCTTGAACACGTGGATGCCGGCCAGCGGATTGCTGTTTTGCTCCGGGTAGATCCACAGGTCATAGCTCTTGCGGATATCGCTTCCCGCAATCTGCAGGGACAGCGTAGCCTTCTGCATGGTCTGCACCACCGGAAGGCTAACCTCCAGATCACAGATATCAATATAATGTGTCCCGGCCGGAACCGCAGCTTCGGCAGAACCTTCCGCATACGTATTTCCTTCTACAGCCAGCTCCCATTGAAGCTTGACCGTCTCCGGCATCCCGCTGCGGAAGCAGCTTAGCTCCACATGGGCAGTGAAGGCTTCGCCGGCGGCATAATTGAATTTCGGGAACCGCGCCAGCAGAACGGCATCATTACAGAAGGTGCGCCATTCCTCAGGACTGATCAGCCCTTTGGAATCCATGAAGGCATCCAGCACACCAACCAGCGCTGTACCCTGGCCGCTGAAATCCTGCAGGTCAAGCAGCTGGAAGCCGGCGAGTCTGCGTGAGCGGAAGGCCGCTTCCAGCTCTTCCTTGTAGCAGGCTACAGCCAGCTGGCCGGAGCTGGCGAAGAATTCGGCAGCCTGGTGGCCCATGCCCTTGCTCTCGAGCCGCTCCCTGAAGATAACGAAATTCTCCGCTTTAAGCGGGCCTGTATATTTCCCGATTTCTTCGAAATTAGGGAAGGTCGCATATTGTCCAATTTCGTGCGAGACCACCGGCACCTGCGGAATCCATTCCCCGGATTCTCCGCCAGCCTGTACAGCCTTGGCTTCGGTACCATACTGGATCAGAATTTCGCCGCCTGCCCCGGCTGCTCCCCCTTCGCCGTTCTGGAAGCCAGCAGGAACAATCTGATCATCATAATCCTTCATCGTGCCCGGAAGCGCCGTCTGGACATGGCCCAGCGGAGCATCGCACATGGCATAGGAGCCTCTGAACAGCCGGTCGCGGGTGAAGCGTACGCCGCTGAAGAAGTCATCATGCTCCAATACTTCAGGCACCCACTGATGGTTATTGGAGCCTTGGGTATAGAGCGGGCGGTCGTCGAACGCCTTATAATCTGCCAGGAAGGAATCAATCCGCTCCTTGCTGCCCCACAGCTCATTGCCGAGCGACATCATTACGAAGGACGGATGATTGCCGAATTCCCGGAGAATGGCATAGCCTTCGCTGATCAGGTAATCCTGCTCGGCCTGATTATGGCCTTCATCCGTTTCTACTGTAATTGTGCCCCAGAACGGCAGCTCCGGCTGCATGTAGATGCCAAGCAGATCCGCAGCAGTGAAGGCCGCTTCCGGCGGACAGCAGGTATGGAAGCGGTAATGGTTAATGCCGTACGATTTCGCAATCCCCAGAATCCGCAGCCATTCTTCAACATCTGTCGGAGCATATCCTGTGAGCGGGAAAATCAGGCCGTCATGCTTGCCGCGCAGGAAGGTCTGCTCGCCGTTGATGGAGAACTTGTCGCCATCAGCGCGGAAATCCTTCAGGCCGAAGAGAATCTCCTGCCGGTCGGCCGGAAGTCCGGCGCCGTTTCTCAGCTCCAAAGTTACAGTGTATAGACGGGGAGCAAATTCACTCCAGAGCAGTGCGTCTGCGCCAAGCTCATAACCAATCGAGAATTCACCTGGTGTAACGGCGTATTCACGCTCCTCCACCGTATGGGCAGTATCGCTGTTCAAGCTCTTGGCGGAGACGACAAGTACAGCCTCCTGCTCACTTTCCAGCGTTGCCGAGATCTGTACCAAGCGGGCAGGCAGATCGGACTTCAGCCGGATGCCGCTAAGCCTGGATTCCCCGTAGAACTGCAGCTCGATCCGGCCGGTAATCCCGTTCCAGTTGGTCTGGGTATCCGGCGAGGTCATATGTCCGCCCTTCGTCGGATAACCAGTGTTGTTCACCCGGATAGTAAGCGTATGGGTTCCCGGCAGCAGCTGCGGCAGCTCATATACATGCGCGGTGTTCAGGCTGTCACGGCTGCCGATCTCCCGGCCGTCCAGCCAGACTGTAGTAAGTCTTGTGCGTTCCAGGTATAACGAACCATTCTTGCCGGCCTGCTCCTCCGTAATCACAAACTCTCTGGAGTACCAGACCGGGCCTTCGAACAAATATTCATCCGTTAGAGCACCTACGAGCACCTCACGGTTCTTAGGTCCTTTGCGTGCATGGGATGTAGTTCCCGGCAGCGTAATCACATCGGTAAAAGGCAATACGAGTCCTTGCCCGTTCTCTTCCAGCTGCAGCTTCCATTCGCCTTCAAGGCTGATCTTTGACAGCACAATTATCACTCCTAATAATGGTAATCTCTATACTCTTGCGGGGTAGTGCCGGTATTTTTCTTAAACAGGAAAGTGAAATAAGCCGCGGTCTGAAAGCCTACCCGCTCTGCAACCTCGTACACCTTGATGCCCGGGTCCCGGAGCAGCTCCTTCGCCTTATTCATGCGCGTTTCCTGGACATAATCGGAGATCGTCTGGCCGGTTTCTTTTTTGAACAACACGCTTAGATAACTGGAATTCAGATGAAACTGCTCAGCCAGCTGCTTAACCGTCAGATTCTCCTGCAGATGTTCAGCCAGCTGCTGGCGGACCTGCTGGATCAGATGATGCTCCTTCACAGTCTGCTCCTGCTGCTTATGCAGTGTATAACGGGCGACATATTCCAGAACCACCTTCCGGACCTCCTCCATTCCCGTGCAGTCAATTAAGCGCTGCCACATCTGAATGTTCATTTCGGTGTCCGTCTCCTTGTTCCGTTTGAGCTTACGGGCAAGCTCACTGAGCAGACCCATTCCGAACGCCTGCACATAAGAGAAAGAGACAGGCTCTCCGGCCAGCATCACCTCAAACGCGTGAGCTGCATAAGCAGAAGCCTTACTGTTCTCTCCAAGCTCCAGCAGCTTGACAATTTCCGGGATGTATTCCTCACGCAGCCTGAAATCATGATATTCGTTCATCAGATGCCGGTCAAAATACACGATCTGCCCGAAGCCGGCCAGCCGCGCATCGGCAATCATATGCCGCACTTCCTTGTACAGGAGCGGAATTTCTGTCCAGCTGCGCGCTTCTCTGCTGATGCCTATCGTAACGGAAGTATGATACTGCTCCCGCAGTACTTCCTGAATGAAGCCCAGCTGCTTCTCCAGCCTGGCCCGTACCTGCGGAACCTCCTCCAGCACCAGCACGGCGGCTTCACCCGCGCCTGCCTTCCCGGTGTATACGCCGGAGAACCCGCCCAGCCCGAGCTTCACCGCATTCAGCAGTCCTTCGTCGAGCAGAATCTGCTCCTTGGCATCATGACTATTATGCAGGAAAAGACGGTCACAGTCGAACAGGAACAGCGTAGCCTGCCAATCCCCTGCCGGGAGATCGAGCAGACGCCGCCATGAATCGAGCAGCTCCTCACTGTGGACGGAGCCTCCGGTCAAATCCTTAACGAAACGCTCCAGCAGCACTTCCCGGCTCTCCGTTACTTTCTCCCTGAGCAGGGCGGTTTCCTGCTCCAGCTGTTTTTTCTTCTCGGCGGCTTCACGGATTGCCGTAAGCTTAAGCTCCAGTTCGTCTGTCTTCACCGGCTTAAGCACATAGGCTTTGGCTCCGAGGTGAATGGCCTCCTGCACGAATTCGAATTCATCGAAGCCGCTGATCATTATCGTCTGCAAGGACTGCTGCTGCGGATAATCAGTCTGGACTCTGGCCAGCAGCTCAATGCCGGTCATCCCGGGCATCGCCACATCGGTAATCAGTACATCCACTGAATTCGCCTGGAGTACAGCTAGCGCCTCCTCCCCGGAGCGGGCGGTCAGCGGCGGCTCATAGCCAAGCATCTCCCAGCGGATATGGCGGAGCAGGCCCTGAATTTGCATAGGTTCATCATCAACAATCAACGCGCGCATGCTATCCCTCCCCTTTTCTCAGCTCAGGACGCTCGTGACAGACTGGAATGGTAACCGTCACTGCGGTCCATTCCTCTTCTGCACTGTCGATTTCAAGACAGCCCTCCGGCCCGAAATACAGTGCAAGGCGTTCCCTGATATTTTTCATGCCGAACCCGTTTTTGGTCCCGCTGTACGTACCCGCCCGGATCTGCTCCAGCTTCTCTTTGCCGATGCCTTTCCCGTTATCAAAAATCTGCAGGCGCACCTTGTCGCCCCTGGCTTCAACTGTGATCTGAATGAACGCATCTGTCCTCGCCGTAATACCGCCATGCAGATAGCAGTTTTCCACAATCGGCTGCAGAATCAGCTTAATCGTGTAGAGATTCAGCACCTCCGGCTCCACCTGCCATTCAACCGACACCTGGCCGGGATACCGGAGCTGCTGAATGTCCAGATAAGCCCTCACATGCTCCAGCTCTTCGCTGAACCGGGTCACATTCACCTGATTGCTCAGGGCCAGCCGGTAAAAGGTCGTCAATGCGTCAATCGTGCGGATTTGCAGCTCATCCTGCAGATCCAGCGCCCGCCAGCGGATCAGGCTGAGTGAATTGTAGATGAAATGCGGGTTAATCTGCGCCTGGAGTGCCCGGAACGATTGCTCACGCTCTTTAAGCAGTGCATCAGTATGCTCTTCTACCAGCTTCCGGAGCCGCCCGGACATGGAATTGAACAACAGCTCCAGCTCACCCAGCTCATCATTATCGCGGTTCTTCACCTTTGCTTCGAAATACCCTTCAGAAATATCAGTCATCCGGGTCCCCAGCTTGCGGATACGCCAGATTACATTCTTCAGGACAATCATGATCAGGAAAATCGACAGCAGCAGGAAGAATGCGATACCGGCTGCGATATAATACAGAATGCGCCGGGACTGTTCCTCCAGCCGGTCAAGATGCACCAGCGCACCTACACGCCAGCCGGATTTGATCTCCTGTGTAATCAATACCGTCCCGTTATTCGTCCGTACGGTTCCGTCCGCCCTGCCCCAGTATTCGCTGAGCGAAGAGGAGGACAGGGGCGTGCCGATCTCGGACGGTTCTGAAGAGGCGATAATCCGCTCGTTGCCGTCTACGATATACATTTCTCCGGCCCCGTCAAAGGGATGGTCGAATGATTCGGCGAACACGCTTTTATAATTCAGCAGCAGATAGACAATTCCGTATACATCGCCGCTGCTGCTGAGGATTTTGTGTGATACCACCAGCTTATTCCGGTCATCTCCCGCGTTGGTCCATACCAGATTATCCGGTGAAGCCAGCCGCTCCGCGTACCAGTCCCGCTCAAGCATGCCTGAGAGCTTGCGGTCCTCCGGCTTCCACAGCAGTCCGCCGTCCTGCACAAGGCTGTCATTGGTATGGTAAATGCGGAAGTTCTCAATGCCCGGCAAATACTTGCTCGTCAGCAGGAAGGATCTGTCCACGTAATTAACGGTTCCCAATTGCTCAGTAATGTCTTCGTAGCTGCGGGAGATTCTGGAGATCAGCTCCCCGTCGGTCGCTGTCCGGGTTGCCAGCAGATCATAGCTTTGCTTGCGGAACTCAATGCTCTGGGCGCTCTGGCGCACCGCTTCCCTGATCGTCAGAATATAATTGGCCCTGACTGTCTGCAGCATCATGTAGCCGGCTCCTGCCGCCAGCAGCACTGTAGGAAGGAATACGATCAAGCCGTAGAACAGCACGATCTTGCTTCTCAGGTTCAGGGACCGGGTCATACGAATGATCCCTTTCTCTATACTTTGCTTAATCATATGCCCCTCCCATGAACTATAAAGGGAGCCCCCCTCTCTGATGAAGGGCGCTCCGTAATAGATTATTGCTGACCGCTGGCCTGCATTTCTTCCTGGTAGACAGTAAGCCACTCGGCCTTGACTTCACTCCAGTGTCCGCGTTTCTCCAGTGCTTCCTGGAACTCATTCCACTCCGCTTCGAACTTGGCATCATCTTTGGCCATGAGTACCTTAGCCCGGTATTCCTTGCGGATGTTCTCCAGCTCCAGCGTATATTTCTCCCATAATCCGCCCTGCTTTACCTCGACCAGATCATACGGCTCAGCTACACGGATGGTTCCCATCTTCCCGATAGCTTCGGTGAACTGAATCGTCTTGGCCGCACCTGCTTTTCCTCCGTCCTCCGTATTCCACCACGGATACCACTCGTTGCTGTAGGAGGAGGCCATGTACAGCTCCGGCGTAACCTTCGCCTTCTGGGCAGTATCACCGGAATTGCGTCCCTCTTTGTAGGTCTCATCCGTGAACTTCCATTTGCCCAGCGGCTGATCCACCCAGTCCCAGTACAAACCGGCCGGACCTTCATTAATCACCTGCTGCTGTTCAGGCTTCGGCTGCAGCGTGTAATCGAGGAATTTCAGAATGGCCTCCAGGTTCTTCGTCTTCTGGCTGATGTAGACATCGTAACCCGGATTCGGATTCGTCACCTGGTTGATGCCGAGCTTCTCTACCCCCGGTACTTGCGGAAAAGGAATAACCTCATAGAACCAGCCCGGCTCTGTAGGACCGTCCAGTGTCTCCCAGGCTGAGGCGTTAATGTTCCAGAAGCTGCCTACATTCAGTGCGACCCGGCCGGATTTATTCTTCTCCATATACTGCTCGGCCTTGTTCGTTACTACCTCAGGATCGATCAGCTTCTCCCGGTACAGCTTATTCATCCATTGATAGGCTGCCTTATAGTTCGGATCATCATATGCGAAGACAAATTGATCGCCCTGCTTCTGGATGCCGTTGCCGCCGGTGCTGACTCCGAACGCTGTCAGAATCGCATTCTCATCACTCCAGCCGAGGGAATCATTCGTATCCATCAGAAAGGACATCGGGAGAAGGGCTTTGCCTGAGGCATCCTTCTGTTCTGCCGCTTTCTTCAGGAAGGTCTCGATTCCATCCAGCGTGGACAAATCAGCCTTGGTCATACCCGCTTTCTCCAGCACATCCGTTCTGACGATCCAGCCTTGAGAGGCCCAGCCCGGCCAAGGGTCTTCCGGATTCTGGTCGAACCAGGTCGGGATGGACCAGATATGACCGTCTTCATCCTTCATCAGCTCGAGATATGGCTTCGGAATTGCAGCCAGGCCCGGATATTTATCCGGCATCTCGAAGTATTGCTCTACCGGCAGCACCTGTTTGGAGCGCCGCATCGCGCTTTTTACCGTTTCGTTCCGGCTGAAGATCGCTGCATCCTCAAATCCGCCTGTATTGATCTTCAGGTTAAGCGCTGTCATTGCATCGCCCTGAGTGCCCTCCAGCTTCACATCAACCCCGGGCTCCTGCTCCCGCCAATATTTCTGCACCAGACTGTCGTTATTGATGGTAGCCGTCCAGCCAAGCCAGAGATTGAAGGCGGTAGAACTGCTGGACGTCTGTGGAGCCGCCGTTTCATTCGCTGTACCGCTGTCGTTGACCGCCGCATTCCCTCCGGAACCGGAACATCCGCTGACGATGGCCAGCATGGCCGTCATAGTTAGAGCTGCAAGCCGGACTTGTTTGATTTTCACTGTAATACTCCCCCTGTACTGTTATTGTACTGCATTATAGAACTATGGCTAGCTATTGCGGGTTGCCTAACCGGCTCACCCTTTCACCGATCCCAGGAGAACGCCCTTGACGAAATATTTCTGCAGAAAAGGATATACACAGAGGATCGGCAGTGCGCTGACCATCACAACGGCCATTTTGATCGACATCAGCGTAATATTCTTCATCTGCGAGCTGCGGGCCAGTGCCTCCTGATTGTTGTTGGAGCCGAGCACCGCCGACAGGTCCTGCGCCGAGAGCAGCTGCTGCAGGAAGGTCTGCACGGGAATCAGATCCTGCTTGGTGACGAAGAACGCTCCGGCGAACCAGTCATTCCAATGGCCCACTGCGGTGAACAGGCCGAGAGCGGCAAGCATCGGTTTGGATAACGGGACAATAATCTGCATAAGGATGCGCACCGGCCCTGCCCCATCCAGCTCCGCCGATTCCACAAGCGCTTCCGGAATGCCCTGAATGAATTTCAGCATGACGAACATATTCCAGACGGAGAACAGTCCCGGCAGAATATATACCCAGAACGTATTGATCAGACCGAGATGATTCAGCTGGATGTAAAAGGGTACCAGCCCGCCGCTGAACAGCATCGTCAGCAGAATGTAGCTGAGTATCGTACTCCGCAACGGAAGCCCCCGGTAAGAGAGGCCGAAGGCCACCAGCAGGGTAACCAGCAGTCCGCCTATGGTGCCGATAACAGTTCTGCCCACGGTAATCAGATAAGAATGGCGGATGGTCTCGTTGCCGAGCACGATCTCGTAGTTGATCAGTGTGAAATTGCGCGGCCAGAGGTACACTCCGCCTTTGGCGGCGTCGGCCCCGTCATTCAGCGAGATGGCCAGCATGTACAGGAACGGATACAACACCGATATACACAATAAGGCGAGCAGTGCAACAATGATGTATTCCGCTATTTTTTCACCTCGGCTTGCCTTCATTTGTTGTCACCACAGTCCTTCCCCGTTAAGTTTTCTGGATAGCTGATTTGTGGATACGACCAGCGTCAGGCTGATTAGCGATGACAGGAGGCCTACAGCCGTCGCCATTCCGAAGTACCCCTGCTGTAAGCCGTTGCGGAGAATATAAGTATCGAGGACATCCGCAACACTCTGGTTGGCAGAGTTCATCAGCGGATAGATCTGATCCATTCCCACTGTGATTAAGCTGGGAATACTTAGAATCAGCACGATGGAGATCGTCGGCATAATTCCCGGAAGCGTGATATGGCGGATCTGGGCCAGCTTGCCGGCACCTTCAACCTTGGCCGATTCATACAGCTGCGGATCAATCGTTGTAATAGCCGCCAGATATAGGATCGTATTCCAGCCGGTTTCTTTCCATAGTCCGCTGAACACGACCATTGGCCGGAACCACTCTGTTGAGCCCAGGAAAAAGACCGGTTCGCCCCCTGCCTTCCCGATGAACTGATTGACCAGTCCCCCGTCCAGCGTCAGAAAGGACTGTAGGATATAGGCGACTACAATCCACGAGAAGAAATGCGGCAAATAGCTGACCGACTGGACAAAACGCTTGAACACCGGACGGGTAACCTCATTGATCAGAAGCGCCAGCAGAATCGGAGCCGGGAAGCCGAAGATGAACTTCAGCACCGAAATATACAGCGTATTCTGGACTACGGTCAGAAACTGCGGGTCTTCCAGGAATGAGAAGTTGCCGAAGCCCACCCACGCGCTGTTCCAGATCGAGGTGCCGATTTGGAAATCCTTGAAGGCAACCTGAATCCCGGCCATGGGGATATAACTGAACAGAAACAGCAGGATTACCCCGGGCAGGATCATCAAATATTGCCACCGGTACTTGTAGAATTTGTTGTACAATTGTCTCCCCCCTTGATACTTCTATCATATTAGGAATGCTGGAGGCCGCCTATATAACAACGGTTGGATATCTATCGCTCTGATTTGATCTTTTGAAGCGCTTACTATTGGGATGAGGGACAGAACACAATCGCCCTCAGGGCGTGTTCGCCCGGATGCCCTACGTTAGTTTGGCTGCTGCTCGATGTGCCAGCGATGGTGCTCCTGCTGTTTAACTGCTTCATCGTGCTGGCTGATGTTATCCGGCACACTGGTTGACGTTGTTCGGGTAGCTGTGGAGATGACTTTAAGTGGACAAACGTATCTTAATTTTTTGATTTTGGCTTCTTTTAGTATATTAAGTGGATAAATGTCATTTAATTTCTCACGTTTCCCCTACTTTGGGCGCTTTGCCGCAAATTAAGTGCTCTTTTTCCACCTGCTGTTTGACTGTCACCCCGCTGATGGCGCAGCAAGTGTAGAAAATCCAATTATTTCAGTGAATCCGGACTTCAGGCACCAGACGCTACTGTCCTTAAATTCTTAAGCCGTCTCTTCACTGTTAGTCACATTTTGGGCATTGTATTATTTTCTGTATAATGCAAAAAGCACGCACCGGAATCATACCGGCACGCGCTCAATGTAATGTTCTGATTAAGTTGTCTGCTGAAGGATTGCGCTTATAGGGCTCCTACAACCGGATGCGGCACGTAATGCTCTTCCAGCCGTGTAATTTCTTCAGGTGTCAGCTGAATATCGAGAGCTCCTACCGCATCAGTAAGATGCGACAGCTTCGTTGCCCCGATAATCGGCGCCGTCACTGGCTGCTTCTGCAGCACCCAGGCCAGTGCAACATGGATGCGCGGAATCCCGCGCTCCGCAGCAATGGCAGCCACCTGCTCGACGATCAGGCGGTCCGTATCTGCGGTAGCATCATATTTGGATTTCTGCACCTGGTCAGTTTCCGAACGCAAAGTGGATTCTGCCCAGTCCCGGGTCAGCCGGCCGGAAGCCAGCGGACTGTAAGGAATTACAGCGATGCCCTCCTCCTTGCATAGCGGCAGCATCTCACGTTCCTCTTCCCGGTAGATGAGATTCAGATGGTTCTGCATCGAGACGAACCTGGTCCAGCCATTCATTTCTGCAACATGCAGCGCCTTCTGGAACTGCCAGGCATACATCGCCGAAGCGCCAATGTAGCGGGCTTTGCCGGCTTTTACAACATCATGCAGGGCTTCCATCGTTTCCTCAATCGGCGTATTATAATCCCACCGGTGAATCTGGTACAGATCGACGTAATCCGTTCCCAGCCGTTTCAGGCTGTTGTCAATTTCACTCATAATCGCCTTACGGGACAGACCTGCTCCATTCGGCCCTTCATGCATACGGAAGAATACTTTGGTCGCCAGGACAATCTCATCACGGTTAGCCATATCCTTCAAGGCCCGTCCAACCATTTCTTCACTGGTTCCGTCTGCGTAGACATTCGCTGTATCAAAAAAGTTAATGCCGCTGTTCAGCGCTTCCTTGATGATGGTCCGGCTCGTCTCCTCTTCCAGCAGCCATGGATGATTCCAGCGCTTGGCATCGCCAAAGCTCATACAGCCCAGACACAGTCTGGAGACATCAAGACCGGTATTACCAAGTTTCGTATATTCCAATGTCGTTCCCTCCTAAATTTGCCGGCATTCCGGCTTCTTAGCTTAGATTCCCCATAATCGGATGCGGTACATAAGGCTCTTCCAGACTTGCTGTTTCCTCTGCGTCCAGCTTCACAGTAAGTGCAGCGGCCGCGTCCTCCAGATGCTGCAGCTTGGTAGCGCCGATGATTGGCGCAGTAACACCCTCCTGCTGCAGCACCCAGGCCAGCGCGACCTGTGCACGCGGAATATTCCGCCCTGCGGCAATTTCAGCAGCCCGTTCAATAATGAGCCGGTCCGCTTCAGCCATCTGCGAGTAAAAGGCCTTACCCACCTGATCCAGCTCGGAACGGGCGGTCTGTTCGTTATAGTCCCGGGTCAGCCGGCCTCGGGCCAGCGGACTCCAGGGGATAACGCCAACCCCCTCTTCACGGCAGAGCGGCAGCATCTCCCGTTCTTCTTCCCGGTAGAGCAGATTGAGCAGATTCTGCATGGAGACGAATTTCGTCCAGTTGTTGCTCCCGGCTACATGCTGTGCCTTCTGGAACTGCCAGGCATACATGGAGGATGCGCCAATGTAGCGGGCTTTGCCGGCCTTCACCACATCATGCAGGGCTTCCATCGTCTCTTCAACTGGTGTAGCCTGATCAAAGCGGTGAATCTGATACAGATCGACGTAGTCGGTTCCAAGCCGTTTCAGGCTGTGATCGATTTCGCTCATAATGGCCTTGCGGGACAATCCGCCGCCGTTCGGTCCAGGACGCATCCGGAAGAACACCTTGGTCGCAATGACCACTTCATCCCGGCTTGTCATTTCCTTCAGGGCCCGTCCCACAATTTCCTCACTGGTTCCGTCTGAGTAGATATTGGCCGTATCAAAGAAGTTAATCCCAAGCTCCAGCGCCCGCTTGATGAACGGCCGGCTCTCTGCTTCATTAAGCGACCACGGGGCCATTCCGCGTTCCGGCACCCCGTAGCTCATACAACCGAGGCATATCCGTGAGACGTCCAGCCCGCTGCGGCCAAGCTTTACATAATCCATGATCTCAGTCCCCGCCTTCCACCATACAATTTGAAGGCTGTAACTTCTTTCGACACAGTTGTGATCGACCAGAACTTACAGCAACTTGATGAATTACTCTTCTCTTATTGTGCATGCAGATAGCAGAAACCCGTTATCACAATAGTTGCAGATGATTGCCTATTCCTCCTGCTCCCATTAACACTTCCGCCGCAAATGCCCTATAATGAAACCATGTTAAGCTAAGTCGGCGCTTCCGAAGAGCACTCTGGCTTAGCCCAATTGAAGAAGAATAGGTTATCCAGACGTTGAGGAGGCTCCCCAGTGACCGAAGAAATTGTTACGAAAAAGAATGAGCTGTGCCGGCTGATTGAGCAGCACACCGGCCGGGACGGGGCTTTCGAGACCGCTGTTCCCGCGCTGTTTTTCATCCGTTACTCCAAGGCGAGTGAGCCGGCTTACAGAGTATATAATCCCTGCATGTGCTTTATAGCGCAAGGCGTGAAGGAGATCATGCTGGCACAGGAGCATTTTGTCTACACCCCTGCCGACTTCCTGGTAGCTTCCATGAATCTGCCTGTAGTCGGCCAGGTAATCAAGGCATCTCCCGAGATCCCATATTTAAGCTTCAAGCTGGAGTTCACGCAGAGTCAGATTCTGGAGGTTCTGCATGAAACACAGCTGCAGATTGTTACCCGGGAGAACGCCCGGCGGGCGCTGTTTGTCGGCTACATCGGCACCTCGCTGCTGGATGCCATTCTCCGGCTGGCCCGATTGCTTGATACTCCCAAAGACATTCCGTTCCTTGCTCCGCTGTATACGAAGGAAATACTATATAAGCTGCTTCAAGGCCCTTACGGTGTAACCCTCGCCCAGATTGCCATGGAAGGCAGCAGCACTTACCGGATCAGAGAAGCCATTGAGCAGATCATCAGCCATAGTGCCGAGGCGCTGCGGATAGACGAGTTGGCCGACATTGCTAATATGAGTGTATCCGCATTCCACCGGCATTTCAAAGAGGTTACAGCGATGAGCCCGATCCAGTTCCAGAAGCAGCTGCGCCTGCAGGAAGCCCGCCGCCTGCTGCTCGCAGAGTCAGCAGATGCTGCCGATGTGGCCTTCCGCGTCGGTTACGAAAGCGCCTCACAGTTCAGCCGTGAATATTCCCGGATGTTCGGCGCTCCTCCGCGGACAGACATCAAACGCCTGAAGGAGAAGTACGAGCTTCCGGTACAGATTTGAAAGGGTCTAGTCTAAACTATAATGCTTGGTAGCTATATTCCCGCAGAATTCCCGGTCATGCTCCACGAACAGAATCGTCGGCTCATATTCCAGCAGCAGCTCTTCAATCTGCATCCGGGAGATGACATCGACAAAGTTCAGCGGCTCATCCCACACATGCAGATGCACTTTCTCGCTGAGGCTGGCGGCAATCAGTACCTTCTTCTTCTGCCCGCCGCTGTATGTGGACATGTCTTTCTCGAACTGCAGCCGCGAGAAATCCAGCTTGCGCAGAATCGATTTGAACAGGCTCTCGTCAATCCCCTGCTCATAGGCGTATTCGCTCAGGCTGCCCTGCAGATGGGAAGTATCCTGGGATACATAGGAGATTGCAAGCTGGCTGTCCTTCCGCAGGCTGCCTGTATGGGTGATATTCTCCCCGCAGATCAGCTTCAGCAGACTTGATTTCCCTGAACCGTTAATGCCGGACAGGGCAATCCGGTCACCCTGCTCAATCGTAAAGCTTACATGCTCACACGCTGTCCGGCCGCCATACTGAACAGATATGTCATCCAGCTCCACGAGCTGCTGTTTATGATACGGAAGCTGCGAGATTTCCAGGCTGTCGGAGCTTTCCAGATTGCGGAGCAGCTTCGACTTCTCGGCAATAGCCGACTCCTGCCGCTGCTGGATGGATTTCGAGCGCTTCATCATTTTTGCCGCCTTGTGGCCGACATATCCCTTATCCAGCTTGGAGCCGGAGTTACGTGTGCCGTTCTTGGACTTCTCCACCTCATGCGCCCAGCCGCCGGTCCGCTTCGAAGAACCTGCTAACCGCTTGATATCTTTCCGCAGCTTCTCGTCTTCTGCCAGCTCGAAGTTATCCTGACGCGTCTTATTCTCCCACCAGCTGCTGAAATTTCCCTTTTGAATCTCGATATTCGTCTTGTTGATTGACAGAATATGGTCTACGCAGTTATCAAGGAAGGCCCGGTCATGCGAGACCAGAATATACCCGCTCTTCGTGCTGAGATAGTCACTGACCAGCTGGCGCGCCTTCATATCGAGATGGTTGGTCGGTTCGTCAATCAGCAGGAAGCTGTTCTCCTTAATGAACAATGCCGCCAGCAGCACCTTCGTCTGCTCTCCGTTCGACAAGGAATCAAACGGCCGGTACAGCACATCCTCGGCAACCTTCAGCAGATTAAGCTCACGCAGCAGCTGCCAGTGCACATAATCCGGATCAATCTCACTAATGACATCGATAGTCAGGCTCGATTTGTCCGCAACCGGAAACGGGAAGTATTCAAAGCTCACCTTCGCGGAGATCGTTCCGCTGTATTCGTATTTACCAAGCAGCAGATTCAGGAAGGTCGTCTTGCCCCGCCCGTTCCGGCCGGTGAAGCCCAGCTTCCAATCCGTATCCAGCTGGAAATTCACCTGTTCAAAAATATTATCGTATGTGCCCTCATAGGCAAACGTCAGATTGCTCACATTGATCAAAGACATATAAATATCCTCCTGTATCCAAAAATAAAAGCTGCAAGAAGGTTATCTTCTTACAGCTCAAATAAATACAGCAAACCCGGTCCAGCAAAATAAACGGACCCCGGGTAAGGATATATTGGTCTGAGTGATAAGATGTAGTAACCTTCCTGCATATAAAGCATAAAACGCGCGCCAAATAAACTGCGCCGAACGGTTTTATTCTTTTATATCCTGCAAGAAAATTCTACACTATACTGCTCAGCTCCATTCGTTCAATTACTTGCATTCTACCATTCGTTCATCCTTAAGGCAACCCGTTTGAAAGCAATCAATGGATGAATCAGGCGGAGATCAGCCCGTATTTCAAGAAGCAATTATAGAGTCCGTCCGCTTCTATGCTGTCTGTTACATCGTCGGCGATGGCTTTGAGCTGTTCCCGGGCATTGCCCATTGCAACCCCCACCCGGCAAAATCCCAGCATCTCCAGATCGTTAAGACCGTCGCCGATGGCCATACTGTCTTCAACCGGAATGTTCAAGTGGACCAGCAAATCGGCAATAGCTGACGCCTTATGGATGCCCGGAATCATCAGTTCTCCGCTGTCCGCGCCAAAGATTGGAATGGAACACTGAATCGCCGTGAAGCGCTCTGCCAACTCCGCCTCAATCTGGCTGAAGGGCAGGCTGCTTTCGAGGAAGCACACTTTGTTGACATCATCCACTACCATACTCTCTTCCCCGTAAACCAAGGTGGCAATGTACGGATGCGGCGACTGCAGCTTTCTCTCCTGTGCTGCCGGATCATTCAGCAGGTCCCCGTAAATTCTGCGCTCCAGATGCGGCTGCAGATTACGGCTTCCGTAAAGGCCGTTGTTGGATTCCAGAATGAAATCCACGTTGTTTGCGTTGAAGTAATCGACCAGGTATCTTACATTTTCCGGAGTAACCTTTTTGTGATACAGCATTTCATTGCCGGTCTCGACATAACCGCCTGCGGCGCCGATCAAGCCATCGAACCCGATCTCCCAGATGGAATCATAGATTTCAGCTTTCGAGCGGCCCGTACACAGGTACAGCAAATGTCCGTTCGCCCGTGCTTGCCTGCACGCCAGCTGTGCTGATTCCGGTACAATTCCGTCCTCTGTGAGTAATGTTCCGTCAATATCGATGAAGACAATTTTTCTGTGATTTGTATTCATTTATGTCCAGCCCCTTTGTGTAATGTTCCTCTGTACTATAATTTGTGAAACGCATTACACGTCAAGCTGAACTTTGCGATAATAATGAAATGCCGCTCATATGGGCGTAAAAAATCGCCTGCTATCTGGAATGGAAGCAGAATCTGCCATTCCAATAGAGGCGACTACTTGGTGTAGCGCTACGGACAGGAGAGCCGTTAAGATGCAGAAAGCGCCCCGGTGATCACCGTGACGATGCTCTTCCGCAGCTCCTCCGCATTCCGCGCTTCATACGGATCAGCGGTATAGATGACCGCATCGGCCAGATAGCCTTCAGCGATCCGGCCCAGCTCATTGCCGCTGCCGAGGATAACTGCAGCGTCCTCTGTGGCCGAACGCCAGGCCTCCGTCCGGCTGAGACCGTATTCGAACAGCGTATCGAATTCCTGCAGATTATAGCCGTGCAGCGAAGGGGTGGCATAGTCTGTCCCGAAGCCGAGACGGACGCCTGCCCGCTGCGCATGCCCGATTGCAGCGGCATGTGCATCAGAAGCCCGGGCGGCCCGCTCACAGATGACCGGGGGCAGCCCGAGCACCCCCTTCGGATCGGCAGCGATCCGGTAGATGGAAGCGGTCGGCACGTAAGCTACTCCCGCTTCGGCCAGCCGGCCAGCCTGACCGGCGGTCAGGAACATCCCGTGCTCAATGGACTCTACCCCAGCCGCGCTGGACCAGTCGATGGTTACACCGCCCCAGGTATGGACGAGCACCTTCTTCCCGTGTGCATGGGCATGCCGGACAATGAACGTGAATTCCTCCTCAGAGAAATTCGGGTCCGTGACCTTCTCGGTAGGTGAGCCTAAGCCGCCTGTCGCCATAATCTTGATCCAGCCTGCTCCCGTTGCATAGATTCCGTTCAGCCGCTGCTCCAGATGCTTAACGCCGAGGGCGTCCGCTGCTCCCAGCATTTCACTGCTGGTCTGCACCCGCAGCGGCTGCTGATAATGCTGCACGAGATGCCGGATGGTGACGGGAAGAATCCCGCCGGCATCACGCGCCGTAGTCACCCCGGTGCGCAAGGTAGCAGCAAAGGCCTCGGCCTGCATCTGTTCAACCTCACGGCTGTCCCGCTTCAGCTGGTCAGCGTGGTCAAAGTCGGTCCAGGCCAGATGGGTATGCAGATCAATAATCCCCGGGCTGATCCACAATTCCTGCAGTGCCCCCGCTCCCGTGCCGGCTTCACTAATGGCTGAGAACCGTCCCTGCTTAATCTCGATGTCAAAGCGTTTGCCTGCTATGCCAGCGATATATATACCGCTGTAGCTTAGGGATTCCGGCTGCTTGAGGATCATGCTCATTCCCCCCATGCCGTGCGGACCGCCAGGACAGCCGGGCCTGCATCCTGTGCAAGCAGTCCGGCCAATGTCTGAACAGCTGTCTCCACACTTTCCCGGCTGGCATTCTGCCCGAAATGATTAATCCGCAGCAGTTGGCCGTATAGCTCTCCGTCTCCCGGTGCTACGATACCGATGGGCTGTTTAATCAGCAGCTTGTCTGCACCCTGAATACGCACGGTAGTTGTCAGCGTGGAGTAATGACTGCTGTTCTTCTGCCACGGCTCAAGCCCTAATGCTCTAATCCCGGCTACAGCCGCAGAAGCTGCGCGTTCATGCCGGGTGATGACTTGCGGCAAGCCCTCATCTTCCACCTGCGCCAGCGCCTGAATCAATGCTCTGGCTTCCAGTACAGGGATGTTCGGCGGCACACGCAGCGGCGGGGCACCATCCGGCGCTGGCTGCAAATCCAGCAGCGACAGAATAGAATTACGCGGTGCCCGTTCATTCGAGGCAAGGAACTGCCAGCCGCGCGGGGAAATGCTGACCGCACTGATGCCGTTCGGCCCGGCGAGCGCTTTTTGTGCACCGATTACAGCGAAATCCACGGCCCATTCATCGACAAGCAGCGCCTCCCCGCCAACAGCCGAGACGGAATCGGTCACCGTGATCAGATTATGCTGACGGGCCAGCCGGAAGATTGCCTCTGCGGGATTAGAGCCGCCTGTAACCACTTCGGCCTGCACGAAGGAGATAGCGACTGGCTGGAATTGTTCAATGGCTGCAGCTACCTTCTCTATAGTGACTACCTCATCAAAGCTTACTTTCACCTCAGCCACTGCCGCCCCGCCGCGTTCAAGCCATTGCCCAAATAAGCTGCCGTACGGGCCGGTCACCACATTCAATATTGTCCGGCCTGGCGCAGCAATACCCGCAGCAACTGCTTCAATCCCCAGAATGGCTTCACCCGGGATAATAACCGCAGGATGCTCAGTAGCTAAGAGTACGGAAAGCTGCTCTGTTAATTGATTGAACTCCGCTAAAGTCAGCGGGACATAACCTTTATATTGTTGGCTCATAATTACCTCCTGATGGAATTAGATAAGCTGAACTTAAGATACGTACTCAACCCTGCATGAAATAATAGAAGGATAGTTGACGATTCCCATCTCTTCGGGTGAAATAAAACCTAATTCTTACCCTTATGGACATCACAGCCCTTATTCGCTCAAAATAGGCCATCTGGGCGTTTTTACGGACACGACGGCCCTTATCCACCGCTTTTCATGGGCTAACTCCACTTTTTCGGTGAAATAACGGCGCTGGTGTCCGCAAGGACTGGCACTCAGGTACTTTCCGCAAGCTTAACGTCTCTCAGGTCCGTAACGCTAAGCTGAGTCACTTGAACAAGCGTTACGTGACTGGCTTCTTTCTTAGCAGGGGGCTACTGGCTGCGGTTGAAATCCGGTGACAAAGGCTGACGCTACTGCTCCATCCAGTTCCCATTTCCCCCCTCCGATCCTTTTTGCTTTTCGTTAGTTACTTTATTGCTACTTATATAGTTTCCCGCAGAAACGGGATGTCCTCTAATGGTATGCCAAGCCGTGTCTGCTTAAAGCGGCATCTTCGGAACCGCTGACAGCAGCTCCCGGCTGTATTCATGCCCCGGACGGCGGAAGAACTGTTCTTTAGCGTTAACCTCCACCAGCTGCCCCTGCCGCATAACTGCAACAGTATCGCTCACTGCATGAATCACCCCCAGATCATGGGAGATGAACAGTACGGTCAGCGCAAGCTCAGACTTAAGTGTATGGAATAATTCCAGAACACTCCGCTGCACAGATACATCAAGCGCACTGGTCGGCTCATCGGCAATCAGCAGGCTGGGCTCAACACTTAACGCCCGGGCGATGGCAATCCGCTGGCGCTGGCCGCCGGAGAATTCATGCGGATACCGGTCCAGCGCCTTCGCTTCCAGCTGAACCCGGCTGAGCAGCTCTTGGCATCTCTTCTCAACCTGTGAACGGTCAACAATCCGGTGGAACAATAAAGCCTCGGACAGGATCTGGCGGATAGAATGCTTGGGATTCAGCGAAGCATCCGGATTCTGGAAGATCATCTGAATTTGCTTATACTGCTCCCGGCTTCGCTTCTTGCGCAGCTCCTGCGGGCCGAGCAGAATTCTGCCTTCATCCGGAGCAATCAATCCGGCAATTACCCGGGCCAGCGTAGATTTCCCGGAACCTGACTCGCCTACCAGTCCGAGTGTGGTATGCTGCTCCAGCTTCAGCTGAATCCGGTCCAGCGCCGTAAAGGCGCCGTAACGAACCGTCAAATCCTGCACATGCAATGCTAATTCCATGCCTGTCCGCCCCCTTCAAGCTCCGGCAGCGGAAGCACCGAATCAATCAACATCCGGGTATAAGCATCCGCCGGATGCCGCAACAGATCAAGCGTCTCGCCATGCTCCACGATCTGTCCCCGCTTCATGACATACAATCTTGAACACAGATTAGCAGCTATCGCCAGATTGTGGGTGACAAAGACCATTGCAAAGCCCAGCTCCTGCTGCAGACTGGTAATAGTCTCAATGATTTGCCGCTGAACGGTCACATCGAGTGCCGTTGTCGGCTCGTCACAGAGCAGAATGCCTGGCTTGCAGGCCAGGGCCAAGGCGATCACAACACGCTGGCACTGGCCGCCTGACAGCTGGCTCGGATACCTGTCCGACCGTTGTAACGATTCCGGCAGGCCGAGCCGCTCCAGCAGCTCCAGCGCAACCGTCCGCGAAGCCTTTCGGCTTAGCTTTTGCCTGTAATAGACGACCTCCGTAAGCTGCTTCACTACCGGACAGAGCGGGTCCAGCGCACCGCGCGGGTCCTGGAACACCATTGCGCTGCTGACAGTGCTGCGGATTACCCCGCCGGTTTGTTCCACTCCGCGCGGAAGCAGGCCGAGGATAGCGCGCAGCGTAAGCGACTTGCCGGAGCCGGATTCCCCGACCAGCCCCAGGCTTTCCCCGCGGGCAAGCGAGAAGCTTACATTGTTAACCAGAATTTCTTTAGATTTGGCTGCGAGTGTCAGTGAATCTATTGCGAGAACAGGTTGTGTAGACATTATTTTTTCCTCCAAAAATCAGCCAGACCGTCCCCGAGCAGCGACAGGGCAATTCCCGTGTATACAACGGCAAACCCCGGCACGGCCGACAGCCACCAGGCTGTTGTAATGAACGGCTGTCCATCCGAGATCATCGTTCCCCAGTCCGGAGTCGGCGGGGCAATCCCGATCCCCAGATACCCGAGTGTTACAATGGCAACCAGCAGCCCCACCATGTCGGTCATCAGCACAACCACCGCCTGCGGCAGCACATTAGGCAGCAGATGACGCAGCAGAATCCGGATACCCGGCAGTCCCAGCGTCTTGGCGGAAGCCACCCATTCCTGTTCACGGAAAGAAGCGCTGAGTCCTCTGACCACACGGGCGAACACAATCCAGCCGACCAGAATGAAAGTGATATAGATGCCCCGCTCCCCGGCACCGCTGGCGAAGGCGACAATAATAACGATCAGATAAAAAGGGAATGCGATAAAAGTATCCGTCACTAGCGATATCACCCGGTCAGTCCATTTGCCGTAATACCCCGATACCATTCCCAGAAAGACACCGGTACAGAAAGGAATAATCTCCGCCAGCACCATTATGGTCAGGTCGGTACGGGCGGCGTAGATCAGTCTCGTGAACAAGTCACGTCCCAGCTGATCCGTTCCAAGCCAGTGAGCAGCAGACGGCGGCTGGAGAAAGGCGCTCAAATTCTGCTCAGACGGATGATAAGGGCTTAAGTAGGGTATGAACAAGGCGAGAAGAATAAGCACTGCAAACATAAGGATCCCGATCAGAAGTGTTGGAATGCTCCAGATCCGGCTCAGCTTAGCTTTGTTCCCTCCGCCTTCCGGCAGTTGCGGGTCTATGGTTATTGGTTTCATTGGGGTCCCTTCGTTCTGGGATCAAGCCACCAGGAGATAATTTCAATCAGCAGGCTGATAATCACAACGGACAAAGCGCAATATAGCGCTATTCCTTGGATCACAGGGAAGTCCCGGTTCGATATGGAGGTGAACAGGAGGCTGCCGATGCCCTTGATCCCGAATACCTGCTCTACCACAAGTGTACCTCCGATGAGATAAGAGATGTTGACCCCCAGCAGCATTAATGTCGGCAGTGCAGAGTTACGCAGAACATGCTTAAACAGAATCACCCGCGCAGGGATTCCGGCAGCCTTCAGGGTGACAACAAAGTCAGACTCCAGCACCTCCAGCATCTGGGCTCTTAATGAGCGGACCAGTGTAGGAATCTGCGAAAAAGCAACGGTGACCGCCGGAAGCGCCAGACTGTGCAGCGTCCCCCGCCAGCCCTGCCCCACTCCCCCGACCGGAAACCAGCCTAACCGGACACTGAAGAACAAAATCAAAAGGATGCCAACCCAGAAGATTGGCATACCCAGAGTGATTGCCGGAAAGATCCGGATCAGATGATCCAGTAACCGGTCCTTATGTGTAGCAGCGGCGGCTGCAAGCAACAAAGCGATGATAATCGCCAGTACACTGGCCAGCAGAATCAGCAGCAGAGTAACAGGCGCACGCTCAGCAATCAGTTCTCTAGTTGATATACCTGTAGTAATGGAGTTGCCGGTATCGCCTTGAGTGAACAGCGTCTTCATGAACCGGATGAACTGCTCCCAGAGCGGGAGGTCCAGCCCCAGTATATGGTGCATGTTCTTAAGCGCTTCAGGTGTACTGTATTCCCCGAGAATCATTTTGGCGGGATCGCCGGGTACAATCCGGATCAGGAAAAAGACTGCCGTCATTACGCAGAGGATAACAAGCAAGGCTCTTACAAGGGCTGTCCCCAGCCACTTGTAAGAACCGTTGTTTCCAGCTGCACCTGTTAAGGTTAGCCTGGATTTCCTCATTTGCTGATGCGGACATCTTCCAGACGGATGCTGCCGTTAGGCAGAACTACAAGACCGTCTACCGAAGACCGGGCACCGATCAGAATATCCGGGTAGTACAGCGGAATGTAAGGAACCTCATCCGCCAGAGTCTGCAGAAGCTTGCTGTAGATCTCCGCACGGGCGTCGCCGTCTGCGGTTTTTTGGCCTTCATACAGCAGCTTAGTTACATCGTCATTCGTGTAATGCGTCCAGTAAGATTTGCTGAAGCCTTCCGGATCGGTCTGGAAGGCCAGAATGGAATTGGCTTCCGGTGAATCGGCCTGGCCGCTGTTCAGCATGGCTGCGAAATCGTAAGCGAAGAAGCGTTCACGGAAGGTAGCCAGCTCAATGGACTCAATCTCAATCTTGATGCCGATCTGTTGTCCGGCTGCCTGAATAATCTGGGCTTCCTGAGCTCTTGTGCTGTTGCCGGAAGCTACCAGCAATTTCGTGGTGAAGCCGTTAGGGAAGGCGGACTTCGCAAGCTCTTCCTTCGCTGCGGCTACATCAAAGTTCAGCGCTTTGATTGTATCATTGGCATTGTAAGGAATAGTCGTCGGCAGCAGCGAATTAGCGGTCTGGGCATACCCGAAGGTCAGTGCCTTGGTCAGGCCGTCACGGTCCAGAGCCAGCGCCAGGGCGCGGCGGACATGGATATCGGAGAAATGCTCATCCAGGGTGTTAAAGAACAACTGCTCTGTTACCCAGCTGCCATTAGTGACAACAGTAGTATCCGTGCCGTCTTTGATTTCCCCGGCATTCTGCAGAGACAGGGCTTCAACCGCATCCACTTCTCCAGCCTTCAGCTGGTTGATGGCCTGGCTGTCATCCTGAATCAGCTTGTATACGAGCTTATCGAGATAGGGTTTGCCTTCCTGCCAGTAGTTTGTGTTCTTCGTGAAGGTTACATCCCCTGCCGGATCCCAGCTCTCAATTACGAAAGGTCCCGTACCTACAGGCTTCTTGAAGAACTCCTCTTCCGTTACACCGCCGAAGTTATTCGGGATAATCCCATTCGAGAAGTTCGACAACTCGGAGATGAAGGGTGTATAAGGCTCTTTAAGCGTAATTACCAGTGTCTTGTCATCCTGTGCCTTAACAGAATCGACCTTCGCCGAGATTGCCAGCGGTCCGCCGACAGTCAAATGACGGTTCAGAGAGAACACTGCATCCTCTGCGGTTACAGGTGTACCGTCCGAGAATTTCAGCCCGTCACGTAAAACGAAGGTATACGTTAAGCCGTCCTCGCTGATGGTATGTGAGGCTGCAAGGAAATCCTTAATTTCTCCCTTGCTGTCAAAAGCGACCAAAGATTCAAACACTTTATCAATCGCAAATGCGTTATTCGAAGTGATCTGGTTGTGCAGATCAAACGAGGTTACGGACGCCGGACGGCCATAGGTAAACGTACCTCCTGCGGCCGGCTCTGCTGTACTTGTGCTTTCGGTTGCAGCAGGACTGGCACTTGGGCTGGCGGAATTACCGCTATCCGCGTTATTGTTCGACCCGGCACAGCCTGCAAGCGTCATTGCAAACAGCACTGTCAGAGTCCCCATTCCAATTGTCTTCTTCAAAGCAGCATTTAACTTTAACTTGGTCACTTGTGATCCACCCTTCCAATAAATCATATATGTTTAGTATGGATTGTATTATGGATCACACTTTAGCATCTGTCAAACAAAAATTCATTTCTGTTCAGCTGTTCCTACTATTATATCCAGCAGAGGAAATGAATTCGTTTGCTTCAGCGGTTTGACCCATAGCTTACTGTTCACCAGGTATATTCTTCCTTATTCTTCAAGTGCTGAACGTACATCGTAATCACTCAGGTCTATGTCCGGGTCATGGCCGAGTGCCAGCTTGGCCAGCTGGCTGCCGATAAACGGGCCCATGGTTAATCCCGAAGCGCCCAAGCCGTTAGCTGTGAATAGCCCCTTCCAGCCGGGAAGCGCGCCGATGACCGGAAGAAATCCCGGTGTAAACGGGCGGAAACCGGTTCTTACTTCGGCCAAGGTACAGGCCTCAAGCGCCGGAGCCACCTCCAGCCCCTTGTTCAGCACTTCCTGCATCCCGCCGGCGGTTACATGGGTAGCATATCCTGCCACATTATTCTCATGCGTAGCTCCGATCACAAGCTTGCCATGAGCAAACGCAAGCAAATACTGGTCACTGGGCGGAATGACAACCGGCCACTTCTCCGTACCCTTCTGATCCGCAGCATGCAGATGCATAATCTGCCCCTTTTGCGAGGTGACCTTGAAGGTAATGCCTAATGGCTGCAGCAGCTCCGCAGCCCAGGCACCGGCACAGACAATGATCTCATCTGCGACATGGATCTCCGCACCTATAGAAACTCCTATTACGCGCCCAGCCTCATATTGCAGTGCGGCCTCGCCATGAATCAGTCTGGCGCCGTAATGCTGTGCAGCATGCAGCAAAACGTCACGCAGCGCACGCCCGTCAACCCGGGCCGCCCCGCTAATATGTACAGAAGCATATTCCTCTGCAAGCAGCGGGAACAATTCCCGGGTTGCTCCGGCGCTAAGCCGGGTTATCTCACCGATCTCCGGGGCATCAGAGAGCCGCATGCTTGCACGCGCTTCTATCTTGTCCAGCTTCGTCTCATCGTTATGAATACTAAGCGCACCCACCCGGGCATAGCCCGTTTCGGACGCCCCGCCGCGCTCAAGCTCCTCAATCAGCTGCGGATAGAACCGTGCACCCGCCTTGGCCAGCCTGTACCAGGCCTGGTTGCGCCGCTGTGACAGCCACGGGCAAATAATGCCGGCGGCGGCGTCTGTTGCCTGTCCCTGATCTTTACGGTCAACAACAAGAACTTCAGTGCCAAGCTTTGCTAACTGATAGGCTGTGGAGGCCCCAAGGATTCCTGCTCCGATCACGATGACTTTCTTCACCGGTACATCCCTCCCTGGACAAGTGCAGAATTAGCTTTCAGGAAATCAAGAATTGCATCATTGACCAGAACCGGCTGTTCTCTGCCCATATGCGGACCATGGCCTGCTCCGGGGACGACCAGTACCTCAGCACCTCTGAGAAGTGAAGCCAGGACTATAACTCTGTCGGTTGTAGCGTATGTATCGTGCTCTCCGGCAATAATGAACACAGGACAGCCGATGCCGGACAGCTGGGCTGCCGTAAGATCCGGGTAGCTCCGCCAATCCCCGGCAGACTGCCGCATGAATTCCTGCCAGTTGCCCTGATGTGCCTCGGCATGCCGCTCCAGCATCTGGCCGATGAAGGCATGCTCGCCCGCTTGCTCCAGCCTGTCCGGTTCGTACGCCTCTGCACCTGCCGGATTACAGAACCCTCCAGTTCCGATCACAGTAAGTGTGGCCACTCTCTCCGGATTCTGCACGGCAAGATATAATCCAACATTAGCCCCTGTACTGTAGCCGACGATATGCGCTCTGCCAATTTCCATCTGATCCATGAAATCTATGATATCTGCAGCCAGTTGCGGTGTAGACCACCGGAGACTGGCGCATCTGGTTCTGCCATGCCCCCTGAAATCAGGGAAATAACAGGTATATGTATGCTGGAAGTCGAGCAGCTGGCTCGAAAAGGCCAATATTCCGCGGGAGTAGCTGCTGTGCAGAAAAATCACGGGATCGCCGGTACCCAGCTTTTCATAATAAATCTGCAGATCATTACAATTCACGTACGGCATTAATATCCGCCTCCATTCCTGTAATATAGCTGAATATTCCTATTTCCCTACACAGCTTAGCACAGGTTGCCCTGTCAAAAAAAGCAGCAACTCTCCCTTTACAGGAGAATCACTGCCCTTAATTAATTATTCCAGCGGCAAAAGCTGCTCCGGCGGCAAATGCCTGGTCAGAACATCCAGCTCCGGAGAAGCATGCCAGTCATTGTCCTGAGCCTTACCGTATTTAATCGTGTGAATAACCGAATCCGCAGACAAATAGATGTTGTGCGGCACAAGCGGCTTAACCGTAACACTGCCTCCCTCTGCTAATAAATGCAGTTTGAGCTCTTCCTGCTGCAATTCCGCATATACCATCCAGCCGGATTGTACGACATACAGCTCCGAAACGGAGTTGTGATAATGGCTGTTCTGCCAGGCGCCTTCAGCGGATGCAACAGTCCGGCAATAAGAGCTTCCATCCGCCGCACAGTTCAGTCTGAACCTGCGTTCCCCGCTGTCCATCAGGTCATGCCTGGTCTCTATTCCAGCCCTGCGGGCTTCTTCATCCGTAATGGTACGCATGGCTTACGCTTCCGCCGGATGCAGTCCGCTGATCAGCTGTTCCAGCTTCGGGAATACGCGGAGAGCATTATTGTAGAACACATCCTCCCAGTGACTCACGGGAATCAGATGCTTCACAAACTTGATGTAAGCCTCAAGCGGAATCAGCGGCCAGTCGGTGCCGAAGACAAGCCGGTCATATTTCTCGGCGAATACAATCGCCCGGCGGAAATGATCCGTATAAGTCTGCTCTGTGAGCAGCCGGTCCACCTTGGCTTCATCTCCGACAATCCACCCGGACAGATCGGTGTAGAGATTCGGGTTCTTCTCCAGCAGCGCCGCCGTATCCATTACCCAGGGATCCCCCAGATGACAAAGCATGAAGGTCAGATCACGGTGCTTCAGGAAAGTCTCTTCCATTGACAGGGGATGGGAATATTTCAGCAGGCCCCGGTCGGAATAAGTCAGTCCGCCATGGATAACTATAGGCATCCCGTAGGCTGAAGCCAGCTTATAGACCGGATCGTAGATTGCATCCCCCACATTGAAGTGGTAGTAGCCGGCATAGAGCTTAATACCAACCACATCCTTCTGCTGCAGCGCTGCCTCCAGCGCCTCCAGCTGTCCGTCCAAATGAAGCGTCAGCGGATTGATACCTACACAGGTGAACAAATTGTGCGGTAGCGTGTCACTCAGATCCAGCAGCATCGGATTAAGGGCAGCGGAATCCGGAAAAGCGCCGGGAACCGTTTCCGTAACGCCCATCCCGACCCCGGCAATGATTCCTGCACGGCTGAATTCTTCCTGGAGTCCCTTACCGGTATAATCAATCTTCGCAAGGTCCTGTGCAGTTTCGTGAAAGGCTTCGATATTGGAATAATGAACATGTGCATCTATGATTTTCATGCGGATTTCCTTTCTGCAGTTAACTGTTGTTCCATCTCAGAAGCGGATCGTCAGCAAATCTCCATATGCCTGCTCCGGAACCTTAAGCTCCGAGAGGATAAAGAACTGCGGCTTACCGAATAGGGAGCGGCCGTCCTTAAGCTGCAGCGGCTCAATGGCATAGGAGAGGATAGCATGCGTATTGGCCATCAGCGCTGTACCGGAAAGATCGGGTTGTGTCAGCACCGTCAGCCGTTCTTTCCGCTCCTTAGACCCGTATTGTATCAACCCGTTATGGCTTTTTACGCCAAGCTGTACTTTTCCTGCCTTGTAGACCAGCTCATCTCCGCTGCTGTTAGTGATGTACGCCCGGCTGTCTGTGAGCACTTCTGCTGCATGGTAGAAACCCGAGGTCTCCAGCTTCAGATCATACATCGGCGCTCCGGCGTTCAGTTCGGCCTGAACAACAGAGACCAGCACAGGCACACCAGGGAGCAGCAGGTAATATTGATGCAGGGTCAGTCCCTTGAACTTGGGATTATGCTCGAAGGTTACACTCACCCGTAAGCCTGACCACAGATTCCCTTTATTGTCCCGTAATTCGGCAAAAGCAGCTGCCCGCGGCTCCTCCAGCAGACCGCGCGGAGAAGTATCTTCAGGGAAGGACCCGAGTCCGCCGATCCACGGATTCCACCAGGATTTGGCTACCGGCTGCGGGAAGGAGGAGTCCAGCCACTCATGGCCGTGATGCTTCAGGGAGAACAGTCCTGCCGAGAAATCACTGCTCGCCTGGATCTGCAGGACTCCATTATCTGCCGATAATACTTCAGCCTGCTCCACTTGCAGCTTCTGCTGCAGAACCGGCTGCCCTGCAACCGGAAAGATCAGGAACGGTACAGCCAGCTCATATACATCCATGTCCAGGCGAAGGCTGATTATATCGGCTTCCGGATTCGCGGAACGCGTCAACGGGATACTGATCTCTGCTAATCTGTCTTCGCTATCCACGTTAATGAACCGTTCCGCTATACTGCCAGCCAGGGATACCGCATGAATCTCCCCGTCCAGGAAGCTGTTCTTCTGCTCCAGCAGCCGGGCTTCCAGTTCTCCGCTGACAAACGGATTGCCGGCATTCAGGCTGACTGTCAGCGGCTGCGACAGCTTCTGCTCCTGCGTGCTGCCCTGAAGCAGCGCATAGTCACGGAAGTCCTGCCATTTACTCCAGGTCCCGAGCGCAAGCCGCAGCGGCTCTGTCACTACGGTGCTTCCGGCTGGAATTCTGCCAAGCTGATGCTCTACGGCATGCTGCCACGAATCCTGAATCAAGGCTAATCCGGCGGGCCAGGTTAATCCGATAGCGTGTTCCTTGTGTGCTGTAAACATCCAGTTCTCCGTAAATTTATCCACCGTCCAGTAATCCGGAACTCCGGCCTCAGCCCCTCTGCTTAAATCCATGTACTCCCCGTTATAAGGGAGAACCGCCCCGGACAGAGGGAATTGGAAGCTTTCCATGAGGACCAGTTCCGCTTCCTGCGCTGTTTCCAGCCCGTTATGCAGCTTGAAATGCCGGCTGAACAGGCCGCTGCCCTGCAGCTTGATTACCATCGTCAGCTGAAGTCCTTCTCTGCCGGTGATATTATATTTAGCTTCAAGCACCATGGCCCCATGCTCTTTATACTGCTGCACATCAAGTGCCGTCTGTTTGCTGAATGCGTTCGAATACGGCAGGCCTGCCTTGGGGTACGGGAGGCTGATTGCTTTTTTCCGGCCGCTTACAAGCGTAATTGTATTCGTGGATTTATTCAGATAAGCTGTATGCTTACCGCTGCTGATGATCCATTCCTTATCCATATTACCGCCGAAGGCCGCAAGTGCGCCCGGGAAGACCAGACTTAAGTTCTGCTGAAGAACTGCAGATTCTGCACCGTCCAGCACTTTGCGGATATCCGCCTGATGATGCCAAATCCCATAGTCCAGCAGCTTGGCTGCTATTGAGAGAGTCTTGCGGCCCTTGGCCGGAACCAGCAGCTGCACAGCAGGCTGTTCAAATTCCAGCACAGCATCCGAAGACAGCTCTAATGCAAACACAGTATCAGTGCTGTATTCATTCTCCACCGTAACATCCAGCTCAAGCTTCTCACCCGCAAACAGTGTCCGGTCCGGCAGCGCAAGCTTCACCTTCACCGGGTATTTCGGCTCAATTCCCAGCTTGAATACAGCAGGCAGGCCGTTAATCAGCAGCTCAGCCTCCACCACCGGATGTGTACGGAACGCATTCTGCTCCTCTTCAGCCGGCTGGACGAAGAAGCTGCCTTCGATTACAGTCTCGGAAGTAACCTCACAGCTCTCATTCAGTTCAAAGCTGATTTGCGGATTGCCGGTTCCGGTAATTTGCAGCGACAAGGGGCGTCCGCTTTTATTAACAGCTCTATAAACAACAGGATAGCTCTGCCCGAACGGCAGCTGATGCTGCACCGGAATTGCGGCCGAGATCAGATAATCCTCCGTTTCAATCAGGCGCAGCCCGCGGCCGGTCCGCTCATATTCCATAGTCAGCTGCAGGTCATCCTTGACCCATTCATATGTAAAATAATCGAACCCGTCTTCCTTCCGCCCGTCCGGCTGGACCACAATCTTCCGGGTGCTGTCGTTATACCAGTCAATCTTCTCGAAATAAGGCTTAACCGCAGCGGTCTGCAGCACTGACGGGATAAAGTTCATCAGATGGGTCGTTTCGTCGCGTTTTTCCCAGAAAAATCCGCTTTTCTTATAAGTCGGAACCGCTTTGACATTTCCCGGCCAGGTGTATAGATCGAGGCGCGGCCAGCCAAGCTGAATCGTCTCTTCAACAGCGCGTCTTACCAGCATTTTGCCGACCTTGCGTCCGTGATAATCAGGCCGTACATTCAGCAGCGGTATATAGAGCGCGCCGGTATCTTCCCGGTAATGGGAAAAGCTGCAATACCCGATCACTTCACCGCCTGTCACAGCGAGAAACACCTTGAGATGACTGCTGTTCTGATGTTCACTTAGCACACTCTGCTCCGTGCGGTATGAGTTGTCCCCGCCCCAGCTCTCGTAGCTGCGGTTCCACATCTCGGCAATCGATTTCGCGTGCTTGTCCGGAACGTATTCTTCAATTACAATTTCCTGTGTATCCAGCATTACAGTTTATACCTCCTGCCACTTGCATGTTTTTACCATTATATATTAGAAGGATCTTCCAGATAAACACCTACTTTAATTATAAAAAAACATTACCTATGCGCTAAGTAAAAGACAGTCTCGCGCCTACGAAGTAACCGATCGACACAAACAGCAGTGACCAGGTAAGTGCACCGGCTGTGCTGACCGCCAGATATTTTTTGAATGACATGGCACTAATGCCTGAAATATAGCTGGTCACATGCCTGACTCCCGGAATGAAATATGCGATGAAAATGGTCCAGTTCCCGAACCGGCAGAACCACCCTTTGACACTGGCAAAGCGCTTCGGCGTAAGCCCGACCCATTTGCCGAACCGGTCCACCACCGGCTGTCCCAGCCGCAGGCCTATCGTATAGCTGATCAGCATCCCCGTCATTGAGCCTATGAAGGATACCAGAACCGCCAGTGAGAAATCCAGCACCATCGTAGAGGTCAGATAACCGACGAACAGCATCAGCAGCTCATCCGGTACAGGCAGGCCAATAATCCCCAGTGCCAAAAGGGCAAAGATGGCGATATATCCGTATTGTGAGATCAGCTCCATAATCCATGGCATGGTGTTCACTTCCTGTTGACGAATTTTTTGAGCGAGGGAAAGGGGATTCTGCTAATCATTAACAGCGACAGCAGGCCCATTAACAGGATAACCAATTCCGGCTTCATCCGATCATTGCCAAGCGCAATCAGGGATAAAATAACGCCTGCCGCGGTAATCGGCATCCCTGTGAAACCGGTCGAAGGTGCGGACAGATTATATCTCGCCAGGCGCAGAGCGCCGCAAATCAGAAAAACGATGGCAGCTAACGGCCCAAGCCACGCTGCATTCTCCAGTCTGTAGAGCAGTGTAAGAAAAGCCGGGGCCAGTCCAAAGGAAATAATATCCGCTAATGAATCCAGCTGCTTGCCGAATTCGCTGGTGCAATGAAGCAGCCTCGCCAGCAAGCCGTCCAGTACATCGCATACAGCGGCAAGCAAAATCATTAATAGTGCAAGCTCATAACGCTCTTGAATGGTAAACAGCAGGGAGATTGAGCCGAGGCCCAAATTCCCCAGTGTGCACATTGAAGGCAGAAAGTTCCATTTCATACTGTATCCATCCTTTCTTTAAAAATAAGAATCAATATTGGCCGGGGTTGCCTTCAAAGGTCACATAGAAACAGACGCCGCCCGCAGTGTTTTTCACTGCATACCGGCAGCCGTGCATATCCAGAATTACCTTCGCAATGGACAAACCCAGCCCGTTACCGCCATTCTGGCGGCTGCGTGAAACCTCTGCCCGGTAGAACCGCTCCCAGATCTGCTCCTGCTGATCTTCGGGGATAGGCTCCCCCAGATTGTGAATAGAGAACATTAGAGCTGTGTTCCGGCTCTCTATATTAATGGTTATCGTACTGCTGTCCTCTGCATGCCGGATGGCATTGGTCAGGAAGTTGCTGATTACCTGCTCCATCCGGGCGGCGTCGGCATACAGCGGCCTTTCGTTCGCCGGAATAATGACGACCTTCAGTTCTTTTGCCTGGAGCAGATGAATCAGCTTGTCCGATACCTTCTCCGTCAGCTCGCTGAGCATGAATGAGCTTCTGCGCAGCTTGACGGTACCGGATTCCAGCTTGGCCAAGTCCAGCATATCTTTGACCAGCAGCTCCATCTTGTCCGCTTCTTCAATAATCACCTTGATATAATGGTCCTGCTTGCCCATGTTGACACCGTCCTCCAGCCCTTCGGCAAAGCCCTTAATAATACTGAGCGGTGTCTTCAATTCATGGGAGGCGCTGGCAAAAAACTCCTGCTGGATCCCCTCCATTCTGCGCTTGTCCTCCATCTCTTCAACAAGCTGGCGGTTCGCTTCCCGCAGCTCTCCGAGCGCCGCATCCAGGCTTTGGGATAAGGTGAACATGCTGCTGGACAGGCTGCCCAGCTCATCCTTTTGCCGGATCGGAGGTCCGCCGGTGAAGTCCAGGGACACCATGCGTCCCGCTATATCATTCAGCTTAATCAGCGGACGGGTGACCAGCTTGGAGAAGAAGAGCGACAGTACAAGAATCAGGATAAACCCGCCGATCCCCAGGTACAAAAAGAACCAGCGCAGCGCTTGATTCGAATCCTTCACATCCTGCAGTGAGGTTACTGTGAACAACAGTTCAATTCCCCCGTCAGCCTGCTGCACGGGCAGAACAATGACAGAGTTACGGATGCCGCTCCACGGTGCGGTCCACTCTTCCTTCAGCAGATGCAGCTGCTCCAAGTCCTCTGTCTGGGCTGCTGTAAGCGGGAACCAGTCATCAAGCGCTTCAAGCAAAATGCCTTGACGCGGATTCCAGATTCTCTGCTCCGGCAGGACCAGCTCAATTACCGTTCCGGATACAGTAGCCAGCCCGTTCATTTCGCCTTCACCTACGGTAGCTTCTCCCTGCTTCTTAATGGAGAACGGGTAGATTTGTGCATCAGCAGCCCCGTCTTCTTCATCCCGTTCGCCCTGAACAGTCACCTGGTCCCCTTCTGCAATATCTGCTGCTCTAAGGATATCGCCATACTGGTTCATAAACAGGGATAACGGAATCACCTGAAGCTTGCCGCTTTCATCCATCAGCTTCATCCGGAACGGATCCTCCGACTTCAACCGCCCGCTAAGATCCACAATGACCATCTGCGTCTTGTTGCTCAGCATGAAGCTGACCAGCTCGCGTGAAGTCCGGCTGTTCCCCCAGGCTCCGCTGGTGTAGTCTGCTCCGAAGCTCTTCAGATGCTTTTCCACTCTGGATTCCTTCTGGTTCTGGTAGAAGCTGTCGAAGAACAGCAGCTGGCCCAGAATTACCATGCCGTAGAAGCAGACAAAGAAGATCACCGTCATAATAAACAGCTTGAGGGTTATCCCGCGTCTTCTCATTCGGCATCCTCAAACATATATCCGGTGCCGATTACCGTGCGGATGAAGCGGGATTCATACCCCAGCTTGCTGCGCAGCTTCTTGATGTGGCTGTCCACCACCCTGGAATCTCCGGCAAATTCTATTCCCCACACCCGGCTGAGGATATTGTCCCGGGAAATTACAATTCCCTGATTACGGATCAGCAGCCACAGAAGATCATATTCCTTCGGGGCCAGCTCGACATCTGCACCTTCTACTTCAAGGCGGTGCGCCAGCGGGTTGAAGCTCGCTGAACCAAACCGGATGATTCCGGTCTCCGGCAGATGAGCGCCCTCTACCCGTTTCATCAGCGCATTCGCCCGGGCCACCAGCACCTTCGGGCTGAAGGGCTTGGTAACGTAATCATCCGCACCCAGCTCAAACCCGTGTATTTTATCATCATCTGCCGACTTGGCGGTCAGGAGGATCACCGGAATCGCCGATCTCCTGCGGATCTCCCGGCAGACGGTGAACCCGTCCATCTTCGGCAGCATAATATCCAGGATAAGCAGATCCGGCTGAAGCGCATCGAACCAGATCAGTGCATCCTGGCCGTTATCCGCCTCGCGCACTTCCCAGCCGTCCCCGGTGAAATAGTCCGCAATCAGCTCGCGGATCCGCAGCTCATCTTCAACGATCAGAACCTTTTTCTTCATGTGCTCCCTGCTTTCAGACTCTTTATGCCTACCAGCATAACAGAGTGATATGTCTTTTGTGTGCCCTGGGCCGAAATTGATATACTGCGGACAATCGGCCCGGCGGGCCTCGCGGTGGCGCATTGTATGCGGTTTTCCGCATACAATTGGGGCCGGGGCCCTCGCGGTGGCGTATTGTATGCGGTTTTCCGCATACAATTGGGGCCGGGGCCCTCGCGGTGGCGCATTGTATGCGGTTTTCCGCATACAATTGGGGCCGGGGCCTCGCGGTGGCGCATTGTATGCGGTTTTCCGCATACAATTGGGGCCGGGGCCTCGCGGTGGCGTATTGTATGCGGTTTTCCGCATACAATTGGGGCCGGGGCCCTCGCGGTGGCGTATTGTATGCGGTTTTCCGCATACAATTGGGGCCGGGGCCCTCGCGGTGGCGCATTGTATGCGGTTTTCCGCATACAATTGGGGCCGGGGCCCTCGCGGTGGCGTATTGTATGCGGTTTTCCGCATACAATTGGGGCCGGTCCCTCGCGGTGGCGCATTGTATGCGGTTTTCCGCATACAATTGGGGCCGGGGCCCTCGCATAGGGATAGGGACTTGCTGCCGCTTTTTTATCTGCTCTATTATCTGTTCCACTTTTTTCTTATTCAAAACCAATGCTATATGTTAACTGTACAGATAGCTGGATTACATTTCATGGTAAAATACACGTAACAGATTTCGGCTAAGGTGGTGGCAGAAAAGGTGAATCAGCAGTGGCTGGCATATCGAATATATCCAGGAGCATCCGGGACAGAGTACCGGCAATACGATTTAACAGATACAACTGAAGTTGAGCGTTTATTCGATTACTGTCAGATATTAGAAGCGGTAATTTCAAGAGCTGGTTGGAAGGTATTAATTGAATATCATAATTATCAAGGATTATATGAGATCAATGAGCGAAGCGGTTGGTTTGACTGCAACAACCTTGAAGAATTTATCTCTGAAGTGGAGTCTCACATTGATTCATTAACTGAATATTAAATCAATGTTAAACTCTTCAGAACGGAAGGTGGTATGCATGTTACCTCATATTGAAGCCAAAATAACATTATTTAAAAGTGATGGACAAGGAAATGGCCGGCTTACCTCTGCTTGCTCAGGCTACCGTCCGGCTCATTTAATAAAAGATGATTATTTAACAACAGGAATACATCAATACTACGGAGATGTTTTCGCTCAACCAGGTGAGACTGTGATGGGAACTATTACTTTCATCACTCCGGAGTATTATCCTCGGACATTATGGATCGGTAAATGCATCCGAATTCAGGAGGGAGCCAGAATAGTCGGCCAAGCAGAGGTTACACAAATTTTCAATGAACTATTGATAAAAGCTGAAGGTTTCGAAGCAGACGACAGTTTTATAGATTATTACCAGCCCGGTAATTTACTGTCTCGCCTAAAAGGAGCACTATTACAAAAAAAAGCAAAGCTCCCATAGCTGGAGCTTTGCCTTAGTGTATTAAGCATTCAAAAATATTATGAACAGCAGATGTTACCCTGCTTGGATCGCATGCCTGAACTGGCTGTCGTACAGCTCATGGTATACCCCGTTCAAGGCAAGCAGCTGTTCATGGCTGCCCTGCTCAGCGATCTGCCCGCCCTGGATCACCAGAATCCGGTCCGCATCCTGAATCGTGCTGAGCCTGTGGGCGATTACGAAGCTGGTCCGGCCCTTCATCAAGGTACGCATGGCCTGCTGGATATGCATCTCAGTCCGCGTATCCACGCTGCTCGTCGCTTCATCCAGAATCAGGATCGCCGGATCAGCCAGGATCGCCCGGGCAATGGTCAGCAGCTGGCGCTGCCCGTGGCTTAAGGTCGTCCCCTCTGTGCCTAGCAGCGTATCATAACCCTGAGGAAGCCTAGCGATGAAGCCGCTGACGTTAGCCAGCCTAGCGGCCTCCTCTACCTCACGGTCCGTAGCCTCCAGCCGGCCGAACCGGATGTTCTCGCGGATCGTTCCCGAGAAGACGTGGGCATCCTGCAGTACCATGCCGAGCTGGCTGCGCAGCTCATTCTTGTTCAGGCTGCGGATGTCCTGCCCGTCAATCAGCAGCTCCCCGCTGCTGATCTCATAGAAGCGGGTCAGCAGGTTGACGATCGTCGTCTTCCCTGCTCCGGTCGGCCCGACGAGCGCGATCTTCTCGCCCGGCCGGGCCGTGAAGCTGACGCCGCTTAAGATAGGCGAATCGGCCTGGTACCCGAAATGTACATCGCGGAAAACAACCTCCCCGCGAAGCCGCGGCAGCGCCTGAGGCTGCTCACCCGCATACTCCGAAGGCATATCCATCACTTCGAACACCCGCTCTGCACCGGCAATGGCCGATTGGATCAGATTATACTGGTTCGCAAGCTCGGCGATCGGACGGCTGAACTGCTTGGCATAATTCAGCATACTGACGATAACCCCGACGGTGGCCAGCTCCTTATAGGCCATCCATCCGCCGGCCGCCGCAATCAGCGCGAAGTCCAAATTGTTGATCATGTTCATCACCGGGCCTACCAGTCCGGAGACGATCTGCGCTTTGATGCTGACTTTGTTCAGCTCTCCGCTAAGCCCGCGGAAGCGGACGGTTTCCGCCTCTTCCCGGCGGTATTGCTTAATGACCTTCTGTCCGCTGATCGCTTCTTCAATATAGCCGTTCAGCTCTCCGAGATGCTTTTGCTGGTTCTTGAAATAGATCCGGCTGAGGCTTGTAATCCGGCGGCTGGCCAGCAGCACGAGCGGAATAGTAACCAGTGCAATAAGCGTCAGCGGGACATTCAGCAGCAGCATAATGACCAGTGACCCGCTTAGCGAAATCAGACTGTTGAGCAGCTGGGTTACACTTTGGTTCAATGAATTCGACACATTGTCGATATCATTGGTTGCCCGGCTCATTAATTCCCCGTTAGCCCGGGTATCGAAGAAGCTGACTGGCAGCTCCTGATACTTAGCGAAGAGATCGCGCCGCAGCTCAAATACGGTCCGCTGCGAGACGGAGGTCATCACGTATGCCTGCACCCAGGATACACAGCTGCCGAGCAGATAGATGCCGCCCAGCAGGATGCAGAACCGGACCAGCAGTCCATAATCCTGGGGAATGATTGCCGAATCAATAGCCTTGCCCAGCAGGTACGGGCCGGTCAGGGCAACAACAGCGTTCAGGACTGTAAACAGGTAGACCATGATCAGCCCTGCACGCTGACGGTTCAAATAGCTCCAGATCCGTTTAATTGTGGCCGCAGTATTCTTGGCCCTGACCTTGGGCACTGTTCCGCGGCCAAACGGACCGCCGCCGAAGCCGCCGGGACGTCCGGGTGCCTGCGCCTGATTAGGATGACTGGACATACGGCACCTCCTCTTCCTTCAGCTGTGACTGGCGGATATCACGGTAAATTTCACTGCCTGCCATTAGCTCAGAATGGGTGCCCTGGGCTGCAATCCGGCCGTTCTCCAGGATCAGAATCCGGTCTGCATCAATAATGGAGGAGACACGCTGGGCGATCATTACGACCGTGCAGCCCCGCAGCTGCGTCTTCAGCAGCTGCCGGATCCGGGACTCGGTAACGGCATCCAGCGCGCTGGTGCTGTCATCCATAATCAGGATGGCCGGCTTGATCAGCAGCGCGCGGGCTATGGACAAGCGCTGCTTCTGCCCGCCGGACAGGTTGACACCGCGCTGCCCGAGCAAGGTGTCGTACCCGCCTGGAAGTGTGCTGATGAAGCTATGCGCCTCGGCGGATATCGCGGCCTGCTCCACTTCCGCATCGGTAGCATCCGGGCGTCCGTACCGGATATTGTCCCGGATGCTGCCGCTGAACAGCAGCGACTGCTGCATTACGAAGCCGATCCGGCTGCGCAGATGATCAAGGCCAATCTCCCGGATATCCGTACCGTCGATGGTAACCGAACCGGACAGCACCTCGTAGAACCGGGGGATTAGGCTGACTAGCGTTGTTTTTCCGGAACCGGTTGCCCCCAGAATAGCAATGGTCTCACCCGGGCTGGCCGCAAAGCTGACCTCTTCCAGCACCAGATTAGCATCCGCAGAATTGTACGCGAAGGCAACATTATTAAACTCAATCGCTCCGCGGGTAATCCCTTCATTGTCTGCTGAAGGAGCTTCAGTAATCTCGCTTGTGGTGGCGAATACTTCATTCACCCGGTCACCTGAGACTTTAGCCCGTGATACGAAGGTAAGCATATTGCTCAGCATCATCATTGACATCAGCAGCTGGGTAACATAGTTGATGAACGCGATCAGCTCACCGACCGGAAGCTTCCCGCTCCAGTTCTGCATTCCTCCGAACCACAGCACCGAAACAATGCTTGCATTCAGGATAAGCATCATCAGCGGCATATTCAGTGCCATCAGGCGGATCGCCCGGATCCCGGTATCCGTATACTCTGTGTTTGCGGTATTAAACCGCTTCTGCTCATGCTTCGTACGGACAAAAGCTTTGATTACCCGGATTCCGCTCAGATTCTCCTGCAGCACATTACTCACGCTATCCAGCTTCTCCTGCATCCGGGCAAACAGCGGAAACGACAGCCGGATCAGAACATACAACAGAATGAACAGCAGCGGCACCGCAGCCAGCAGAATCAGAGCCAGCGACGGGCTGATGCGGATAGCCATGACCAGACTGCCGATTAAGAGCAGCGGCGAACGGACAAAGGTCCGCAGAATCATTTGCATAAAAGTCTGCAGCTGCACTACATCGTTCGTTAACCGCGTAATCAGTGAGCCGGTCTTCAGCCGGTCAAGATTGCGGCTTGAGAAGGTCTGAATATGCTCAAACAGCTTAATCCGCAGATCATTACCGAAATTCTGTGAAGCAATACTTGAAAAAACTGTACACCCCACACCGCCAACCATCCCCACCACGGCTACACCCAGCATTATTCCCCCGGTCGAGAGGATATGCGGCAAGTCATTCATCATCAGGCCTTTATCTACAATGCTGGCCATTAAGGCCGGCTGCAGCAGGTCCATTATGACTTCTATGATCATCAGCAGCGGGGCAAGCACACACCATAGTAAATAGGGTTTCATGAACCCCCTAAGTTTCCACAATCAGTTCACCTTCATCTCATCTGTCATTCATCTAAGGCAGGTAAGTCATTTTGCCAGCAATCGGTGTTCTCTCCTTGATGGCAGGACCATCCGCCGGATACCCGATCCCGAGCACGGCAATCACATCATAATCCTGCGGCACGCCAAGCAGCTCACGGTTGCGGGCAGACGCGCCCATCGAAGACCAGAATACACCGGCGCCGGCTGCATGGGCAGCGAGCATCAGATTCTGGATATAACAGGAGACCGCCATCACATGCTCATCACGTTCAAACGGGGTCGGCGCAGGTTTGGATAACACCCCAATCACTACCGGGGCTCCTCCGAAATCAGTCTTATGCTGCAGCGCCGCCCGGGTAACCGGTCCGATGGAGAGCAGCTCCCATGGCTCTGTCATCCGGTGATTCGGAGCATAGCTTGCGGCTGTAAGCCACTTGTGCAGATCAGCTTCGCTGACCGGATCAGGCTTGAATGCCTTAATTGTTCTGCGTGTCTCTATTGCATTAATGATCGTCATGTTTCTTGTCTCCTCCTTCGGTTGTGTTCTCCTGTTCAGCCAGCACCTCACGCAGTTCGAACGCCTGGATGAATTCCTGAATCACGGCCTCCGTCGCCTTCAGCTCTCCGCTGATTACCTGCTGAATGGAAGCAAACTCCGGCTGATTAAGCTGCTGCAGCAAGGTATCGCGCTTCACATGGAGCCGTTCCAGAAAAGCAATAGCCCGGCCGCGGCGGAAGGTCTGCGCACTCTGGAAATTCCTTCTCCCGTCATCAGGCGGCCCCCATCCCCTGTGCTCCTTATGGCCCCGGTGTTCATGCTTGCCTTCGCACATGCCTGTTCTCCTCCTTCTAACGTATACATTTGTATACGAGTGTCTCATGTATACAAATGTATACCCTGAATCAGGAAATTGTCAAGCTTCCAGAAGCAGCGGCCGGAAGAACAATGTTTCACTGATTCAGCGGCCGAGCCTCAAATTCACACGGAACCTAATTGTTTCTGGCTGATTAGTTCTAGATCAATACAAAAACAGCAGCGCAAGGCGCTGCTGTCATACTTCCTGCGTATCTATTCTCTCACCCTACACGCTTCAGCTTAAAGCCCGGACCGTATTCCTCCTGGCGATCGCACCGAGCAGATGCGCGCTTTCTTTTACATGACGTTCCTGCGTATCCCTGTTCACTGCAATTACACCGAAATGCGGGCCATAGCCAAAGGTCCATTCAAAGTTATCAAATGCCGACCAGTACATATAACCAAGGACAGGAATTCCATCGGCAATACAGCCCTCAAGCCCTTGCAGCCCCCTGCTTATGAACCGGATACGCTGTGAATCATCCTCCGTAGCAATTCCATGCTCTGTAACCATGATTGGCAGCGTCAGCTCAGACGCCACCCGGCGGATGCTTCCGGCCAGTGCTTCGGGGTAAAATTCTGTTCCCATCCCCGTTATTTCTTCAGCAGTGTCTGCAGTCTGGATCAGCCCTTGCGGTCCGTACACTTCCCTCGCGTAGTTCTGAACACCAAGGAAGTCATCCCCTGCGATAGCGTCCTTGTACTGTCCGAAATAGTCGTACCACTTCCCGGCTGCATATGCTTCTCCGCCCGCAACCGACTGCACATCCGGGAGCGCAAGCGACAGGCCCACCTTCGCAGCCGGCTGCAGCGCTTTGATCGCTGTCCGTGCTTTCTTATGCGCATCCATTACAATAGGCAGCGATTGCTCATCTGAGGCCATATGAAAGGTGAAATACTTATCAATCGTCGTTCCGCAGCGCAGGGCGGCGGCTTCCCGCCAGCCGGGTGCCGTCCAGGCTGCACCGTCAATCCCCACCGGCGGCATGAAATCGAGATTCACGAACAGCTCCTTCAGCAGAACAGGCAGATTCGCCTCGTTCATCGTTACAACATAGGGAATATCCTGTCCCAGCTCACTGAACACTGTTTCACAATATTGTGCGAACCGGTCTGCTGTCTGCGGATTCTTCCACCCGCCGAAGCGCATCAGCCAGCGCGGTGAAGTGAAATGATGCATCGTAACAACCGGGGTAATTCCGTTCTCCTTACACGCCTGTAGCACATCACGGTAATGGCCGATCTCCGCACTGGAGTAGATACCCGGTTCAGGCTCAATTCTGGCCCACTCGATGGAGAAGCGGTAGCTGTTCAGGCCAAGCCCGGCAAGCAGCAGGATATCTTCACGGTACAGCTGATAATGGTTAATAGCGTCACCCGAGTAGTCACGGTACGGCGAGCCCTCTGCATGCTCTTCCGCCCATAAATCAGCATTAATATTATTCCCTTCCACCTGATGCGCTGAGGTCGCTGTTCCCCATAGGAAATTTTCCGGATAGGATTGCGGCAAGATCATCTCTCCTCTGTAATCTGATATGTATATCGTTCTCGGGTTTAATGGTAACAAACGTACCCGCTTGATATAATGGTAGAATAACAGGGATTGATTGCTCGAATCGAAGATTTAATTAAACTAATGAATACAAGTGAATATGCTGTGATCCAGTTGTTATACCCTATGAACATATCCGAATCAAATAACTCCTTCAGCCGCAGAAAAATGGATTTCAGAATAAATTTATCAGAGGAGGAATTGCGGTGCAGCGTTCGGAACTGATCCTTTTTTTACAAAATCACCGCCTGGGGAATCTGGATACTGAGGCGGTCCGGCAGGAGCGTAATCCAGAATCCGTATTAATCGGAGGCCTTCCTGTATTTCTGTTTAACCTCAGCTTTGATATTCATGATTCGCCGGTGGACGAGAGTATTTCCATTTCACAGGTGCCGTACGGAACAGAAATTCCGCTGCATATGCATAATTATATTGAGATGATGTTCGTATACAGGGGCCGGTGTGACGTTACTGTCGGGGGGATGGAGCGGATGCTGATGGCGGGGGATCTCCTGATTATTGACAAAGAGACGCCTCATGCCGTAAAGCAGACAACGCAGGATGATTACGTGGTTAACATTATTTTGAAACAGGATTTTTTGTCTCCGGCCTTCCTGGGACGGCTCAGCGGACAGAGTATCATTTCGCGCTTTATGGTGGAGTCGTTAATCAGCAGCCGCAGGCATAATCATTATCTGCTGTTTGCTTCCGCCGGTGTGGAACGGATTGCAGAGATGGTGGAGAATATGATGTGTGAGTTTTTTGAGCGGGATCTCTTGTCGGGGGAGCTGATTGATTCGTATCTCCTTGTCCTCTTCTCGCTTCTTATCCGCTGCACGCCATTGCAGGAAGAGCGAGCAATCCGGCAACCCGGCAGCCATACCTGCTCGATTATTGAGTTCATGCAGTACATTGAAGCGAATTATGAGCACTGCACTCTGCCTGAGATGGGCCAAGCGTTCGGCTTCCATCCGAATTACCTGTCTTCTCTGCTCAAAAAAGGAACCGGAAGGTCGTTCAAGCAGCTGCTGCAGCTGCAGCGGCTAAGCCAGGCCAGCCTGTTCTTAACCAGCTCCGACCTCCCGGTTCCGGACATTGCCGAGCAGGTGGGCTATTCGAGCCTCACCTTCTTTTACAAAAAATTCAAAGAAATCTACAAGGTCACGCCCTCGGAATACCGTGAAGCGAATAAACGCTTCTGAATGCTCAGGAGTTCAGGATGAAGTTATTCCATTTCTGCTGCCAGGCAGTATCGCTCCAGAACGGATGATGCGGCGCACAGTTAGAGCACAGCGTCATACCCCAGAAGCCAAGCTGCATGCCTTTGCGCAGGGCATATTCAGCAATGAATTTCCCGACAGGCCCTTCCTCGAAGCCGGCCAGCAGCGGCGTGTAGCCTACATAACCTTCTCCGATAACCACCGGAATTCCTACTTTGGCCGCCCATTCGTGCGTTTCTTCAAACCGCAGATCTGCCTTCTGCAGCATCGCAAGCTTGTGCGCACTGTACCGGTCATACAGAAACAGATCCCACTGCTCAGGGTCAACCCAGTCGTGGAGATACAGCAGCCTTAGTCCAACGGGGTTGCCCTCCATCCGCCATTCCTGTCCGGCCGGGAGGGTCCACTCTGCGAATGGTGGCGCATCCTCACGCAGGATCGAAGTCACGAATTCACCGGGAAAAGGCAGCAGCGGATCATCCAGTCCTGCAGCTGCGGTAAGTTCATTTAACACACCTTTGATATACAGATGGAAATGCGCCACCTGGAGATTGCGGGCTACATAAGCCTTCGGATAGGCCTCATTTAAGGTATAACTGGCCGTAATCAGCACATCGGGATGGGCTGCCCGGAGATAACCCGCCGCTTCCTCAATATATGGCTGCATCGCCGCAACCAGGCCCGGAACATCACCGGCATCAATGCCTTGCGCGGTTCCGACGGCTGTCAATTGCCCGAACTCCACTTCATTGTGCAGCTCTGCGTAGACAATCTGCTCCCCGTAGCCCGCTTCCTTAACAAAGCGGATCAGCTGGTTCAGCGACCCCGCAATCGCCATAAACCGGTCCTCCGGGGCAATTGCAGCCAGTTCGTCCCGCAGTGCAGGGTGGGCCAGAAAGCTTGGACTTTGCTGGTATTCCCATGAGGAGAGCATAATATAGCAGCCGTGTGCTTTGGCTTGTCTGAACAGCTCCAGCAGACGGGCATGACCGTCCAGCTCTGCACCGCCGCGGCAGTTATACCATCTTGTCCGCTGGCCGATTGACCCGAGGCTGCCGAACTGCAGCGGTCCCGGACGTCTGCCCTCCGCCGTGAACAGCAGAAACGGCATGGCGCAGATACGGATTGTATTATAGCCCCGCTCCACTGCCTCCGCAAACCGTGCCTGCAGATCATGATAAGGCTCACCTGGCAGTGTCATCGTATACCAGGAGAAATCCCACATGGTAATGGTTAGTTTCCTTGGCAGTCCTGGATGCAGGCCGGCATTCTGCAGATCATCTGCATCGGCTTCTTCGGGTACCCTCTCTTTCACATCATCCATCATCCACATATCCCTTCCCGGATCTCATTGTAAATGCTTACATCAAGCTAAAGCTTACAGGATCTTCCGGTAGCGGACAATTGACAATAGCCTGTTTATGATGGATTATTCTCTGATTAGCAAGCACTCTTATCCTGCTCCCAAAGAATGATAGATCATCAGCGTTTCTCCGCTGTGTATCTGGCAGAGGTCTCCTTACGGAAATGATCCCATGCCGGTGCAGGCAGCTTAGCCTTCTTCTTCAAGCCTTCGAAGGAATGAAGCAGCGCCTCAATCTCGCTGAAGGAGCCGTCAATCAGCTTCATGAAAGGCAGCTTATGGATAAGCCTCAGCCCGTGGTATGTCCATTTCGGATGCCGGCGGACCGCTGTCAGCGGTGCAGCAGGAATAATGCGGTACCCCAGCTTCTCCAGCACGGCGAACCCTTCATCCATCACCGTTACAGCCTGCTTCAGCCGGACCTTGTCCCGGAAGATTTTTGAGAGATTACCTTCGTGTAGATAGGTCAGAGAATTGAGCGCTACAATGGGCACAATATGGCTGAGCAGCCAGGCATTCATATCCGCTTCATAGAGCAGCTTATATTTCGTTCCTTTGAAGGCCTGGTCCAGCACCGGTTTGAACGTCACCTCCCCTGTAAGGCTGCCCAGCACCATCTGTCCGCCTGCGCGGATACAAATCACCCGCCCGTCAGTCTCCCGCATACCGCCGCTGAGCTGGAAGCCGAAGATTATATTTTGCGGAACCCGGCTGTGCTCTTGGAAATACTGAAGCATGCCATGCGCATCCGCGTTATTGCCGACAAGCACAATATTTCTGCTCAGATTCTCCGCCAGCACCGGCAGCACCGCCCGGAAATCATTGTACTTCATCACCACGAAGATCAGATCATACACATCGCCTGACTCCAGCGTTTCAATGACCTTCACTTGATCAACCGTAGTTTTACGCTGAAAATAATGCCGGATCACCAGTCCGTCCTGCCGCAATTGCTCCGCTCTTGCAGTTCTGGCCAGCACTGTTACTTCATTTCCGCCCCTTACCAGCACATGGGCCAGATAACTGCCCAGAACTCCTGCTCCCAATACTAATATCCGCATCTGCCATTCCCCTTTGCTATCTAACATTTGTTCGTTTATGAACATCTGTTCAATAGATTATCAGCAGAGCAGCTGCTCAGCAATTGCCAATGAGGTACGGTATGTCAAGTTATGAACAAATGGCAGGTAATTGTCTAGTAAATGTGCTACAAGCATGAACTTCAGCGCCTGGCGGGCAACGGATAATCAATCCGTAATCGGCGTATGACCAGCAACAATCAGCATATCCATATGCCGGGCATGGCGGAGCAGATAATGGACGAAGCTCTGCTTGATCAATGAACGCCACAGGGACTTGCGTGATTGGCCGATGATCAGCTGTGTCGCCCCGGTCTCATTCATCCGCTGCAGCAGATGCTTATGCAGGTGCTTTGGGCTGCCCGCCTCCGTAATTTCCATCACTCCGCCCAGCCGCTCCGTGAGCTGCCGTAACGTCTCCAGCCGCTTCTCTTCGTCATCACTTTGCTTGTAAGCGCAGTGCACATAATGTACACGCCACTGCGCCTTCAGCCGGTGGGCAAGCCGGAAGCCGCGGCGGATCAGCCGCTCTGCCTGCGGTCCCGTGTCCACGCAGACGAAGATCATCTCGCGCCGGCTCCAGGGCCCGCGCAGCGAGGTCTCGCGGTCCCAGGCTTCGAGCCGCTCATCCACATCATCGGCAATCTCGCGGAGAGCAAGCTCCCGCAGCGCGATCAGATTGCCTAGCTTGAAGAACGACTCCAGCGCCTGGTTCACCTTCTCGCTGGCGTAGATTTTCCCTTCCCGCATCCGCTGCTGCAGCATCTGCGGGGTCACGTCGATCAGCTCCACCTCGCTGGCCATCCGCAGAATCGCGTCCGGTACCGTCTCCCGGACCCGCACCCCGGTCAACTGCTGTACCGCATCGTTCAGACTCTCCAGATGCTGCACGTTGACCGTGGTGATGACGGAGATGCCGTGCTCCAGCAGCCGGATAACATCCTCATACCGCTTCTTCGTCCGGCTGCCGGGAACATTGGTATGGGCCAGCTCATCCACCAGTACGACCTCAGGTTGCCGGGCAATGATGGCTTCAGTATCCATTTCCGTCAGTCCGGCTGACTGATACTGAATCCGGGCCCGCGGGATCATCTCCAGTCCACCGATTTGTCCTTGTGTCTCCAGCCTGCCGTGGGTTTCCAGCAGGCCGATAACAACATCTATGCCCTTGTTCAGGAGCAGGTTGCCTTCCTGGAGCATTTTGTAGGTTTTGCCGACTCCGGGAGCAGCGCCGATATAGACCTTGAACGTCCCCCGGCGGATTGTCTCGATCCGCTGCTCCAGCTCCCTGCCGGTCAGGCGGTGGAACGGCTCTGCTGCCTTCTCCGCTGCCGGCCGGACCGGCAGAATCCGTTCCCCCTCCTGCTCCGCCCGGTCAGCCATCAGGAAGATATCGATATTCCTGGTCTTGCGCAGGACACGGCTGGTGATCGGGCCCTGCCACTTCTCCTGCCAGCGGCTCTTCTGTGAATGGCCCATCACAATCCGGGTGACATTGTTCTGAGTCGCGTATTGCACGAGCTTAGCGGGCAGCTGCCGCAGGCGAAGCAGCTCCAGCTCTTCAAATCTGGCACTGATCCGCTCTGTCAGCTTGAGAATCGAACGCTTGAACACCTGCTGCTCTTTCGTCAGCGGGCGGCTGCGCAAGACGAAGGTAACGATGACCAGATCCCCGGAGAGCCGCTTGGCAATCTGCTGGCCTCTGCGGATATAGAGCGAGCCGTTCCAGTGATACTGGGCTGAGACAAGAATCCGCTCTGCTGCTCCGGACGGGCCAAGCAGCCCTTCCGCTTCACGGTGCTTCTCCAGCGAGTCATTGACGCCCTCCGCCATGAGCCGCAGCGCCAGCTCACGGAGCACCCCAAGATTTCCCCGGCGTAGGAGCGCCGGATGCACGCCATCTCCAAGCACCCCCTCCTCCATCCGCTTCAGGATCGTTTCCGGGGAGACATCTATCAGCCTTACTTCATCGGCGAGCTCCAGCGTATTCAGCGGCACCGTTTCGCCCGCACGGATACCCGTCATCTCATAGATCAGTTCACCAACTCCGGCCAGCTCATACACATTAACTGTTGTAATGACACTGATGCCATGATCCATCAGATAATGGATGTCCTCCAGCCGGGTCGGGTAAGCTGCTCCCTCCCGGTTGCGGTGCGCCAGCCCGTCGACCAGCAGTACCTCGGGGTTACGCGCAAGCAGGACTTCCAGCGGCAGATCCTTCTCTTCCTTGCCGTCCTTCTGCCAATGAAGGCTGGGTATCCGCTCCAGATCACCCAGCTGCTGAACCGTGTCGGCCCGGCCCATGGTTGAGACCGCACTGATTACTACATCAATGCCCTGCTGCTTCAGCAGCTTGCCTTCCTCCAGCATATGATAGGTTTTACCCGAGCCGCTGACCGAGCCGATGATGATCTTCAACCGCCCCCGCTGCAGCCGGTAGATGGAATAGAGAATTTCTTCCGGTGTTTTGCGTTTGTAGGGAGCCACTTGCTTCCCTCCTTTTCTGCTGATGTACAGCTGACAACGGAAACGACCCTGCCCTCTTATATCACAAGGACAGGGTACAAACTGCGTTACTTCGCGGCTAGTTCCGTTAAAGCCAGATTCAGCTTAAGCACATTCACCCGCGCTTCCCCGAACAATCCAAGATCGCGGCCTTCAGTATGCCCGGTGACCAGCGCCTTCAACTGCTCAGCGGGAATTCCGCTCAGTCGGCTGATCCGCGGAATCTGCACCAGCGCCGCTGCCGGGGAGATATGCGGGTCAAGCCCGGAACCGGAGTTCGTAATAAGGTCCACCGGCAGCCCGCTTACCGGCACATCCGGATTATCCAGCTTCCACCGGGCAATGGAACCGGCTGTGCGCTGCAGCATGTCAGGATTCGACGGTCCATAGTTATTCGAGCCGGAGGCTTCCGCTTTGTATTCAATACTGGATACCCGGCTCTGGAACAGCGCCGGATTACTGAAGCTCTGCCCGATCAGCTCCGAACCGACAGTCTCGCCTGCAGCGTTCTTCAGCAGGCTTCCGTTCGCCTGCGCAGGCATCAACACCTGAGCGAGCGCTGTAGAGGCAAGCGGATAGGCTATTCCGCACAGTATAATGAACACGGCACTGAGACGCACAATGGTGAAGAGATAAATGCCTTTTGACGATGCCGGCTGCTCCTCGGCAACCGAACTACTGCTGCTGCCGGAATGATTGGATTGCACGGAATCATTGGTTTGTACAGAATCAATGGATTGTATGGAATTCCTCATAATTGCGTTGCCCTCCTTGAAGTTACTTGCTTACATTTGCATCTGCTACTTGCTGTCTGCGTTCTTGCTTTTGCCCTCTCGCAATCTACTATCCCAATTTGCGACCTCGCTGTACGCTCACCCGCTGTCTGCCCTCTCGCAATCTACTATCCCAGTTTGCGACCTCGCTGTACGCTCACCCGCCGTCCGTTAACCCGCCGTCTGCTCAAGCGCTGTGCCTTCGCCGGAAATAAGTGGAAAAAGAGCATTTAATCATCTGGGAACCAGTGATTTCAAGAATTTAGCTGGAAGAACAACACTTATTCATCCGAGATTCACTGCTCACCGCCGAAATCGGGAGATTTAAGTGTCATTTATCCAATTATTTACCTGTAACCGGAAAAACACATATAATTAAGTGCCTATTTTCCACTTATTAGGCGGCTGCGACGGGAAATATACCTGCCATGGGAGACGTAGCTGCGACGGGAGATATGGATGTGACTAGGGACCTGCCCGCTAAATCCAGATCCGCACAAGCAGATCAATCAGCTTGATGCCGGCGAACGGGACGATGACTCCGCCCAGCCCGTAGACGACAATGTTGCGGGCCAGCAGCTTCGTTGAGCTCATCGGCTTATAGGATACACCGCGCATCGCCAGCGGAATAAGCAGCGGAATAATTACAGCATTGAAGATCAGCGCTGAGATAATAGCTGAACTTGGAGAACCTAGGCCCATCACATTAAGGGCATCCATCTCCGGGATCGCCAGCGTGAACATCGCCGGAATGATGGCGAAATACTTGGCAATATCGTTGGCGATGCTGAAGGTTGTCAGCGCCCCGCGTGTCATCAGCAGCTGCTTGCCAATGGCGACAACCTCGATGATCTTCGAAGGGTCGGAGTCCAGATCGACCATATTAGCTGCTTCCTTGGCTGCGGCTGTTCCGCTGTTCATGGCCAGCCCCACATCCGCCTGGGCCAGCGCCGGGGCATCGTTCGTGCCGTCACCGGTCATGGCCACGAGCTTGCCTTCATTCTGCTCGCGGCGGATGACGGCAATCTTGTCCTCCGGTGTACTCTCAGCGATGTAATCATCAACGCCTGCTTCCCGGGCAATCGTCGCGGCGGTCAGCGGATTATCGCCTGTACACATAATCGTCTTGATGCCCATACTGCGCAGCTCACCAAACCGCTCCTTCATCCCCGGCTTAACCGTATCCTTCAGATAGATCAGCCCGTAGATCCGGCTGTCTACAGCAACCGCAAGCGGCGTGCCGCCCAGCCGGGCAATGGCCGCGGCGTTATTGTCCAGATCCCCCGGCACATCTCCGCCCTGTGAGAGCACCCACTTCTTCACGGAATCAACCGCACCCTTGCGGACTGAACGCCCGTCCTGCAGGTCGATACCGCTCATCCGCGTTTCCGCCCGGAATTCAATGAACTCTCCGCCCTCCGCCAGCTTGGCGTCATAGCTGAGATTCAGCTTCTTCGCCAGCTCCAGCACCGAGCGCCCCTCCGGTGTCTCATCCTTCAGCGAGCTGACGGCCGCCCAAGCGGCAAGCTCAGCAGCGGATTCTCCGCCGGCTGTGACGAATTCGCTCGCCATCCGGTTCCCGAAGGTAATGGTTCCCGTTTTATCAAGAATCATGGTGTTGATATCCCCGGCGGCTTCTACCGCTTTACCGGACATCGCCAGCACATTGAACCGGGTTACGCGGTCCATCCCGGCGATCCCGATGGCCGACAGCAGGCCGCCGATGGTTGTAGGGATCAGGCAGACCAGGAGAGCGATTAATACCGGAATCTCCAGCTCCACCCCGGTGTAACCGGCGATCGGACGCAGTGTAACCACCACGATCAGAAAAATAATCGTCAAGCTGATGAGCAAGGTGTTCAGTGCGATTTCATTCGGCGTCTTCTGGCGTTTAGCCCCCTCCACCAGTGAGATCATCCGGTCGAGGAACGACTCGCCGGGATCACTGGTGATCCGTACTTTAATCTGATCACTGACGACGCGCGTACCGCCGGTAACGGAGCCGAAGTCACCTCCGGCTTCCTTAATGACCGGTGCCGATTCCCCGGTAATCGCCGACTCATCCACAGAAGCCAGTCCTTCAATCACTTCACCGTCGCCGGGAATCAGCTCGCCCTGGCTCACAATTACGGTATCACCTTTGCGCAGCTCCGCAGCCGGGACTTGCTTAACCGCCGTTCCCGCAAGCTTATTGGCGGTGATATCCTGCTTTGTTTTTTTAAGCGAATCGGCTTGTGCCTTGCCCCGCCCTTCGGCTAATGCCTCGGCAAAGTTGGCGAACAGCACCGTAAACAACAGGATTAGAAACACGGTAATATTGAAGCCGATAGAAGCCTCGGCATTGAAATACCCCGGGATCAGCACCATCAGCAGCACGATTACTGTCCCTGTCTCAACTACGAACATGACCGGATTTTTCATCAGGGTGACCGGGTTCAGCTTCAGGAAGCTGTTTCTTGCAGCACTCAGGAGTATAGGGGTGGTCAACAGTTTTTTTCTTTGTACAGTACTCATTCTCTTCTCTCCCTCTTCCTAGCGTAAAGTCAGGTATTCAGCAACCGGACCGAGCACAATGACCGGCAGGAAGGTCAATGCCCCGATAATCAGCACCGTGCCGATCAGAATTCCGGTGAACAGGCCATTGTCTGTGCGGAAGGTCCCAAGTGTCTCCGGCACCGGCTTCTTGCGGAGCAGGGAACCGGCTACCGCCAGCATCGCAATCATGGACATATACCGCCCCAGCAGCATAACCACACCTGTAGTAATATTCCAGAAGGTGGTATTATCGGCAAGTCCCTCGAAGCCTGAACCGTTATTCGCCGCAGAGGAGACATATTCATACAGCACCTGCGTCAGCCCGTGGAAGCCGGGGTTACTGATGCTCCCTTGACCGAGATCGGTCAGGAAGGCGGCAGCGGTAGGCACAAGAATGATCAGCGGGTGAATAAGGATCGCGATCGCAATCAGCTTCATCTCCCTGGCCTCTATCTTCCGTCCGAGGAATTCCGGTGTCCGGCCGACCATCAGCCCGCAGAGGAATACACCAAGCATCGCATACATCAGCATATTGATCAGCCCGACACCTTTACCGCCAAACACGTTATTCAGCATCATCAGCGCAAGCGGGGTAATACTGCCGAGCGGGGTCAGCGTGTCGTGCATATTATTCACACTGCCGGTTGTGGCCGCTGTAGTTACCGTTGTGAATAGCGCAGACTGTGCAATCCCGAACCGTACCTCTTTTCCCTCCATGCTGCCTTGTGAGGCATCTATTCCCATGGCGTTAATTGCCGGATTGCCGGCACTTTCCGCATAATAATTCAGTCCTAGCAGGGCTATGAACAAGGTCATCATCGCCCCGAAAATCATCCAGCCCTGGCGTTTGTTCTTCGCGAACTTTCCGTACATATATGGCAGGGAAGCCGGCAGCAGCCACATCGAGAGAATCTCCAGCACGTTGCTCAGCGGACTCGGATTCTCGAACGGATGCGCCGAGTTGGCCCCGAAGAAGCCCCCGCCGTTCGTCCCGATATGCTTGATGGACTCCAGCGAAGCAACCGGTCCGATCGCAATCTGCTGGCTCTGCCCTTCCAGTGTCGTAATCTCCAGCGTCGGCTTCAGTGTTTGCGGCACATGCAGGGCAACTAATGCCATTGTTACAAGAAGCGCAAGCGGAATGAACACCCGGATGTGCGCCTTAACGAAGTCCTCGAAGAAGTTCCCCACCGAGCCGCGTCCGGTAATCCCCCTGACAAAAGCAACCGCAACCGAGAACCCGCTGGCCGCCGAGGTAAACATCAGCATCGTCATCACAGCCATCTGGGAAAAGTAGGATACACCTGTTTCACCGCTGTAATGCTGAAGATTCGTGTTGGTAATGAAGCTGATTACAGTATTGAACGTAAGTGTCTCTTCCATATTACCGATTCCGCCCGGATTGAGCGGAAGCCCCTTCTGCAGCCGCAGAATAATGTAACTGAAAGCCACCAGCACGATATTCGTTGCAATGAAGCTGACTGCATATTTCTTCCAGGACATGTCTTTCCGCCGCTTCAGCCCTGCCAGCCGGTAGATTACGTTCTCCGTTCCGCCGAATATCCGGTCAGTCCGGTTCGGTTCATTTGAGAATACATGATATAGATAGGTTCCTGCTGGTTTAACCAGCAGAACCAGAATCAGAATAACTGCAATGATTTGAATAATACCCACAGCTGGCCCTCCTTCATTTGTTTATTTAAAATTTCTCCGGATGAATCAACGCATACACCAGATAGAGGAACAACAGCAGTGTTGCCGCGAGGACGACCGTCATGACTCGTTCCCCCCTTGTTCCTGAACGACACGCCCGCACCACTCTACGAACGCATAGAATACTGCAAAGATTACGGTTAATGCTCCTGCCATATACACATCCATCATCTTTATTGCCACTCCTTATCCTGTTTGAATTCACTCTCTCTATCTCTTGTAACTTCAGACCCTAGCGTACCATGTCTCCCATAAGTTCAGGGTTAGGGTTTCTGCAGGCGTGTTAAGATATCATTAAGACCGGTATACCTCTTCACCGAGCACTTTATTGACCGCCCCGACAAAAGCCGCGTATCCCCCGTCTGCATCCCCTCTGCACGGCAGTGCCCGGGCGAGAATCATTTCAATTCCCTCTGCACTAAACTCGAAGCTGGCTGTGAGCATCCTGCTGACTTCTTCTACGGGCCCCCCGCCCGCGAACATGCTGGCCGCTTTATATACCTCATTATTTTCATAGCCGCTCTCCTGCTGCAGAGCCAGCCGGGCGTACCTTCTTTTCACCAGCACCAGCAGCGCCGTCACGGCCGTGAGCCAGCCGATATTTCTCAGCCATACATTGATTACTTCCATTTCAAGTGCCTTCTTTCTCAAGTGTATCAGTACCAGTTCAGCGTACCACTCCCGCCATTAGTTATGGATAAGGGTTTGCCCGGAGCAGTTAAGATTCCGTTAAAATACAGCTCACTGCATACTTCAAGTTGCGTCCGCTATAACGGAACGGCAAAAAACCATGCCCCTAACGGACATGGTCGGACTTGTATAATCACTTCAGCTCTGCTGGTATGGACTGCCTTTTATCCCTGCAGTAGAAAGCTTAAATCCCCTTACTATCGTCCCCAACCTGGAGCATCCGGTAGCCGACACCGATATGCGTCTGAATATACTTCGGCTGGGAAGGCGTGCTCTCGATCTTCTTCCGCAGCGTTGCCATGAATACCCGCAGTGCCGGAACATCATACGTATGGCTGCCCCAGATTTCATGCAGGATATAATTATGGGTCAGGACTTTACCGACATTCTTGGCCAGCAGACAGAGCAGCTTATACTCAATCGGCGTCAGGTGGATCTCATTCTCCTCCAGCATGGCGCAGCCTGCGGCGTAATCAATCCGTAAATTCCCGTTGGTAAACACAGACGCATCCTTCATCAGCCTGTCACTGTCCCCGCGGATGCGCCGCAGACTGACCCGCAGTCTGGCAAGCAGCTCCTCCACGCTGAACGGCTTGGTCAGATAATCATCCGCCCCGGCATCCAGCGCTTCAATCTTATCCCGGTCCTCGCTGCGGGCGCTGACCACAATGATCGGAAGGTTCGACCACGCCCGCACCTTGCGGATAATATCAACACCGTCCATGTCCGGCAGCCCCAAATCGAGAATCATCAGATCCGGCTGGCTGGAGACCGTCTCCAGAATAGAGGCCTCCCCGGTTTCAGCCGTATGGTATTTATACCCTTGCGTCTCAAGGGTTGTCGTAATCAGCTTGCGGATGGGCTTATCGTCTTCGACAACAAGAATCAGCGGCTTATTCATGGACATTCACCTCCTCAGCCTGCAGGGTGAAGCTGAATACCGACCCCCGCGGTGTTTGATCCTGTACATCTATTGTGCCCCCATGGGCATGGATAATCGATTTGCAGAGGGCCAGCCCGAGGCCCAGGCCGCGCCTGCCGTCTCCGCGCAGGTTGTCTGCCGTGTAGAACATCTCGAATATTTGTACTTTAGCTTCCGGCGAAATGCCCGGACCGTCATCAGCGACTTCAACCCTTACCATCGGTCCTTCGCGCTTTACCGAGAGTGTAATATGTGATCCGGCCTCAGTATATTTAATCGCATTATCCACCAGGTTGATCAGCACCTGAATAATCAGCCGCGAATCCATCCTGGCCATCAGCAGCTCATCCTCCAGCTGCAGCTCAATCACATGCTCATTCTTATTGCGGTTCACATGGAGCATCGCTTCGGCGATCACTTCCTCCAGAAGCTCCGCCTGGAAGTTCAAATGAAGTGCGCCGTTATCAATTCTTGTAATCGACAGCAGGTTCTCAACCAGATTAATCAGCCACATGGAATCATCATAAATGTCATTGTACAGCTCCTGCTTCTGCGTCTCACTCAGCACCTTAGAGTTGCCGATCAGAATCCCGGCGTTGCCGGATATACTGGTGAGCGGAGTGCGCAGATCATGGGAGATGCCCCGCAGCAGATTCGTGCGCAGCTGCTCCTGCTGGATTTGCATGGAGATTTCCTTCTGCTTCTCGTTCAGCTTGTCCTTCTCCAGTGCCAGGGCACATTCGCCCAGCATGGCGATCATCAGGCTTTTCTCGAATACCTCAAGCGGCTCCTCCTGCTCCATCACAATTCCAGCAACCGCAAATACCTGTTCACCCCCGCGTACCGCATGGTACAGGCAATGTGCTGCCGAGAAGGTATCTGTGGATACTCCGGCGCGTTTATTGTTCTGCAGCACCCACTCTGCAACCTTGCGCTCCTCAGAAGAGGTATAGCTCTGCGGATCAGCCGGCGCATCCTCCTTAGGGAAGAGCAGCGGTTCGGCGAGTTCTCCCTCCTGCACCTCATAGATGATAATGCTCCGGTCCAGCAGCTTGACCATCTGCAGCGCCGTTTCGTTGAGGATCGCCGGGGTATCCTTAGCCTGCTGCAACTTCCGGCTGGTCTCGAGGAGGACTTCGGTCCGGTAAGCTTTTTGCGCGGATTCCCTCGCCTGCTCCTTAACCCGCAGTGTGAGTGTACTGGTAATGAATGAGGCAGACAGCATGACGAGGAAGGTCACCGGATAACCGGAATCATACGCCTGGAGCGAGAATAACGGTGCCGTGAAAAAATAGTTAAAAATCAGCACGCTCAAAATCGAAGTCACCGCGCTATACATCCGCCCCTGAGTGACCATCGCATCCAGCAGTACGCCTAGAATATAGACCGTAATGATATTCGCTTCACTGAAGCCAAGATATTGGAACCATAAACCGACCACCGTGCAGGCGATAAGAATTCCTAATGTTTTGCTGCTGTCAGCTAGAGAGAACAGCGGTTTTTTGGAATATTGCGGAATTTGTTTGTGCAGAGAAGGCCCATTATCCGGAATAATATAAATATCCATATTCGGGGCGGCAGCCGTCAGCTTGTCGACAAAGTTGGATTTAGCGGGCCAGCGGTTTTTGTTATGCGAGCGTCCAAGGACGATCTTGGAGACCCGGCTGGTTTTGGCATATTCGGCAATCTGCCCTGGAACATCCTCCCCGTACACGGTAGCGACCTGTGCACCAAGCTGCTCGGCCAGCCGCAGATTCTCCCGCAATTCAGCCTTGTTCTTGGCGGTCAGCTCCTTCGTCCGCGAAGTTTCCACATAGAGCGCCGTGAATGATCCATACTGCGCTTCAGCCATTCTTGCTGCTGTCCGGATTACCTTCTTGCTGCTAACGGCTGACGACAGGCAGACCAGAATATGCTCCTTTGTATAAAAGCCTGCGCTGTCCTCCCGCTCACCAATCTGCAGCGCAATCCGGTTCAGCTGGTCTGCCGTGTAACGCAGGGCAATCTCCCGCAAGGCGATCAGCTTGGCTGGAATAAATAAGCTTTCGTATTTTTGCCGCTGCTCTATATCCGGATACAGCTTTCCCTTATTCAGCCGCTCAATCAGATCACCGGGTGCTATATCCACCAGTTCTACCTGATCAGCACTGTCGAATACGCTGTCTGGTATGCGGTCATGTACAGTCATTCCGGTGATTGAAGTGATGACATCGGTCAGACTCTCAATATGCTCAACATTCACTGTAGCGTATACGTTAATCCCGGCCCGCAGCAGCTCCTCGATATCCTGGACTCTTTTTTTGTGGCGGCAGCCGGGGGCATTCGTATGGGCCAGCTCATCCAGCAGAATCAGCTCCGGACGTCTGCGGATTGCGGCATCGAGGTCGAACTCAGTGTACAGGTGGCCGTTATGGGAAATTTCCCGTGGAGGCACCAGCTCCAGCCCTTGCAGCAAAGCCGCCGTTTCCGGCCTGCCGTGAGGTTCAATATACCCGGCCAGGACTTGTACGCCATCCCTCTGCTCCTCATGGGCAGCATTCAGCATCGCCGATGTTTTCCCTGAACCCGCAGCATATCCGAAAAATATTTTAAGTCTGCCCCGTTTTTTATCTGCCGGAGTATGTCCTGCCATTCGCATAATCCCTTTCATTAAACGTTCATGCTAATTATTGTAGCGCCAGAATAGCCTGTGCACAATCAGCATGGCATTACGGAATCAGCTGTGGCATTAAGATTGCATTAAGATTGCTGGAATTTAAGAATTTCGCTGGATAATATCATAGGCAAGCTTGGATAACGGTCTTTTCCCAAATTCATCTTCTGTTAATGTGAAACCATATTGAAACAGATTCATTTCCTTCGCACTCAGATTAAGCTTACCAAGAAGGCTCATTAAATCTCCCTTGTAGCTCTCGCTGTAAGCATTCTTCTTGTACAACAGCTCACGTACATAATCTTTATGACTCTGATAGACCTTACTCAAGTTAAACAACTCAATACTATTATGTATAGCCGTTGAATCCGGTCCGGTGCCTTCATGGATCAGTTCCAACTCGAAATCAGTATCCTCACCAAGGATAGAACCGATTTTAGTGTCCGGCCTAAGCGGAATGTGGAAGTATGTATCTTGATTAAAACCAGAATTATAGGGGTAGAGGATTTCAATTCCCTTATCTAATTTGAATCTGGAGTTACATATTTGGCAAGAAGGAACGAAATTGAACATGGATAATGCGAATAGCGGAAAATGGGCTTTAGGATAAAAATGATCCAAATCAGCTGTTGTTTTAAATTTGTCCCGATCCATAAACTGTGTAATAAATTGACGGTTGCAGTAAGGGCAGACATCGATCCCCATCCGATTCAAAAGGATATGCCGGAATTCGGAATCCATATTTTCATAATCGATTATTTGCTTGATTTCTCCATTCAATCTTTCTAGCTTCCCGCTAACTTCCTGAATGAAACGGTTAAAACAATCAGTATTCTTAGCATAATCGCTATGGTTCTGAAGTATAGGCTCGATCCAATCCGTACGATAGGTGGCCACATATTCCTCCCGGAAAGCCTCTCGTTCTAACTGTCTATTTTGCTTACCTTTCCGTTGAAGCACTTTTGTAATTTGAAAATTGCTGTAGAAAACAAGCTGGCATGTCTTCATATACTTCCCGATATCAGGATATTTGCTGTAGATATCTTCAAATGAAAAGGTAAGCAAAGTATGAAGAAGAAGGGGATCCAGGCTTCCGGTTCCATTCTCAAGTAAGGCTGAAACAGGCAGCTGGGTAAATGGATTTACGTTATTTACGGTGTTTCTATAAAATACATAACTCTGCTGGATATCAGTTTCCATTTCAGATATATACATATCAGCAAGATCCGATATCATTTTTGGACGAAGCTTAATCACCGTGTTTCTCCCCTCTCTTTTTCTTCAGCTGCTCTAGTTCCATTTCGAGTTCTCTTATCCGCCGATCCTCTTTTTGCGTATTGCTCTCCTGTAAACGAATAGCTTGCGCTTCAAGGTGGGACTGAAGTTTCCCGCGGATAACCGGCTCACCAATCCCGCTAATGATCATACTTACCTTTCTTATTTCAACCGGATTATACTCTGGCCATCCATTCATCTGTTTCACAAGATCCTTGAAAAGATTATGTGCAAATTCTCCTATTGGTGAGCCAAGGAAAAAGTCATTTTTGACAATATCATAAAAATTACTCATGAGCCCAAATTCAGCTTCATTAACAACCCGCTGCAACTCGTCGTCCTTCTCGATAACATTGATACAAGTAATATGTTCTTTCGGAATGTCGGATACGATAAAAGGTGAATGCGTAGATAACAGAATCTGGTATTTTATTTCTTTGCTACTATTTACGTGCTCAATAAATTTTTTGAGGTAGTAAATATATTTTCTCGACCACTCGGGGTGAAACGAGACATCCGGTTCATCCATAATTAGAAGAACGCTATTGATTCTCTCATCCTTAAGGGAAACTTGTACCATATCATTAATGCAGCTAAATGCACGGATGAATTCTATCTCACCGGAGCTGAGATATTTATAAGATACATCCAAGCTGTATGATACCCCGTAGCTGTTATAAAAGCGGTCATATAAGTCTAAAAAGCCATATATTGACTCATGCATTCCTTCTTGTACTGGAACTCTAATTGTGGTCCGAGATTTAAAAAGACTAGCATCAATTTCCTCAAGAGCAATTAGGATAGCAGCGAATATATTCACATCAAACTCTATAGCTTCATATTTTTCTATTTTAGAAATACTAGTTTTCTTTAAAATATTAAGAACTTTAAATAAATAGACTTTCCTGGCCTCATAAGTATTCTCTTCCATGGTTTCAACACCAATCAGATCTCCAGGATGAACATCATTATGAGATGTCGGATACTTAGTTGCACGATTTGCAAGATCTATAATCAAAGCTTCCAAATAGGATAAGATAAATAATTCTTTGATAGACCATTTAGAAGCTGAACGAGAGGGTTGTTTAGTGTTATTATCATTCTCCGTTTTTGTAAAATACAACATTTTATGTTTATCTTGATACAGCGAGAAACCCAGAATACTATACATATCATTAACATCATTAATATCGGAGTCAATTCCGGCATGTTGGCTGATTTGAAATACAGCTTGATTAAATGTAAATAATCCCTCCAGGAATATGTATTCATTGCTCATGAAACGATAAGTGCTGGATAAGGCCGGTTTATGCAGATAATGCCTTTTGAAGCTGTCCGTATTGTCCTGTCCGTCTAATATGTTAAGACTCTTCAGCCAAAGCCGGTCCGACTCTTTCGTTTGAAACAGAGATATTAACGCTTCGCTAACCGGGTACTCTTGTCCGTCTGCCGCTTTATACGTCGTATCCTGTACGCTTTTCCACTGCATCATATGTGTCCTGAAGTCATACTTCACACAAATGCTGGTATCTGCTAACAATTCTGAAGGTGCATTCAATTCACGGAGAAGAAGCTTAGGTGCCCCCTCGATTAGAAACAGATCCTCTTCAAGATGGTATAGCGCAAACCACTGAGGATCATCAAAAAGCCTGCTTCTTCTTAATTTTGTTGAACCCAGCAATTCAAGCAGAGTTGTCTTTCCGGCACCATTTTTCCCGACAATCAGATTGATGTTACTAATATGACTGCCCCATAAATTTACATATGGATTTTCTTTACGTTCAATGAATAGCCTTTGCTGTTCTAACTTGATTATGAAGTCATTTGTCAGGACAAAGCTTTGCTCTTTAAATAATCTTCCGATATCGCTGATATGCACAAATAACAACTGTGGTTGCATGCTGTTTATCTCCTTTGGTTGAGTGCTTCTGCCAAGCCATCTATTCGACATTTCAGGATATCTTTCCTGTATGCCTTTATAATTAGCTTGGCATTAATTAGGAGGTAATCCGCTAGTCATGCCGAATATCTGTAGAGAAGCACTTACTTATACCCGATTACAAGGAGATTAGAGATGACTAACGAACAGCAATCCGGGCAAGGCACGATGGAAGTTCTGTTGGCGAATGCCGTGAAGCTTCCCGGTGTCCAGGTGAACCGCAATGAATTTCTGGCGCAGCAGCTTGCCAAATATGATACTTACGGAAATATGCCGGTTATTCTGGAAAAGGGACCGCTTGAGGCCGGTATCGGCCTGCAGGTCATTGATAAACTCGCGAAATCGCTGATTGAGAAACGGACGATATTGAGCACCGCCGCTTCTACGGTTGCCGGAATTCCGGGCGGGCTGGCTATGGCAGCAACGATTCCGGGAGATACATTGCAGTATTTCGGTGTAGCCATGCGGATGTCCCAGGAACTGGCTTACCTCTATGGACGCTCAGACCTGTGGCAGGACAGCACGCCGGATTCAGAGCAGATTTCGCGTGAGCTTACATTGTATCTGGGAGTCATGTTCGGCGTAGCCGGGGCTGCCCCGATGCTGAGAATCCTGAACGCGCCTAATTCCAGGTATCTGCTGCAACAGCACCCGCAGCTGAATCTGGCTGAATCACTCTACTTCCCGCTGCTGAAGAAGATTTCCTCCTACATCGGGATCAAAATCACAAAGCGAACCTTCACTCAAGGCGCTACCAAATTCATTCCTCTGCTGGGCGGGCTTCTATCCGGAGGAATGACTTACTTATCCATGAAGCCCATGGGGAACCGTCTGCGGGAGACGCTGGCAGAAGCGGTTGACCGTTATACTGAGGCTGAATTCGCACAGGATCTTGAAAAGGTACAGCGTGCGGTAGAGGATGCTGATATTCATGTAGCGGAAGGGGAGTTCTTCGACTTAGGCTTCGATTCGAAGCCCGAGCCGTCTGCACCCAAGGCGGCTGCTCCCGCTCCGGAGAAATTCAGTGCTGCCGACGAGCTGCTGAAGTTCAAACAGCTGCTGGACATGGGCGTTATTACGCAGGAGGAATTCGACCGCAAGAAAGCAGAGCTGCTGAACAGCTGATCTCCTGAATGAACATTGAAGAGCCATGACCTCTGCTTTGGCAGTGGGCATGGCTCTGTTTTTATTTACGCGAGTTTACTAAGTCAGGAATAGTAACATGGATTCAAGTTACAGCATTAATCTGAAATGGATAATCTTTTGCTCGCCGCATGCGACAATTTCAACAGTACCAGGCGCCGCTTTACTTATTTAAAGTGGATACGCGCACAAGCGGACTCGCAGCAACGCATGTTTTTGCCGGATTTCTCAACTCCCTTTATAATCAAACCCATGATTTACTATAGAGACGGAGTGAGTAAACCTGACATGAAAACAAATGAACTGCAACAAGGCATGCAACAAATCCTCAAGGTGCTGCTGGGCACCCTCATCGTAAGTTTGGGTGTACTGATTCTCAAACGCTCGGAGATCACCACCGGAGGTACTGTAGGCTTGTCACTGAGTCTGTCTTACTGGCTGGGCAGTTCCTTCCCCCTTACCTATTGCCTGGTGAATATCCCCTTCTATGTGCTCTCCTTATTCAAAATGGGCTGGAGATTCACCGCCTCCACGTTGTTCGCCGTCAGTTCCCTAAGCCTGATGTCAGCTGCCGCTGCCCGTTTGCCCCAGTTTGTGCTTCCGGGCTGGTTCGGTGCTATAATCGGTGGCTGCATTATGGGCCTTGGCATGTCTTATTTGTTCCTGAACGGTTCATCCCTGGGCGGCAGCAATATTCTCGCCCTTATGTTTCAGAAGAAATTCGGCTGGAATCCGGGGAAAGTAATGTTCGTGCTCGACGGGCTGATCATCGCGGGCTCCTTTTATTCCATCGGGCTGTTCAAAAGCATCTATTCCATAGCTTCGATTGTCATTCTGTCCTACCTGATCAGCCTGTTTAAAAGCCGTTTCGCTGTCCCGGTCAAAGCCCCGGCCCGCACTGCGGTTCTTCCGGCAGCCGAAGGATTTACAACCACGATCCTCTAGCGAAAGCGATGGAGCCATCGTAATCAATGTATACATTTTTCAGCAGCGGGTTATGGGCCACGTCGGCGACGCAATAATACAGCGGCAGAATAATCATTTGATCGATCAGCATTTTTTCTGCTTTGGCATACAGCTGCATCCGCTGTGCAGGGTCTGCTGTCTGCTTGGCCTGCTTGATATAGCCGTCGTACTGTGAATTGCTCCAGCCTGTATCATTATCCGCACTCCAGGAAGTAAAAGGTTCAAGCATAGAGGCAGGATCATTGAAGTCGGCGCTCCAGCCCGCTCTGGCCATCATGAAGTTCTGATTCCTCCGGTTCTCCAGCAGCAGAGTCCAGTTCTGCAGCTCAATCGTTGCTTCAATGCCCAGGTTCCTGTTCCATGCGGTCACCACTCTTTTTGCTATATTCTCATGCCCTTCGCCTTCATTCATAATAATGGAGAAGCTTGGAAGCTTGCTTAACCCTTCTTCACGCAGCCCTTCTGCAAGCAGCTGCTTCGCTGCTGCAATATCCATAGTGAAATACGCCTGATCTGCCACTTCAGAGCGGAAGCTCCCCTTCACCCCATGAATAGCAGGCGGAATCACTCCATAAGCTGGATTGCCGTATAACTGTTCCCGGTCAAGTGCCATCGCGAGTGCCTTGCGGATCTTCAGATTGCTGAAGGGAGCCTGATTAAGATTAAACATATAATAATAGTTGGTGGCGTAGGGCGCTCCATACACAAGCCGTGAGGTACCGTAATTCATTATTGAATAGTCCAGCTGTTCCTCGCCCCCGCCTCCAACCCAATCCACCTCTTTATTCACAAAAGCAGCTGTGGGATTCGCCGTTCCTAATTTGGGCAGCTGCAGATGTACCTCAGATAGTTTAATATCTTTGGCAGCGTAATAATCAGGATTCTTCACCAGTGTGATTGCTTCAGCTGTCCGCTGTTTAAGCTTGAAAGGACCGTTATTCACCATGGAAGTCATACCTGCAGCCCAGTTGCGGTTAGCCTTCACAGCCTTCTGATTTACGGGCAGGTAGATACTCTCGGCCAGCAGCTGGAGGAAATAGGCGGTTTTCTCCTTCAATGTCACCTGAAGTGTAGTGTTATTCAGCGCTTTCACACCGATTTGTGAAGCATCCTTCAGGATACCCTGATGATACTGCTCTGCATTATTGATTGCGTACATATTAAAAGCATAGACATTCCCGGCCTCCGGCGCGAGTGCCCGTTTCCAGGCATATTCGAAGTCAGAAGCCAGCACCTGCTGCTTATTGCTCCATTTGGCATCGCCGCGGAGTGTGAACGTGTACGTTCTGCCGTCACTGGAGACCATCCATGACTTCGCGATCCCCGGGACAGCAAGCCCTGCCTGGTTCAGACGGACCAGCCCTTCGAACATTCCTTTAACTACTGTGGCTGAAGCGTCATCCGCAACAGCCGCCGGATCAAGATTACCGGGCAGTGTTCCGAGACCAATCCGCAGTACCTTATCAGCTTGCGAAGCGGAAGCGGAGCTTGTCCCTCCGGTAAAAGTTAAACTCATGATTAAACCTAAAGCCAGAATCGCGTGCAGCACTCTTTTCATCAACGTTTCCCCTTCGATAAGCAAATATGGAATTACACTTCAGAATAACATGATCGTTAGGGCGGACGTTGTCGTAAAAGATCGAAAACAAATCATTCACAAAAATATCATTCATCTGAACGCAAAAAGAAGGGGCTTCAGGCCCCCTCCCTTATACTGCTGCCTATATTCTACTGAATCAGCAGGCCAAATCCGGTCTGGATATAATAGAGACTTGGATAGGCAATGTTGCTGGTGGTCAGGTTGTTAAATGTAGCTGATCCGTTGCCGGTATACGTGTAGATTGCCGCTCCTTTGTGGGCGCCGGAGAACCGGGAAGAGGTTACTCCATCCAGGCCGGTCCCGTTAATATTGATGTTGTTGAATACAATATTGGAGAAGCCGCCGCCGTATCCGAATTGAATTGCATCCCGCTGTGTGTTGATGATATCGATATTGGTGAATGTCACATTCTTAATCGGATCGCTAGAAGCCTCCAGATCGATGGCCCCGCGTTCCCCGTCATACAGGTCACGGCTGGTGCCGCTGTTAATAATTGTAGTGTCCGAGAATAGGATCCCGGTATTGTTGTTAAAATGGGCTCCCGGGAAGGTCGTATTCAGCCGGATGCCGGAGCCGCCGACCGTGTCGATGATATAGTTGTGATCCGCCTTGTGTCCGCTGCCGCCGAAGAAGGCAATCCCGCCGGCGCGCCAGTTGTTCTCAATTGTGTTGTAGGAGAAGGTATTATTCACTCCGTCCGGTGCACCGAAGGTGTTGCTCGGCCATACAGCCAGGCCATCATCCCCGTTATTGCGGACATTGGTATTACGGATAGTAGAATTGCTCGTTCCCTGGGAGTAGTTAATGCCGTCAGCAAGATTATTGCGGATGCGGCTGTTCTCGACTAGCAGATTATTCGCATAGATTGCCGGAGTATGCGCATAATCACCTACCCACATGCCGCATTCGAAATGCTCTACCCAGACATCATGGATGATGGAGTTGTTGCCGAAGTTATCCATGAAGCCTTTGTAGATTGCATTCTGGTTATAGCGCGACCGCAGGTTCGAATTCATATAGACATTGCTGAAATCGAGCTTGCCCAGAATCCGCAGGGAGATGCCTCCGCCAGCAGCATTCGGGTTGGTGAACTGCAGATTGGTATGCCAGTACCCCGCACCAGTAACCGTGAAGTTGTTAATCATGTTGCTGACAGAGCCAATCACCCACATGCTGCTCAGGTTGAATGTCCCTGCCGGAATATAGAGCGTTTTGCCGCCAGCGACTGCTGCAGTAACTGCACTGTTAAAGGCAGCGAGATCATCCTGGCCGTCTCCGGCCACCGCACCGTAATCCGTTACCGATACCGTATTCGCTGGTCTGCTGATTGCAGCCGGTACCGGCTCGATTTCGAGGAAGTCTACACCATACTCCAGACTGTCACCGTTGTTTTTCTGGATACGGATGGTGTCGCCCGGCTGAAGCGGGGTATCCAGCTTCCAGTGCACTTCATCAAACCGGAACAACGGCCGTCCGGCGCTTGGGGCATCACCCGGCTGGTCGCCGGAGAAATACTGCCAGGCGTAGTACGAAGTGAGCGGAATGGTTTTAGCTTTGCTGCCGTTCACGTATACATCCAGTGCGCCTGTAAGCCCCATGCCGTCCGCTGAGTCGGGCATAGTGAACCTCATGGTTACTCCGGCACCGCCCTGCCCTGCTCTGACCGTCCACTGGGCATAAGCACCATTGGACGGAAGAGCAATATAGCTCTGGCCCGAAGCCTCGGATGCGGTCAGCGCCTGATCGAAATCCGGAGCGGTCCGCAGTGCCGCCGCGCCGCCACGCGTTGCATCCTCTGTGTCATACCGGCTGTATGGTACGCTTGCCCCGCGCAGGGCATAGACAACAAGATTCGCCGTATTCACATTGTTGGCCTGCTTCGTTGCCACTTCATTGGCATCCACAGCAACCGTTGTCGTTACGGTGTAATTGCCGTTTACTGCCGTCCACGATCCCGGAATGGACACATTCACGGAAGCTCCGGCGGCAAGTACACCGCTGTAGGACCCTGTAAAGGTCTGCACTGTAGCCCCTGCTGAATTTTTGAGCACCAGGGTAATTCCATGTGCACCGCCTGCCGAAGCAATCGTGCCCTGATTCTTAAGATTGACGGTGAAGGCTACATTAGTATTGGCAACCGGGTTGCCAGGAGACCAAGTAGCTGTACCTGTCAGATCGGAGCTGGCTACAGGTGCAACTATAAGTGCTGTAGGGCTGGTATAGCTGTTGTTGCTGTCATTCTGCTCGATGATCAGATTGCTCTCATCGACTGTGGCACTCAGCGGATAGGTTGCGGCTGTTCTGGTACCGGCACTCACTGAGACTGTTGCCGAAGCACCTGCTGCAAGTGCGGCTACCGGAGCCGAGCCGGCCAGTTCATTGTTTAGATAGAAATTGACTGTAGTTGCCGCAGCTGCTGCGCTGCCGTTATTTTTAACAGTTGCATTCAATGTAAGCGCACTTGTCTCCACCGGTGAAGCCGGTGTCCAGGACAGGCCGGTGATGATTAAATCAGGGTTCGGTGCGGGCGTACCGTATACCTGGAATTCCGCAATTTGTCCGGCTGGCGCACCTGTATTCGAAGTAATGTTAAGCTGCAGCCTTTTGACTGTTGCCGTAACAGGAATAGTTACCGTATTACCGGTGGCCGGATTGAAGGTATACGCCTGGGCTGAGACCAGATTACTGAAGGCGGTTGTACTCTGGTTATGACCGAGCACCTGAATATTCTGAGTACGGGTTCCCCATTCCGTAGCCGGGTTCAGCTTCAGTACAACCGATGTAATATTATGATTCGCCCCCAGATCGAGCGTCAGTGTACTTGGATTGCTGCTGCCCTCCCAATAGGTAGCCGTGTTGTTGTCATTGGCATTACCGGCTATGAAGTTCTGTGTACTGGAGGATGCACTGATGGCCTTACCGGCAGCAACATTCCCTCCCGGTGATACCGTTGCCGTCGGTACTGGTGTCGGACTTGGTGTTACTGTTGGCGTAGGAACCGGTGTCGGGCTCGGCGTTACCACCGGTGTCGGGGTGGAGACCGGTGTCGGGCTTGGTGTCACTGCCGGGGTCGCAGAGGGTGAAGGTGTTGGCGTAGCGTTAACACCTTCAGCTGCAATGATCAGATCCAGATTCACATTCCCGGTATCCCCGGAGTCATATTTGTAGGCAATGGTGTTGCTGCCTGCATTCAGAACAAGGCTCTCCGTCTTGGTACTCCAGGTATCCCAGTTCGCCAGATTAGGCAGAACCGTTTGACGGATCTTAGTTCCATTGACGTAGATGCTGAGCGTCTTGTCACTTCCGCTTGCATTCGCATATTTCAGGGTGACGTTCCGTGTACCTGCTGCCGTCACATTCACAGTGAAGGTGGTAGCAGGTCCCTGGTTCAGGTATCCGTCTACAAAGCCTGCACCGGAATAGCCGGTATGGTCGGTATTCACCTTGGCTCCGCCTGACAGCGCTGCGGCTTCCGCCTCATAGGTACCGGCAGGAACAGGAGTTGCTGTCGGAGCAGGCGTAGCACTGGCTGAGCCGTAGATTTCAAGCTCGGCCAGCTGGGCGGCCGGCCAGCCGGTGTTCGCAGTGAAGCTTAGGCGGACATAACGGGTACTGACTGCTGCGAAGTTAACTGTTACGCTGTTCCCGTTAACCGGCGGATTAAATACGTAGTTAGCTGAAGCAACAATATCTGTAAAAGTTGTCCCGTTCGTACTGCCTTGAACAGCCAGTGTCTGTGTACGTGTCTCCCAGCCAGATGGAAGCTTTAGCACAAGCTGGTCAATCGCAGTGAGCGAACCTAAGTCGACCTGAATCCATTGCGGCCAAGCATTGTTCGTGCTCTCCCAATAAGTGTCCTGGTTGCCATCCTTTACATTGTCCGGTGAATAGGTTTGCGATTGACCGCTGGAAGTGATCGTTTTGCCTGGTGTCAGATTCTGCCCGCCCGCTGCAAACGTAAAGTTCAGCGGTCCGGCAGCAAGGAATAAAGTTGAGAACAGCAGCGTAACCACAAGTGACCAAATGACATACTTGTTGCGCATTAGACTCCTCCTTAATCTATTGTAAGACGTTGAAGCGGATGTCCTGTCTCCGGCAAGCCTCCTTTCGCTGCAATACACCATCATTATAAATTTAGTGCAGCACTCTCCATAATAGCTATTTCTACGGAAAAGATAGGCATTTCAATGATCGTACATATTTGAAGTAAATTCATCCTAAGCAAATGCCGGAATCCCCTATTGGCATACCAAAAAGACACTTCCCCCAGGGAAGTGCCTTCAATCTGTTCTATTCTATTACCGCCCGTATTTACTGTATCGGAGTAAGCTGATTGCCATATTTGCTGCCTGATCTGGACAAATCGCTTCCGTCATTTCCCCAGTTCCATACGGAACCATCCGTTTGAATACCTGTGGTATATGTGGACGAGGTGAAGATATCCTTCCAGCTGCCCGTTCCGCTGACACGGGTTGGCACGGATTGCACTTTGGCCGAACCATTCCCCAGCTGCCCGTAGCTATTATCCCCCCAGGCGTACAGCTGTCCGTTATTCTGCAGGGCATAAGCCCGGTATCCGGCATTCCATATCTTTGTCCAGCTTTTTACCGAAGAGATTATCACAGGTGTGGCTGAACTGCTGCCCACACCATTGCCGGCCATACTGCTGCCCCATTGCCATAAGGATCCGTCTTTCTTGAGACCCACAGAAGCGTATTCACCAGCCTCGGCCTGAACCCAGTCTGCAGTATTGCCTATCCGGGTAAAAGCCGTCACACCTGCACTGTACTTGGTGGCGATCCCCAGTTGTCCCCTGCTGTTATCCCCAAGTCCCCACAGCGTGCCGTTATTCTTCACGGCAAGTATTGAGCTATTAAACACACTGACAGACCGCCAATCCCTATTCTGGCTCAGCTGGAGCGGAGCATTAACGGCAACACTTGGAGCACCTTTATTAATCTTCTGCCAGCTGTCCTTGCCCCAGAACCACAAGGTACCGTCTGTCCGGAGGCCTACGGTGAAGCCTAGGTCTGATGGGGCAATCATCTTCCAGGTGCTGCCGGCCATCAGCGGTTCAAATTCATATGCCGCCGACCGGCCAAGACCGCTTGGTGCCTGGTCGCCATAGCGGTAGCTCCAGAGACTGCCGTCTCGTTTGAGTGCATACAGTTCCTCGCGGCTGCCGGTAATGGAGCTCCAGTCCCTGTCACTGCCAAGCTGCTGGTTGTGGATTTCATGGATCTCGTCACTTAGCCACAGGCTGCCGTCACCTTTCAGCGTATAGGTTCTCCAGTCGGTAAATACCTGATCAAGGATGGAATTGACTGGTGCCGCAGCATCAGGTGTTGTTTCTTCTACCAGCGGATTCTCATAGGGCAGCGGAGTGTATGCTGAATCCGACAGCCCGTTCCCGCGCTGGCCCCAGGTGTTGGTTCCGTATGTCCATACCCCGCCATTCTCATCCAGGGCAACCCCGAAGTTGCCCCCTTCATCCGCATCCGTTAATTTCACCGGACAATTATACTGATCATATTGATCAAGGCCGGTATTCCATTTCCAGAATGAACCGTCACCGCGCACCATTCCCGACACGAACTCCCCTGTCAGGCTTACCACCTGATTCATCTCGCTTAAGAGCTCAAATCCGATAGATTCCGAATTCTGATCCTTGCTTAGCCGCCAGACGGAGCCGTCCTTCTTCCGGACAACTGAATAGTAACTGGCTGCAATCTGGTCGAAATCATGCTCACTTCCGATGCGGACCAGCTTACCCGTGTTGTAATCGGTCGGAACTATGTTCCCCATTCCCCAGAGGCTGCCGTCCTTCTTCAATGCGAGCAGCCCGTCACTTCCGACGGATACATCCGCCCAATCCTTGTCACTGTTAAGCTTGCCGTTTCCTATTGTGCCCTGGAGTACATTCACGCCGAACTGCCAGAGTGTTCCGTCTTTGCGGATGGCCGCGAGCCCCCCGCCGCCAGCAGAGATCATGGCCCAATTATTATCCTTGCCGTAGCGGAGCGGCGTACTCCGGTCGACCAGCGCCGGGTCCTGCCAGGCAATATACTTATTCCTCACATTGGTTCCCCACATCCAGAGGCTGCCGTCCTTCTTGATTGCCGCCGATAAAGTATCTCCAGCCGCGACAGATACCCAATTCTTCTCCGCTCCAACTTGAACCGGTGCGCTGCGGGAGATGAAGCTGCCATCCCCAAGCTCCCCGCTGCTGTTGTCACCCCATGCCCACAGGGTTCCGTCTGCTCCTACGGCCAGCACATGTCCTGCACCGGCAGAGATGTTCACAACCTTCGGCAATGCGGAAGCATCCGCCGCCCGGACAGCAGGCGCGGATAATACGGTGCTGCATAGCATGGTGAGGATAAGCAAAGCTGTGCACAATGATCTTTTCCAGAGATGACTCATAAATTTCCCCCAGCGTATGTATCGGATGCGATAAGCTATAACGCTTATACCCGTGTATTATAATCCCGGAGGCTATAACCAGAATATGACAAAAATCCTCCCTGATTACTCAGAGAGGACCGTTAAATCTGTGATATACCAGGCATCACACGCGAAATGCTCGGAACCCGCCAGCGGGGCATCCAGCAGCTCAAATCCGTGTTTGAGATAGAAGCGGTTTGCCGCCTCCATGCTTTGCAGTGTCTCCAGGTAACACTTACGGTAGTGCTGTGAGGCAAAGCCGAGTGCCGTCCGGAGCAGTTCACCGGCAATGCCTTTGCCGCGGATTCCGGAGGCCAGATACATTTTCTGCAATTCACAGATCTGCTCCGGACCGTCAAAAGCGGCAATTCCGCATCCGCCCAGCACTGTACCCTCTTCCTCCACAATCCAGTAAGCCCGGTTATCCGCACTGCTATAATAGCTATGTAAGTCATGCATGCTGGCATCCGCCCACGCCAGTCCCTCGCGGTTGCCGCCGAATTCAATCAGGCATTCCCTGATGATCTGTTCAATAGCTGCGTTGTCTGCATGTGTTATAGGCCTGATTGTTAACATATGCTAATCCTCCTGTTGAATGATATCAGTCACATTAGCATATTCCGCTGCTGCTGTCATCCCTGGAAAGGCCTTATGATAATACATGGGTATCCCAGGATACAAGAATGCCCTAAGAAATTCCTTGCTGAACGGCCGGGGGAAATTCATTCCTGCTAAGCCAAGTCTAGTCAACCCATTGCCGGCCCTTATGGACATCACAGACCTTATTTGCTCAAAATAGGCCTTTTGGGCGGTTTTACGGACACCACGGCCCTTATCCGCGGCTTTTCGTGGGCTAACTCGGCTTTTTCGGTGAAGTAACGGCGCTGGTGTCCGCAAGTCCGCACTCTGGTGCCTCTCTGCAGGCTTAACGTCTCTCCTGTCCATAACGTGTAGCTAGTCACTTGAACAACCTTTATATGACGGGCAACTTTCTTATACAGAGGGCCAATTCAGTCCGTCTACCTGCGCGGCAGCTCATTAAACATGATTTTCCGCTTAAAGGTGAGGCATTCGGCCGCTGGCATCCCTACAGTTTCAATATCCCCTCTACCGGCTCCCCTTACTTTAAATTTTTTTAGTTCAATCAAATTAAATAAATTGAAATAAGAAACTTTAGAAAAAAGAGAGTCGGTAGTGGGGGGGATATGTAGGGGCACTAGCGACCTCCTGAGTTACAGAATGTTCACCATAAACAGCGGTAATCATCAATAAATTTGGGCATAACAGCGGCCGGAAATCCAAAACTCATTTTCAAGCGGAAATCATCTACAATGAGCTGCCTTGCGCAGGTAATTGGGTTGAATGTGCCCTCCATTAAGAAAAGCAGCCAGCCATGCAACGGTTGTTCAAGGTACCAGCTTAGCGTTACGGACATGAGCGACGTTAAGCCTGCGGAAAGGTACCGGAGTGTCGTTCTTACGGACATCAACGCCGTTATTTCAGCAGAAAAGCGGAGTTTGTCCATGATAAGTGGCGGATAAGGGCCGTCATGTCCGTAAGCCCGCCCGAATGACTTTTTTGGAGCGAATAAAGGCTGTGGTGTCCGTCAGATATGGATTGTACTTGAACCAGAGAGACGGCATTTGCTCTCTATAACCAGCCCCACCCTGAACACAATAGAATGAATTCCGGCCGTTCAGCAAGAAGCCCCTTGGGCATTCTTGTATCCTAAATCAACATATAGCTTTCCAGTTCAATCTATTTAGTATGTTTTCATTATAAATGAATATGTAATGATAATATATCATGATATATTTAGTTATGTTTGATGCTTTTTAAGTTAGAATTGCTTATGTTAAACTATTATAAAGAAAGGCTTTAAACCTAATAAGCTTTATACAGAGGAGAATTAGATGTCTGACAAGATAGATTACGTTCTGGAATTGAACCAAATCCGGGAGACGCTTGGGTACGATTTTCTTTCGTTAGCCTTAGCATATGATGGTGTTCTACGCTGGAGATATGCCTCTGGTAATATTAACGAGGGTTATAAACGAATTGTTTTACATTCAGGAAGAGGGATTGCAGAAGTGTTTCGGACCGGAAGATCCATACTTATTCCTTCATTTGATGAATATCTGCAGCCGGGCGAGCTCTTCAATTATCCGATTTCAAGAATGGAGAATCTAAAGAGCATAGGGGTGGTACCTGTATGGAATGATTTACGTGTTGCAGGCGTGCTGCTTGGCGGGTTCCGCGGGAAGGAACGAGTCACCCCCGAAATGCTGTATGCCCTGGAACAGGTGTCCAATAAAGGAATCGGAGAATTTAACGGGAAAAATTTGGTTTGAAGTACGCCCAGCTTACCCGCAACAGTGGTAAAATCGTGACCTTTACATTGAGATCCTCACAGCAGGCCCAGCCCTGCATCAATCCGCCTCATCCGGGACTTTCCGCTAAGCAGTCCTCCTGATATACTGAAATTTGCATAACAGCTTGCTGAAGCCGGATGCAACATGAATTCATGAGGAGCGGATACTTTGAATAAACTTGTATTTTTCCTTGGCCCGGGCGGGGCAGGCAAGACTACACTGGCGAAGACCATTGCCTCACGCCGCCCGGCATCAATCTTTGATATGGATATTCTGCTCCGCCCGGCAGCAACCGCCATTATGACGATGCACGGGCTGGACCCGGATGACCGGGATTCGGACGAGTATAAAAGCTTATGCCGGGACCTCGGTTACCGTATCACTATGGATGCTGCACTGGATAATACCGGCCTGCAAAGTGATATATTCGTGGTCGGACCCTTCACCAAGGAAGCAGCCGACCCGGAGTGGATCGGCCGTGAGCTGGCGAGCGCCGGACTTGCGCTGAATGAGATTGAAGTCAAGGTCGTGCTGGTCAGTCTGTCTGATGCAGCAGCATACCGCGAACGGATTGAAGGCAGACACTCTCCTCTGGACGGCTGGAAGTTCGCACACTGGGAGCAGTTCAGCGCTTCCCTGGGCAAACGTACGGTGGCCTGGCCGCTTCCGGAAGATCGCGTACTGCAGTTTGACAATTCTGCCCAGGACCGTAACGCTGCAGCAGCGGCTGTAGAAGCATTTATTTACGGAGCGCTGCCGGCCGGACCTTGAACAGCATTTGTTTTTGCTTTAGGTTCCACAGGCTCACCTTTTACAATTCCATAGTAGATTCTGTCATCGTATTCGCCGGTATCCTGATAGTAATAGCTTTGTCTGAAAACACCTTCGCAGCTCATCCCCGCCTTGCGCAGCACACCGCCTGAAGCGCTGTTTCTCCCGCGGTGAAATGCCTGCAGCCGGTGCAGGCCCGTCTCTGCGAACGTATATGTAATCACAGCGGACAAGGCTTCACTGGCATAACCTTGCCGCTGAAAGGCTCGTCCGATGCAATATTCTATATCGGCCATACGATGTTCCCCTTCCACACTGCAAAAGGCAATCTGCCCGATGCATTCTCCGCCCTCCTGCTGGATTACCGCCCACCTGTAGAAATCATCTCTGCTGTAGGAGCCGATCCAACGCTGAAGCAGCTCGTTCACAGCATCCACATCACCATAAGCCGGCTCTCCGTATTCGGATTGCACCGCTATATCACTAATCCAATTCTTGTACATACTCTCCGCATCAAGCAAATGAAACGGCCGCAAAAGCAGCCGCCCTGTCTCGATAACCCCTGTTCCGGAACGCAGGCTCTTCTCCCCCTTACCCTCTCCACCCGGAGGCCGGGTGGAGAGGCATATTTGACATATATAATTACTTCTTCACTGCATGAATATAATGAATCGTCTCGAAGGCTGACAAATAATCATTCCGGCTGCTGAAGAACTTCTCCTGAATGTCTGCGGGCGACAAGTGCTCATAGATCAAGAGTCCCGCCTGTTCCAGCAGCTGTTCCAGTTCCCCGTACGCGAAGCAGGATTTCATCGGTTCACCACTGGCCGCAGCCAGCTGCACCATTTTCTCCACCCGGCCGGACAAGCCCTGCGTTTCAAAAAGTCCCTCATCTGCGTAATCAAAGACAATCGAGCTGCCGGAGGGCAGCACATGGAACAGATCCCGCAATAGGCTGGCTGTCTCTTCTTTGGTCAAATAGTAAGTGACACCAAGCAGAGTGAAGAAGGTTCTGCTCTGAAGATTGAACCCTTCAGCGGACAGCGCAGCATAGGAGAACCTGCGGGTGAAATCCATTGGAACGAAATGCAAATGACCGGGAATCTCCAGTTCAGCATCCAGCAGACGCTTCCGCTTAAAGGCTTGCGTAGCCGGGTAGTCCACTTCGAAGATCTCCGGCTGGTGGTCAGGAGACGAATGCCGGAGAGCAAAGGTATCCAGACCCGCTCCCAGAATGACAACCTGCCCCACGCCAAGTGCCAGCTCCCGCAGCAGTATTCCCTCACAATAAGCGGAGCGGCCCAGGGCTGTAGGTGAAAGCTGAACCTGCGTAATCCACTTCAGAACCGCTTCCGGATCATCTTGATACTGCAGCGCAAGCTCCGGATTGAAGAATGCAATCCCCTTAATCATATTCGCCCGGATCTCTGCGAACTCCTGCGCTGTAATTACAGCCTCCGCCATATAATCATCGAATATCTTCGGTGAATCATACCGGCTGTGATAGGCCCTGCCAAATGCTGATATTAACGAAGTCATACTGGATTCATTCTGCTTCAAATGGATATCCTCCCATACAAAATAAGGTTCCCCCGGCCGGGAGAACCTTATTATATACAGAAACTATTAATATGTAAATTATAGCATAAATAATTTATTTTGTCAATTAATTATATCTCATTTGCAGCTGCCTTGCAGAAAACTTCCCGCCTCCCGGAAGCTGGGGATGCCTCCGCTGCCGACAGCGGCATATAGTGCAGCTCCCGCTGCGGCTCCCTCCACTGCGGGTGCAAGCAGCAGCGGTAATCCGAATGTTGCCTCCGCCTTGGCACAGAGTGCCGGATTATTACGGAGAGCATTACCGGAACCTATAAGCCGTGAAAACGGCCTGGTTGTCTGCTTCTCCAGCACAGCCAGAAATCCGTGCAGCTCATCTACCATTCCTTGAAGAAAGGCATGGGTCAGACCGGCTGGAGTGAAGTTGTCCAGCGAGATCCCCGTTATGCTCCCGCGCTGCCCCGGGTCCGTTCTGGTTCCCAGAAACTGCGTGATCACACTTAAACCATCTATTGCAGGCTGCCTGTCCAGCAATGTCTTCATCAGCGGATACATTTCACCGGGATCATGACCGGTATACGCTGATATGAGATTGCGGTAAAAGACCTCAAGCAGCGCGTAAGATTTCCCTCCGCTAAGCGCCGCACCAACCAGCAGCACACCGCCGCCCGGGTAAGGACGTACCTCCATTGAAGAGGGAGCTGAGCTGTATTCAGGCAGCCACGCCGACAGCTGGCTGCCTGTGCCGATATTAATCAGCACGGAAGTCTCCGGCTGCGGGACACTGCCGGTGAAGCTGGCCTGATTGTCCCCAAGTGAAGGGTACACAGGAATTCCCTGCGTTGTAACTCCGAGTGCCGTCCCCGAAGGGACAACCCGGGGCAGCAGTGCTACATCAATACCTGCCTGTTCAAGCGCTATCCGGTCGAAATCCCCCTTATCATGGCTGAAACCGCCGATCCCGGCTGACTGTGTGGCATCCATCAGCGGCACAGGAATGCCTGCCAGCTTCACCGCTATATAATCAGCAATCGTACAGAAGCTGGCCGCTTCCGGCGGCACCAGTCCACAGCACTGGTTGTAATAGTGAGTCGCCAGCCCGTAACCGGGAGCAATGCTATAGCCGGTCAGTCTGCTGATCTGCTCTGCATAAGTGAAGCTGTAATCTCCTTCATAGGGCAGAGCCCCTCTGCCATCCTGCCAGGTATACAGCGGACTGCACGCATTGCCCGTCTGGTCAATATATACAATTCCATGCATCTGTCCGCTGATGCCGATTCCTGCAGCATCCGGTGCAAGCGACAGTAAACTGCCAAGAATAGCTTCTGCCTGCCGCAGCATAAGTTCCGGCTCCTGCAGACGCTCCCAGACCTCCGTCCTGCTAGAAGGAGTACTTGCCTGCTGTTGCGTAATGGAATGCAGGATAGTCCGGGTATCCAGATCGTAGAGCAACCCGGAGATAGTAGTTGTTCCGATATCCAGACCGATTGTTATCATGTACGCCATCCTCTGCTTGTTAATATGTCTTCTATGTTAAACTTCTGTGCGGCAGAGCGTCAACCATACGCATAATTCCTCAGAAATCCAATGATACTAGACCAGTCAGAGTTTGAACCTTAAATCAGGAGGCGTTCATGTGAGAATTCAGAATAAAGTGGCCGTAGTTACCGGAGCCGCATCTGGGATGGGCAAAGCGATTGCACTGCTCTATGCCAAAGAAGGAGCTAAGGTGATCGTAGCGGATATTCATGAGGAGGCTGCGGAGGCAGTAGCCAAAGAGATCAGAAACAGCGGCGGAGAAGCAACCGCAGTGAAAGCAAATGTTGCTGAAGAAGCCGATATTAGTAACATGATCGATACCGCTGTGTCGGCTTACGGCACCGTCGATATCCTTGTAAACAATGCCGGAATCATGGATAATTTTGAACCGGCAGGTGATATCGATGACGAGAGCTGGAACCGTATATTTGCAGTGAATACAACCTCCGTGATGCGGGCAACACGTAAGGTTCTCCCTATTTTCCTGGCCAAAAAGCAGGGTGTAATCCTCAATGTTGCCTCTGTAGGCGGACTGTATGGTGCCCGGGCAGGTGCAGCTTATACGGCTTCCAAGCATGCGGTTACCGGATTTACCCGGAATACCGGATTCATGTATGCCCAGGCGGGCATCCGCTGCAATGCCATTGCACCAGGCGGTGTGGAGACCAATATCGGTTCTACGATGACGCATATCAACGAATTCGGGATGGGCCGCACCCAGCCGGGAATGGCCCTTAATCCGCGTATGGGTAAGCCCGGGGAAATCGCACAGCTTGCCTTATTCCTTGCCTCAGATGAAGCCAGCTTCATTAATGGAGCAATTGTGACTGCCGATGGCGGCTGGACAGCATACTAAAAAATCCCCACAAAGTGGGGCTCCAGCTGCGATAATTACTCAGGTACTTTGCATGCATGCTTATCTTCGGTCATCAACACGGATATTCGAGCCGAACAAGGTGGAGTCGCTCGTCAGCTTATAAGCGGGATACCCCGCTTCCGCCTCAAGCTTCATGTTCTCATCGAACAGCGATTCCTGCTGGCGGTCACAGATGAATGTGAAGGGTTCGGTTTGAAAAACAATATCCGTCGGCAAGGGTTCACTTACAATCCGGATAACGAGTACGCCGTTGCAGCCGCAGTCCTCGGTGTCATAGAACATTTTGAATTGGCCTGGCTTTCCGGCCAGACTCTCCGTGAGCCGCTCGGTGGTGAGCGGGTTAAGTTGTATCTGCATTCCGCATTCCTCTCCTTCAAGTCACAATTTATGTCTGACATTACTATAACACATTCAAAGCAGGCGTTAACAAATACCGGAGAAGAGCCGGTAATGTTAACGCCTGCTAATCTTGTTCTTCAGCCTATCTGCGAACGGATCATTTGCTCCAGGCTGAGCAGCTCTTCTCTAACCTTGACCACCTCGCCGATGACGATCAGGGCCGGATTGCTGATCTTCATTGCGGCAGCCAGCTTGTCAATCGTGCCAAGCGTACCGGTCACTGTCCGCTCCCGCACTGTTGTCCCGTTCTCGATCAGTGCGGCAGGCGTCTGCGGATCCTTGCCGTACTTCAACAGCTGCCCGCAGATTTCACCCAGTCCGCTGACTCCCATGTAGATCACAAGGGTGTCAACACCATGCGCAAGGGCATCCCAGCGTACCGGTGAACCCTCACCGTGGCAACGGCTCCCGGTCACGACGGCGAAGGAAGCGGCAAGTCCGCGGTGCGTCAGCGGAATGCCGGCTGACGCGGCTGCACCTATGGCTGAAGTAATCCCGGGGATAACTTCATAAGGAATGCCAGCAGCAGCTGCAGCCAGCGCCTCTTCTCCGCCCCGCCCGAACACGAACGGGTCGCCGCCCTTCAGGCGGACCACATGGCAGCCTGCGGCAGCATACTGGAGCATCAGCTGCTCAGTTGCTTCCTGCGGCATGGAATGCTGTCCCGGCGCCTTGCCGCAGTAGATACGGAGGCAACCGCTTGTTGCATAGGCCAGCAGCTCATCATTCACCAGGCGGTCATACAGAATCACATCTGCACACTGTATGCGCCGCAGTGCCTTAACCGTAATCAGCTCGGGATCACCCGGACCAGCACCAACGATGGAAATGCTCCCCTGCTTCATAGGCTTTTCTCCAAGGCAGCCGCGCCTGGGATTACCGGTTCTCCGCGTCCCGGTGCCGGATCTGCCGCTGAAGCAGCGCCGGTCTTGAAGTTTTTTTGCGACAGATACAGCAGAATGCCAGTGAACAGCACCCCTCCGATAAAGTTACCGAGCAGAACCGGTACACCGTTCCAGATCCACCAGTCGCTGAAGCTAACCTCCGCACCAAGCATCATTCCCGCAGGGATGACGAAGAAGTTGACTACGGTATGCTCGAAGCCCTGTCCGAAGAAGGTCAGGATCGGCAGCCACATGGCCAGGATTTTACCGGAGGTGGATTTGGAGGTCAGCGCCATTACTGCACCCAGTGTAACCATCCAGTTGCAGAGCACCGCCTTGATGAACACAAGCGCCATCCCTTCAGCACCCATATGCTTATAAGCCGTTGTCTTCGCTTCACTCGCCGTGATCAGTGTCTGAATCAGCGGATTCGACATATCTGTTCCCATCTTCGTAATCGTTAGTCCGTACAAGACGGCATAGATTGCACAGCCGATTAGATGCCCGATGATGACCCAGAAGAAATTACCCATCATCCGTGCTGCAGTAGTTTTCTTCTCAAGTACAGCCAGCGGAACCAGCGCAAAGCTGCCGGTAACAAGCTCAAGCCCCAGGAGAATAATCATTACAAACCCTACCGGAAAAAGAATCGCCCCTGCCATCGGGATTGACGTCTGGGCAGTTGCTGTAAAAGCCAAAGTTGTGGCACAGGCCAGAATGGCCCCGCCAAGGCCGCCGCGGACAATAAGCTGCATAATGCTGAGCTCCGCTTTCGTTGTACCTGCTTCAATCATGGAAGACAGCACTTCACTTGGTTTCACGTAGTCCATTATGAATCCCCCTTTTCCAGCCGGATGATTTAGATCGTTAAATACAAGCTGCCTGTGGCCGGATCAACCTCCACCTCATAGGTAGTTACATGTCCAGTATCAGGTGCCAGAACAGTGCCGCTATGGAGATCTATGCGCCAGTCATGAAGCGGACAATGAATACTCGAGCCGCAGACCATGCCTTCAGACAAAGCTCCGCCTTTATGCGGACATCTATTCTCCACCGCACGCACTTCACCGCTGCTTAACCGGAATAAGGCTATTTCGGTCTGACCCACCCGCAGCTTGCGTGATCCTTTGATATCGATATCCTTCACATTTCCGATGAGCATTTTGGTCATTGTCATCTTGAGGCCCCCTTAGACTGTCTCCGGCGAGAGAATCGGCTCGAAATTTTTGCGCAGCTCCGGTGTATTCACGATTTGCTTCCACGGATCGGTCGTGAGACTGAGTGTATGGCGGATCCGCTCCTGCAAGGCCAGACGTTCCTCACGGGACTCCAGCGCCTGCTTGATACTGTCAAGGCCGACACGTTCCACCCACTGGGCGGTACGTTCATTCCAGCCGGCATTCTCCCGGTAATATTGCAGGAATGCACTGGCCCATTCCATGACTTCATCATCCGTCTTCACTACGCACAGCAGATCCGTCGCCCGGACATTAATCCCGCCGTTGCCGCCGATATGCAGCTCCCAGCCGCCGTCAATGGCGACCACACCAAAGTCCTTGATCGTCGCTTCAGCGCAGTTGCGCGGACAGCCGGATACGGCCAGCTTCACTTTACCCGGGGCATTCAGCCGTTCAAAAGCCTGCTCCAGCCGGATTCCCATACCGATCGCATCCTGTGTGCCGAAACGGCAATAGGTGGAGCCGACGCAGGTCTTCACCGTGCGGAGCGTTTTGCCGTAGGCATGGCCGGAGGGCATATCCAGCTCCTCCCACATCTTCGGCAGGTCTTCTTTCTTCACGCCCAGCAGATCAAGCCGCTGCCCGCCTGTGAATTTGACCAGCGGAACATCGAACTTCACGGCAACCTCGGCAATCTTGATCAGTTCGGCCGGGGAGGTAACGCCTCCGTAGATCCGCGGTACCACAGAGTACGTTCCGTCCTTCTGGATATTGGCATGATAGCGCTCATTGGTGAATCTGGATTCATTCTCATCCACATATTCCGCAGGCCAGAGCATGCCCAGATAGTAGTTCAGTGAAGGGCGGCATTTGGCACAGCCTTCTTCATGACTCCAGTTCAGCACATTCATGACTTCCTTGACAGTCATCAGCTTCATCCGCTTGATTTCGGCTACGATCTCATCCCGTCCAAGTGTGGTACAGCCGCAGATCCCCTCCTTGACTGTCACGGCAGCCTCACCGGCGTACAGCTGAAGCAGTCCTTCCACCAGCGGTTTACAGCCGCCGCAGGAAGCGGAAGCTTTGGTGCAGGCTTTGATCTGTCCCACACTGGTGCAGCCGCCGGAGGTAATCGCCTCGGCAATTGTCCCCTTGGTCACTCCGTTGCAGCCGCAGATAATTTCATCATCCGGCATTCCTTCCAGCCGGTTCCCCTTGGGTGACGCCAGCGCATCCGGGGAGATCCCGAGCAGCAGCTCCTTCTCTCTGCCCTTAATATTCTCGCCCTTCTTAATTAGGGAGAATAACTCCGCACCATCACTGGTATCTCCGAAAAGCACAGCACCAACCAGCTTCTCATCCCTGATCACCAGCTTCTTGTACACACCTTCTGTCTCATCCTGGTAGCGTAATGACTTGGTGCCGTCCATCTCGGTAAACTGTCCGGCCGAGAACACATCGACACCGGATACTTTCAGCTTGGTTGAGGTAACTGAGCCAGCATAGCCTTCCGTAGGGACACCTGCCAGTCTTTTCGCGAGTACAGCCCCCTGTTCATATAGCGGAGCCACCAGTCCATAAGCAATGCCCCGGTGCTCCGCGCACTCGCCGACGGCATAGATGCCGGGCAGATTAGTCTCCATATAATCATTCACAAGAATTCCCCGGTTGACCGCAATTCCGCTGGTCCGGGCCAGCTCCACATTCGGCTTGATGCCTACAGCCATGACGATCAGATCCGCTTCAGCCGTCTCACCGTCAGCGAACAGCAGGCCTTTGACTCTTTTTTTACCAAGAATCGCTTCCGACTGCTTCTTCAGCAGGAATTTCATCCCCTGGGCTTCCAGCTCCTTGCGCAGCATGACGGCAGCCGCCTCGTCCAGCTGACGCTCCATAATATAATCATGGATATGGACCACCGATACCTCCATGCCCAGATGCAGCAGCCCTCTTGCCGCCTCCAGTCCGAGCAGGCCGCCGCCTATGACTACTGCTTTGCTGTATTTTTGCGACACCTCCTGCATGATTTGGGTATCCTTGATATCACGGAAGGCGATTACCCCCTCCTTCTCCGCTCCGGGAAGCGGCAGCATGAAGGGATTGGACCCGGTTGCCAGAATCAGCTCATCATAATGGGCAGTGATGCCTTTGTCCGTATGGACTTTGCGTTCTTTAGTATCAATTGCGGTTACAGTGTGTCCCGTATACAGCTTAATATTGAAGCTTCTGTACCATTCCAGATCGTTAATGACGATCTCATCCAGACTTGTACCGCCTGCCAGAACAGAGGATAACATGATCCGGTTGTAGTTCGGATACGGCTCTGCTCCAAAAATCGTAATTTCATAAGCCTCCGGTGCCAATTTGAGCAGATGCTCAAGCGCCCGCACCCCCGCCATCCCGTTGCCGACCAGAACCAGTTGTTTGCGTAAAGCTGTCATGGATCTCTCTCCTCTCCAGGTAAACAACAGAAATAGCCCGCTCCACTCCGCCCGGAAAACATACATTTCCCGTTGCGAGATAAGTGAAAGCAGGCGCCATTGCCGCTTCAGCCGGATACATCGTTGTATCCGCAGAATTGATAAATTTGTTACACCGACTATACTACAGCCATCTGCACTACGTCAATAATTATGACATATTAAATTTTATTATTTTAATTCATCGACAAAATTACGTAATTCGTGTTATATAATATTACATAATCAATAATAAAGGAGCGTCATCAACCTATGCATTCCCTGCTCGTGATTGATCCTGACAGAACAGAGAACTCCGCAGAAGCACGCTCCTCTCCAACTCCCGACAGTCTTTTGAGCTCCTGCGGTTATGTGATATATTCCGCTGCAACGGAGCAGCAGGCTGTTTCCCTGGCCGGCGATGCCGATGCCTTCATTCTTCATCTGCCGGTTACCGAAATCAACGAATGGAGAGCTGTACTGGTTCAGCAAAAGATTGCACCGGTTCTCTGGTGGTGCACCGCGCGGACCGCTACCTTATCCGTCTCTGCCTGCGGTGACGATATTATGGTCGACGGAATCCTATCCCCGGCGATGCAGGCCCGGGAGCTTCACTGGATTCTCCATTTCAGCTCCAGGCAAAGCTTCGAGCGCCAACAATGGCTGAAGGAACGGGAACAGCTGCTGTCCCGGATTGAAGAACGCAAGTGGATCGATATGGCCAAGGGCATTCTGTCCAAAGCCAAGAACATCAGCGAATCAGAAGCTTACGATCTGCTGCGCAAGCAGGCGATGAATGAACGTAAACGGATGGTGGATGTCGCTACCTCGATTGTCAAAGTGTATCAGCTGCTTCAGGACCAACACTAAGGAGAACCCATATGATTAATATTCTAAAAGAAGTGGCCCGCGGCAAACGCGGCTCGACGGATTTAAGCTACGGGCAGGCCGAGTATGCAGCTGAGGCCATTCTCGGTCAGACTGCCTCCCCAGTCCAGATCGGCGCTTTCCTGATCGCGGAACGGATGAAGCTGGAAAGTCTGGAGGAGCTCGAGGCATTCGTGGCGGTCTGCCGCAAGTATGCCCTGCGGGAGCCTGTGCAGCAGGGGATTGATTGTGCCGGACCATATGACGGCAGGCTGCATTCGTTCATTGCCACGTTTCCGGTGGCTTTCCTTCTATCCGCTGCCGGTCTGCCGGTCACGCTGCACGGCTCCCCGTCTCTGCCGCCGAAACGGGGGATTACGCTGCAGGATATTATCCGCGAAGCCGGAATTGATATTGCCGGGTTAAGCCGCGATAATGCAATTGAAGCTGCTGCTACGAGCGGTGTGCTGTTCGCGAAATCTGAACAGTGGTGCCCGCCTCTGGGAGCGCTGCGCGGACTGCGTGAAGATATCGGAGTGCGTACAATATTCAATACAGCGGAGAAGCTGATTGATTACGCCTGTTCACCTTATATTGTATTCGGAATATTCCACAATACGGTATTCGACCGTATTTCCCGGCTGATTGTGAAGCTCGGCTATCAGCGCGGCCTGGTCGTCCAGGGCATGGAAGGCTCGGAGGATCTGTATATTAACCGCCCGAACCGCGTATACCGCATTCAGGACGGCTCGGCTGAGCTCGACCTTATTGATCCGGAGTCGCTTGGACTGGAGGTGCCTGTTCCCGAGGTTGAATGGACTGCAGGGAGGCAGCTGCGTACCGCAGTGGAAGTACTGCAGGGCGGCGGCCATCTGGCCTTCTATAACCAGACGCTGCTGAACGGCGCAGCCCGGCTGCATACGGCCGGCCGGGTTAACTCCATCGAGGAAGGCGTCTATACCTGCAAGCATCTGCTGGATAACGGCCAGGCTTGGGAGACCTATACGAAGTGGCGCAGCGCACTGGCAGGCCGCAGCCCTAGCACAGCAGCTTCTGCCCGGCGGGGATAAGGTCCGAATGGTTTGGGAGCAGGTCGGATTACGGCCTGCTTGTTGTGCGTGCAATGGCCCGGCAATGGGCGAAACCGCCCGGACAGCTGGCTGCTATTAAGCATGCAGCCAGTCAGGCCAGGTCTTCAAGTACATAGTATAGCGTTACGGACTGGAGAGACGTTAAAATGTGGAAAGGTGCCTGAATGCTAGCCTTACGGACATCAGCGTCGTTATTTCGTCAGTAAAGTGTAGATATCACGTGAAAAGCGGCGAATAAGGTCTGTCATGTCCGTAAACCCGCCAAATAGGCCGAAAATGTCTAAACAACGGCTGTGGTGTCCGTAGTACCCGAAGCTTCCGACAAAAGGTGTTCGTGTTGGACTTGGGTACAATCAAAAAAACGTGCAATCCGCTATTCCGCGGTGCACGCCTCTTCCATTAATCGATATGAAGCGCACTGCGCTGCTTGACCGCGCCGGACGCTTCCTTGGCATCAGCTTTACTGCTGCCGCCTAATTTGAACACCAGGATGCCCCCGACGATAATGAGCACGCCGATCAGCTGGTTGAACGAGAACGGAACCTTCTCAAGGCCCAGCCATCCGAGCGAATCCCAGAGCAAAGCGAAGCCGAGCTGGGCGGTCAGAACAATCGAGATTGCATAGGTGGCGCCGAGAATTCTGGTGGCCTGCACCAGGCAGATGACAACCCCCACCCCGATCATTCCGCTGAACCAGTACCAGGGCTGCATATGCTGCAGCGTGAACATGTTCTTCCCTTCCATAATCAGCCCCATGATCAGGGATGCCGCGAAGCCTGTGCCGAGCACCAGCGTTGTTGTTGACCAGGAGCCTGTGTGTTCATTGACCTTGGCGTTAAAAATATTCTGCAGACTGACCAGCGCACCGGCGATCAGCGAGAGTAGTATTCCTGCTAACATATGTGTTGCTCCCTTGTGTGTAAGTTTGGTAATTGTTCAATTACAGCGCATGTCATTCGTAGATATTCCGGCTTGCCAGCGCCGACAATCCCTGCCGGTCCTTGACCAGAATCGCCCCCGGGCGCCGTTCAGTCAGGCCTTCCTGGGAGAATCTCCGGAGAACCCTGTTCAAATGCCTGTAGCTGGTGCCGATGAAATTAGCGGTATCCACCAGATTGATTGTATTCAGCTGCCCTGTGAACTGCGGATCAGATTCATCATACGAGATAGACAGCAAATAGCTGGCGAGCCGCACATCCACCGGATGCATCAGGTTCAGGCTAAGAAAGTTGGATTTGCGGTAGAATTTCTCAGTAATAATCTCCAGCAGAAAATGCAGGAGCGGCGGGTGATCCTTCGCATACTGGTCCAGCCAACGGTACGGGATCGCAATCATGTGCACGGGGGAGACAGCTTCAACCGTATTCAGCAATTCCGTCTTTTGAATATATTCAACATCACCGATCAGCTCCAGCGGGGTCTTGAACGAAATAATCAATGTCCGCCCCTCTGCCGAGGTGGTGTAGATCTTAAGCTTCCCTTTGACCAGCACGTAGAGCGTGCTTGACGGATCTCCTTTGGAACAGACAGTCTCGCCCGGCTCGTAGCTTTGCAGCGTCAACAGCGGCAATAACCGTTCTGCGAAAATCCCGGCCAGCTGCTGCTTCAGCAGATACGCTTGTAATAAGCCGGCATCTAAAATTTCCTTCATGGTACAAGCTCACCTCCGCTTCACCTAAGCCGTCAGAACTTCAGTACAACCACACCCAGAATCATCATCGCGATGCCGATGAACTGCGGCAGCTTCATCTTCTGCTTGGCAACCCCGAACCAGCCCTTGCTGTCGATAATGAAGGTCAGGCATAGCTGGGCAATCAGCAGAGCAGAGATGGTAAAGGTAACACCAATGCTCTGAATTGCAGTAACCTCACTGAAAATTACGAACGCGGCAAAACCGCCGCCTATCAGATATAACGGATTGCTCTTCCGGAAACCATGCTTCTTGCCGTCCCGGACGAACAGCGCAATAGCCAGTGCCATAACGAACCCGGTGAACTGGGTGATCGTCGCTGCCTGCCACGTTCCGATATCCTGGCTGATCCGCGCATTAGCCACCCCTTGAAGCGTAATACAGGCCCCGCCCAAAAATGCAAAAATAATTCCTTTCATCTCTCTCTCTCCTCTATACGATCTGCTCTGATCTAATTAAAATCCAGTTTGCCGGATTGGGGAAGGACATATGTCCTGAATCTTAAAAGTCTCTGCTGTAATACGGCAGCAGGACTTGTATTTATTCTGATTTGAGGCGATGATAACAAAGCAGGCTCCGGGCTTGTCCCAAACAAACATTTCACCTAAGGAGTGTTCAAATTATGATTAACCAAATCGGCCAAGTTATGCTGTATGTGAATGACCAGGACGCATCCAAAGACTTTTGGACAGAAAAGCTGGGGTTTGAGGTGCTCGCGGATGAAACTGATGGTCCGGTGAGATGGATTGAAGTAGCTCCTAAAGGCGCCGCAACCAGTATCATACTTCACAACAAGGCGTTCGTTGCCCAAATGAATCCGGACATGAATCTGGGCACACCTTCACTGATGTATTTCACTGACAAATTTGATGAGCTTTACAGCGATTTTCAGAATAAGGGCATTACCGTAGGTGATATAGTCCAGATTCCTTCCGGACGGGTGTTTAACTTTGCAGACAATGAACTGAATTACTTCGCGGTGCTGGAGAAAAAGTAAGCTCACTGCCTAAACTGAGCCGAGAGCAGCGTTAAAGGTCATAAAAAAGCCCGTTTCAAGCCGGAAAAACGGCCTGGAACGGGCTTTTTGCTTAGACAAACAACATCTATCAATCCAATGCCTCATGGCGCTAATCCTGCAAGTGATCAGGACAGCAGCTCCAGCTCCCGCAGCTTATCCATAATGATCACACTGACAGCCGACACACGATCGATGTCCGCATAAGTCAGCCAGGCTAATTCCTCAATTTCGGATGCCGGCTGCAATTCTCCGGTATACTCTGCAGTCAGGCATGTCATTCTGACCAGCACGCCTTCCGCTTTACCATGAGCCGGAGCTTCAAAGCTTCCGAACTCAGCGATTGTCTCCGGAATAATCTGCACAGACAATTCCTCTTCAATTTCACGGATCAGCGTCTGCGCATCACTCTCACCAGGTTCACGTTTGCCTCCAGGGAAATAATACGTATCCTTCCCTTTTGAGCGGGCACCAAGCACCTTGCCGTCCACTATGTAAATCCAGGCGATTTTATCAATATGTCCAGTCATTGTTGTATCTGCTCCTTCTGTTTGCGTACTGTGATGTGCATATGGCTCTCCGCCTCCTCCCAAGGCACCGGATAAGCCTGGCCCTTGGCACAAAAAATAGAGGTGGACGAGTATACCGGATCAGCATTTTTATTATAATTCCGCTGCTTAATGACAGTAACTGTCTGGTGGCAAGGCTGGTAACCAGCCACTCTAAGTGACAGTGAGCCTTTGCCTTGTGTCATAGAGGCCAGCCTGACCCCGTAATTCATGAAGGTTGCTACGGGAACAGTGCCGGTTATTACAGCCTTGGATTCTGTAAGCTCCGGCGGAAGGAAGCTGCCGCTCGCCTGCTGGATATCACTCATTACTTTTCCCACGTAATCCGGATCTATCCTTATCTTCAGCTCATAGACCGGCTCCAGCAGCAGGTTCTCAGCCTGCTCCAGCCCCTGGCGCAATGCCCGGAGTGCAGCTTCCCGGAAGTCCCCGCCGCTCGTATGCTTATTATGCGCTCTCCCGCTCAGCAGGGTAATCTTCAGGTCGGTAAGCGGTGAGCCGGTCAGCAGCCCGTGATGTCCGCTCTCCAGCAAATGCTGCCCGATCTGATGCTGGTATCCCACCGCCAGATCATCCGGATGGCAGCTGTTGATATACACTATCCCGCTGCCCCGCTCACCCGCCTCCAGCTTCAGATGCACCTCGGCATAGTGGCCCAGCGGTTCGAAATGTCCGCAGCCGTATACGGTATCGGCAATCGTCTCCTTATAGAGAATCTCCGGCGGACCGAAAGCTACCGCTATCCGGAACCGTTCTGCCATAATCTGCTCCAGAATCTCCAGCTGAATGCCGCCCATCACATGAATATGCAGCTCCTGCAGCTCTTCATCCCAGCTTACATTCAGTGACGGATCTTCCGCCCCCAGCTGGCCAAAGGCATGCAGCAGCTCCTTCAGATGCACCGGCGGCGCGAATAGGACTTTGGATTTCAATGTCGGGATCAGACCGCTGCCCTGAGCTTCCTGCAATTCTCCGGCACTCGTGCCGGGAAGGGCTTCGGACAGGCCGGTCACCGCGAACAGCTCTCCGGCCGCGGCCCAGTCAGCTGAGCTGTATTTAACGCCATTATATTTGCGGATTCCAGTGACACGCTCAGATAACCTCTCCGGTTCAGCGCCGTAGGCGAGATGCTCTCTGTTCTTCAGCACGCCTTGAAGGGCTTTGATATAGGTGATGCGCGTGCCCTTCTCATCATGGCGGACTTTATAGACTCTTCCGGCAAAAGGCTGCTGGTAATCATACTCCGTATAGGCCAGCTTGTCCAGATACTCCAGAAATTCATCCACTCCCTGGTCAAGCAGGGCAGAACCTTGCAGGCAAGGGAAGATCTCTGCACGTTTCACCATCGCCGTCAGTGCACTCCAGGTTGCCGCATCAGTCAAATCCCCTTCCAGAAAAGCTTCCAGCAGCGAGTCGTCACGTTCGGCAATGAAGGACTTCAGCTCCTCGCCTAATGCTTCTTCCGGGTTCGGAGGCAGCAGCAGAGCATCCTTGCTTAGCAGCTGCCTGATCTCATCCAGCACCCGCAGCGGGTTCGCGCCGGTACGGTCGGTTTTATTAATGAAGAATAAGGTTGGAATGTTATACTGGCGCAGCAGCTGCCATACGGTTTCGGTATGGCTCTCCACACCTTCCACTGCGCTCAGAATGACTACTGCATAATCCAGCACCTGCAGGCAGCGCTCCATCTCGGGGGAGAAATCCACATGGCCTGGAGTGTCCAGCAGGAAATAACGGGATTCCTTGTACTGAAATTCTGCCTGATCGGCAAAAACGGTGATTCCGCGCGCTTTTTCAATCTCATGGGTGTCCATGAAGGTATCCTGATGATCTACCCGGCCCCGGCTGCGGATCGCTTCCGTATGGTAGAGCAGTTGCTCGGCGAAGGTCGTCTTGCCGGCATCTACATGGGCAAGCAGTCCGACAGTAATATTGTTCATATGGTAAGGCTACACCCCTCCACGGATATGCGGAGCAACCTCAGAGCGATAAAATCCGCTCAGCCGCTCCATTTCAGTTGAACTGAAAGCCGGAACCTCTGATGCTGCCAGATTATCCGCCACCTGAGCCTCATTCTTGAAGCCCGGAATCACACAGCTGACAGCCGGATGATCGAGAATCCAGCGCATCGAGGCTCTGGCCATATTGCCGCGCCCTCCGGCAATCCATTCCAGCTGGCGGGCCAGCCGGACCCCTTCAGCAAACGGCAGACCGGAGAAGGTCTCACCAACATTGAACTGCTCTCCATTGGCATTGAAATGGCGGTGATCATTCGCCTGGAAGGTACTGCTCTCCTTGAATTTGCCGGTCAACAGTCCGCTGGCCAGCGGCAGCCTGACCAGAATTCCTGCTCCGCGGGTAGCAGCACGCGGCAATAATTCCAGTGCCGGCTGCTGGCGGAACAGATTGAAGATAATCTGCAGCGCGGCAACACCCGGATAGTCCAGACACAGCAAACCTTCCTCAATCGTTTCCACACTGACGCCGTAATGACGGATTTTGCCCTCGGCCTTTAGCTGGTCCAGAGCTGCGAACACACTGCCGTCACGCAGAATCTCTATTGGCGGACAATGGATCTGATACAGATCAATCGCTTCCCGCTCCAGACGGCGCAGGCTTTGCTCGCAGTATTCACTAATGCGGCGGGCGGAATAGTTATCCGGATCATGGATATCTCCGGCCCGGCAGAATTTAGTAGCAATATGTACTTCGTCATGTTTGCCTTTAGTTGCTTTAGCCAACAGCTCTTCGGCATGACCTGCACCATAGACATCGGCGGTATCGAAGAAGTTCACTCCCTGCTCCATCGCCAGCTGCAAGCCCTTTAATCCATCCTCATCGCTGCTGTTGCCCCAGTCACCGCCAATGGCCCAGGTGCCAAAGCTGACTTCACTTACAGTTAAGCCTGTGTTCCCCAGCTTGCGGTATTTCATCGCCTAAACCTCCGTTTGAGATTGTGATAGATTGCACATTGCAATAGACTCTGCGAAACCGTTAACAACTTATCTTATTATGAACGGTTTGTGCAGTGAGGTCCAGTCTGCGGGCGGCGCTACTGATTGGCGCTGAAGATTGGACGATACATTCATCCAGGATGAATGCAGTATGATTCACAACTTCCTGCGTACTAGAAATTAAACAGGCAGACGGAATGAAAGATTCCGCCTGCCCCAGCCATCTGATCTTAATTCGTTAGTCACCTTGAAGAGTGGTCCTCATTGTTCGACTGGTAGAAGGCGATTCCCCATACAAGTACTACCAGTGGAATAAATACAAACCACGGGAGGGTGATCGTCTTTCCGATTACAAATGAAATAGCCAGCAGGATGACCACTACGATGATGGAGTACAGCATACCTCGTCCAAACGTTTTCATGAGTTTCCCCTCCTGTCACTGGGTTATATTGTATATTAACCACTGAGCCGAAGTTCACGCTCATCTCAAGATTCAATCACAAAAGCAAACACCGGATAGCTCTCCACAGGCTGGAAGCCCAGTTTAAGTGCCAGCTTATGAGAAGCTTTGTTCTCATGTGTTGTTTCCCATAACGGCTGCCGGCCTTGCCCAAGATAGTAACGGATCAGTGAACGCGCTGCAAGCGTTGCATATCCCTTCCCCCGCTGCTCTTCCGCATAGGTATCCACATCTATGAAATATCTGCTGTTCACGGTGAACCCGTTATTTTTACAGACTGAAACAAGCTGTTCTCCCGCTCTAACGACAGCCCCTATAGTAGTCAGCCCTCCGAACCGGTTATGAACTTCAAAATGAACCTCATCCTGATCTTCAAGAAGCGGAAATTTCACGAGATCCACAGTAACCCTAGCAGCTGCGGAATCTGCACTGATACTGGCACTTTCCTCTTCCAGCCGCTCCAATTGTTCAAACTTCTCCCGGCCGAATTCATACACCGATTCCATATGCCTGTGCACCTTCAACCCCTCAAGCCCGGACATCAGCAGCTCGGTCCATGCCTCAGAATCTTCTGTGTAGATCTCGAACCACTGCTCACCATGCAGCCTGCATACAGGAATTACTATACTCTGCAAAAAAGCCGCCAGCCCGAGCCTTTGCTCCGCCGAACGAATCTCACCGGCAGCATACATCCATCTTCCTGTAGCCCACACAACTGCCAATGCTGGTGCTGCTGCACAATCTGTGAATACCCTGCCCGGATAGCTTCCCAGCAGAACTGCCATTGCCGGAATATGCTGCTGCTTCTTATCGAAGAAAGCTTTAACCGCAGAATAATCCTCAAGCTTCAATTCAATCATCATATAACACCTCTACATCTATCATTGTTACCGTTTACTTTCAAACTCTATTATGCTTTTTGCCAAAACGTTTGTAAATATATTGTAGATTATCGTTATATTTAGTATTGTTTAGTTATATCCTGTATATGAAAGGAAAGTGAGCAAATGAAGATCAGCGCCAGAAACCAGTTTGAGGGAACCGTAATATCGATTGAAGAAGGACAAGTTAATGCGAAGATTGTAGTGGATACCGGCGGCCAGAAGCTCACCTCAATTATCTCAGTGGAAGCACTTCGCGACTTGGAGCTGAAGGAAGGTTCTCCCGTTACAGCCGTCATCAAAGCTTCTTCTGTACTATTGATGGCGTAAGCTCCAGAAGCACCATCATCAGCTGATATTCGCAGTACACAAAAGGACCTGATCCGGCTGTCCGCTGCTGATCAGGTCCTTCAGTGTATCCGTTTCATTTCAACAGCCGCAGAAATGAATAGATGTAACCAGTATTATTACTTCTCATCTTCCTGGTACACAGCAATACGGTTGCCGTCCGGGTCAAGGAACCACACCGAGTAGGCTCCCCACGGTTTCCTTTCGGGCGGTGCGATGATCTCTATTCCGGGGATTTCCCGCAGCAGCCGCCCGTATAGCGCATCAATGTCCGGGGTACTGAATGATAACCACACATTCCTTACCTTTGCTGCGGTTACGTTACCTGGATTGTAAACGGCAATCTTACTGAATCCGTAGTGGCTGCCTTCAACTAACGGCTCCTCTTGCAGGACCTTTGAGTAAAACCCTGCAAGTAAAGGGGCATCATCGGTCTCTATACATACTCCGCTAAACTTCATAATTCATCTCCTTTATGGCTTTCAATACCGCAGCACCAGCACGAACCGCATCCCCCGCTCCAGCGGCTCCGCATAGATATCCCCGCCCATCTTCTGCAGCAGCTGCTTGCAGATGAACAGTCCGAGGCCGTTGCCCGGCTTCCCGTCTGCATTCGAGCCCCGCCAGAAGCTGGTGAAGATATACGGCAGCTCACCCGGCAAGAGCGGTTCCCCGGAATTCTCAATGACAATCAGCTGCCGGTAATCCTCTTCCCGGAAAGTGATGCGTATGGATAGACCATCGCCGTATTTGATCGCATTTTCAATAAGATTATTCATAACCTCAAGCAGCCTATCCTGATCTCCCAGCAGCAGTTTATCCGCATACGCTTCTATCTGCAGGTCAGTCTTCAGCAGCGTAAGCCGCTCCTTATGGGTATGGATAACCGCCCGGATCAGCCCGCTGATATAGAACTCTCCGGGAACAATTTCAATATTGTGCAGGGAGGATACGGAGGCGGTAATGATCCCGCCGATCAGCTGTTCTATCTGCTCCGCTTTTTGGCCGATGAGCCGGGCGGCTGCCCGCCGTTTCTCCTCATTGTCGTAGAGCCCGCCGTCCAGTGCACTGGCATAGAGCCGGATGGCGGCAACCGGTGTTTTGAGCTCATGTGACAGCGAGGCAACGAGGGTCTGGCGGTCTTTTTCCAGGCGGAGATTGGTCTGCTTCTGGCCCTCCAGCGTCTGCCGCAGCAGGTCCAGCCCCCATACGAACCGGCCGAAGAACCGGCTCCGGTGCTCCTTCATGCCTGTATTCACTTGTCCTCTGGATAGTTCAAAAGGCAGCTCCTGAAGTGTATGGAACGGCTGCAATATTTGCTTCCGGATATAGAGCAGCCCCCCGGTTAATGTGCCCAGCGCGGCCAGCAGTACCAGATTCAGCAGCAGATACAGACGGCTGCTCCGCTCGGGCAGTGTATAGTCGAAACGTACATAACCACTCAGCGAAGCCCCCCGGTAGACCGGCTTAACTGTGAATTCCGCATCATCCGCAGCCCCTTTGCCGGCAAAAAACGGCTCCACCGCCTCTGGCCCCGCAGACGCTCCAACCCAGCTTAATTTGTTCACATATGTATAACCGCCTTGCTTAAGAACAATATCCTCCGGCTTCTGCCCTTCGTTGATCCGGCTCATCATCCGGTTGACCTCTACGCGGTAGGCCTTAACAGGAGCTGAGGCATCCCGGGAGTATACATATCCGTTCAGAACGGCAATCCCTATGAATCCGGCCAGTATCGTCCAAAGAATCAGCCGGTCAAAGACCTTCATATTTGTATCCTACTCCCCAGACGGTGATAATCCGCTTCGGCTCCTTGGGGGTATGCTCGATTTTGTCACGCAGCTTATTGATATGTACAGTCAGGGTTGATGGCTCGCTGAAGCTGTCTGCCCCCCAGACCTGCTGGAACAGCCAGTCTTTACGCAGCGCCTTACCCTTATTACTCATAAGCAGCACCAGCAGCTCATATTCCTTCACAGTCAGCATAAGCGGCCGACCGTCTTTGATTACCTGCATCGCCGCCCGGTTCACGGTCAGATCCCCGTCAGCCAGCAGCTGCTTGTTGTCGTTCATGTCGTAGCTGCGGCGCAAGTGAGCCTTGACCTTGGCGGTCAGCAGATTTGCCGAGAACGGCTTCTCCATATAATCATCCGCTCCAAGCTCTAAGCCGATAATTTTGTTATCGTCGCCATGACGTGCACTCATGATCAGAATCGGCAGATTGAACTTCTCCCGGACAAGCCGGCAGACTGTGAAGCCATCCTGCTCCGGCAGCATAATATCAAGCAGCAGCAGCTTAACCGGATGCTCTGCAAGATAGGCCAGCCCTTCTTCCCCGCTGCCGGCAATCACTGCCGAATATCCCTCCACCTGCAAAAAATCACCAATCACCTCCGCCAGCTCAGCATTGTCTTCAATAATCAGAATATCTGTCATGGCCTTCTCTCCCTGCTGCTTCTTACCAGCCCATCTCCATCAGCCAGCCCGTCAGGCTGTGTTCCCGTTCCCTTGAACCCTGCTCCGGCGAAAATTTGCCCAGGATATGCTCACCCTGAATATTGCCGTCTACCATATATAGAACCTTATCACTCTGTGCGGCTACCTTCACGTCATGCGTCACAATCATCAGCGTGGTCCCTTCACGGTTAATCCGGCACAGCTCGGTCATCACTTCCTGGGCTGCTTTGGAATTGAGCGCCCCTGTCGGCTCGTCAGCAAACAGCATCGCAGGCTCATTAATCAATGCCCGGCAGATACAAGCCCGCTGCAGCTGTCCGCCGGATACCTCTGTAATGTCATTGCCGGCTGTTTCAATAATGTTCAGCTTGCGCATCAGCGCATCGGCAGATTGGTTCACCTCACTCCGGCTGCGCCGGGCTCCTGTGCCGGATAAAGCCTGGTAACCTGATAGAATAATATTATCATAAACGGAGAGATTGCTCAGCATATGCATTTGCTGGAAGATGAATCCCATCCTGTGCAGCCGCAGCTCAGCCATCCCCTTCTCAGAGAGCCCGGAGAGACTCTGGCCGTCAAACACCACCTCACCCGCCGTCAGCCGGTCCATTCCGCTGACCGTATACAGCAGTGTGGATTTGCCTGAGCCGGACGGCCCCATCACCGAGACGAACTCCCCTGCATGAAGCGTCAGATTGATATTCCGCAACACATTATTCTGAACCTTGTTGACAATATACGTTTTACATAAATTCGTTACTTGAAGAACTGCTGTCATTATTGTATTCCTCCTCAGGTGGATTCTTCCGGTTTACTCCGGTTTATTCCTTATTCATATTCCAGACCTGTACCCGCTTAATCTGGCCGCAGCTCGTAAATACCGCCAGCATGACGACTGCAAGGATCAGCAGCGGATAGAGCACATAGACCTGAAGCGGTACAATATTGAGGTCCAGCTTCGTTAAACCGAATATTCTAAAGACCATTCCAAGCAGCCGTCCGCCAAGCGTATTGGCTGCAACAACACCAAGAATTGTGGAAGCCGCCATAATAATCAGAATACGCAGTATCTGCCATTGCCGGATGGCTGAATTCGTGAATCCGATACTCTTCATCACTGCAATACCGTGTACCTCCTTCGTAATCAGCAGCCGGACGAACAGACTGTTAATGAAGAAGGTAATGATACAGATAACTGCAGTGAGCAGAGCATTGATGCTGCGCAGCTGGCCCATGAAGCCTCCGGTGATCTCTCCCAGCATTTCGAACGAGGTTTTAAGGTTCAAATCGCCCAGCTGCGCCTGAATTTCCTTGGCAATCCCTGCTTTCTGATCTTCCGGTGCGTTGATATTCCCCGAGAATACATAAGCGTTGACGAGCTGCGGGTCATAGTCACGGGCAATCCAGACCGCATAACCCTCGTTCGAAATACTTTGGAATAATCCGGTAATAAGATAAGTGCTTAGTTCACTGTCTATTTCGAAATCAATTGAATCGCCTATCTGCTTGCCGTACTTTTCAGCCATAATGGTAGTTATCGCAATTTCATTCTTCAGAACCGGCGCCGTCCCTTCCAGAATGGAAACGGATGTATTCAGGTCATTCTTCTGTCCATTGACCCGGCGGTTCTCTTGTCCGTTATCCGAAATATACTTGGTTCTCAAGGTATAATTGGCGGAAAGCGTTACATCGAAGCCCTTCTCCCGCAATTTCTGTGTAATCTCAGCCTTCCGGTGCTCAAGCTCTGAGGTAGAAAAGTCGCCAAGCACCGTCTGGCTGTACAAATCTGCCTCGATCGTACCGAAATACTCCAAAAACTTAGGAGTAACGATCGTATTCGTCAGATTCACCGGAATAAGCATAATAGCTGTGCTCAGGATCAGTGTCAAAATGAGCGAGGTGTAGCTTTTCAGACGGTTCAGGACATCACTCAGCGCGAGAAATAAGGGGGCAGGCAGGAACCGGCTTGTATGCAGATGAATTCTGCGTGAAGCCTTGAAGCGTTCACCGGTTTGGCCATACCGGATGGCATCTATTGCTGAAGCTTTATTAATTTTGCGCATACAGAGCAGACAGAACAGCAGGATGAAGCCGATCATAGCCACTGTACTGAGAGCTGAAATAATGATGCTGGTGCTGCCGCCGGGCATAATCATATACTGCGAAGTCCTGCGCGACATCAGACCGGTAAGCGGCAGACTAATCCCTAGACCCGCAGCACCCCCAAACAGGGAGAGACCCATATATTTCGTTAAATACAGCCGTTTAATGGCTATGCTCCTGAACCCGGTCGCTTTCATTATGCCAATCTCCTTGTATTCATCCTGGAGGGTAGAGACAATTGTGAACCGGAGTGTAAGCAGCGCAATGAAGATCAGGAACAGGCTGATCGCGAACATCATCGCAGAGATAATGCGGTCCGTCATATAAGCCATGGATACCAGCGACTTGTCGACCTCAAATTTAACCGGAAGATCAGCACCGGCGAAGACGTTCGAGAGTTCAGCCGGGGCCACACCAGGCGCTGCGGTGAAGCTCCAAAGACTAAGTAAGGTATCATCCGGCAGCTGCTTTTCAATCCCGGTGAAATCTTCAGCTGTAATCATCATGCGTTTGAGGCCCAGCAGATCCGCTCCCATGTATGCATCCTTGAAATAGCCGCTGACGGTGAAAGTTTGTCTGAACTCTCCGAGCTGAAGTGTAATTTTCTCGCCCTGCTGAACCCCGCTGCTCAGCATCAGGCTGGCCGGTAGTCCAATCTCCCCCTGATGAAGCGTGTACCTCTTATCGTCCTCTCCGAAGATCAGATTCACCTGATCCGGGATGCCGGACAGCACTATACTTGTATTTCCGGAAAAGCCGGTCCGGCCCTCAGGCAGGCCAATCTGATTCAGTGTTAAGGGAATTTGCTTCGAGGTATAGACGGCTGCGACCTTCGGCTCATCCTTCACCCAGTTCTGAATGTCTGCCGTATATCCGGGCTTATTCTCCACTGTAATATTCAGGTCTGCTACTTTACTGCCTGTAATGAAGCTGTCCAGCGCTTTTGAGGTGGAGTACATCAGGCTGGAACTGCTTGCGACTAGCGTTGAAGCCAGGGTAATCAGCACCAGTAGAACCGTATTCATGACCTTTTTGCGCCGCAGGTCTTTTTTTAGAATTTTCAGGAACACAATGAATTCTCCTTTCATGAAGCTCATGCCCTGAGTATAAAGCAGCAATTATTAATTAATCCTTAACTCTGCACCTAGAAAACAGAACAAATTCACCCACCAGGGCGAGCCTCGGCGGGAGCGTACTCCTTTTCACTGCTGCAATGAAAAAAGAGCTACGGATTCCTCCATAGCTCTTCATTTACTGTATATTAGAACTGTCTTTTGGCAAAATCATAGAAGGCCTGGGCCTCCTCCCGCGACGGGAAACCGGCTTGGGCCAGCTTGTCACTGCCGCCGCCCTTGCCCTGGAAGCCGCCCAGATGCTCCTTAAAGAATGCTCCGCAGGATATTCCGGCTGCTCCGCTTTGCGCAAGCACCGCCTTGTTCTCAGCTTCTGTAAGCAGCAGAACGGGCAGCTCGGTTAGCGCTGTTAGCTTCGTTGCCAGACTCTGCAGATCCTTAAGTGTTCTGGTGTCAGAGACATGCGTTACTACCCGGCTGCCCGGCTCCGTCTCCGACAGAATTTCTCTGGCCAAGTACAGATCATTCTGTTCTTTAACCGCAGTCAGCTCGGCCTGCAGCAGCTTCTGTTCCTGCTCCCACTTCCCTATCCTGTCCAGAATCTCATCCTTGCCGGTATTGAATTTGGCGGACAGCTGGGCCAGAATGCGTACATGGTCATTGAACTCGTCCAGCGCCCGGCCTCCGCATTTGAAGGTGACCCGGATATTGCCCTTCTGCTTCTCGGACCGCAGCAGCTTGATCATGCCAATCGCTCCGGTTGAAGACACATGTGTACCGCCGCAGGCATTATGCTCCACACCTTCGATCTCCACGATCCGGATATTCTCGGTCACCTTCGGCAGCTTCACGAGCGGCAGCGCAGCCATTTCCTCAGCCGTAACAAAGGTACTGGTGATGCTGCGGTTCATGTAAATATGCTTGTTAACCTCGTGCTCGGCCTCCGCCAGCTGTGCCGCTGACAGCTCCGGCAGCTGGATATCGATCGTGGCATAATCGCTGCCCAGATGGAAGCTGAGCGTCATTGCCTCGTACAGCTCGCGAAATACCGCCGAGAGCAAATGCTGGCCGCTGTGCTGCTGCATATGGTCGAATCTCCGGCTCCAGCTGATCCGGCAATGAACCGCAGGCTGTTCCGGCAGCTGCGCCACCTTATGCAGCACCTCGTCCCCTTCCAGTACCACATCCAGCACCGGAATCTGTCCTATGTAGCCTGTATCACAGGGCTGTCCGCCCCCATGGGGATAGAAGGCAGTCTCAGCAAGCGTCACGTAGATTCCGTCTTCACGCTCTAATGACCCGCTGATTGTGGTGCTCCATTCCTGCAAATAAGCCGATTCATAATACAGCTTTCTGGTCATGGCTTACGCTCCCTCCCCGTCCGTCTCAGCCGCGGGAGTGAAGAAACGCTCCATAACAACGTAATCCTTGCCGCCCTTGCTGAACACCTGCTCTGTAGGCTTCATTCCGAATTTTTTATAAAAACCGGCTTTATACGTCCGCGCATTGCAATAAATCCGTTCTACCCCTGCCTGCTCAGCTTCCTTCAGCACGGTCTGCAGCAGCTTGCTGCCATAGCCTTGACCCTGCTCCAGCTCCAGCGTAGCGAACTTACGGAACTGCGCCTCCTTGCCCGTGATAAACAGGGATAATACGGAGACAAGCTGCTCTCCCCTAAACAGGCCATAGTGTACTCCCAGCTCATCATCGGCAAGCTTAATGTAATCCGGCTCACGCTCCGGCCACATGACTTCATGCCTCAGCTTCCAGGCTTCTTCCTTATGTATTCTTCTGATTTCCATCTCATCCACTCCAATAGTTGTACTTAATGCATCGTATCCCAAATTTGCTTCCCGATCAATATGACAGTGACTGTAATGAACAGCGGGCGGATATAGGCAGCCCCTTTACGGATGGCTAATCGGGAACCGAGTACGGCACCGAGCACCATCGGGATACCCAGAATGAGGCCATAGGTGTAACTGACCGAACCGAGGGCGATAAAGGTAAGCAGACTCGTAATATTGCTGGTAAAATTAAGCATTTTGGCATTGCCGGCGGCTGTCACGAACTCAAAGCCCATCATGAGGAAAGCAAAGATCAGGAACGATCCGGTGCCCGGGCCGAAGAAGCCGTCGTAGAAGCCGATTACCAGCGCAGCAATAATTCCGGTCAGCCGTGCGCGGCTGTCACTGCCGGAGAAGGTGGACACGTCGCCCCATGCTTTTTTGAATAAAGTGTAAATTGTGATCACCACCAGCATGACTATAACCAGCGGCTTCAAAAATTCTGAGGGTACCTGCCGGACCGTAAGTGTACCCGCCAATGCGCCGATAATAGATAACGGGATCAGCGTCCGGACCAGCTTGAAATCAATTTTACCGGACCGCAAGAAAGAAGCCGTACTGGTCAGCGAGCACATCGTCCCGGCCAATTTGTTGCTGCCCAGCAGCAGAGGAAGCGGAATCCCAGCAGCGAGCAATGCCGGTATGGCAATCAGACCGCCGCCGCCTGCCACAGAATCAATTAATCCGGCCAGAAATCCGCAGACAACTAATAAAATAATCATGCCAAACGTCCAATCATCCATCCAGCGGTACTCCTCCTGCTATGTACTTTTCATTTGTTTTCAGTAAACAACATTCAGCATACACGACTTTGCCGGGTTGTACCATAGCTTTATGCAGAGCGCATTATACTTCCGGTATGCTCTGCTGCCCCATAACGAATAAGCGGCAGGAATCCCTGCCGCCTGTGAAATGCACTCTCAGCTCATTAAAACCGTCTAATCCGATCCTTTACTTATACGTGTTCTGCTCGTTTTTCTTGTACGTCGTTTTGTCATCCCGTAAGGATTCCTTGCGGATATCGCTTTTCTTCTGCTCCATCTGCTGCGCTTCCTGGCTGTTAACCGGGGCCTGATCCAGTTCTTTGACGGTGTTGATCAGGTTTTTGTCAGGTGCCGTATACTCTTCCACTCTTCTGCCTCCTTAAAGTGCTTTACTGTCTGTTCCGGTTTATTTTGACAACAACCGGAGAAGAATATACGCTGCTGCGGGCAGCAGTGCCTCAACATTCTCCTTCCCCAATACTCGTATTATGGGTAGAATAGTGATATCTAAAATTAGGAATACCAAATAACGATTGAAGGAAGGTACTATGACCCAGGAATATATCGAAATCCGCGGTGCCCGTGAGAATAATCTTAAGGATGTTACCCTGAGAATCCCCAAGCGTAAAATCACGATCTTCACCGGTGTATCCGGCTCCGGCAAATCCTCGATCGTCTTTGACACGGTTGCTGCTGAATCCCAGCGGCTGCTGAACGAGAACTTCACGATGTTCGTCCGCAACTTTCTGCCGCGGTTCCCGCAGCCCGATGCTGATGCCATTGAGAATCTGAGCATGGCCGTGATTGTTGACCAGAAGCGGCTCGGCGGCGGGGCGCATTCAACCATGGGTACCATTACAGATATCGCTCCGCTGATGCGGATGTTATTCTCCCGGACCGGCCAGCCCTATGTCGGCAAAGGCAATGCCTTTTCCTTCAACCACCAGGAGGGGATGTGCCCGGAATGCAGCGGACTTGGCCGTAAGCTCGGAGTCGATATGGACAAAGCGCTTGACCTGAGCAAATCGCTGAACGAAGGCGCTATCCTGCTGCCGGATTATGGCGTGGACAGCTGGGACTGGACGATCTGCACCCAATCCGGCCTGCTGGACAACGACAAGAAGCTGTCCGATTACAGTGAAGCCGAAATGAATCAGCTGCTCTACGGCAAACCGTTCAAGGTAGAGATGCAGCTTGGCGGCAAAGCCGTTAAATTTACTTTCGAGGGCATTATTGAGAAGTTCAGCGGGAAATATATCAGGCGTGATGTCAAAACCATGGCCGAGCGCACCCAGAAGATGGTGGCACCTTACATTACCGAAGGCCCTTGCCATCTGTGCCGGGGAGCCAGACTCAGCCAGGCCGCACTGAACTGCCGGATTAACGGCAACAATATCGCCGACCTGTCCTCGCTGGAGATCAGCCGGCTGATTACAGCCGTTCAGGCAATCGAAGATCCGCTGGCTGCCCCGATAGTAACTGCATTAACAGCCCGGCTGCAGCATCTGGTGGATATCGGCCTGGAATATTTAAGCCTGGACCGTGAGACCGACACCTTATCCGGCGGCGAGTCCCAGCGGGTGAAGATGGTTAAGCACTTAAGCGGCAGTCTCGTGGATGTCGTCTATATCTTTGATGAACCGAGTGTCGGCCTGCATCCCCGGGATGTTCACCGGCTTAACGAATTGCTGCAGAAGCTGCGCGACAAAGGCAATACCATCCTTGTGGTCGAGCATGACCCGGACGTCATCCAGGCAGCGGATCATATCGTCGATGTGGGCCCGTATGCCGGCAGCCGCGGCGGAACTATTGTCTATGAAGGCAGCTATGCCGACCTGCTTGATTCCGGTACCCTGACGGGCAATCATATGAAGCAGCCGCTGACCATTAAAGAGCAGTTTCGCCCGGCCACAGGCAGGCTGTCTGTCACGGGTGCCACTCTGCATAACCTGAACAATGTCAGCGTCGATATTCCCTCTGGGGTGTTGACTCTGGTAACAGGCGTAGCCGGCTCCGGGAAAAGCACACTAATCAACGAGGTGTTCCTGCGGAAGCACCCGGATGCCATCGTCATCGACCAGTCCTCGGTCGGTACCTCGACCCGCTCTAACCCCGCTACCTATACGGGGATGATGGACGATATCAGGAAGGCTTTTGCCTCAGCCAATAAAGTCAGTCCCGGGTTATTCAGCTTCAACTCCAAAGGCGCCTGCGAGAATTGCCAGGGACTTGGTGTGGTCTATACGGAAGTGGCGTTCCTCGACAGTGTTAAGACGGCCTGTGAGGTCTGCGGCGGTAAACGGTTCAAAGAAGAGGTGCTGGAGTACAAGCTGGACGGGAAATCCATTGCCGATGTACTGGAAATGACCGCCGAGGAGGCCCTGTCTTTCTTCAAGCTCAAGGAGGTTGTGCGCAAGCTGCAGGCAATGAATGATGTAGGACTGAATTACGTGACGCTCGGGCAGCCGCTCAGCACCTTATCCGGCGGGGAATGCCAGCGAATCAAGCTGGCCAGTGAACTGCACAAGCAAGGCAGTATCTATGTTATGGACGAGCCGACTACCGGACTGCATATGTCGGATATCACCCATCTGCTGGAGATCATGAACCGTCTGGTCGATGCCGGGAATACAGTCATTGTTATTGAGCATAATCTCGATGTCATCCGCAACGCCGACTGGATTATTGACATGGGGCCTGAAGGCGGCTCGAGCGGCGGCCGGGTGATTTTCGAGGGTACTCCGCGGCAGCTGCTGGAAGACGGGAAGCACTCGCTGACCAGCCAGTATTTGAGCAGATCATAAAAATAACCCCAAAGATCAACCCCACAAAGTGCAGCTTTTTCATGAAGCTTAATCAGGTACTTTCTAAAAAAAGAGGACAAGCATATGTTATCTGCTTGTCCTCTTCTATTTAATCCGGAGATTCTATTCTTCCGAATCCACGTTATGGTACACCTGCTGTACATCGTCCAGCTCTTCAAGTGCATCAATCAGCTTCTCGAACTGTGCCTGCGCATCCTCAGGAATGGCCACATAGTTCTGCGGCAGCAGCGTCAGCTCGGCTACGGTAAACTCAGTAATGCCAGCACTGCGGAACGCTTCCTGTACAGCATGGAACTGGTCCGGCTCAGCATAGACAATTACGGCTTCTTCCTCTTCCAGCACATCACGGACATCGAGGTCTGCTTCAATCAGCAGCTCCATCACTTCATCCGCAGATTTACCTTCCACCCCGATTACGGCAGTCGGATCAAACATATACGTTACCGAACCGCTGACACCCATGTTGCCGCCATTCTTACTGAAGGTCGAACGGACCAGCGGAGCCGTACGGTTAACGTTATTGGTCAGCGCATCGACAACAATCATCGAACCGCTTGGACCGAAGCCTTCATAACGCAGCTCAACATAGTTCTCGTCGCCGCTGCCCTTCGCCTTCTCCAGTGCACGGTCAATAATGGCCTTCGGCACATTGTAAGTCTTGGCACGTTCCAGAACGACCTTCAGTGCACGGTTCGATTCCGGGTCAGGCTCGCCCTTCTTCGCGGCTACATAGATTTCTACACCAAACTTGGCATAGACCTTACTTGTATTAGCATCCTTGGATGCCTTCTTTTCCTTAATATTATTCCACTTACGACCCATATATTTACCGCTCACTTTCCAACATTTGATTAAAAACAGTCTTGTATATTATACCTCTCTTCGATATATCCCGTAAAGGGCAGTCCCGTGTCATTCATAAATCCAGCAGCAGCAGCATTTTTTCCGTCCCTGCCGCCTGAATCAGCATCGGCAGACGCGGCCCTTCATCCGCATTCAGCACCAGCTGATAGATGATGGTGAACAGCCTTTTTTGCTGAGCCCGCATTGTTTTTTTGTCCTCATGGTGACAGATAGCGTAGACCGCAGTCATTTGCTCTTGATCATTCAGCTTGCTGCTCCGCAGCAGGCCGCATAAGCTGCGCAGCCATTTCAGCTCTTCGGCAGTCAGCGAATGGTAATAGGCCAGGTTCGGTGAGGAATTGAAGGTAACCAGCTTGTGCGGCATCCAGTTTCTGAGCCAGTGCTCTGCCCGGTCTGCAGTCTGCAGCAGCTGCTCTTCATCCGGCTCCTCGCCAGCCTGTGCCAGAATACCGCGGAGACGTTCTCTGCTGAAATTGATGAGCGGCAGCAGACCGGCAATCTGGCTGAAGCTTGGCGCCTTCCTTGCGGATTCACTCGGCAGCGATAACCCGAGGGCTGCCGCGTAATCGCCGCTTAGTGTTCCCGCAGCATACCCGGCCGCGTATCTTTCGAACTCCGCATAATTACGGAGCACATCCTCATCGAACCCGATATGAAAAGCAGCACCCGGCTGGTATTTGGCGAACAGAAAAAGGATATTCTCCGGGGCGTAGATGTTCAGCAGATCATCGGGTGTATAATGATGTCCCGATGAGCCCGACATTTTGGAATAACTGCCTTTGATGCTAATGAATTCGTATGGCTCATACATCGGCGGTGTGTTGCCGAAGATCCGCTCCGAGATTACTGCTGCTACATTGTAGCTTCCCGTTTCCGAGGAATGATCGCGGCCCCCCGGTTCGAAGTCCACCTGCTCCAGCTTCCAGCGCATCGGCCAGTCGATTTTCCAGTGCAGCTTCATATTGTCCGCCTGCGTTACACTCAGGGTCTCGCTGTGACCGCATTTGCAGCTGTATGCTACAGTCTCCGCTGTGTCATTGAAATGGTGCAGTGTGGTCGAATCTTTGCCGCATTGCCTGCAATAAATATTCACCGGATAGTAGGCTGCCCGGTCTTCCGCCGAGCTCTCCCCTGTTTTGAACGCCATCAGAATATCGTAGATTTCCTCCCGGTGCCGCAGCGCATGCAGAATTTCCGGATAATAACGGCCGGACTGGTATTCCCGGCTCTGGTAGATGAACTCCGGCCTAATCCCGAAGACTCCGAGCGCCCGCTCGAATTCCGCCTCGAAATGTGCCGCGTAGGAGGCATGACAGCCATAGGGACACGGAACCTGAGCGTACGGCATGCCAATGTACTGCACGAACCCGGGGTCTACATTTGCAGGCACTTTACGGAACCGGTCAAAGTCATCCCAGGAGAAAATAAAGCGCACCTCCTTCCCCGCCTTCCGCAGCGCCTTGGCTACAAAAGCCGTAGTCACAATCTCCCGGAAATTTCCGATATGTACCTGGCCTGACGGACTGATCCCTGATGCACATACAAACGTCTGCCGCTCCGGATGGTTCTCTATCAGCCGGCCTGCTATTCTTTCTGCCCAATGCACAATTAATCACCTCTACAGTTTATTTGAAATTACGCCAAACCAGACTATGCTCTGAAAAAGCAAAAAAGCCCCCGTCCTCAAGATTATAATCTTGAGGACGAGAGCTTAAAGTCAGCTTCGCGGTACCACCCCAGTTTGCGGACATGTTGCCACGACCCGCCTCTTCGGGTACGGCCATCACGCTTATACCCTATCTCTGTAACGGGAGATCCCGGCATACCATCCTTAAGCGCAAGGCCTAATTCCGTATGCAGCTCGGAGACTTTTTTCAGATCAGGTTCTTCGCTGCCCCCTTTCACCATCCTGGAGCTCTCTGTGAACGCGCCGCCTGCTTACTCTTCTCTTCATCGCTTGTGTTGTTGTCAGTTATTATGTGCAATGATACTGCGGCCGGAAGGGGTCTGTCAATTACTTAGATCATTCTCGCCAGAGCTGGATACCCAGACCTCATCCGCCGTCTCAATCACCAGCCGCAGCTTGTCCCATTGCTCTTCTTCCGTCAAAATATTGCCTTCCTCCGAGGAGGCGAAGCCGCACTGGGTGCTGAGGCACAGCTGATTGAGGTCGACATATTGCGCCGCTTCGGCAATCCGGACCTTTAGCTGCTCTTTGTTCTCCAGACCGCCATGCTTCGTAGTTACAAGTCCGAGTACGACAAACTGATCGCGGATGAAGCGCAGCGGCTCGAAATCACCGGAGCGTTCATTGTCATATTCAAGGAAGAACGCATCGACCCTGGCATTAGCGAAAAGCTCTTCGGCAACCGGCCCGTAGCCCCCGGCAGCGAACCAGGTTGAACGCAGATTGCCTCTGCATACATGCAGCGCAATGGTCATATCCGCCGGACGTTCGGCGATGCTCTCATTGATCAGCCGGACATAGTCCTTCGCCAGCTGATCCGGATCGGTTCCTCTGCTGCGAAGATGCGCTCGGTGTCTGCCGCTGCACAGCGTCCCCCAGGTCGTATCGTCCAGCTGCAGATACCGGCAGCCCGCATCATAGAAGGCCTGAATGGCGGTCCGGTACACCGCAATAATGTCCTCATACAGGGCTTTGGTATCCGTGTATACCTCATTCCCGTTATAATCCTGCACGAAATGGAACAGGGCCGGGGAAGGTATTGTCATTTTGGTCAGCATGCCGCCGGCCAGCTCCTGCAGTCTGGTGAAGTCCTTGACCATGGGATGCTCGCCGAATGCGATTTTGCCGCTGATCTTGAAGCTCTCTGCGCGGTTGACCTGATCTTTCGCCGTGCCGGGCTGTCCGAGCGTAATCTTCTGCGTTCCCTGAATGCCGAAAAAGAAATCCAAATGCCACCAGGAACGGCGGAACTCGCCGTCGGTTACTGCCTTAAGCCCCAGCTCCTTCTGCTGCACCAGCAGTTTGGCAATCTCAATATCCTCAATTTCACGCAGCTCCGCAGCGGTAATTTCGCCCTCGGCATACCGGGTGCGTGCTATTTTCAACCCCTCCGGGCGCAGGAAGCTTCCGACAATGTCGTAGCGAAAGGGCGGTGTTGTTCTTGTCGATTGGGTACCTGGACTAATCATGCGTCCCTCCTGCAGTTATAGTAGGAATGATTCCAGCTCGAAATATTTCCCCGACACCAGATCATTCAGAATCTCAATATAAGCCGCCATGATCTCACTCGGCCTGCGGTCCTTGTGGGCAATCCAGCCGACAGAGAACACTTCCCTGCTGTCAAAAGGAATCGTCACCAGCCCCGCATCAATCAGCTCTGAGGCCATAATGCCCGTGCCTATCGTATACGAACTGCTTCCCAGCAGCAGGTGAGTCAGGGTAGCCCGGTCAGTAACCTTAATATTCTTCTCAATCTGTGTGAAGCTAAGCATCTCTTCCGCGAAATGAAGGGAATTGTTATCCCCCTGCTCAAAGGTAATGTAGGGATACGGCAAGATATCCTCCGTGCTGATCCGCTCTTTAGCAGCCAGAGCATGTCCGGCCCGCACATACACATGCGGATTCGTATTGAACAGCGGAGTGAACTTCAGATTCCCGTCACTGAACAGCTTGTTCATCACCTTATAATTACTCTCGTTAATATACAGAATGCCGATATCACTGCGCAGCGTACGCACATCCTCGATAATCTCGAAGGTCTGTGTCTCCCGCAGGCTGAAATTATACTCCTCCACCTTGCTCTCATTCATCAGCTTCACAAAAGCGTCCGTAACAAACGCATAATGCTGGGTGGAGACTGCGAAGTACATCGGGCTGCGCTTTTTGCCGGTATAGCGGTTCTCCATAAATTCGGTTTGTTCAATAATCTGCCGGGCGTAGCCCAGAAATTCCATACCTTCCGCAGAGATGCTGATCCCCCTGTTGTTGCGTTCGAAGATGGTTATCCCCAGTTCGCTCTCCAGCTCCTTGATCGCATTGGAGAGGCTGGGCTGGGACACAAACAACCGTTTGGCCGCTTCATTCATAGAGCCGCTGTTCGCAATCTCGATCGCGTAGCGGAGCTGCTGCAATGTCAAACCTCTTCCCCCTCTAATCAAGGACTATTTCCATATTAAAATATCCTGGCACACCCCGGTGTAGTCAGCGTACCGCTGTTACTGTGTCCGCTTTTTGCCGGCATCGATTTTGGACGGGTCCAGCCCTTCCCAGATATTCTTGATATCCGCCTGCTCGGGATGCTCGAACACCAGGAATGCCGTAGGCAGATAACGTTCCCCGTACTGCGATGACGGCTTGTTAAGAATCTCGTTGTCCTTCACCAGCACAGTTGATGATCCGCCGTCCAGATTCGCTGCAATCACCGCACCATGCTTCAGCATGATCTGCTGTACATCATACAGGTTCGCTCCGATGCTGTAGCCGGGCTGTCTGCCGTCGATTACCACGAAGATCAGTGCCCCGTCTGCCCGCTGGCCCATCGCCGTTCTTGGCGCAATTCCCCAGCCCTCGGCAGCATTCTTGATCTGGCCTTTACCGTTCACGATGATCCGCGGCTGAAAAGTAACCGCCTCCTGCACACCGAGCTTACTCAGCTCATCTAACGTGTAGTTTCCGGCAATCATTTTACCTTCCTTGTCCAGCCCGACGATCTGCGTAGACTTCTTGCCGCCTAGTCCGTTGTAATACAGCTTCCCTTGCGAGATCACAAGTCCAATCGGCTTAAAGCCATTGCCCTTCCAGTTCGGATCAGCGAAGCCGCCGCCGTTCACCCCGGCGATTGCCCCTGTCCGGGCGACCATACTGGAGACCTTTTCCCCTGAACCGATTTTATTGGGCACTCCCAGGCGCACCTTAGTCGGGTCGTTTACGATCATAACATAGCCGCTGTACCCGCTGCCTGTAACCTCTTCAATCTCGACCAGCGGCTTCTCTGGAGCGACAGGGTCCGGTGCAATGTCATGGGTATCCAACTCATTGCCCATCTCCTGAAACCGCTGATTGTATTCGGTGACCCTGTTCTTCAGCTCGTCCTCACCAATTATATATTTCGCCATATAGCGATGCTGTGTTGTAATCAGTGTATCGGCCAGCAGATAACGTGTATTACGTGCCGACGGAGCCAGATAGAACCAGCTGCCGGCTGCAATCAGCAGGATGAAACAGATCATAAACACCCGGAATAATGTACGGAAGAATCCCCTTTTCTTCCGCTTGCGGGCCGGTTTCTTCTTCTTGCGGACGGTGCTGCGCTGCGGTAAAGATGATGCAGAATTCACTACTGGTTAGCCTCCCTAAACCAAACTGATAATGTATAAATCCATAACTCGCTTAATTCATAATAGACGAATCTGGAAGTTTAAAAGTTTCAGTTTGTTAAGATTGCCCGCAGAGCAGCTGTAAGTTTCATCTCGATTTTGTTAGATACAGCGTTAACTCATCATCAACACGGACCTGGCTGCCGGGTTCAGCAGGTATGTTATCATACATCAATCCTCGGCCGTCCGGGATGAAACCGCGTCTGATATACATTCTTTGTGCAGTTCCATAGCTGGCATACAGCCCGAAGCCGATACCGATTGTCCTAGATCTGGCGAACGCCGCTTCTTCAAGCGCTTCCGCCAATACACTCCCTATCCCGCGGTGCCTGAAAGGAGGAATAATATCGAAATTCTGAATCTCCGGAATCTGATTGTCTGCAAAATAAGAATACTGCGGCTGAAAAACAACATGCCCCCATCCTGCAAACTCATGGCCGCGGAACGCAAGCAGTGTCATCCGCTGCCCGGCCAGATTCTCCTTCCAGCATGACTCAATATAGTCCAGCGGCTTGCTCACATCATGCGATAATAACCCGCCGTGAATGATGGCAATATCGTTATCTCCCATCTGCCGGATCAATACAGGTATGCTCATCGTGTGGTTCATCCCCCTTCAAGAAACTATCCTCCACATTATATCTATTATATGCAGAATGGGTATAGTTCCATTGCGATATCAAGGGCACTTCTGCTCTTATTTCCCCTGTACCAGCAGTAAGCAGAGCAGCGGCATAGGCGTTTATCCATAAAAAAACAACGCCAGACCTGCCCGCTTCGGGCTGATCTTGACGTTGCTGTGGGCATTTTGATAGAAGGCATCAACGGTGTCTGCCTACACCGCCGCCGCTGCTCGCGCTGCCGCCACCGCCGGAACTGCCGCCTCCACCCGATGAACCGGAGGAGTGCCGGCCGGAGCCGCCGCCGCTGGATGAACCTCCACCGCCATGGTTCGTTTCCCTGTGGGAGGAAGAGGAACGTCCTGCACCTCCGCCGCTGGAGGAGCCTCCTCCTCCATGGTTCGTTTCTCTGCGGGACGAAGAGGAACGCCCCGCACCTCCGCCGCCGGATGAACCTCCACCGCCGCGGTTCGTGCCCCAGGAGCTGCTGTGTGAGCTGCCGGAGGATGAATCATAATGATGATGCGGCCGGTGTCTGTGTCTTCTTGGTCTATAACCATAACCCGGCTGCCCGGTCCAGACACCGAAGCGGCGGATATTCCGCTGGCTGTGCGGGTTAATCCGGATTCCATAACGGGCAATATAACGGTTGCGGGCAGCTGCCGCCAGACTGATCAGGCCTACAATGAACAGGAATATTACCATGATGGTGATTCCCTTCGCGCCGGATACAGGTGTCAGCGGAGTAGACTCCGCCTGCTTCACAGGGGAAACAGCAGGCTTACTGCCTGTTACTGCTGCTGCAGCCGGCTTAGTGCTTGCAGAAGCAGCAGCCTGCTCCATAGCCGAGTCTGCTCTGGCCAGGAGGAAGCTGTAGAATGCATTTGCGGTGGCGGTGGCACCGCCGGCGTAATCTTTTGCCGCAAACCGCGGTTCTAGCATGCTATCCAGAATGCCGCCGATGATGTCATTGGTCAATACTTTATCGACCTTATTACCCTGAAGCACATGATAGTTATCTCCGCCGATATCCAGCACCAGCATCACATCATTTGGGCCAGCTGCCACTCCGGCGAATTTATTGTAAGTATAATCCTGCAGCGTCTGATTTCCGGAGTTACTGACCGTCACCACATAGACACCGCTGCCTGTCGTCGCCGCATAGCGGTTGCTGGACTGATTCAGATAATCCTTGGTCACCTGCTTGAACACCCCGGCATTGTCGGAGACATAGTTACGGGAGCCGAGCGTTTCTGTATACACTCCCCCGAGGCGCTGAATTAATGAGCCGTAGGTTTTGCGTGCACCGGCGCTGTAATCCTTCTTGGCGAAATCCGGCTCCAGTGACTCAGAGAGGATCTGTGACAGTACATTGTCATTCAGCGTGTCCTCGAGCCCTTTGCCCGGAACGGCCCAGTAATCGTCATCCTTAATGGAGAGCAGCAGCAGCACGCCGTTATTCTTATCAGCTGAGCCAACCCCCCAGGAATTAAAGAGCGATGTCGCGTATTCCTCCATCGGAGTTCCATTCGTAGAATCTACCGTAACCAGCACTACTTGGGCGCCGGTCTGCTGATGCAGCTTCACTCCGTAATTAACCATATAATTCTCGGTCTTCTGATCAATTACATCCGCGAAATCATTTACATAGAACGACTCCGTATGATCAGGAACTGCAGCCGCAGCCCGGTTAGGTGCAAGCGGCAGCAGCAGTACAGCTATCAGAATGGTAACCAGCGCTGCCCGTAAACCTTTTAAATTCATTTATACCCCTCCGGCTAGTCATATCTCCTCTATACTATATCGGTTACGCGCAGGATGGGATATAGTTCCATCCCTCCTAATCTTGTATCCGAGTCTAGTTAATATATGAGTATTGCCTCCGGAAGATTACTCGTTGTTGAACCGGTCCGGATGTGACCCGAACCGCCGGCCGGCATTCAGTGCATCCACCCGGGCCATTTCATCCGCAGATAACTCAAAGTCAAAAATATCAGCGTTAGCGGTAATCCGCTCTTCTTTAACGGATTTGGGAATGGTCACAATTCCGTTCTGCAGATCCCAGCGCAGGATAACCTGAGGCAGGGTTTTATTATGGTGTGCTGCAATTTCAGCAATGACCTCGTTGTCCAGCAGATGGCCTTGAGCGAGCGGTGCCCAGGCTTCAATCTGAATTCCCTGCGCCCGGCAATACTCGCGGAGCTCAAGCTGGCTAAGCAGCGGATGCAGCTCAACCTGGTTCACCATAGGCTTCACCACGGCACTGCCCAAGAGATCCTCCAGATGATCAATCTGGAAGTTTGAGACGCCGATTGCCCGGACCTTGCCGTCTGCATACAGCCGCTCAAGCGCCCGCCAGGTGTCCTTATATTTGGCTCTGATCGGCCAGTGCACCAGATACAGATCCACATAATCGAGTCCCAGCTTGCTGAGGCTCAGGTCAAAGGCAGCCAGCGTCGATTCATACCCCTGATCGTTATTCCAAACCTTGGTCGTAATGAACAGCTCTTCGCGGGCAACCCCGGATTCACGGATAGCCTGACCAACACCTTCTTCGTTGCCATATACGGTTGCTGTGTCGATGCTTCTGTAGCCGGCTTTGATCGCCGCTTTGACCGAGTCAACCACCTCTTGGCCTTCCTGCACCTTGAATACACCCAGACCAAACCATGGCATTTCTACACCGTTTGCTAATTTAGTTGCCGATTGTAAATTCAACATTGCTGAACTACCACCCGTCTATATAAGTTTAATAATACTAGAATAATGAGGCAGGAATCAGCTTGCGGCCGCCCTTAATGAGGGTAGAATCCAGCGCATCCCCTTTATCCCCGCCAAAATAGAGCTGCCAGTACACGCCAAAACGGATGCTGACATCATTCTTCACGAGCTCCGGCGGCGTAACAATCAGCCACTGGAACTTAAGCGCTTTGGATATCTCAAATACCGGATCAAGCACGTTATTGGAGACCATTTCGCCAAACGGGTTATCGTAGAGGAATACCGTCCAGCCTTTATTCTCGCGGTTGACACGCTTGTGGGTCATAATCATCATCGCCACCAGCAGCTGAACCGACTGGCGCTGGCCTCCGCTGCCGACAGCCTCATCTAGCGCTCCGCGGTTGATAACCTCCCAGTCGGAATAATGATATTCTTCCGGGGCGGCATACAGGAAATAATTCTCCGTAACCGGCTTGTACACCTGGAGTACCGGGAACCGGTTCTGGAGTGCAGCATAGACCATCCGTCCGTCACTGATGAGATCCCGGACGGCCGCCGCCGGCACCTGTTCGATCTTCGGATACTTCTCCATCAGGCTGCTGATGCAGCGGTTGAAATATTCGCTGACCAGCGGCTCTATATCATCCGTTGTACGCGGAATATTAATATTCTTGTAATTCATGCGTACAAGCGGAAACGCATGCCCGTTCTCATTATGAATGATCATCCGGCGTTCCATCCGCTTGAGAATGTCAACAATCTGTACAACCCGTTTCGCCGCCCGTCCGACCCACAGCTTGCGGGACAGCTCCATATCCTCCTTGTCGCTGCGGATGCTCTCAATCTGATCACGCGAGCTTTGGAGCATGGAATCCAGCACCTGCAGCGCAACCTGGAAATCGTCCCAGTGAACCGTGTTCAGGCGTTCCTGAATTTTGGTCTCGAGCTCCGGATTCCATCCGGATTTAGCCAGTCTGCCGCTTAGCGCTGTCTTCTCCTCCTTGACCTTGCGCGAGAGGTCTGCACGCCGGCTGCGGCTTTCCCTGCTGCGCAGCAGCCAGTCTGCAACCAGCGGCTCACAGCTCTCCCGTACACCTAGCTTCAGCTCTTCCGGCACATCCCGCAGGTGAACACGCTGCTCTACATGCGTATCCATAATTTTACTCTGATTCGCAAGGGTCTGCAGCCATTGATCCATGGAAGCGAGAGCCTGCTTGCAGGAGTTCAGCAAATGCTCATTCTCGCGGAAGCGGGCGCTGATCTCTTCCTCCTTCTGACTGAGGGATTCACGCCAGATTTCTGCGGAACGTTCATGCTTCTCCTTAATGGACTTCTCGGACTTCACCAGCTCCTTCTTAAGGCTGTCCAGCTCCGTCTGGCAGCGGATATAGGAGTCGCGGATATGCTGATAATCCTCATCCAGTATAACAGTATCGGACTTCTGCCTTGCTCTGGCCGACTGGATTGCGTCCGGCGGGTCCTGCGGCTCGGGAGCAGCGCTCCATCCGGCATCGACCTGCTGCAGTACAGCTTCCAGCTCCGCCAGCTGTTCTCCGGCTGCTTTGATCTGGGCAGCTCTGGTACGGATCTCCAGCTCATTCCGGCTGAGCGACTGCTGCAGACTCTCGACCGTGCTCAGCAGCTGCAGCAGCTTGTCCTGTACCGCCTCATCCGGTACTTGGCTATTCTGTTCTGTCTCCGGTTCAGGTGCAGCAGCAGGTTCGCCCGGGAAATGAATTTCCGGGAACCAGTTCTGCAGTCGCGGAAACACAGAATATTTAGCATCGCCTATCCACTTCTCCCGCTGGAGAGCGATGGTGTTCATCTCAGCGAAGAGATGCGCCAGCTGCTGATCCAGAGCGGCAATCTCTTTGCTGAGATTAGTCTTATGATCTGTTGACTGCTGCTTGTCCTTATAGTCCTGCTCCTGCTTCCGGCTCCGTTCACTCCACTCACGAAGCGCTGCAGCCTTAGCCTCATGCCCGGTGCGCTCCGCTTCACTGTCAGCCAGTCCCCTGGATACTCCTGCCAAGAGCTCTTCATTGCGCGAAAGCTCTGCATTCAATTCATTCAGGCTTTTGCCAAGCTCCTGCTGTAGAGCCGCTATAGTCTTCTGCCGGGTCCGCAAGCTTACGGTATGCTCACCCTGAAGCAGACGGTCATACTCCTGTCTGGCTGATTTCAGCTTCGCCAGATAACCTTCGGCGCCCTGCAGCTCTTCCTCCTGCTCCTTCAGTCTGGAGGCGATTCCCCGCTTCCACTCCAGGAAGCGGTCCGGCTGCAGCACCATCTGCGGCCCCTGATGGGTAAGCAGCCGGAAGGAGGCTTCAGCCGCGTCAGCCATTTCCTCGCGGATGAATACCGGAACAGGTGATTTGAGCAGAAGCTCGTTAAGCATATCCGGCTGCAGCCTGGCCGATTCACGCTTGGTGACGATCAGGCCGTACGGCAGCAGCGGATGGCGCTCCAGCTTTTCTTCACGGACCAGATAAGGCTGGTCGTTAAGATAAGCACTTCCCGTCATGGAGCTGATCTTCAGAGCATCCAGAGCATCCTTTACCGTCACAATATCACTGTTAGGCAGCCAATAGGCTTCCTGCTGCAGCTCCACATCCAGCAGCTGATGATAATATTCGCGTCTGAGCCGCTTGGTCTGCTGCTCGGCGTCATCCAGTCTGCGGATGAACCGCTCCTGGATCAGTGCCTTCGCTTCGAACAATGCCGTCGTTCCCAGCTGCTGATGCTCTTCATACATCTCCAGCAGCACGACCACCTGCGACCAGAGCTGTGATTCCTTGTTCATCTGGCCTTCCAGCCGCTCAGTAAGCTCTTCTGCCTGGGCATCTGCTCCAAGCAGCTTCTCAGCCAGCCGGGTATGCCTGGTGTGCAGTGCCAGCTTCTCTTCCTCCGCTGCCCTGCGCTGCTCATTCAGGGCAGTGATATTCTCAGCAGTGGTCCGGGCTGCGATCAGCGTCCGCTGCAGGGCCGCTGCCGGACCATGCGCCGCCTCCTGTCCGTGGCGGGAGGCGAACACCCCCAGATCCTCTGTATACTGGCGGATTGCAGCCGTTAATTCATGAATCTTCCTGTCCAGTCCGCCGAGTTCGAGCAGAAGTGCTTCACGGCTTTTACGCAGAACGGTCTCTTCAGCTGCAAGGGATTGCTGGCGGCCGCTATAGAATTGAAGCTGTACCTGCCAGAGCCGGTATACCTCATCCCAACTTGCCCTCAGCTCCTGCTTGGCCCCCTGAATCACTTCCTGGCGTTCCTTCATCTCAAGCGAACCTTCAATCGCTTCGATTTCCTTCTGCCATTGTCCGATTTGCCGGAGCTGAAGCTTGCGTCTTGCCAGATAGTGGGCGACCTCAAGCTCCTTCTCCTTCTTCTTCGATTCTTCCAGCCGCTGCTTAGCCCGGGTCTGATTATCCGACACCGCTTTGAAATCATCCGCCTTGCCGTCATGCTCTTCCTTCAGACGCAGGTATTTCAGATTGTCCGTCTCGAATTTCAGCTGCTTCGCTTCCTGGTAATGCCCGGCCAGCTCATCCGCAGTTCTGCGGCGTTTATCTTCAGCGTTCTTCAGTTCATCATAGATGACCGTTGACAACTGCTGTCCAAGCCGTTCTGTCTCCAGAAAGCTCCGGTCAGCCTCGGTCCCCTGCTTAACTGCCTCATACAGCGGTGCGGCAAATGTAGTGAATTCGTCAAAAGCCCGCTCCCTCTGCTCCAGCATCGGCAGACGCTGGGCAACCGTCGCGGTGTCAATGAACATCCGCTGCAGCGAGCCTTCATCCTCGCCCATGCTGCCGTTCAGGCTGGAGCCGATCTCCGGAAGAATCAGCCGCTCGAACAGGTTATGGTTGGTGAAGGCATCATTTTTCTGGAAATACCCTTTGATGCCGCCTTCTTCCCCGTTGATCCGCCGCATATTCCGCCATTCATCAATATGAATATCCTTATCTGCAAGGAAGGCATAATATTTCTTCAGATCGGAGCTGTGGCTGCCGAATACAACAATCTCGTTGCGCCGCTCCCGGACAAACTGCTGAATCATTTCGAAGCTGGCCGGACTGCCCAGCTCCTGATCATATAACGGCAGCGTGGTCAGGCTAAGCTCGGCATTCTCCTCATAATTCAGCAGTGCATAGAGCAGGTAGTCCACTTTGATCTCCAGCTGATCCATAGAATGCTGGGCTGTCATGGCAATCCCCGTAGTTATGTACTCGATCCGCTCCGTACCGTCAAGCCGCCATTCAATGGCAACATGGAAGGTGTAGGGCTTCAGCTGTTTTTTATGATTATGGAAAAAAGCTTCGACCTGATTCTCATTATCTTTGCCCCAGGCCGCTTTGGGCATCAACAGCTGGAAGATTGACTGCAGCAGCACGCCCTTGCCCCCGCCGTTCATCAGGGTGATCAGGGTATTGGCCGGGCCTTCCTCGTTGCAAAGGTCAAGGACCATATCCTCGTATTTCTTCAGCATTTTCTCATATTTCAGTCCGGCGATACGGATTCGCTCAATGCGCGGCATGGGCTTCATCCTCCTTCCCGCTTAGTGTCCGGCCAATCAGTGTCTTCAGCTCTTTATAACGGTCCACATCATGATAGAGATAACGCATCCGCTCATACAGCTCCTCCCGGGGGAAAATCCGTTTCTCATTCTCCGAGATGAACACGAGATGCTCTTCCTCCAGCAGCTTCATCCCTTCGTGAATCAGGCCGATCCGGGAACCGGCACCGCGAGTCAGCGAATCACCGTCCTCCTGGCTTTTGGTCTGCATGAAAAGGCTGGCCCATACCCGGTGCATAGCCTGGATATCCAGCCGCCACTGCTTGCTGAAGCTGCCGTCCCCGTCCATATCCATCCAGGTCTGCAGGATGACGGACACCTGATCCGCAAGCTGAATATAGGACATGCTGTCCTGGCCCGGCTTGAAGTGCTGATCATCCTGATCCATTTCGGCGAGGAAGACCAGAATAACCACATTAATGATATGCAGATGTGTCTTACGCTCGATCCGCGAATATTTATTGCGCAGCTGGGTGAAGTTGCTGGCGAAGCCGGAACCGATCGGACTGACCAGCAAATGAAGACGGTGACCGGAGTTCATAATCCGGCAGCCGGCTTCTTTGGCTACATATTGCAGGGCATCATAAGCAGCCGTATCTTGCAGGCATTCTGCCGCTGCAGGATCATCCAGGGAAATGACTTTCCGGCGCAGCAGATCGAAGAACAGCCTTGAAGCCTGTTGTACTTGCTCTAACGAATAACTCATGCTGAATCAACTCTATTCTCTACTATAGTAATGGTATAAGGACTGATCTCAAGACCGGGGAAGCGGATGCTGCCTTGCCGCCCGGCCCGGATGGTTGTGCGCAGCACCTTGCCCCGCAGGCTCTCAAGCTCCGGATGGTTCATCATCAGATGCCCAATCAGCTTCTGGCATTCATCCGCTCCGCCGTGACCTTCCGCTTCCTGTTCCTGTACCGTAATTTCGGCATGGAACATTTGTATCCACAAATCCACCGCATTAGGGTTAGCTGCCCAGCGCAGCTGATCTTCCTCCGAGAAGGCTTCCGCCGATAAAGTAAAGCTTCCATGTGCGGCAAGCTCCGTGAAGACAGGCAGCCATAGCTCAGTTACCCCGGCCCAGTTTATGCCTTTAGGGATATATTGAATCTCTTCGTCTTCCCCGGCGTCATCCAGCGTGTCCGGCAGTTCCTCCGGGAGGAACCCGACATCCTGCTCTTCCCAGGCCCAGGCCAGCGGATAGATGAAGTCCTGGCTGGGGGAGAACAGGCCCTCTATTAAGGTCCCGAGACTATCTCCGTCCGGCAGTCCCTCAGGCTTCACCCACTCCTCCCACACATGGGTCCGGAAGTTGAAGCCCGCCGCGCCCCAGAACAGCTCCGGGAAGTTCAGCCTCAGATTCGTTTCCGCCTCAAAAATACTCAAAACGACCCCGGCCAGCTCATCATGCACTCTCCGTGACAGCTCCACCCGCTCCGAGAGCAGGCGGAGCTCATTGAAGTCAATCACATCCTTCTCATCATTGGCGAGCCGGGCCAGCGAGCGGTGGATGTTATCGAAATGCTTCCGTTCTTCATCGAACTGCTGATGGATCTCCTCCAGCCGCTGATGCCGCTGCGTGCCGTATTCACTGAAGATATGCTTCGGATTGCGGCGCAGCGCATTACGGTATTCCTGCTGCTGCTGAATCATCTTCCGCACCCGCGAGATCAGCTCATTGACATCCTGCATCGCCCGGGTAACCCGGCCATGCTTGATATGCATCTGAATCTCCAGCAGCTTAATGCTGATCTGGAATTCGTCAATAATCTCGTGGCTCATGAAGATCAGCTCCATCGCATACTCGGAGAGCTGGTAGATGGTGGTCCCGTTCTCCTCCCAGCTCGTGCGGGTAGCATCCTCATCTACAGCGAAATACTTATACTTTTGCACCGTCATCTGCCGGGAATGATCATCATAATAATTAGCCTCGAAATCCCCGCCGTTGCCGCTCCAGAGCAGCCCGTCCACCAGCCGCTCCACCGATTCCGGACTCCCGAGCTTCGCAATTCCGAAGCGTTCTAATGAGCGCCAGGCCAGATTCACCAGATCCTCTTTGGACCGCTGTTCATCCGATTCCAGCTCCAGATAATAGACCTGCAGCAATACGCTGAGGGCAATCATCTCCTTATACGGCTGAAGCTCGCCGAGATTCATCCCTGCGCCCAGGCTCCACAAGGGATTCAGCCGTTTATTCCGTTCTCCAAAATCACTCCAGTTCATCCTCTTGCCAACCTCGCCATCACTTCATAATTTAAGACTTCCTGGGGAATCCTTTTATTTTCTTTCAACAATGCTTTCGATAACTTCTTTAATTCGCTCTTTCATACTATCATCCTCACAAAATAACATAAACCCACATCTGCCCTAAGGGCAAAATATGGGCCGGAAGTGTCAAAAGAATAATTAAAGGGAATATACGTTTCTATTCAAATGTCATTTAATTATAGCAATCTTTCTTGAACATGGCTATTTGCAAAATGAACAGGACTGTCTCAAAACCCTTCATACGCGTGAATGGCCCCCCGTTAAGAAAGTAGCCAGGCACGCAACGGTTGTTCAAGTGACTAGCTAAACGTTACGGACAGGAGAGACGTTAAGCTTGCGGAAAGGCAGCAAAGTGCGGAACCTTAAGGACATCAGCGCCGTTATTTCACCGGAAAAGCGGAGTTAACCCATGAAAAGCGGCGGATAAGGGCCGTGGTGTCCGTAAAACCGCCCAAAATGCCTATTTTGAGCGAATAAGGGCTGTGATGTCCATAAGGGTCATAATGGGGCTACATTTGAACCGGAGAGTTGGCCTAAGTCGCTATGCATTATTCTGATATAGGCGGGATTTACTTAGCAGCAAACTGGATTGGAGTGAGAAAAATAGCTGCTGGCATAAAAAAGGGTTGACCCAAGCAGCTATTTCGCAGCCTTTTGAGTCAACCCCGGCATAAGCCCGCAACCCGGGCCCGTTATTTATATTTGACGTTAAGCAAATAGTGCAGATTGTCTTTTACCGCTGGCCACTCGTCATCAATGATACTATACAGCGCATTGTCCAGTGCAGCACCGCCTGCGGTTAACCGCTGCTTGCGCAGGATGCCTTCCCTGACAGCACCAATCCGTTCAATCGCCCGCTGCGACCGCAGATTGTCACTGACAATGGAGAAGTTTACCCGGATCAGGTTCAGATCCTCGAAACAATGATGCAGCAGCAGCGACTTGGATTCGGTATTCACCGGTGTTCTCCAGTATTCCGGGGAAATCCAGGTGCCGCCGATCTCTGCATTGCGGTGGGTATAATCCAGATGCATTATCCGCGTAGAGCCGGCGATCCGGCCCGAAGCCCGGTCTATTACAGCATAAGGTATATCCGTACCCATAGCCTGATTAACCATTGCGGTATCTATTAACTGATGGGCTTGCTGGGATGTGCTGATCTTCCTCCAGGTATATTCCCAGATCAGCGGATCAATAAGCAGCTTGACCAGTTCCGGACGATGCTCTTCCTTCAGGGGAACCAGCGTAACCACGCTGCCCTCCAGTTGCTGTGTGTCCATTGAAATCACTCGGTCGTCCTCCCAGACTAATGAAGTCTATATAATGAAGCAATTTATGTCCGGGCAGCGATCTGACCGGCCATCTGCTGAATAAGCTCCTGTACACTCAGAGACACCAGCGCCTGCTCCGCACGGCTTCTCACCGAGACCGTACCGGAATTCTGCTCCTGGTCTCCAAGCACCAGAGTATAAGGCACTTTCTCTAGCTGGGCTTCACGGATTTTGTATCCCAGCTTCTCGCTCCGCAGATCGACCTCCACACGCAGTCCTGCGGACTGCATCAGTTTCTTGACCTCAAAGGCATAACCGGCATGAACCTCGGCCACGGGGAGCAGTTTGGCTTGTACAGGAGACAGCCATAGCGGGAATGCCCCGCTGAAATGCTCTGTAAGAATACCCATGAACCGGTCGATCGAGCCGAATACCGCGCGGTGAATAACCACCGGACGATGTTTCGCATTGTCCTCACCGATATAAGTAAGATCGAACTTCTCAGGCATCTGGAAATCCAGTTGGATTGTACCGCATTGCCAGCTTCTTTTCAAGGCATCCAGGACATGAAAATCAATTTTCGGCCCATAAAAGGCTCCATCCCCGGGGTTAATCCGGTAATCCAGCCCGCTTCGCTGCAAAATCCGTTCCAGGGACTGCTCCGCCTGATCCCATAATGCTTCATCCCCCATGTAGTCAGCCGGACGAGTGGACAATTCTACCTTGTAGCTGAACCCGAACACTTTATAGATCCGGTCAATCAGCTCCAGAATAAGACCGATCTCCTCCCCGATCTGCTCCGGCAGCACAAACAGATGGGCATCATCCTGGCAGAATGTGCGGACCCGCATCATCCCGTTCAGCGCACCGGAGGATTCATGGCGGTGACACTGCCCGTACTCGGCAATACGGAGCGGCAGCTCCCGGTAGGAGCGCAGGCTGTTCTTGAAGATCAGCATATGGCCGGGACAGTTCATCGGCTTCAGCGCATAGCTTGTTTCATCAACCTTAGTGAAATACATCTCGTCTTTGTAATGATCCCAGTGTCCGGATTGCTCCCACAGCCGGTTGTTCATCATCAGCGGAGTACGGACCTCCTCGTAGCCGCTCTGCCGCTGCATTTCACGGGAGAAATTCTCCAGCTCAGTGCGGATAAACATTCCTTTCGGCAAATAAAACGGCATTCCCGGCGCTTCCTCCGAGAACATGAACAGCCCCAGCTCCTTGCCTAGCTTGCGGTGATCCCGTTTCTTCGCTTCCTCCAGCCTGTGCAGATGCTCATCGAGCTGCGCCTGCTTCAAGAAGGCAGTACCATATATCCGCTGGAGAACCTGATTATCCGCATTTCCCTTCCAGTAGGCTCCGGCTACACTAAGCAGCTTGAATGCCTTGATCCTGCCTGTGGAGGCCAGATGCGGCCCGCGGCACAGATCGGAGAATTCCCCCTGCTCATAGATGCTGATCTCTTCATCCTTCGGCAGATCACGGAGCAGTTCGAGCTTCAGCGGCTCCTCCAGCTGCGCGAACCGTTCCACGGCTTCATTATAGCTGACAACCCGGCGGATAATCGGCAGGTTCTCGGCAATGATGGACTGCATCTCGCGTTCTACCGCAGCTAGATCTTCGGAGGATAACGGCCGGGCAATATCTATATCGTAGTAGAATCCATCCTCGATGACCGGACCGATCCCCAGCTTTACATTCTTCTCCCCATAAATCCGCTTTATCGCCTGGGCCAGCAGATGGGCTGTGCTATGTCTGAGAATCGCTAGTCCGTCACTGCTGTCCGCCAATATAATTTCAACGAGGCTGTCCCGGTCAATCCTGTGATCAAGGCCAACGAGCCTGCCGCCGATCCGGCCGGCTACCGCATTCTTCCGCAGACTGGCGCTTATCGACTCAGCAACCTGCGCAATCGTGGTGTTATGCGAATACCTCCTATTAGTTCCATCCGGCAAAGTTACTTGAATCTCCATGATTGCGGCCTCCATTTCTACAAGTTATATTCAGTGTATTGAACGCAAAAAAACGCATCTCATCCCGTAAAGGGACGAGTGCGCTTAGCTCGTGGTTCCACCCTAATTCGACTATGGACCCAGTATCCCCGGCTGTTCGGCAGAATCGTGATCGGCATAATCCTCATGGCATCCGTTATCGGGGATGGGGCGGCGGTATTTACGCACCTCTCTAACAGCAGGAGGGTTCAGTACCGCGGCTGCAAAGGGGTAATATCCGGCTGGTCTCTGTAAGAAGCTCTCACCTTGCACTTCTCTCTCTGGTCAGTCCTTGAAGGATATCATGTCTTTGGTCATGGCCTTAAGTTATGGTGTTGATGGTTACATAATACTGAATGGGTTCGGCAAAAGTCAATACCGCATCTGAAAATTAGTTAATTGCCTGCTGCCCGGCAGCCGCAAATTATCTGTTAGCATAATTCACATCAATACGTGAAATAATATCCCCCACTTTATCCACTGAAGACGCAATATGATCTGCTCCGGCAGCAGACAGCTCCTCTTCCGAACCATATCCGATCAAGACCCCGATGGACGTCACACCGCAGCTTTTTGCCCCGATAATATCATGCTCCCGGTCCCCGATCATCAGCGCCTGTGCTGCGGGAATAGAATTCTCATCCAGCACGTACTGAATCACTTCCCGCTTCTTCGACCGGGTTCCGTCCAGATTACTGCCTGCTGTGAATTTGAAATAACCTTCCAGCCCGTAATGAGCAAGAATCTGCTCGGCAAATACCGTAGGCTTGGAAGTGGCTACATACAGGCTGAACCCTTGATCTGAAAGGTCCTTCAGCAGCTTGGGAATCCCGGGAATCACGCTGTTCTCGAACATGCCCACAGTCCGGTAACGTTCGCGGTAATAATCCACTGCCTGCTGTGCTGCCTCCGCAGTGAAGCCCTGAATTTCAATGAAAGAATCATAGAGCGGCGGTCCGATATACGGTATCAGCAGATCCGGATGCTCCACGGCAATGCCAAACTTATTCAGCGCATATTCTACGCATCTGGTGATCCCTTCCTTGGGATCGGTCAAAGTACCGTCAAGGTCAAATAAAATATGCTGCAAGCTATCATTCACTGCTGGTCTTGCTCCCTTCTCAATCAACTTCTAACCATCATACCCCCGTTTCTACATACTTTCCACATACTTTTCTACTAACATTCCTATGTAAGCTATTATTCATATTGGAGGATGTAACATGAACATGACGCATTATATGTCCCTGCTGGCGGACAATCAGCCCTGGAATCTGATTCTCTTCATGGCGATTCCCGTAATTTTTGCCGAGACGATCACCGTAACCGAGTTTATCATTCTGTTCACGAAGAAGCTGAACGGACCGCTCAGAGCCTTCAACCGGGTATGCAGTATTCTTGCCGGATTATACTTCACCGGAGTTTTCTTATACCTATTCCCTACCGCCTTCATTCCGCTCACCGCCAATGGGGAATGGCATACGTGGGTGGATGTGGTTGCAGTAAGCTTTTACTTAAGCGGAGTCCTCTTCCTACTGCCATTAGCACTGCTGGACCTCGGACTGATCGCCCGGAACCGCAGTGAGGAAAGCAAGCTGAAGCTGCACTTCCTGCTGATCAGCGGCTTCCTGGTCGTTGCTCACATCGCTATGATCTTCGGAATGGTCAATCCGGAAATCATGGGCGGGATGGCCGGGATGAACCACTAGAGCATAAGCGTTTATATAAGACGAACTTAGCACATGTTTAATTGGGTCTCCCCCGTCCAAGCAAACCGGACTTGTCGCGTATATGATTTATTAACGCTTGAGACTGATAGAGACGGGTGAGGACAATGAAACTGCTGGAGGTCAAACAAGGATACAGGCTGATTGTCAGCTTGGGCTTCTCTTGTGCACCGGCAATCAATCTGAAAAGATACGGGTTACGGAAATTTTCGATGCCGCTGGATTGGATGATTTCATACTCACTGACTGATGTTAACCGGCTGCTGCGCAGCAGATTTCAGCAGTTCATGGAATTCAGAAATCTGCACAAGCTGGATGAGACCGATTTCCTGCTGGATGACGGGGATCCCGTCTATCTGGATAACCTCAGAAGCGATCTATCCCATGCTTATTTCATCAAGGATGCTTCCTATAACATCATCTCTGTTCATGATTTCCCGGTTATACCCGGCCAGGACTGGACCGCTGGTTATCCGGCCTACCGTTTGAAGCTGGAGCGCCGGACCCGGCGGTTCTGGAGCCAGCTCATGAGCAGCAGTGATACTTTATTCGTCAGATGGTTTGCGGATGCGGACCAGGTCCGGGAGCTGCAGCTGATTTTGACAGCCTTACTTAAGAACAAGAACTTTACGATTCTCATTCTTAATCCTGTACCGGGACTCAGCACCACACGGGAGGTCGAATGGGGGATTCAGAATGTATGCGTGCTGGAGGTGTCTCCTGATTTGAATGATTACGCCAATTGGGATTATATATTACAAGGCATCAGTCTATATTAAGACTTCATCTCTCTCGGAAAAACCACCTCACAGCGCGTTCCTGCTCCTGCCTTACTTGTGATTTCGATGGTGCCTCCGAGCAGCTGTGTCAGCTTATTTACGATGGACAGCCCGAGGCCGGAGCCTCCGTATTGCCGTGAACGGGATTTCTCCACCCGGTAAAAACGGTCAAAAATATAAGGAAGCTCCGCTTCGGGAATGCCCATCCCCGTATCCTCCACCACCAATACTGCCGCAGCCGGAGCATAGGCCAGGCTCACCCGGATTTCACCCTGCTCCGTATACCGGACAGCGTTCTCCAGCAGATTCATTATAATTTGCTCCATCCGTTTGCTGTCACCGGGAACATTCCCTTCAGCCTCGCCGCTATAAGCAACAGACAGCTCCAGCCCCTTCTCCCTGGCCGTCAGCTCCAGTCTGCGGACTGCCTGATCAAGAATCAGCCGGAGATTAACCTCCTCCAGGTTCAGCGGAATCCGGCCTTCCTCCATCTTAGCCAGCTCGAACAAATCATCCACCAGATGCTGCATACGGTGTGCCTCCTGACCGATGATGTCCAGATACAGTACTTTCTCCGCTTCCGTCTCATACAGCCCGTCCTTCACTACTCTGGCATACCCTTGCAGATAAGTGATAGGAGTGCGCAGCTCATGGGAAATATTAGCCAGAAACTCCTGCCGGGTATCCCTGTAACGCTGCAGATCAACTGCCAGATCATTAATAGCACCTGCAAGGTATCCGATCTCGTCCTTCCCGCGGATGGTGAGACGCGTCTCCAGCTCGCCTGCAGCGATTTTGCGTGTAGCCTTCTGCATCTGCAGCAGCGGACGCGACAGCAGTCCGGCAATAATCCAAGTGATGCCCAGCGCCAGAATAAATGCACCGATACCCGCCAGGAGCAGGATATACCTTACAGAAGCAAGCGACCGCTCCATACTCTCAGTGGAGGACATTACATAAAGTGCAGAGCTGACCCTCTCCCCGCTCCGGATAGGCTGGCCTGTGACGAAATACCGGTGCCCTTCAGGGTCCTTGTACACAAAGCTCACGGTTTCACCGCCGAATATCACTTTAAGATCTCGGGTGCGGAGAAATGCCCTATCCCTGGAATCATGCAAGCCGGAATGCAGGTTCATCTCTCCGCCGGATGAAATGTTAAATATACTGACATTTGAGAATTCAGCAAACGTCAGCATCATCTGCTCACCAGCTGATTCCCCGGATCCGGCCATAACCGCGAAATGGGAAGCCAGCTCCCTGGCCTCCGTCTGCATTTCATTATAATAAAAGCTGCTGAACATCCGGTCGATCACGATGCCAAGTGTCAGCAAAACTACCAGAAAGACTGAGATAATAACCAGCCCGAGCTTTGTGCCGATCCGGTTATGCTTCATCGTGAATACCTGCTGCCTGAAACTTATAGCCTAGGCCCCATACGGTTTGTACCGGATTGTAAGGCAAGCCCGCCTTGTGTATTTTTTCGCGTATATTCTTGATATGGGTATCCACGACCCGCGTTTCACCCCCATAATCGTTCCCCCACAGCCGCTCGACAAGCTCCTCCCGGGTGAATACCCGTCTGCCGCCGCGGGCAAGCAGGGTCAGCAGATCAAATTCCTTCAGTGTAAAATCAATATTTCTCTCCTCAACCCTCACTACGCGTGACTCCGGGTAAATCCGCAAGCCGGGGTACTCTAATAACTCCTCTCGCAGAGGCAGTGCCTGAGTCAGCGCGGAGCGGCGCAGCAGGGAGTGAATCCTTGCCAGCAATTCTTCCGGCTCAAACGGCTTAGTGAGATAATCATCCGCACCGATGCCCAGCCCCTGCACCTTATCCTTAATCTCCGAGCGTGCAGTAAGCATCAGGATAGGAAGCTGGCTCTGCTCCCGGACCGCCCGGCAGACCTCCCAGCCGTCCATATCGGGCATCATGACATCCAGCAGAATCAAGTCAAGTCTATGCTGCGTGAGCATGGAGACCGCTTCGTGCCCGGTGGCCGCCTCTTTGACGGCAAAGCCCTCCTTCTGCAAATAAATCCGCAGCAGGTTCCGCATGTTCCATTCATCGTCAACGATTAATATTTGTACTTTGGACAAGTTGTTCACCCTTTAATGATTGCTGAAGTCAGAATATATAGAAGATGAGGCCCTTATCCTCGGCTGCAGCCTGGCTGAAGAAGCGCCGGATCTCCTTATAATGTTGAAGCATATAGGCAAAGAATTCTTCCTGGTCCTCTTCAGCACCCGTTTCAGGCTCAAGCGGATAGACCTCATCCTCAACCATGGCCGGAAAATCATACCGCAGCCGGAGCTGCTCTTCATTCAGCTCTGACATCGCCTGAAGCGCTTCACCAACTTGCCCGGCACGCAAGTAAAATGCCCCGATTGAACCGAACTCGATTCCCTGGTCTAACATCATCGGAACAATATAGCCCAAAGGGGCGGCTCCATCGGAAATATCTCCGCAGAGCAGATAGTGGATCGCCTCCCAGGAACGGTCAATGTCAAGTCCGGGATAATCGTCTATTGTCAAACTCTCCAGTGCAAGGTCACCTGCTGCAATTTGCTGCACCAGATTGTCATCCATAGCGAAGTAGTAACCGTACATGCCCATTCTCTCATCCTTCTTTCTTTGTTTAGTAGTGACTATTCTGATATATCAAATGTAACATCCGGTAATTGTATAATTCAAGGTACACAGAGAACCCGCGCCGGGCGCGGGTTCTCTGGGGGAGCAGCCTCATGACCAATGTATCAACTTTCAATAACTCTTCTACGCTTACCAGGCCACACGGATAATCAGGCCTTTAGGGTCGCCGACTTCCAGATAAGCCGCCTGGCCGTTGACATCATCATACGGGAAGCCGTAAGCAAGCCCGCTGATGCTGTGGTCATGCCAGAATTTCGCGTAATAGTTGGCAGGCGCCGCGTTGTAGTAATTGGCGACATTGTTCCAGTTGCTGGTGGTGTAGACATGACGGTTAATTGCTGCAGCGGTAGCGGCATCCGTCAAAGCACCGTCACAGCGGAGAATATCCTGTGTGTTATAGCTGGAATAACCGGCGAAATAGTTCGCGTTGGCCCCGCCGGCCTTAAACGAACCGTGAATAGGAGCAATAATGCGGTATGGCGCCTGGTCGGTTGCCAGGGACTTGAAGGCTGCAGGCACTTCATTCTGGTATTTCGTGAACAGTCCGGCGCGGGTCTCCGATTCAAACTCCCCTACTGTTTTGTCATATCCGCCTGAGAGGCTCACCAGCCGGTGCTGAATCGGGAATCCGAAACCGTCCACACGGGTCGTATTGCCGTGATAACCGGTGGCATCCACTGTAAATTCAACGAAATCGAAATAAATGTTACGGTTCGGATCAGAGGTGTTATTGAAATCCGGTCCGGCAAAGCCGTCGTCATAAGTCTTGATATACAGTGGGGTACCTACACTGAGGAACATGCGGCCGGAGGTGATTTTCGGCAGATTCACCCAGGAAGCCTGGCTGACGGTATGATAGACATTAGCGTAATTTACACCGTTTTTGGTCAAATGTCCGGAGGCATCGTTCAGCGCATTCGAGATTGGCAGCAGATTACCGTTCAGGTCAAGATAGCTCCATTTGCCGTTAGCCGGGTTAATGCCAAGAATTCCCCAATATACCTGGCTGTCAGAGTAAGCGCCTGAGGTTCCGTTCATAATCTTCAGCGACAGAGAGCCGGCCGGTGCTGCCGGTATGGAGGATGCGGTAATGGAATAGATCGAAGCAGAGGTGCCTGATGGCGGTGTGGTCGGCGCAGTTCCGGCCGTGTACGTGAACCAGCCGGTATCATAAGCCGGTGTTCCATTGTTGTACGTGAAGAAATAAGTGAGAGCGGTGCCGCCGGGCACCCCTGTTACCGTTTGTTCATAACGCGATTTAACGTTGTTATAAGTCATCCGGTAGTCTAGCTGAGTCCCGGAATTCACCTTATAATGGACATCAACCCAGCTGGTGCTTACCGTGGATTTGAACCACAGGGTTGCAGTGCTCCCCGACAAATCAACCCCTTGGGTATAATCCGCGGCAGCAGCTTTGGAACCAAACATAGGCAGGCATAAGAGCAGAAGTACAAACGCAAGCATGGACATTAGCCATCTTTTTCTCATCTTAATTATTCCTCCCGAAGAAATAGTAGTGAAGCAAACAGCTTTGCCGAAGAACTGAAGCCTCCCCTCCTCTCATGAGAAATTTGCTATCGCATTACTCTGTTGTATCCGCTTACAGATATGATTATAGTAGCCGATTTCCTGATTTAGTAGGCTTGGAATTTCGGGTTTGCAGCTCCATATTTTGGTTTTATCCTTCAAAAAGTACCACTTCAGCCGAAAAACGCTGCAAAAATAGAAAAAAGCCTTTAATCCCCAGAAGTCAGGTGATTAAAGGCTTTTTGCAAGAGAAAGCTTATCAAATCAGCTTTACCAATGCTTCGATATAAATGTATCCCGGCCGGACTGCTCGCGGTCCTCTTTATAGTGCTTCGGATTCTTCTTATGGTAATCCTGATGATAGTCCTCTGCGGGATAAAACTGCGGTGCAGGCACAATCTCCGTCACTACCGGAAGCTCAAACCTTCCGCTGACTGCTACCTGATCACGTGAAGCCTGTGCAGCCGCCCGCTGTTCTTCATTATAGTAGAATACCGCCGTACGGTACTGCGTTCCCCGGTCCTGAAACTGCCCGCCGTCATCCGTCGGATCAATCTGCGGCCAGAACAGCTCCAGCAGCCGTTCATACGGGAACAATGCCGGATCAAATGTTATTTGTACCACTTCATAATGTCCGGTTGTTCCTGTCTTCACCTGCTCATACGTCGGATTCTCCACAGTACCTCCGGCATAGCCCGACACAATTCCATGAATTCCGGGCAGCTCTTCAAACGGTGTAACCATGCACCAGAAGCAGCCTCCGGCAAACATTGCCTGTTCCATAACTTTACTCCCTCTCCCGTCTCTTATCTGCCTAGCTGTAAATTGCACATGTATTGAAGATAAGGCTTGAAGTTTATAATGTCAATTTGAGAACAAGGATATAGTGATCTGCAGATTAGGCAGACCTCACTATTTCAGGCCTTTAACCATCCGGACATGCGGAATTCCATCCTCCATGAAAACAGGTGAGTCCGTTACATACCCCAGCTTCTGATAAAAGCCTTCGGCCTGCTTCTGGCCGTGAAGCTTAGCCTGAGCCAGCCCTTTGTCAGCAGCCATAGCCTCCAGTGTACTGATGATTACCGTCCCGAGCCCGCTGGAGCGGTACGGGGCAAGCAGACAAATCCGCTCCAGCTTGGCCCATCCGTCTACAACCCGTAATCTGGCTGTACCTACAGGAGCATTCTCCTGATAGATCAAGATATGCTCCGCCTCCTGCTCATACTGGTCGAATTCATCTGCCAGCGGTACCCCCTGCTCCTCTACGAATACCTCGCGTCTGATTCTGAATGCCTCCTGCAGTCCTGCTTCGTCTGTAATATGCTCTACCCGCATCCCCGTGCTCCTTCTCATCCTAAGATTGTTTAATTCCGGCCCAGAATATTTCCCAGATATCCGCCAGACGCCGTTCAAATTCCTCCTGCCCGTAGAAAAACATCTGCATGGCAATCCCGTCCAGCAGACAATAAAAGGCCGGAAGCAGACTGTCCGCCTGCTGCTGCCGGATTACACCGGTGCTCATCCCCTGCTCAAAGATCGCCCGGTACAATTTCGCAGACCGCTGCTCCATAAGCGCAATCTGCTCCTCCAGCAGTTCTTTGAAGAAGGGCGGCGGAAACTGCACAGCCATCTTGTAAAATGCGGTCAGCACCGGCTGCTCCAGCTTGTAATAGTAGTTTCTGTAGACAATTTCTCGCAGCTTCATCTCTACTGGGTTATCGCTGATCTGGTGATAGAGCTGTTCCAGAAAATCATAATAATGCCGGGCCATTTCATGAAAGGCAGCCATGAACAAATCCTCTTTCCGGGGATAATAGGTTGCAATTGATTGCTTCCTGATCCCTACAGCCTGGGCGATGCCAGCCAGCGAAGCTCCCTCGAAGCCCTTCACGGCAAACTGCTCACATGCCGCCTGCAAAATAGCATTTGCGGTCATAACACACCTCCTGACGATCGTCAGGAAATTATCACACATGCCTGCGGATTTGTCAATTGCGGGGAAGCAAATTTAGCGCGTAAAAATCGGTGAATAAAACAAAATAAAGCTGCCCCTGCCGCAATTAGTCTGCAGCCGGAACAGCCCCGCTTGGGATTCCCCATATATTTTACAAGTGTTGTCCTGACGCCACTTCACGCCGGCTCTCCGATGATCTATAGATTCCGGCGATCAGCTCCAGCGCCTTAATAGCTTCCACTCCATCAATCCAGAACTTGCGGCCATCGCGAATATGGGCATAGAAGTCGTGAATGAGTCTGGAGTGGCCGGTGCCCCAATACGATTTGCCTCCGGTACTTACCGCAGGCGGCTCACTGAGCAGCGTCTCCTGGCCGTCCTTCCAGAGATACAGGCAGTCCCGGCGCTGGAGCAGCGTCCCTTCCTGAAACACAAGTTCCAGCTCCACCGGTGAGTTCACCGCATAGGCATTTGTACCATAGAACAGTCCGCGCACACCATTCTTGAAGGTAAAGCAGGCATGGGCACTGTCCTCTACTTCAATAACCTGATCCAGTACATCCGTAGTTACACTGCCTTGCACAGCACTGATCTCACCGCCGAACCATTGCAGCAGATCCAGGGTATGAATCGTCTGATTCATCAGTACCCCGCCGCCCTCGGTAGCCCAGCGCCCTCTCCAGCTGCTGTTCCTGTAGTACTCCTCACTCCGCGTCCAGGTCACAATCCCTTTCATACAGAGCAGCTTCCCCAGACTGCCGGCACTGATAATCTCCTTAATCCGCATCGAAGGATCATTGTAGCGGTTCTGAAAGACAACACCCAGCTGTCCTGCTGAATGCTCAGCCGCATCCAGAATCATCCGGGCCGAGGGAACATCATGCGCCAGCGGCTTCTCGGTGAGTACATGCTTGCCGGCCTTAAGCAAATCTACGGCCATCCGGGCATGCAGATGATGAGGTGTACAGAGATGAACCATGCTGATATCTCTCCGTTCCAGAAGCTCCCTGTAATCCGTCAAGCCTTCACACCCGTAAGTTTGTGCCGTTTGTACAGCCTGAACGGGGTCACTGTCCGCCACAGCCAGCAGCTGTACATTCTCCATTGATGCAATCGCACCCGCATGCAGCGGGGAAATCGCTCCGCAGCCAATAATAGCTGCCCCAAGCGTATTCATGATATCCACCTTCCATTCTTCCGGCAGCTGCATTCCTGCTATTTGAGGGAGTCCGGAGTCAGATTCAGCGCCACCCGCTGCGCCTCCAGGCACAGCTCGGCTGCCTTGAAGACATGCGCCTGCGTCATGGCAATTTCTGTACGCTGCAGGCAGTCGTTAATCAGCTCGCCGAAGAACGGATAGCCGACTTTGCCGGCAACATGCTCGTAATGCTCGCCGGCACCGTCTACCCAGTAGACATGGTCTGAAGTGCCGGAACGGCCGATGTCCGTGTATTTGCGCAGCTCGATATAGCCTTCTGTCCCCATGATAATCGTCCGGCCGTCCCCCCAGGTGCCAAGCCCTTCCGGTGTGAACCAGTCCACACGGAAATATTGTGTCGCCCCGTTATCTCCAACCAGCGTCGCATCGCCGAAATCCTCCAGCTCCGGATATGCCGGGTTATTGTAGTTAGCTACCTTGCTGTGCAGGACTTTGGCATCCCGGCAGCCGGCATAATACAGGAACTGTTCAATCTGATGGCTGCCGATGTCACAGAGAATCCCGCCGTATTTGTCCCGCTGGAAGAACCAGTCCGGACGGCTTGGTGCGTTGAGACGGTGCGGCCCCATGCCGATTACCTGAATGACACGGCCGATTGCCCCCTTTTGCACGAGCTGTCCGGCATAAACTGCACTTTCAACATGCAGCCGTTCACTGAAGTAGGTCATATACTTCCGTTGTGTCTGTTCTGCCTGAACCCGCGCAGCAGCGAGCTGCTCCAGGGAGGTGAACGGCGTTTTGTCTGTGAAATAATCCTTGCCGTGCGCCATCACGCGCAGGCCGAGCGGCCCCCGCTCCGAGGGAACTGCCGCCGCCGCGACCAGCCGGACCTCGGGATCCTCCAGAATCTCCTCCGCCGAGCGTGCTGCCCGGACACCAGGGTAGGTATTCAGGAAAGCTTTTACCTTCTCCGGGTCAGGATCGAATACCCACTTCAGCTGCGCCCCGGCTTCCACCAGGCCGTTGCACATTCCGTAGATATGCCCATGATCCAGCGCCAGTGCGGCGATTACGAATTCACCCGGCCCGACGACAGGCTTAGCCTCATGAACCGGAGCATACATCATGCCATCCTTGCGGCTCATACCGCCATGTCCTCCAGCTTGGAGTGCAGATACTTCAGGCTGATCTCCAGACTCTCAAACGGATCCCGCTGGCACACATCCTGCTCGACGATATGCCATTCCACACCGGTCTCACGGCAGGCTTCAATGATTGCATCATAGTTCATATTTCCTTGGCCGATCTCGGCAAATACCGGTTTCCGCGATAAGATCGTCATATCCTTGAAATGCACCGCCTGCATTCTACCCTTCACTTTATGAATCCATTCTACCGGATCGCCCCCGCCTGCTTGTACCCAATACAGGTCCAGCTCAAAGCCGAATACTTCCGGATCACTTTCCTGCAGCAGCACCTCCATGCCGGTAAGCCCGCCGAACCGCTCGAATTCGAAATCATGATTGTGATACACGAACTGCAGGCCATGCTGCTCCTTCAGGGTACGCGCGATGCCGGAAGCCAGCTTCGCAAACGTCCGGTATCCCTCCTGGCTGGTCTGATATTCCCCCGGCAATCCGCCAAGTCCGATGTATTTGCAGTTCCACAGCTTATGCTCAGCAGCCAGCGCATCAAGATCATTCACCAGCCGGTCCCACGGAACATGCGTCGCACAGATCTGCAGGCCAAGCTCATCTGCGTATTCCTTTACAAGCTGCGGGTCAACCGGACCGATACCGGATATCTGAACCGCCGGATAGCCCATGTTTTTCACTTTTTGCAGGCTTTCTTTCAAGCCCTCTGCAGTCTGGGTGAATTCGCGTAATGTATACATTTGTGCTGCTATCGTTGCTCGATTCATGTTAATCATCCACTCCCTGGCTAGATTAGTGAAGCTTACTGTCGGAAAGCTGTATTAATGTGTCCCTGATACATTAAGCGCTTGCCCGCTTGCAGGCTCTTTAGTAAAAGTTGAATTCTGCACCTGCTCCTTCAGCTTCGCGTGGAACAGCTCCCCGTCGATCGGCAGGTCGACCCAGTTATCCGTCCAGGCTGACAGGTACATCGCATTCGAGAGGGTCAGTCCGCGGATCCCCTCTTCACCCGGAGCCAGCAGCGGCTCGTCATGGAGAATCGCATTGGTGAAGTTGCGCATAATGCCCTTGTGCTGCTCCCCATCGCCTGCTGCTACCGGAATCTCACATTTCCAGCACTCCGGTGAACCGAACCCGCCAGTATACCCGGCATTGAACTCCGGCTCCGGGGTGCGCAGCCGCCAGAAGGTCAGCTTGCCGTCTTCAATGACGATTTTACCGTTGTCGCCTGTAATTTCGAACCGGTTCGTTCCCGGTGCTTCGCCAGTAGTGGTAATGAACAGCCCGGTCGCCCCATTCTCATATTCCACGTAAGCGGTCACATCATCCTCAACCTCGATCTTGCGGTACTTCCCGAAGTGGCAAAAAGCGCGTACCCGCTTAGGCATCATTCCGGTTGTCCACTGCCAGAGATCGAGCTGATGCGGGTCCTGGTTCAGCAGTACCCCGCCGCCTTCTCCGGCCCAGGTTGCCCGCCAGCCGCCGGAATCATAATAGCTCTGCGAGCGGTACCAGTTGGTGATAATCCAGTTGGTGCGCCGGATCTCGCCCAGTTCGCCGGACTGGATCAAATCTCTCAGCTTCTGGTAGAGCGGATTAGTCCGCTGATTATACATAATACCGAATTTGCGGTCTGACTTCGCTGCGGCATCGTTCATTTCCTGAACAGCCTTGGTGTACACGCCTGCCGGCTTCTCAATCAGCACATGCAGCCCGCAGCCGAGTGCTTCAATCGCCAGCGGCGGATGGTCATAATGCGGGGTAGCAATCAGGACTGCATCAATGGTACCTGACTTGAACAGCTCTTCCGGTGATGAGAAGCGCTGCACGCTTGCCGGCAGATGCTCCTCTGCCCAGTCCAGCCGCTCCGGGCTGGTATCGCAGACCGCAGTAAGCTCGGCCCCCTTGATATCATTGATTAAGCTTCGCGCATGGGCACGCCCCATATTGCCCACACCGATAATTCCATAACGGACCTTATTCATCTCTGTGCCACTTCCTTACTACAGTTTATGATAAGAGAATAACCTTTCTGGAAGGCAGTGAACAGGACTGGAATTAAGATGTTTTTGTACATTAATAAGATGAATTAGATAAATGAAAGCGGTATACTGAATGGAGGCAACTACAAAGGAGACCAATTATGAATATGAATGTAAGCGGAAATTTGACGGGGAATCTGACCGGACGGCTGCTGCAGAACCTCACAGTTACTGTCACGCATGCCCAGCTCAGCAGCCGGTTTCCCGGCTGGAACCGGACTAATGAGACACCGTCCTTCAACCGGCTGTATTACATTGATTCAGGTGAAGGCAAAGTAACAATTAATGGTGTAAGTCATTATCCCGTGCCCGGACAGCTTATGATTATGCCGGCCGGTTCTACACAGACCACCGACACATCACCGGATAATCCATATACACGGTACTACTGCCATTTCGACGCGCAGATTGGGGAGTGGCCGCTGTTCCATTCTGCCAATACACTCTATATCAGCCATGTAGCAGACCCGGACGGAGTACGGGCGATCTTCAATGAAATGATTGCGCTGTTTCAGGATACAGGATTTCTGGCGGCCTTGCGGCTTCAGGCCTCTCTCCTCACGCTGCTGGCGCTGTGTCTGGAATCCGGCGGCTACGCCAACTTCATGAACGATCTGATGCATACAAGCGACCAGGGCAAGCTGGCAAATGTGCTTCTCTACATTGATAAGCGTATTACACAGCCGCTGGAGGTAGAGGAGCTGGCCGAGCTGGTCCACCTGCATCCGAATTATTTCATCCCTTATTTCAAAAAATTCATGGGGGTACCTCCGATGCAATATGTGCAGCTGAAGCGGATGGACCTCGCCAAACGGCAGCTTTCCGGCACGGGCATCAGCATCGCCGGCATCGCTGAGCAGGTCGGCATGGAGCTGGCTCATTTCTCCAAGGTGTTCAAAAAGATTACCGGCGTCTCTCCGTCTGCTTACCGGCGCAGTACGAGGTAAGTCGTTCTATAAAAAAAGCCCGCCGGCCAGTTAAGGTTGACGGGCTTTGAATATGTTTATGCTTGAGCTAGCAGAAATTTTTGCAAATCGATCTCAATCTTCGCTGCTTCCGCCGCTGCAGCCAATGAAGGTATCCATAACATGGAATTTTGTCTGATATACCCAAGCACCGCTTCACTGCTCCGGTCAAAATCAATGAGGTATTTACTGTCCGAGAGCTCCAGTTTTTGCCTTGCTAGTTCAGCAACCGTTACATAATCAATTCTAAGCTGCGTCTGCAATATTTCGTCTTCAGAATTAAGGCTCGCCCAGGAAAAGGCTCCCCCCTCTACAACTTTTTCTGAATCCTGTACATACTCAACACTGGAATGTTCTGTTATAAAATGCAATACCCTCTCTTCAATTGCCCGGTAGTCATTCTGTAATTCTCCGACACTCTTCATTTAAAACTCCCTTCTATCCTATAAATTACAATTATAGCACATATGTTCGCAATTATAAACAAGCCATGGCAGCCGCGAAGAAATCCTTATTACTCGCAAGAAATTTGAATGTGTTGCCCATTCGGCCACGCCTATACAGTAAACTTGCAAAAATACAGTAACAATCGCTGCCGCCGCATGTTATCCTTGGCCCAGAAATACCAGAAAGATCCAAAATTAAGGAGGCGGAACAGTTGAACAGGATCAAGCAATGGAAGCTCGGGCTCATTCTGACGATGCTGCTGATGGTATTGCCGGCGGGAACAGGAAGCGCAGCGGCTGTGCTGGAAGAGGTGCCTTTTCCGATGGATTCCAGCAATCAGGCGGGCTGGTGGTCTCCGCTCGCAACGTATGGACTTGGTTATGAGTATGCTTATATGGCGTATAATGCGCCGGGAAGCATTCCCGGGAAACACACAGTAGCTATTGCCCGAAGGGATAATGACGGGAACTGGAGCAAGCTTCCGCTCATGAACGGCACCGTGCCTGCAGAATATCTCGATGATCTCGGCCATAACCAGCCCTCCATGGCCAGAGACGGGAGCGGGCGGTTCCACGTCTTCGCCTCCATGCACAGCAATCCATGGCAGTACTACCGTTCGGATACCGTAGGCGGAATTCCGCAGAATCACTCCTCTGAACTGCCGCAAGGGATGACAGTAACCTATCCGGTAGTAACGACAGCCCCCAACGGGGATTTGTATCTAATAGCTCGTGTAGACAAAGATCCCGCAGGGAAACGGGAGGCTGTTCTGTTCCGCTGGAATGATGCCGATTCGGTATGGAGCCAGGTCAAAGTGATCGCTGCCCACCTTAACCGCTCTGTCTACCCCGATGATCTGGTCTTTGACGCTAACGGCGATCTTCATATCTTGTTTGAGTGGGCATACTTCGCCTCCAGTCCGCTGCGCCATCAATTGTCTTATCTGAAATACAGCCCGTCCACGGGCATATTCAGCAAAGCGGACGGCACAACGGTATCCGCTCCCGTCTCCCTGACAACAGCAGATATTGTGCAGCCTCTGGCCCCGACGGAAACCTATGTGCAGAGCGGCAGTGATCCCGGCGGTCCTGGCGTCCAGAGTGCGAAGATGACGCTTGATACCGCAGGCCGTCCGGTAATCGCTTACCGCTACCGGGAAGAGGGCAGCACCAGCTTCTCAGTTAAGCAAGCCACTTATGACACAGGAGGCTGGACGCTGCAGACGGTCTATAACGCAGCTCCGACGACTGCCGCGATTGATGTAACCTGGGCAGGAAATGCTGCAAGAATCTATTATGTGAAAAGCAGCGGAAGTGACCGTGCGTTCATGGCGGTAAATACCGGCGGGGGCTGGACTGAAACCTCGCTGGCCCCGGGGATCCCGGTCGAGCGTCTAGCGGTGGACCGGAGTCCGAAGGGGATCGATATTCTGTACCTGGTGGATGTGACGAATCTGAAGCTCTACTACGGGCGGAATAATTAGCTGCAATGAAAAGAACGGCCGGATCACCGCAGCTCAACCAAGTGGAAACGGCTGCGCCGTCCTCCAGAGGACGGTATCCGTTTCAGCGAGAAAGATAAGGAACATTTATAGCGTAAAACATATAAATTCTTATCTTTTAAGAAAGGGAGCTCCTTCAGCCATCACTGGCTGGAGGAGCTCCCTTCGCAATTTCAATCCGCTAATCCTGTGAGACCGCCAGAGCGGCCCTACTTAATCCCGAAATACGCATCTGCATTGTTATAGCAGATGTTCTCAATCGTCTTGCCGACAAAAGCATAATCGCGCGGCAGCTCGCCCTCTTCGATCCACGTCCCGAACAGGTTGCAGAGAATCCGGCGGAAGTATTCATGGCGTGTGAAGGACAGGAAGCTTCTGGAGTCGGTCAGCATGCCGACGAACGGACTGATCAGACCGATGCTGGAGAGCGCCTTCAGCTGCTGCAGCATGCCATCCTTCTGGTCGTGGAACCACCAGCCTGAGCCCATCTGGACCTTGCCTTTGACTCCGGCGCCCTGGAAATTACCGATCGTTGTCGCAATCATCTCGTATTGCGTAGGGTTCAGTGTGTAGACGATCGTCTGCGGCAGCTGGCCGCTGGCATCCAGATCATTCAGCAGTGAATTCAGGCTGCGGGCCATGTTGAAGTCAAGAATCGAATCGAAGCCGCTGTCCCGGCCGAGCTTGCTGAACATCCGTGAATTGTTATTGCGGATAGCCCCGATATGCAGCTGCATGCTCCAGCCCCGCTCGTGATACAGCCGTCCGAGCTTAAGCAGTGTATAGCTCTGGAACTTCTGCTCTTCAAGCGCATTAATCTCCTCACCCTTGAAGGCGCGGGCGAATATGTAAGCGGCTTCGTGCTCTGTCGAATGCGCAAGCGGCAGCTCACCGAACGCCTGGTCAGACAGCCGGCAGCCATGCTTGTGGAAGTAATTAATCCGTGAGGTGACGGCGTTCATGAACTCTCCGTAGTAGCGGATGTCCATCCCGCTGACCTCGCCCAGCTTGGCTACATAAGTGGCGAAGCCTTCGTCGCGGATGTTCAGCACCCGGTCCGGACGGAAGGTGGGAGCTACAACTGTAGCAAGGGAGCGGTCCTCTTTGATCTGGATATGATGCTCCAGGGAATCGACCGGATCATCGGTAGTGCAGACAACATCCACATTCAGCCGTTTGAGAATGCCTTGAGTCGTAAGTTCGTCACCCTGAAGCTGCTCGTTGCAGCGTTCCCAGATACTCTCCGCAGTCTCTGCCGAGAGCAGGTCGTCGATGCCGAAATAGCGTTTCAGCTCCAGATGTGTCCAGTGATACAGCGGATTGCCCAGCATTTCAGGTACGGAACGCGCCCAGGCCATAAATTTGTCCTTGTCTGAAGCATCGCCGGTAATCAGCTGCTCATCAATTCCCAGCCAGCGCAGCGCACGCCATTTGTAATGATCTCCGGACAGGGCCAGATCGGCGATATTGCGGAATTTACGGTTGCTGCTGATCTCCTGCGGATTCAAATGGCTGTGGAAATCGTAAACCGGCATTTTTGCGGCATAATCATGATAGAGGGTCTGCGCGCTTTTGCTCTGCAATAACCAGTCGTCATGAATAAAAGGTGTAGTACTCAATGTGTTCTCCAGCCTCTCGTCATTCTAGATTTGTGAAAATCAAGTGGCATATGCTGCCTGCAATATACCATTCTTCTCCTTACCGCCGGTGCGGATACCATCCTGACCAGGGCCATACAGCCGCTTCCGGAGGATTGCACTACCATACTACCATACTTGTATGGTAGTATGGTAGTGCTTCTCACAAAACACAAAATGGAGGTATACGCGATGGAATACACTATCGGTACACAAGCGGTTTCCACACGGGACATCGTGTATCGTTCACTTAAGAATCAGATTCTGCTGCTGGAGCTGCCTCCGGGAACCGGCATATCGGAGAAGGAAATCTCACTGAAATTCAATGTTAGCCGTACTCCGGTCAGAGAAAGCTTCGTCCGGCTGGCCCAGGAAGGGCTGCTCGCCGTCTATCCGCAGCGCGGAACCGTTGTATCCCTTATCGATCCGGAGCTCGTAGAAGAAGCCCGCTTCATGCGCGAGCACCTGGAGCGGGCAGTAATTCGCGAGGCTTGCCTTGTCTTTCCGCAGATAAAGCTTCTGGAGCTTAAGCTCAACCTGGACAAGCAGCAGCTCTGCATTGAAGCACAGGATTACAAGGAAATGTTCATGCTTGATGAAGAATTCCATCAGCTGATCTTCACAGGCAGCAATAAGAAGAATACGTGGGAGGTTGTGCAGCAGATTAAGGTTCATCTGAACCGCAGCCGGATGCTGAAGCTTACGGCAGATCACAACTGGGAGCATCTGTATCAGCAGCATTACAGCCTCTACGAAGCTATCGGAGAGCATGATCCTGCCCGGGCTGATCTGATTATGCAGGAGCATATGGCGTTAACCCTTGCCGACCAGGAGATTCTGATGGCGAAATATCCGCAATATTTCAAGCAGGGATAAGAAGTTCGATCCTGATGCTAACAGGCTGCATACTGCTTAGGACAACCCGAACCAGTGCACCAGCCCGAAGCCCAGCACCGTTAACAGGATTGAACCGGCGAATCCGGCGATAATTGGCCTTACGCCCATCCGGGCAAACGTTCTCAGCCGGATACCAAGGCCCAGTGCGGCCATAGCCATAGCCAGCAGCAGGTAAGCCAGCGTAATCAGCTCGGCTGCTACACTCGGGGGTATCAGCCCCAGCGTGTTGATTCCGCTCATCAGCAGGAAGCCGCCGATGAACCAGGGCACGGGCAGCTTCTGGCGCTGCCGCCCTCCCTCATTCCACGGGTGCTCTGCTGTCGCTAACTTTCGTTGTACCTTCCGCTCCCGCCGGGTTTCCAACAGACCGAGAATCAGCGCCACAGGAACCAGCATCACCACCCGGGTCAGCTTCACAAGGATGGCCAGATCAGCCCCCTGCTGTCCGGCAGGTGCGGCGGCGGCAATAACATGCGCTACTTCATGCAGCGTGGATCCGGCAAGGATGCCGTAGCCTGTAGCACTTAGCCCCATGTACGGGTAGAGAATTGTATAGACCAGTGTAAAAACTGTGCCCAGCACCGCGACAACCGCTGCACTCACTGCCGTTTCATGATCTGCCGCTTTAATCTGCGGCGCAATTGCCGCTACGGCTGCAGCCCCGCAGATGGCGGTACCGCAAGCGGTCAGCAGACCCAGTCTGCGCTCAATCCTCAGCCAGCGCGATAATCCGTATACAGTGAACAAGGTGAAGACAAGGTTGATGGCGGCAATCGCCAGCACTTTTGGGCCCGCCTGCACAATATCCCCCAGATTTAGCCTTAGCCCCAGCAGGATGATTCCGGCCCTGAGCAGTCTTTTGCCGGAGAAGCTGATACCGGGCATCGCCTGCTCCGGAATAGTTACCACCGCTCTTAAGGCTGTGCCCAGCAGAATGGCCAGCACCAGCTGCCCCATGATGCTGAGAACCGGCAATACCGCCAAATATTTGGCCGCCACTGCCAGCAGAAGTGTAATCGCCAGCCCTCCACCAAAATAAACATATCTATGAAACCCCTGGTGCATCCGGGAAATTACGTTCATCAACTGTCCACGCTCCGTCCGTTGCCGCTTCTATATGGCTGCTATTTATAACTTCACTATATAAGCAGGCGTTCGGATTGTGAAATACGGGTTTGCTATCTCAATCATTATGATTTCTTATGATAAGGCGAATTCACTATGTTAAAATAGTAATTATTCGCCACTATCGTTATTTACATATCACATAAATGAGGGATTGTTATGATTACCGATGCATTCCGTGTATTCGTCACTGTAGTGGAACAGCAGCATTTCTCCAAGGCAGGCGAGCTGCTCAATCTCTCCCAGCCCGGGGTAAGCCTCCATATACGTAATCTGGAGAACGAGTTCGGCGTGAAGCTGCTGCACCGCTCGCCGAAGCAAGTCGTACTCACAGAAGCCGGAGCAATTCTATACCGGCATGCGAAGCAGATGCTGGCGCATTATGATGAGGCAGGCCGGGAAATCCGGCTGCTGCAGGACGAAGTCACCGGTACACTGCAGCTCGGAGCCAGCTTCACAATTGGTGAATATGTGCTGCCGGCCCGGTTAGCTGAATTCGCCAAGCAGTATCCGCTGGTTAATATTGGGGTTACGATCGGCAACACGGAGGAGATTATAGCGGCTGTACGTTCAAACCAGCTCGATATCGGCTTCATTGAAGGAGCAACCGCAGCCTCTGACCTGCTGATTATCCCGTATATGAAGGACGAGATGATTCTGGTCGCTCCCTCCGGTCATCCGTTAAGCGGGAATATTGCGGTTGAGGAGCACATGCTGCATAACGAGGTTTGGGTATTGCGGGAGCAGGGCTCAGGTACACGGGCCTTCAGCGACCGCTTTTTACAGGAATCGGGGATTACGGTCAAACGCTCTTATGTCTTCAACAGCAGCCAAGGCGTCAAGGAAGCCGTAAGCGCCGGGCTTGGCCTGTCCCTTCTGTCCAGATGGATAGTCCGCAAGGAGCTGGCCAGCGGGGAGCTGGCCGAGCTGAGAATCAGGCACACACAGACCGAACGGGATTTCCGGCTGATCCGTCCGAAGAATGCGTCGGATACGCTGGCAACACGGGTCTTCATCAGCAAGCTGCTTGGCTGACTCCCGCGGGTTAGCCCCGCGCAGAGCGGATTGAAATTACTCCGGCTGCCGGCACTTCAAGGACATAGACCCCTTTGGTCCAGACGGTGGTGTACGCAGCTGCTTCTGTTCCCCGGCAGTCGCGGATAGTTATCCGCAGCGCTCCCGGGTCCCGGTCCAGCTCGAGCACCAGGCGTGTGTACAGTGTGCCGTTAATGACCAGCACCTGTTCCGGCCATTCACCGGTCAGAGGAAGTACCGTATCATAATAAGCGGCAAACACCCATTTGCGCTCCGACCGGGCGATAACCAGCGGATACAGCAGCTCCGGATGCAGCGGCTCAAGGCGGCCCTCCAGCAGCACCTCCCTGTGCTCCCGCCAGAAAGCCAGCCAGAAGGCGAGCATCAACATATGCTGCTCCGGCAGTGCTGCGAGCCGCACAGAGATCTGCGGCACTGCGAACAGTACGTTGATAATCTGCAATGCGGCAGATTCGGGTGATTCCTCCGGGTTCCACATCAGCATGTCGGTATGCGCTGCCGTATCCCCGCAGATCAGCCGGATGTCAATCGTATGCAGCCGGTTCTGCAGGGCATCGTTCGGACAGTCCGCAGCCCGGAACATGTTGCCGTATTTGCGCATGAGCGGTCCGGTATAATTTTGCCGGAACTCAATCATAATGTCAGGCTTCAGCCGCCGCAGGCGGGCCAGCACTCCGCTTAACAGCAGATCGGCCGCCGCCGGAACGGAGTCTGTATCCCAGCCGGGATCAGGTCCGCCGCTTCCTTCCCCGTCCGCATAGAAGCTGTCCACGAAGTCGAGCTTGAAGCCATCCAGATCCCAATCCAGCAGTGCCTGTTCGTATAACGAAATCAGATACTCCCGTACCTCCGGATAACGCGGGTCGGCAACGCCCGCACCGAAGCTGTCACTGTAATAGAGCAGCTTATTCTGGAATTGCCGCCAGGCTTCACTATGCTTGCCGATGAACGGCACCGCATACCAGAGCATAAATTTCATGCCCAGCTCATGCACACGGGTGACAAGTGCCCGCATGTCCGCGATTTTCCCGGGGCTGGCCTTCCAATCCCCGCAATAGGCATAACCGCGGGCTTCATCCGAGGTCTGCCAGCCGTCGTCGACGATGACTGTGTGACAGCCGAGCCCGGCTGCCAGCCGGCATTCCTCCACGATTCTGTCCGGTGCAAGCTGCTGATGGAAGCTGTACCAGGTGGAATACACCGGTTCCTTCGCCAGCTCCGGGACAGCCGCCGGTTCATTGCCTTCCAGGCCTACCCACCACTGCGCAGTTCCATCCAGTGCCTCATAATAGGGAACATTGCGGGAGTCCAGCCGGACCATAGCCGCATAACGCGTTAAAGGAGAAGCAAATCCGGCGAACACCCCCACGGAGCATTGAAAGCGGGAGGTTTCTTCGTTCAGCCCCGCTGCCAGCTCCAGCGGATTCAGCACATCCGAGCAGGCAAAGGTCAGGAGATTGTTCCCCCTGTTGCCATACAGGCTGATCACAGGCGCCGATAATGTCGCTCTGGAGCGGAAACCATCCCGCCAATCGGGAAGGAGACTTCGGCTGCGTTCCGCAGCGGGATGCCAGATGCCTTGTACATCTACCGCCTTGCAGCTCCAGCGGAGCGATAATTCAGGCGGAAGCGCCGGTACCGGTGAGCTTAGTGTTAAAGTAACAATAGCAACGCCCTCCTCCCCGTCATGCACATGAAGCTGAGCTTGAAAATCCGCGGTGTTGCCTTCCAGCGTAATCTCGTATTTTCCAGCCTGTATACTTTTCAAGAGATTCCTCACTCCTTCATAACCGGCATGGAATGGTAATCTGTACGCAGGTACCGATGCCGGTCCGGCTGGCGATGATAACACCATATTCACTGCCCCCATGCAGCTTAATCCGTGAATCCACATTGCGGATGCCATAGCCGATCCGGGCTCCGTCAGGGGCCAGAATCTGCCGGACTGTATCCGGATTCATTCCTATGCCGTTATCGATCACCTTGAACACGATCTTCTCCCCCTGCTTCTCTGCCACAAGCCTGATACCGATGGTGCCCCCGAACCAGGCATGCTCCAGCACATTTTCAATCATCGGCTGCAGAATCAGCTTAACTGTCGTATATTCCAGCACCCCGGGATCGATATCATAATAGACTAACAGACGCTCGCCGTACTTAATGCCCTGGATGGCAATATAAGCTTTGGCATGCTCAATTTCCTTACCCACCGAAGTCATAATTCCGCCCCGGTTCAGGGACAGCCGGTAGAACTTCGCCAGCTCCTGGACAAGGGTATGCAGCTTCGGGATATCTCCGAACTGGGCCAGGCGGCTGATGGAGGACAGTGTGTTGTAGAGAAAATGGGGGTTAATCTGCGCTTGCAGCGATTCCAGCTCCGCCTCTTTTTTCTGCAGATCAGCTACATAATTCTTATGAATCAGCTCTTCAATGCTGCTGCCCATCCGGTTGAAGGCTACTGCGATCTGAGCCAGCTCATCATTGCCTTTGTACTTAATCCGTTTATGAAAATCCCCGTCGTGAAAAGCATTCAGTGACCCTACAATCTTCTGAATCCGCCGTGTGAAGTAACTGGATACGGAGACGCCAAGAATCGCCAGAACCAGTGCGCTGATCAGGCAGACCAGCAGGGTCATCCGGCGAACTTCGCCTGCACTCTCATCGAACAGGCTGTTCGGAATATAAGCCTGCAGCAGCCAGCCGGTGCTGTCCAGCGGCTCGACAAGCTGCAGCCGGTTCCCTGAGGTGCGCACAGGGTCTGCGGCTGCATCCTCCGGCGAAGATTCCAGTATGATTCTTCCGCTGCCGTCAGTCACGGCCAGTGACGCGTATCCGCCGATTTTACGGTAATCGACCGAATCCAGCAGATCCCGCATCTGTACCGTCACCCGGATCAGACCGATGCCCCGCTGCTTCTGGATATCGTCCATCCGCCGCAGCAGCGAGATATTCCCGTTCGCTTCATCCCGCAGAACCTGGCGCCATATTCCCTTGCCGCCGCTGTCCTCCGGCAGTACAAACTCCCGGTACCAGGCTTCATCCCGGATGCGCTGCAGATGAAAGATTTCATAGCGCTTTGTCGTAAGGAGCGGATTGGTCCCATAATCACTGTAATACAGCTCAGGAATGGATTCGTTCTCCAGATACAACGCCAGTCCTACATTGCTTGCCGTATAATTAAGCAGATTCTCCAGCGCCGGCATAAGCGTCTTCGTCATCGTCTCATAGCTGTACCAGCCTTGATCGTAGCGGCGCAGGGCGCTTTGCAGATTAAAGTTATAATATAGCGTGTTCGAGATGCGTTCAATATTATCCGTCCGGTAAGTGATATTGTCGCGGATCTGCCCCAGGGTGCCTTGGATATTCTCTCTTGTCTTCTGTTTGAGCGAGTTCACGGAATGGCTGTAGGCGAACATCCCGACTGTGACGACAGCCAGCAGCAGGCAGACCACATAAGGCAGTACCAGCTTGTATCCGTAAGGTATATTTAACCTGCGCCGCATCCTACAGATGTCTCCTGTAATCACCCGGGCTGATCCCGTAATAATCCTTGAATTGCTTGCTGAAGTGGGACAGATTCTTATAGCCGGCCTGCTGGGCGGCTTCATAGACCTTAAGCTTCGGATCCCCCAGCAGCAGCTTCACCCGCTCGAGCCGCCTTAAAGAAACATAGTCGGAAAAGTAGCTTCCCGTCTCTTCATAGAAAATTTGCCCCAGATGATTAGGCGAGAAGGAGAAATGATTCGCTGCATCGCGCAGCATCACATTCTGCTCCAGCCTCTCTTCTATATATGCGGTTATTTCCTGCACCAGCTTGCGCTTCTTGCCTTGCCGCTTGCGCTGCAAATGCTCCGACAGCTCGAACATGCGGCGGCGCAGCCAGGATTTCATATCCTGAGTGGTCTCGAAATGATAGAGAATGCTAAGACGCTTCCGGTCCAGCCCCAGCGCCATGTAGAAATCTTCGTTAATCGTATGCAAATAGGCATCCAGCTTCGTTACCACATGAAGAAACAGCTGGTAAATCTCCAGCTTAGTCTCCATATGCGCCACCCCTACGAACAGCTCTTCCATACAATCATCGACTGCAACCAGACGGTAGGAGGACATGGCCTGAAATAACGCCTGCAGAATGTCATCGAGATCCTTCGCTCTGGCCGTGACCGGCCCTCTGGCGTCGGTATGCAGAATCAGCTTGCCCTTGCCGAGGAACAGCTTGAGCTCTACAGCCTCCTTCGCCCGGCGGAAAGAATAGTGCAGCTCCTTGAGGCCCGTCACCAGCGGACCGGCTCCCACTGTCACTGACAGCGGTGTCCCGCTGACTGCACACATAATCAATTCCCTAAGCGCTTCATGCTCTACCCGCTCCTCCAGAATCAAGGCGTAATGGAACGGGTCCAGCCTGCAGAACTGAATCTCCTGCCCCGTGCAGAACTGTTCGACAGACAGGCTCAGCTGCTGCTCTATTTCAGCTCTGGCGGCTTCACTATAACCGTTCAGCTTCCAAGCCAGGTCATCCGGCTCGAGCAGCGCTGTGTACAGCGGGGTCGCAGAATGCCAGGGAATGCCCATCCGCCGCAGCAGCGGCATGGCCTTCCCCTCGTCCGGCACGCCATCCAGCAGCTGAATGAACAATTCCCGCTTCAGAAGCGGCTCCGACTCCGAGAAGTAATGCTCCAGATGGCTTTGCGCCCGTTCTTTATCCAAATTGCCCTTCACATCCATCAGGGTCCGGCGCAGATCATCATCATCGACCGGCTTCAGCACATACCCGCAGGCACTCAAGGAAATGGCTTGCTTCGCATACTGGAAATCCTCATAGCCGCTGACAAAAACAATCTTCAGCTGCGGATTCAGCTCAAGCGCCCTTCTGGCCAGCTCCATCCCGGTCATAATCGGCATCTTGATATCCGTGACAATAATATCCACCTGCTCTGTCTCCAGCACTTCCAGCGCTTCGAAGCCGCTGCTTGCGGCTGCACACACCTCCATGTCCATCTCATCCCAGTTCATGAAACACTCCAGGCCCGACAGATCCAGCAGCTCATCATCCACCAGCAGCACCTTGTACATTCCATCCCATCCTTCGTGCCTGCCTGCCGCAGCATGCAGAAGCAGATATGGTTCCCATAAGGCGGAAGGCAGCCTGTTCCCAAATTATGGGGTATACCTGGCTTCAGTATACCCCACTCCTCCGGCTGACTCTATCGTTATTTCATTTTGCTGAGGTTGCTCTGCCACCGCTCCGTCTGGAACTTAAGCAGCTTGGCGTAGCCTGCTTTGTCCGCATCCTCGTTGGCTTTGTTAAGCAGGCTCAGCACCTCTTCATCGCTCTTGGCATACAGCGCCTTGGCAAATACCTCCTGATAGATATCGTTGACGGCTGCAGCAATGGTTCCTTCCTCTGAATCCGGCAGCGGATCGAGATTGACGAATTCCGTGAAGTTCCTGGAAGTCTTCCAGGTTACCTTCTGCTGGGCCAGCGTTGTCCAGTTCTGCTTGTCAGCAGGCAGCTGAGCATCCATCTTGGCTTTGGTCCCGTCGATAAAGGTAGTATTGCCTACCCAGTTGAAACGGCCGATTCTTTCTTTGTCTTTGTTCGCCTGCTCTGTATTAAGTCCTGCTGCATTCAGAATAGGTACGCCGTCACTGTCGGTCTCATCCCAGTAAAGCCCTTTCCGGCCGAAGTTCGTAACCCGCTGCCCTTCATCGCTGGTCACCCAGTCCAGATAGGAGAAGATTGCTTCAGGGTCCTTCGCGTTCCTGGTAATCACAAGCACGTTCCAGCCCAGGGAGTTATAATTATTCGGGGTAATCTTGGCCGCATCGAGCCCTGCCTTATGAATCGGCCAGATAATTTCATAGCCCGCTTCCGGATCAGTTGCCTTGAGGGCACCGTCCGCTCCGCGTCCCGGATTGACCACATCGCCGTCCACATAGACGGCCACCCGGCCTGTTTTCAGCTTTTCGTTGATCTGGTCGCCGGTCTGGGTGAACACATCCTGCGAGATCAGCTTGTCGCGGAACAGCTTGCTCGCATACTTCATATTCTCAATGAAGACCTGATCTTCAAAAATCGACTTCAATTCGCTGCCCACCGGATTAGCCTTTGCCAAGTAAGGTTTATTCTCGGCGAATCCGCCGTACATCGTATCAATGCCCCGGGCTTTGGCGCCAACTTCAAGCGGGATAACATCGCTGTATTTTTCTTTTACCAGCTTCAGGTAGGTATACAGATCATCATAGGTTTCCAGCTTCGGCGAGCCGAGCTCCTTGTAAATCTTCTTGTTGATGATCCAGCCGCCATTGCCGTTCGGGCTGGATGTATACCAGTTCGGGAACTGATACAGCTTGCCGTCATCAGAGCGGAGCATGCCGAGCGTGGCTTCCCCGGCGTTATTTTTCAGATTCGGATACTTATCAAGATATTCATCGAGGGCTACCAGCATTCCGCCCTGGCGCAGCCGTTCAACGCTCGACCCCCGGTCCGTCATAATGACATCCGGCAGGCTGCCTGAAGCAATCATGGTGCTGAATTTCGTCTCGGCTGCACCGCTCGATTGAACAGGTGTTACCTTAACCTTCAGCGTGTCAGCAATCCAGCGGGTGGTTGAATCTGCGCCCCACTGCTCCGTTGTATCCCAGTCATAATTGCTGTAATAACTGAAGGTTACCGGCTTCACCGTGCTCCCGCTGCCGCCGGCAGGCTCTGCCGTTGCAGTCTCTGCTGCAGCTGTTGTTGCTGCCGCGGTTGCCGCAGGCTGCTTATCCGGCTCAGCTGTATTCTGTACAGCAACGTTATTCCCTCCACCGCAGCCCGCTATCAGCAATACTGTACTTAAGACAACCGCCATTTGCGCCAAGCTTTTGGTCCGTTTCAAATCGGGTACCCCTCTCTACTGGCAAAGTTAAGGATGCTGCGCTACTCTTTCAATGAGCCGATAAGGACGCCTTTGACAAAATATTTCTGTAAAAACGGGTATACCATGATGATCGGCAGTGTCGCCACCATCGTTGTAGCCATAATCAGTGACTTCGTTGTAACGGATTGTATCAGTGCCAGCCGGTCCTGGGCCGCCGCGTTGCCGAGCGACTGCAGCTGGTCAGTCACAATATTGGAATTCAGTATCTGCTTCAGCAATGTCTGGATCGGTATCAGATTAGGATTGTTAATATAAATGCTGGCTGAGAACCAGTCATTCCAGTGATAAACGGCGGTAAACAAAGCCAGTGTGGCAACGACCGGACCTGAGATCGGCAGGATGATGCGGACCAGCACACCGATATGATTGCAGCCGTCAATGCGTGCCGACTCTGCGAGTCCGGCCGGCAGCCCGAGAAAGAAGGTGCGGAAAATAATCATATTATATACACTGATTAATCCGGGAATTACGAGAACCCAAAACGTATCCATCATGCCGAATTCCCGCAGCAGCAGAAAGGTTGGAATCAGGCCGCCGCTGAAGTACATCGTAATAATGCAGAAGACCATATAAAATTTGCGGCCGATCAGCTCATGCCGGGATAACCCGTAAGCCAGAACCGCCGTGAACAGCACGGACAGGACCGTTCCGGCCAGTGTTCTCAGAATGGAGATCAGAAAGGCCTGCCCGATCCGGCTGTCCCGGAACACGACCTCATAGTTATCCAGTGTCGGCACCCGGGGCCAGAAGGTAATGCCGCCGAGTGACGTATCGGAGCCCATATTGAATGAAATGACCAGTGAATTCCAGAAGGGGTACAGGGTGACGAAGCCCAGCAGGATCAATATGAAAGAAATGAACAGCTGCAGTACTTTATCTCCCGTTGACAGCTTCATCATAACCTGTACTCCCCTTTCCGGCAGAAGCTGATTTTTGGTATTAGTCTCTTTACCATAGGCTGGAGCCCATTTTCCTGGCAGCCCTATTCGCAAGAGCCAGAAGTGTCACACTGACAAGCGCTTTGAACAATCCCGCTGCCGCCGCGTAGGAATACCGGTTATTCAGGATCCCCATCCGGTACACATAGGTGTCGATTACATCGGATACACCGCGCAGAACCGGATTCGTCGCCAGAATCAGAATATCCTCAAATCCGGCGTTGAGGATATTGCCGACCGCCAGAATCATGAAGATGATGATTACCGGCCGGATGCAGGGCAGGGTGATCAGCTGAATCTGCTTGAATCTGCCAGCCCCGTCAATAGCTGCGGCTTCATACAGATGCGGGTCAATCCCCGCTATAGCTGCCAGGTAGACAATAGCTGCAAACCCCATCTCCTTCCACATCCCTGTACCGACAAGAATGCCCCAGAAATATTCCGGCACGGACAGGAAGCTGATCGGCTCCGGGATGAGATGCAGGCTCATCAGCAGCATGTTAACGCTTCCATTATCAGTCGACAGCATTGATCCTACGAACCCGCCGACGATTACCCAGGAGAGAAAATGCGGCAGATAGCTTACAGTCTGGACTACCCGTTTGAACAGCATGCTCCGCACCTCATTCAGCATCAGCGCCAGCAGAATCGGTGCCGGGAACCCGAGGAAGAGCTTCAGCAGGCTGATTACCATCGTATTGCGCATCACTCTCCAGAAGTCAGGTGAATTAAAGAAAGCCTCGAAATGTTTCAGCCCTACCCACGGGCTGTGCAGGAATCCGCCAAACAGCTGATAATCCTGGAAAGCCATCAGCACTCCGTACATGGGCAGGTAACTGAAAATAAAGATGAAGATCAGGGCGGGCACAACCATCAGCTGCAGATCCCATTGCCTGATCCAGCTGCTCCGCCGGGATACCCGACTTCGTGCCTTGCGGACCGGCAGTCTCCGTTCAATTTCCACGTTTGTCATCCTTCCTGTTTCTTTGCTTTACCTCTTCATTGTATGGTCTTCAGGAAGGAGCCACCAGTAGCGCGGCCAACGAAAAATGTGGTCCAGCAACGGAGATTGGATTACTTGATTCCGCTTATTCCGGAAGTTTCACTGCTTTAACGTCATCGATATACAGAGTTCCGCTGCCTTGTGTCCCGTTGCCCTGGGCGATATAGAAAGCGAACTCCTTAATTGAACCGAGATCAATGATACCGTTACCGCCGGTGGACCAGCCGGGGCGCAGGAACGCCGTAAACGGAATACTTACCATTACCGGTGTGGTGCCTTGAACAGGGATGCTTGCTTCCCACACCTCCCCGTTAGTCTCGTGAAACTGGACGGCAAGCTGCCGGTTCGAGCCGTCAGGCTGCAGCCAGAACGAAATAGCTTCCATTCCCGGCCATTCCTTGCCCATGCTGCGGTAGAATCCCGCATAGCCGGGATTGCCGACGGTGTAGTCCAGTTTAAGGCCGTAGGTTCCGCTATTCAGGTGATAGGTGTCCAGCGTTACAGTGGCAGCATTGCCGGAGACATTGCGCTGCCATTTGGACCGCAGACTGCTGTCTGAGCCGCTGTACTGTTCAAAGTCATCAATGAGATAGCTGTCGGCAGGCGGCGGCACATACGGGCCGTTGCCCGTTTCGCCGTTATTGCGCGCCCGGGGGTTGCTGTAAAGGGACTGAATGGCGCTAAGTGAATTTTTATCGGTCAAATACCCTGACCAGGTCATGAAATAGACATAACGCGGCTGCTTCTCCCGCAGCATATCCATGTCGGGCAGCTCACCGTTCTCGCCTATGGCTATCGGCCTGCCGCCGCTTAGCTGCACGAGCTTATTGTAATAGGTATCGCGGTAATCATTGTTGTATATATCCATCGCCAGCACATCCACAGCGGCATGGCCCGGATAATACGGTGCAGAATCATACGCCCATGAGCTTTCGGCATTCGGGCTCCATACCCAAATCAGATTATCCAGCCCGTGCAGGTTAGTGAAGCGGTCAAACATATTGTTCCAGAGCTGCCTGAACAGCTCCGGCCGCGCACCCCACCAGAAGAATTCGGCATTCATCTCATGATAGGGCCGCCACAGCACCGGAATACCTGCTTCCCGCAGCTGCGCCAGGTACCCGGCAACTTCGTCCACCTGAGCCGCCCATTGATGATATAGCGCCGTCCCCGGTGTGACGATATCCGTCATCTGGGCCTCAGTCACATCGCCCGTGACACTCTCCCAGCCGGCGGTGGCGACATCCATCGGCCGGGGCTGATGGTACGTTAAAGTAACAATGCTGCCCGCATTGCCCTTGACAACCGCCTCATCAACCATCGCCTGGCGCAGGGCGGGGAAATCTCCACCGGTGTAATAAGCGAAATCCGAACCCCATAATGCCGGGTAATAACCGCTCAGCTCCGCAGCTGTGTCATACCACAGCGAAGGCTCTTCATAATAATTATGCTGTCCTGTATAGACTGCATTGCCGACTGTAGCATAGAGCCGGTCCAGCAGTGCTGCCGTTTCTTCCGACGCCCCCGGATTTACAGGAAACATCTTGCCCGTGGCCATCTGAAGCGTACCCGCCGCTGAGACAGCAGTCCCTTCGCTGACCGCCCTTACTTCAATCTCATAGAGACTCTCAGGCGAAAGGCCTTCCAGGTTGTATGCGTATACGGAATGTCCGGGGATATAGGGTGCTGTCACCCGGCTCCATTCTGTGTCCGCAGTCTTTTTGTAGGAAATCTGATAACTCCTGACGCCAAAAGGTCCGGTGGAGGCCAGCCATTCCAGCTCTGCCGACACTCCGTCTGCTGACTTCACCCTCAGTCCGGCGGGTGCCGCAGGAGCAAGCTCATCCGGAAGCTCCGGCAGCCTGCCGGCAAAGACCTGATCCAAGAATTGGTTACCTCCTGTCCCGTTCCTTGCGGTTATCTGCATATAGACATCGCTATCCGCTGCACTCAGCTGCGTTTCTGAACGTGTCCATGAAGACCCGGTATCCGTACTGAGCGGAAGCACTGCTGCTGAATCCGCTGCATACACGCTTATGCTGACCGTCAAGGCTTCAGGCGGGACCGCCGCAGATTTGCTCCAATAGGAGACCAGGTAATCCCCTTTCCCGGTTACGGGTATCCCGGGGCTGCTTATTGCCGAATGGACGGCCAGCTGTGCCGCATACTGGCCTGCATACGTTCCGTAGACGGTCGTCTGTACAGCTCCGTTCCCGGTCCACGGTTCAATAGCCCCTGTCTCGAAATCCCCGCCCTCAAGCAGATTCTGCCCCGGCGTTGCTTCCAGGCCCATCAAGGCATCTGAAGTATTGCCAGCCGTATCCTTGGACCTAAGCATTAGAGCATACACTGTGAACGGCTCCAGGTTCTGCAAAGTATAGGTATACGATGTGACCGTCTGCTGATGCGGGACAGACACTGTATTCCAGCCGGAATCCGTTGTTTTTTTGTAGGACAGCTGGTATGCTTCTACCGCCATATCATCCGTCGAGCCTGCCCAGGACAGCTTCAGCGAGTCCGGCTCATGCTCTGCCTTCCAGCTGCCGGGTGTGGTGGGCCGTTCAATATCTACGTTCTCCCGGATCAGTGCATCGTCGATATAATAATCCCTGGCCGTGTTATTCCAGAACGAGAAGCGGATATACTGGACCCCGGGGCCTGGTGTATACAACAGCTGCTTATATTCCCACTGGCCTGAACCCGAGAAATAGAGATATTCCTTCGTCTGCTGCGGGCCGAAAGCATCCAGATCAATCACAGCATTCGTCACTCCGCCGGCGGCAAATTTGACCCACAGGCCGACGCGGTACGTCTTTCCCTCCTGCACCGCTACAGCTGCTGAAGCGCCTCCTGTATTCCTTTTCACCTGAAGGCTCTTGGCGCCCCCATGGTGCTCGGCGGTTGTCACCACCGGACTCCCCCATTTCTCCCAAGATACATCCCCCGCTTCAAAGCCGGGATTGCTAAGCAGATTCTCACCAGCCGCCTGCGATACCGGCGGCGGCAGAATGATTGATGCAGCAAACAGAGCGAAGGCCAGGCAGACATGCAACCATTTCATGCTCGTTCGTGCAGCCACTTTATTCAAACCTCCATTTGATAATAACCGGATTATATTCGATAATTTCATCGTCCGGCCCATCAAATGTAAGCGCTTGCCAACCAGGCCGGCAAGCTTCTTCAGCAACGATTATTGTGTTTAAACAACGATCTCGCTCCCGGCACCACACTGCAACGGTTAACGGTTAAATACCGCACGGTAAGCTCCATTGCCGCAGGTGACGCCAAGCACCTGCCTGCCCTCACCATCCAGTGCAATTCCCTTCCAGCGGACTGCCCCAAGCGCCTCATGCTCCCACTTGTCCCAGCTGCTTCCCCCGTCCCGGCTCCAGACAAGCGCTGCTTCCGTGCCGGTCCGGACCATTGGCTCTGAGGCTGCGAGCAGCAGATCTTCGCCATGCTCTCCGCGGCCTACCGCCAGGGCCGAGATATTGAAGGGAGTGCCGTCTGCAGCTCCGGCCGGGGGGAACAGCCGGTGCCAGCTTTGGCCGCCATCGCTGCTGCGCCACAGCCCCTCCGAGATGAAGCCGGCATAGATTGTGTCCGGATGATTCGGGGAGTATGCTACGGTGTTCAGCACCGACGCGGGCCCCCTTTGCAGAAACGGAAGCCCCCCGCCAATGTTATCCCAGGTGTCACCGCTGTCCAAGGACTGCCAAATCCCCTCAGTGGCTTCACCCGCCATCAGCTGCCCCGCCCTATGCGGGCTGGCATCCATCAGCTGGTTGGAGCCGCAGGCATTCTTGACCTGATAGACAACTACAGACAGCAGCTCCGCTTCTATCCAGCGCTTCCGGTGCGGCAGTGATGTTACATGGTGCGGAGGGCTGAATCCGGTCTGTTCCCAAGCGGCTACGCCATCCCGGGAACGGTAGATTCCGGCACCGGCGCTGATCTCCCCATCCACATAAGCATAATAGGTTCCCGGCTGCCGGATATCCTCGCGCAGTGCTTGTATGAACGTCCCGGGGCCCAGGGCCAGCACAGCCTCAGCCTTACTCCCACCATCGCGGCAAGCAGCAATGCAGGCACTCCGGTCATGGCCGATCAGGCCATACAGATATAAGCCCGGCTCTGCGGCAGACAGGAGGACCGCCGAGCTTCCCGAATAGCCGCGCAGTCCCGGCAAATTGCGGAAGCTCCGCCCGCCATCCTCTGTCACCTTCGGGGAATGATCAGCCATCGTGACGCAGAACTTGCCGGGCTGATGCCTGTCTGCGGCGACGGCCTCCATGCAGGTCGTCTCAAGCCCGCGGAACTCCCCGGCCTTCCAGCTGAAACCGCCGTCTTCGCTGACCGCGACCCCGTACCAATTGCAGAGATAGAGCCGGCCTGGAGTGAAGCGGTCCACGATAATCTTGGAGATTGCCCAGCCGGCAGCCGAGGCGCGGGAGCCGCCGGAGAAGCCGTCCATGTATGCCGGGAAGCCGCTGAAATCCTCATCCTTATGATGATGAAGAAGCCGCCACTTAGCCCCGCTATCCTCTGACACATATAGCGGAACCGGCGGGAGACCCGCCATCTGCGGCCGCAGATCCGGCGCAGTGTACCAGCGCTGCGGATCATGCCCGTCCTGAACAACGGTGCCATACCGCTGTTCACCCTGCAGCAGCCCTTCTCCGGCAGACTGCCAGGACACCCCGCCGTCCGCGCTGCACCTAATGCCGCCCCAGATACAGGCGGCAAGCATGCGCTGCGGATCCCGGCTGCCGAAGCCCAGCTCGGCGAAGCTGGGACCTTGAGCCAGCAGCTCCCACGTCTGCCCGGAGTCGCGGCTGATGTACAGCTTGCCCGCCTTGCCCCGGGGCCGGTCCTGCAGCAGGCCCAGGATGCCATACTTCCCCGTATCGGCATAATCCATATTCAGCTCATCGTCACTGATCGTTCCGGCGTAGATCACCCCTTTCACGCCCGGGTGAAAGGCCACACAGCCGAAGCGATCCTCCGGAAGGCTGCTCTGCTCCCAGCTCTCACCCTCATCCCGGCTGATCCATAATCCGCCGGTATAGCCGCCAGCGGCCACAATCCCCGGATGGAAAGGGTCTACGGCAATTACTTCACCGTACATTCTCGTCGGACCGTTGCCGTAGAACCCCATCCCCCCGCATACCTCATACCAGCTGTTCCCGCCATCCGCCGATTTGTGTACAGAGCCGTAGAAGATCTGGCTCCGCACTTCACCGGAGCAGCGGAACATCACCTCCGGGTGATACCTGCTGACAGCGAAGCTCTGTACCTGATGATGGTACGCTGCCGTCATCCCCTTATTCAGGCTCTCCCAGCTCATCCCGCCGTCCCTGCTGCGGAATACACCCGCTACATCACATCGGGCGTACAGTATCCGGCTGTCTGCCGGATGCTGAAGCAGGCCGGTAATATACCCGCCTCCGCCCAGTGCCGCCGGCGACCATGCTCCCGCCGGGCTGATTGATTGCAACATAGAATCCACACCTCTCTTGTAGTACGGTCTGCTTAAGCATACCTTGCAGCCCCGGCCTGCGGGCAGCCCCGGGAGCAACGAAATATACCGCTCAGCACGGTAGATGCTATTGTGAAGTGAGCGAGCGCTCTCCCAGATATCCACCCATTGCTCACATAATGATTTTTAATCCAGCGTTACGGACATAGGAGACCTTAAGCCTGTGAATAACACTCAAGTGCTGGTCCTTACGGACATCAGCGCCGTTAATTTACAAGAAAAGCGGAGATATCAGGTGAAAACTGGTGAATAAGGGCTGTGATGTCCGCAAGCCTGCCAAATAGGCCTATTTTGAGCTGATAAGGGCCGTGATGTCCGTTAGCAATACAGATAGCGTCACATCTGTACTTCTGTCAATAGAGTGGACACGGAAAAACAGGTCATTTTGCAAGTTTTAGATTACGGTAGTATAGGGATTCGAAGCGATCCGGAGACAGGTATCCCAGTTTACTGTGGATTCGCTTCCGGTTGTAAAAGAACTCAATGTATTGAAACAGTTGGTGTTCAGCTTCTTTTTGCGTCTCAAACTTTCTGCGGTAAATGAGTTCCCGTTTCAGAATGCTGTGGAACGATTCAATGCAAGCATTGTCGTAGCAGTTTCCACGGCGGCTCATGCTACGAATCATATGGTACTCTTTCAGCTTTTTCCGGTAGTCTGCAGAGGCGTACTGGCTTCCCCGGTCTGAATGGTGGATCAGTCCCTTCCCCGGCTGCTGAGCCTCGTAGGCCCTCGCTAGCGCGCCAGATACCAGTTCCACTTTCATCCGGTTCCCTAGCTTCCAGCCTACAATCTTACGCGTAAATAAGTCTAATACGCTTGCCAAATAGACCGTGCCTTGGCGTGTTCGGATGTAGGTAATATCCGTTACCCATACCTGGTTCGGTTGGGTACACACATCAAAATGCTGGTTTAGCCAGTTGGGGGCAATCGGGAAATCATGGTTGGAATCCGTCGTCTGGACATTGAATTTTCTCATGGCTTCGGAACGGAACTTATGCGCCCGCATGAGTCGGCCTACGGTTTTTTCACCCACCGTAAACCCTTCTTCTTGCAGCTTTTTGGTGATTTTCGGACTGCCATAGATTTTATCGTTATCGTAAAAGTGGTACTCAATGCGCTTCACCAACTGCTCCTGTCGTTTCTTTCGGTCACTGGGAGGGGTCTTTCGCCATTTATAGTAGCCGCTGCGGGAGACGCCAAGTACGCTGCACATCTTCTCAATCCGGAACATGGAACGGTGTTCCTCAATAAACTGAAACCCTAGCTCCGGTCTTTGCTGAAGATGTGCATGGCTTTTTTTAAGATGGCGATCTCCTCTTCCAGATCCTTATTCTTTTGCTCGAGGTCCACAATCTGTTGTTCTTGGCTACGCAGCCGGCCACTGCCTACAAACGGTTCATCGGGGAACTGACGGTACGTGCTCATCCAACCCTTCAGTGTTCCTTTTGGAATATTGAGCTCGAGGGCAATCTCATCCATGGACTTCCGTTGTTCTTGGATGTACTTTACCGTTTCTTCTTTAAACTTTCGGTTATATCGCTTCCGTTCTGACACGGCGTTCACCTCTTCTGGCATTTATTCTATTATCCATGGGTTGGGTTTGCCGTGTCCACTTATTAGTCTACTTCAATCCGGCTTCCATCTGTACATAGTGGCATAATTTCGCGCTCAACTGGCTAAATCCACAACAAAAAAACTGAACCCCGTCACCAGGATTCAGTCCGTTCACATTTCTCTGCTATCATGCTCAACTCAGCTTTGCTCAGTACCCGCTGCTGCCCGTCACTTCCAAAGTTAGCCCACCAGCACTCCATCCTCCAGATGGAGCACCCGGTCACACCACTCCAGCATCCGCTCGTCATGGGTTACCATGACAGCAGCTTTACCTTCGCTTCGGACCTCATCCGCGATCATCCGCACCACTTCCCGGCCGCGGCTGTAATCGAGACTCGCCGTCGGCTCATCCGCGAACAGGATCGCCGGTTTGTTCATCCAGGCCCGGGCAATGGCGACACGCTGCTTCTCCCCGCCGGACAGATGCTCGGGATACACGTTGCGGCGCTCCCAGATTTCCAGGCGTTTCAGCAGATAAGCCGCGCGAACCTTAGCTTCCTTCGTGCTAATCTTGGCCAGCTTGGCCACATAGAGCAGCTGCTCCTCGACTTTGAGGAATGGCAGCAGCTGGGCACTCTGGAACATGAAGCCGATCTTGTGCAGACGAAGCTCAGTTAAGCCCCCCTTGTCCTTGCCGCTGAGCGATTCGCCGTCGATGACAATTTCACCGCTGGTTGGGGTCAGCAGCGCACCGGCTGCGGAGAGGAAGGTGCTTTTGCCGGAACCGGAAGGTCCTAGTACAGCTACGAATTCACCTTCATTCACTGTAAAATCAAGGTTCTTCAGTACGGTCAATGCCCCGTCTCCGTCCCCGTAGGTTTTGGTTACTTGCTTCATCACCAGCTTGGCGCTCATGCTCCAGTCCTCCCTATCGCTTCCAAGGCATCCACCTTGGCTACTCTTGCTACAGATATCAGTGAACCCAGCAGCGACATGCCGATGAACAGCAGACTGGTCAGCAGCATCGTCTTGCCATCCAGTTGGAAGGGCATCGTATCCGGCAGCCCCATGTTCATGCCTAACGTAAGCAGCAGACTCAGCGCCAGACTCACAACCGACAGCATCAGCACTTGACCGACCACACTCCAGGCCAGATAGGACATCTTGGTGCCCATCGCCTTCAGGATGCCGAACTGGCTGGTCTTCTGAATCGTAATGACGTAGAAGAACACCGCCAGCACTACTGCAGCAATAATGAACAGGAACGCGATCATCATCAGCAGGGAGTTCTGTTCAGCAGCATAACCGGGAACACTTGCGATCGCCTGCTTAAGCGTAATCACCTCAACATTATTCAGCTGTCCGGCAATTTCGTTCGCTTGAGCCTTCGATACATCCAGTGCAATTGCATTATAAGGAACATTGGCCTTGTCCGGTTGGCCTCCGCCTTGAACCGCTCCCTGCTTCATCGCCTGCCAGTCAAGCTGGTTGATGTATACGACCGGAATGTGGCTATAAGAGCTGTCCTTCACAAAACCGGCAACAATCCAGCTCATCCCCGAAGCCTGATCCCGAATGGTACTGCCCAGCACAACACCCGACTCTTCCAGCTTGGAATCAACAACAGCACTGCCCTGCACCTCATTGGTAATGCCAGCACCTTCCGTAACCTTCGGGGCCAGCATCCCCGCCATATCCACCGCGAAAAAAGTGACGTCTGCCTTCATATCCTTATCTGCAGCAGTTATGGTGCTTGTCTGTACACCGAGCAGAGTTGCCCCGGCATCTCCGGCCACTGCGCGGGCTGCCGCAAGCTCTGTACCGCTTAGCTGCGAGCGCCGGAATGCATGATCCGCATCACTCTGGACGGCAAAATAATGGGCAGGCATATTCTCCAGTGCCGAGATATTCGCATAGGCCAGCCCCCTGGCCAGCCCAGTCACAAACAGCACCAGGAACGAGACCAGCAGCATAATCACCATAATAAGACTGTACCGTGCTTTGGAATGCCTCATCTCCCGCAAAGCCAAAAACATATTACCACTCCTAAACATTTTGTCAGCATACACATCATCGGTACCGCTTCGCATAACCTGGCTTGCAGGCACCGGTCCGGTTTGTCTGCTCTGTATACCGTTAGTTTAGAGTGTGAAGATGAACGGAGTATGAATAAACAATTACAGAAGCGGAAGGGTAACGGTAAAAGCGGTTCCCTCTCCCACTGTACTTTTCACCTCAATAGTTCCGTTATGGGCCTGGATGATCTTCAGCGCAATCGCAAGACCGAGACCGCTGCTGTTGCTGTCACGGGTCCGCGCCTGATCCGCCTTGTAGAACCGGTCGAAGATCATCGGCAGCTGCTCCGCCGGAATGCCCGGACCATTGTCCGTGACGGTAACGATACAATTCTGCTCTGCCCTGCTGGCTGCAATGCTGATCGTACCGCCTGCCGGAGTATACTTCACCGCATTGGAGACAAGATTCATCCACACCTGATAGAGCAGATTGGAATCGCCCTGCAAGGTAATGTCCGCAGCATTCAGCCGTACCGCAAGCTCCTTCTCCGTCAGATGCCATTCCATAATCTGCACTACCTGGCGCAGCTGGGCTTTGAGATCGAAGCTTTGTTTCTGCAGGGCATGCTCATCATAATCCAGTGAGGATAGGGTGAGCAGCTGCTTGCTGAGCATGGATAACCGGCGGCTCTCATCATCGATAATTGCGAGGTATTCCAGCCGCTGGTTCTCCGGAAGGGTACCGTCTTTGAGCGCATGGGCGAAACCCTGGATCGAGGTCAGCGGTGACTCAATTTCATGCGAGACGTTTGCGACGAATTCCTGCCGTGCCCGGTTCGTGCGCTCCAGCTCACGGCTCATTGTCATGAAGTGTGAGGCCAGCTGGCCGATTTCATCGCGCCGTGCCGTATAAAGCTTAATATCATACCGGCCCTTGGATATTTTGAGTGTAGCTTCAGTCAGGCGGGTGATCGGTTTCACCACATGGAATACAGTAACCAGTACGAACCACAGGCTGCACAGAATCGTGACGGCAATCAGCACGGCAAAAAAGATCCGCAGCTCGCCAAACTGCACCTGAGCATCCGGACGCATGAACAGCGCATAGGTCTCGCCCTCGATCTGCACCGGAACCCCAATTGAATTACTCAGCTGGTTATCGAAAAATCCGGTCACGAAGACTTTACTCGGGAAATTCCCCACCCCGTGATAGGTTTCTCCGGCCAGTACCTTTTGCAGCTCCCCCTCCGGCAGATCATTTTTGCGGAACGGCAGACCGTAGAAATGCTCATCCCCCTTGTCATTGGCGAGTAGCATCTTATATCCCAAAGAGGCTGTACTGAGCAGATATTCTTCAACGGCTTCCGGGTGATCCTCAAGGAACTGCTGCAGCCCGATGGCCATGCGGGTCAGCTTGGCATCGTTTTGCGGCTTGATTTTGGCCTGATAATAAAAGTTTGAAGCCAGGAACCCGAGTATACTGCTGATCACAATGACCGAGCAGAACAGAATGCTCATTCTGACATACAGCGATCTCATGGATTCACCACATCCACCTTATAGCCGATTCCCCGCACAGTGCGGATCGTGAAGTCATTCTGATAATCAGCGAACCGCTGGCGCAGCCGTTTGATATGCACATCGACTGTCCGCTCATCGCCCTCATAATCCGCACCCCAGACCAGCTCAATAAGCTCACTGCGTGTGAACAGCCGTCCCGGATATTGTGCCAGCTGGGCCAGGAGTTCAAATTCCTTCACCGGCAGCACGAGCACTTCATTGCCTCCTGAGATCTCATAATTTTTGCGGTCAATGACTACTGAATTCAGGCGGATCCGGTCGTCAGAGGCAATCGAATAGCGGCGGAACAGCGCCTTGATGCGGAACAGCAGCTCCTCCGGCTCAAACGGCTTGGTCACATAATCATCCGTCCCGTGCAGATACCCCTGCTCCTTATCACTAAGCTGCTGGCGGGCAGTCAGCAAAATGACCGGGATATCATAAGTTTCCCGTATGTATGCACACAGCTCCAGCCCGTCCATATGCGGCATCATCACATCCACCACCGCCAGATCGACTGTCTGATCCTTCAGCAGCGTCACCGCCCCGCGCCCGTCGCCCGCCTCCAGCACAAGATATCCCTCTCTGGTCAGTACATGCCGCAGCAATGTGCGGATATGCAGGTCATCATCGGCTACTAGAATTTTCTTCATATGGGTTCCTTCTTTCTCTCGCTATTTAGCTCCCCTGTCCGCAGCCTATACCAGATATGGCATGACGCTGTCCTTCAGCGAAGTAACAAGCCGCCCGGTAAGCTGCTCCAGGTCCTCCGAAGTCGAGGCCGTATCCAGCCTACTGAGAAAAGCATAGATCCAGTGCTGCACTCCGTCATCCTGACGGTGCACCACCGGCTTGCCGGCAGCCTCTGCCAGTACTCCGGCCAGATCAGCGAAATTCCAGGTCCGCGGCCGGGCCAGCTCATAGATCCGGTTGCCTGCTCCGCTTCCGGCCAACACCGCAGCCGCAGCTAAAGCCAGGTCTTGCCGGGTAAGCGAATTGAATTGCCATTCGCCGGGTGCGGTAACCAGCTCGCCGCTGGCAAGGGCTTCTTTAAGCCCCAGCACGGCTACGAAATCGGTATAAAGGGCATTTCTCAGAAAAGTATACTCCAGTCCGGAATCTATAATGGCCTGTTCTGTTAATGCATGCACATTGAACTGCTCAGGTTGTCCGGTATTCTGCCGGGGAAAAGCAAGGCTTGTATAAAAAATATGTCCGACTCCAATTCTCTTGGCGGCATCGATGACCGCCTTGTGCTGAATCAGGCGGAGCTTGTCATCGGTATGGGAGCTGGAAATCAGCAGCAGCCTGCTGAGTCCGGCGAAGGCGGTATCCAGGGAGTCCGGCACATCATAATCGGTATAGCGTAATTCTACCCCCTGCTCCCGCAGCTCCGCGGCTGCCTCAATCCGCCGTACACCGGCAATAATCTGCCCGGTTGGTACCCGCTCCTGTAAATACTTAATTATCAAATGCCCTAATTGACCGTTAGCACCTGTAATCATTATGGTCATAATCTTAATCTCCTTCGTGACAGCAAATTCGAATCTCATGCGCTATCCGTATTCTAGTAGTTGTCCCGCTCCTTAATTCTGGCTCAGCTTCCCAAGCAGGTCCAGCAGCTGCTTAAGCTCCGCCTCATCCAGCCGCGACATCACAGCTGCCACCGCTTCACGGTTGCCAGGCAACTGTTCAGCTAACAGCGACCGCCCTGCGGCCGTAATTGTAATTACGCTCTTCCGCCCGTCCAGGGCATGTCCGGCACGGCTGATATAACCTTCCTTCTCCAGCGGGCCCAGCAGCAGGCTGATATTGGCTTTGGTCACACCGATCCGCTCTGCAAGCAGCGACGGGAGAATATTGCCCCCCTGCTTAGCAATCTCTACCAGTACGCGGATCCTGGCCCCGTTCAGGCCCCGCCCCTGCCAGTATTTCTCCGATACCGCCACTGCACCCGCAGTTGCCCCAACGAGTGCAAAGAACACTTCATTGGCCAGCGGGGGCTCCAGCACATATTGCTGCAGATTATCCGTCACATTGTTCAGCTCCATTTAGTTAATAGCTTAACTATATTGTCAAAAGCATAACTTATTCTGCTGATCATGTCAAAGGCAGGGTGAACTACTCCCACCTATAGAGGTGTGAGCTTCTTGGAAACAGCCCATACTTGCTCTGGAGACTACCTTCCGAAGCAGCGGTTAGGCTTATACACCAAGCGATCCCCGCAGTCCCTGCGGTTCCCTTCAGCGTTAGATTTAGGCGGTTCCATAGAGCTGACGCAGCCCTTCTGCCCGGATGTTCCTGCTTGCATTTACGTCCCGGTCATGCGTGGTTCCGCAGCTTGGACAGCTCCATTCCCGGATGTGGAGGCCCTTTTTTTCATCCCGGTGCCCACAGGCCGAGCAGAGCTGGCTGGAAGGGAACCAGCGTCCCACCCGGATCACTTGTTTCCCATACCACTCTGCTTTGTAGGTCAGTTTGGACAGAAAGGCGGACCACGAGACATCATGAAGACTACGGGCAAGCCTGTGGTTTTGAACCAGCCCCGTGACATTCAGGGTCTCCACACAGATCACGTCGTGGTTGTTGACGAGTTCCGTACTGAGTTTGTTCTGAAAGTCATTCCGCTGATTGGCTATTTTTTCATGCAGCTTAGCCACAAGGATACGCTGCTTCTGGTAATTACGGCTACCTGCGAGGAGGCGCCCCTCCTTCTGGGCCTGCAGCGCTCGGCGCGACAATTTACGCTGGGCCTTGGAGAGTCGGTCTGAGGTTTTCATCAGATGCTTCGGATTCTGGACTTTCGTTCCATCGGAGAAGGCGGCAAACGAAGTGACCCCGAGATCCATCCCGATGACCGAGCCGGTTAATGTCTTCGCTTCCACCTTCGTTTCGCACAGAATGGACACAAAATACTTACCGGTAGCCGTACAGGAGATGGTGGCCGATTTGATCTGGCCCTGAAGCTGCCGATGCAGCTTGATCCGCACAGGTTCCATCTTGGGCAGTTTCAAATAACGTCCTGCCACAATCGCGATGGTTCCATTCTGATTGTTCGCGGTGTAGGACTGGACCGGATGTTTACGGGATTTCCACTTTGGAAAACCGGAGGAAGGATGACGGAAAAAGTGGTTATAGGCGGCCTTCAAATGAAGCTGGGCATTGCATAGGGCCAAGCTGTCGACTTCTTTAAGAAAAGGATATTCTTTTTTGTATTGAGCGGGTGTAGGAAGCTTGATGGGATCACCGGTTTCCCGGTGCTTTTTGTAGGATTCGATGCGATCATTCAGCATGAGGTTGTAGACTTTACGTACACAGCCGAAGCTTCTCACCAAGAAATCAGCCTGCGGAGCACTTGGATATAACCGAAATTTGAAAGCTTTGAGCACGAAGCGTCACCTCAACTTCTATGAATCAAAACAGGAATATATGTTCTTGTTTCGATTTTACCAAAAATCTTCTAAAAAGCAAAGACAAACCGTTATCATTCATCCCGCCACTTTAGAAGTGGGGGAATTCTGACAACGATTTGTTAAAACCCCCGCCTTCAATTGAAAGCGGGGGCGGGAAATCTGCCAAATCTTCCGCCGTCAGGCCAATACTGCTTGTGGTGCTGAAGTTACAGATTCATCACCGTAGCTGATGTTGCCTTCCAGCACTACCGTAAGCTTAATCAGCTCGGACCGGCTGGCCAGCCGGATTGGCGGACCCCAGGTACCATAGCCGGAGGAAACAATGACGTGCAGTTTCTCCTTAAGCAGATAACCCCAGTCGAGCTCGAACAGGCGTCTCGTAATCCAGTGATTCGGGGCAATCTGCCCGCGGTGGGTATGGCCGGACAATAGAACATCCACGCCAGCCTGTGCAGCCAGATCAAAGCCTGTCGGCTGATGATCCATCATAATAATCGGACGCGAGCGGTCCAGGCCATCCAGCAGCGCTTTAACACTCAGGCGGCCTCCGGCCTCCATTGATTCGGCGGTTTTATCTTTACGTCCAACCACATACAATCCTGCAATATCCGCTACTTCATCCTGCAGAACCTTAATCCCCACATCCGCCATTACTTTCGTATACTGCTGAATGGACCCGCCATAATACTCATGGTTGCCCAGTACGGCATATACACCATGACGAGCCTTGAGCAGCTTCAGCTGCTGATCCATCCGGTTGCGGATAAACGGCTCCACGCTGTCATCGAGAACATCTCCGGCCAGCAGTACGATATCCGGATTCATCGCATTAATCTCTGCAACCATCCGGCGCAGATGGCGGTTGCCGACAATATTACCCAGGTGCAGGTCGGAGGCGACTGCAACCGTCAGCGGAACGCTGGTTCCGATGGATTTGTCAACCTCCAGCCGGTGGCTGCGCACAACAGTACTCCACGCATTGCGCGAGCCCCATAGCATAAACACAGCCAATAGAGCCAACAGGGCCGCTCCCGCTTCAGTAACAAATGCCGGATGATCCGTCCCGGTGAGCACCAGAATTCCGTACAGCAGATCAGTCAGCGGCAGCATAATTACCGCAAATTCCATACAAGCCAGGTAATAGGAGCCGATTACCTTGAATAACCGGCCTGCCGGCTTCAGTCCCTTCGGCAGCGGAATTCTGCCAATGACATAAGCAAAAGCAATTACCGCAAACACTGCCCAGTAAGCAGCAGCAGATATATCAGGCAGCCAGTCTCGCAGCAGAACCCACAGATGCCAGCCGATATAGAAATTAACAAGTCCAAGCACAAGCAGCATAATGATTCCCGAAGCCAGCATGCGTATTGTTTTCACACTGTCCACTCCCTTAACGTAAAGTTCTATACTATCTAATTAAAATCATAGCACAAAGTATTTCTGAAGTATAAACTGTGCCCCCGGACTCTGATAAACGTTGATTGTTCAGCAGGGAATTCATACAATGACAGCGAATAAACCGTATTGAATTCGAATTTCAGGTAAAAGGAGTGATGTGGTATGAACAGTAACCATATGAACCGGAATGCAGGCAGGATTATAACTTAACCGTGGAGGAACCTTCCTCCGCGAACTACTCGAGGGGGACTAATAACATGTCTATCAGCTTACAGCCAGTGACGGCGGATAATTGGTATGAGTGCACTACACTGCAAGTGACACCGGAGCAGCTGGGTGTATTTCCGGCACCGGTAGTCTACTGGATTGCAGAATCAAAGTATGTTCATGAGTTTGAATTGCGTGCGGTTTATTCCGGGGACACAGCAGCAGGATTCATCGTATTCTGTACAGAGCCGGATGAAGACGGTAACTACTGGATCCCCGCCCTGATGATTGATCACAGGCATCAAGGCAATGGTTATGGTAAACAAGCTTTAACCCGGCTGATTCAATTCATGAGCAGCAGCTACAATTGCACAAGAATAATGATCGGGCACCGCCCGGATAACACTGCTGCCGGCAGTCTGTACGAAGCTTTAGGGTTCATTCAAGTGAATGAGGAGCCCGTTGACGGCGAAATCATCCGGCTTCTGCAGATCATCTAACTGCCGGATAAGCATGCATATGGAGGGCCAACCGGCCCTCTTTAATTTCTAATCAGTCATTCTTCACCGCTCTCCCGCGCAAAAAAAAAGAAAATGCCCTGCGGCATCTTCATGATTCTAATTATGTAGTTTAGATGGCTTTGTTGCCTTTTGCCGCAATGCAGTCTCCGATGAGCTTGTCACATTTGTGGATATGATTGATCAGCCAGTCGGTCAATGTACGGTTAAGCTTAATCGTTGATAATACGGATACCCCTTTGGTCTTAACACTCTCTTCCAGATCCAGAACCGCCTGGACGAACTCTGCATGGGTCTTCTGGTGCTCTGTCAGCTCAGGGAAATCGATATCCTTCATCAATTGCTCTTCACTGCTGAAATGCTCAACGGTGTAGTCCTTGAGGAACTTAAGGGTTTCCTCGATTTTTTCTTTACCCTGCTGGTTGGTGCAGGCTTCGAAAAAGTCATTCAATTTCACAAGCAGCTGTCTGTGCTGGCAGTCAATCTCTTTTACCCCGATGTCGTATGAATCCTTCCAGCTAATCATTGACCCACCTGTCCTTTTCCATAAATTACATAGTGAAAAGCATAATTCATTTTCCGCTTTTCTACATAAAAGTTCTGTTAACAACATCACACGCCATCAGGTTACAGCAATTTTATTATGTTATGTCGAAAGGAACAGGGAGGCATCCGGCAGCAAGGATTGAAATCTCCTAATAGAAGCGTATGATGGAGATAATTAGCTCTCTATACTTTAAGTAATCAGAAGGAGTGCAGCACAATGTTTCATAAAATCATTTCAAAGCCGCTGATTGTCCGCAAAAATTCCGGTATCGGCTGGACACTCAACCTTAATCATCCTGCAACCTGGATTGTCATCGGCGGGCTGCTCGCTATCAAGCTTTATCTTGTAATCTCAGGCTGACAATTTCACAGGGCTCAGAGTTCTGGATAAAAAAGCGGACACCTCCACCCAGGAAGGCATCCGCTGTAACCTAACACCGCAGCTTACAGGAAGCCGGGGCGTTCATTTATTCCGCTGGCGGAGTGAACGAACGGGCGGCGAACTCGGCATCGAGCATATAGAAGGCATTGCTGTCCGTTTCAATCCGTTTGAGCTTGGCGATAATATTGCTGAAGAGTGCTTCTTCCTCCACCTGCTCATCGATAAACCATTTCAGGAAATAGATTGTTGCATGCTCGCGTTCGTCCAGTGCCAGATCGGCCAGATGATAGAATTTCTTCGTATTCTGCTGCTCATGGGCATAAGCATGCTCAAAGGCATCCAGCATCGAGCTATAATTGTTGTTCGGCTCAGGCAGGGCAGCAAGCGTAGCCCGGTAGTCCCGGTCATTGAGGAATCTGTAAATCTTCATACCATGGAACCGCTCTTCTTCAGCCTGTACCAGGAAAAAGTTGGCGAATCCGTCCAGGCTCTCACCGGAACAATACGCAGCCATCGCCAGGTATACGTGTGCGGAATAGAACTCGAAATTCATTTGTTCATTCAGGGTGTTCATTAATTGTTCTTTCATTGCCAGGTCACCTCATCCTTTTCATTTGTGTGCACAGTAAGCAGTCCTTATGTACAATCCCCTTCATCTTAACATTCCATCCGCCTAACCGGCAAACGAAAGGAAGATTCAGCCTTATGAAATGGTTCCATCCCCCTGCTCTCGCTGCCGCCGCCTGCCTGCTGCTCATCAGCGGCTGTGCCGGGAACGGAAGCAGCGCACCGTCAGGCTCAGCATCCAATCCGGCTTCACCGGCAGCCGTTGCTACTACAGCACCAGCCATTACGGAAAGTCCGGCGGCTTCCGCTCAGCAGACTCCCTCTCAGCCATCAGCCACACCGTCTCCGGGGAATCATCCTGCAGAGGCGGACACTTCCATCTCCAAAATACTGGCAGAAATGACACTCGAGGAAAAAATCGGCCAGATGCTGCTCGTGGGGATCGACGGGACAACACTTGATACTGCCGCCGCAAAAATGATTACTGAGGATAAGGTGGGCGGTATTATTCTCTATTCCGATAATGTCGGCAATCTGAAGCAGCTGGTCAGCCTGACCAATGCACTCAAGCAGAGCAACCGCGGAAACCCCGCCCCGCTGTTCATGAGTGTGGATCAGGAAGGCGGCAAGGTCAGCCGGCTTCCTGATGCTTACGCGGTATTTCCGTCCAATGCCGCTGTCGGAACCGGAAACAGCGCTGAAGCTGCCGGAAAGATGGGCGGGCTGCTGGCCCGGGCAGTGAAATCATCCGGCTTCAACATGAACTTCGCCCCTGTGCTTGATATTAACAGCAATCCGGATAACCCGGTCATCGGCGCCCGTTCCTTCGGCAGCTCAGCAGAGCTCGCCATAAAGCTCGGTGTTGCCGAGATGAAGGGACTGGAGCGTGAAGGGGCTATTCCGGTTGTTAAGCATTATCCCGGACATGGCGATACATCCGTAGATTCGCATCTCGAGCTGCCGGTAGTTAACAAGACTGCTGCCCAGCTTGCCAAGCTGGAATGGCTGCCGTTCCAGGCGGCGATCCGTGAGCAGGCCGATGCCGTCATGGTAGCGCATATCCTGTATCCGGCACTTGACCCGGACAAGCCGGCTTCCCTGTCCAAAGTAATCATTGGACAGCAGCTGCGCGGCGAACACGGATTCAAGGGTGTTGTGATTACAGATGACCTGACGATGGGCGCCATCGTTAAGAATTACAGTCTCACCGCAGCAGCAGTGGATACTGTTCTGGCCGGCAGTGATATTCTGCTGATTGCCCACGAGTATAAGAACGAGAAAGCCGTTCGAGGCGCATTAATCACTGCCGTGAAGGACGGCACCATTTCTGAATCACGGATTGATGACAGTGTCACCCGGATTTTGACATTAAAGGCTAAATATAAGCTGACCGACCAGCCTGTAGCTGTTCCGGATCTCAGCGGATTGAATGCGGATATCAAAGCCTGGCGCAAGCCGTTTCAGAAGTAGCGTCCGGCAGATCAGCTCATAGCACAATCATCAAAAGAACCTGTCTCCGGCTTGTCCGGAAACAGGTTCTTTTGTGATTATGCTGTTATAAAACTGTCTTTATTGCAGGACTACCGTATCTCCCGCCTTTAGTCCTGACAGCACTTCCGTCTTCTCAGACGTTTCTATGCCGACTTTAATCTCTGTCCGTTCGTACTGCCCGTCGCCCTTATCCAGCATAACGTACGCCAGATCGCCTTCATGAACAACGGCGATGCTGGATACCACCACCGCATTCTCCTTGCGTGAGGTTTCGATATCTCCGCTGAGGCTAAGCCCGCCGATCAGATGCTCATCAGGCTGCAGGGAGATAACAACCTCGAACTGCGGAATCTGTCCGGCGGTATTCTGGCCGGTGGTCGTAGTTGCAAATTTAGCAACCTTGGTCACTTCGCCAGCGATACTCAAATCCTTCTTCGCCGTCATTTTCACCTGCACCTTCATGCCCTTTTGAATACGGAAAATATCCTGTTCTCCGACCTGTGCAACGAACTCCAGCTTGTTCAGATCAACGATTTTACCGATGTACTGGTTATCCGTAACGGTCTGAGGCTGTTCACTGCTGCTGTCAAAGAGGAAGATGCCATTCGCCGGAGCATGGTACACAGATGCATTCAGTTTGGTCTTCTTGTCAGCCAGCTCCTTGGCCTGAATTTCAGCATTTACCTGATTCAGCTCATCGTTCAGCCGGGCCGTTTCCTCAGCGGCCAGTGCCTTCAGCCGTTCAGCCTCCGAGGCCGCCGGTGCGGCTGCTTCCTCATTCTGCTGGCTGATGAAGGCATTCAGCTCCGATTCCAGCTTGGTTTTGCGGTTGGTAGCTTCCGCTGTGGCAATCTCATTACGGAGCAGCGTCTGATCCAGGGTGAAGAGCACATCCCCCTTCTTCACCTGTCCGCCGTTCTCAACCTTCCAGCCGGTTACCTTGGATGCGAATGGTGCATATACCAGCGTCTCCTGCTGGTATTGGGACCGTCCTTTTACCTGAATGGAGCTGGTAAGTGTCTCTTCCGTGACCGGGAAGCTGATGACCTGCATCGGCTCCGGCGGCAGCTCCGCAACCTCACTACCCTTGAAGAATTTTGAATACAGCATATACCCGGCAGTAATGATAATCCCTAGTATGATGACCCACTTCAGGCTCTTCTTTAGAGTCCTTTTCATTATTTCTGCTTCCTCTCTAGCTTAGTCTCGTTTAATGGCAGTTAAGGCATCGGTGCGCGAGGCGCTGATCGCCGGGTAGATCCCCGACAGTACACCGGTCATGATTGCAAAGGACATACCGACCGGCAGATTCATCAGCGGGATGAAGAAATTCAGGCCCTGCCCCGCACTCCCGACCAGCTTGTTAAGCACCATAACAATCAAATAAGAGAACAAGACACCGAGCAATCCGCCCAGCAGGCCCAGCAGGGCTGCTTCTGTTATAAACATATTGCGTATTTGGCCCATGTTAGCCCCCAGCACCTTCATAATGCCAATCTGCCGCCGGCGCTGATGGGTCGACATCGTCATGGCGACAATAATGGATATGGAGGCGATAATCAGGATGAATACGCCGATACCCAGTGCAGCCATTTTGATCATATCGAATTGTTCCTTCAGCATATCCTGCTGATACAGATTGTCGCTGGCGTTCAGTGACAGCTTCTGAATCATCTGCTCGACCTGCTTGATGTAGGCAACATCGTCTACCTTTACCGTTACCGAGCTGTAGCTCCCCTCTTCCGGGAGATTCAGCACGCTGGTGGTGGAATTATCGAAGACCAGCTCCTTCTGGAGCTGCACTGCTGTCTCTGGCGACATGTAGATGATCTTGTCATACGAAGCCTGCATGTCGTCAACGCCCTTGGGACCGGCCAGAATACCGGATACTTGAAGCGGGGAGCTGAGCTTAGTGGTTGGTGTGGTCGTGCTGTAATCCTGCGCCTGAATCTGTATCTGCTTGCGGTACAGCTCTGACGGCTGGATCGACAGCTGCCTGTACTGATCCTGTACATCCTGGTTGAACGGATCGCTCCCCATCTTGTCATACAGCTTCTGCCGGGTCTCCAGATCAATCAGGCCGAGCGTAGCCCCGTAGTTCAGCACAATACTTCCTACCTGATCGTTCGCACCGCCCTGCTTGAATTTATGATCATAGGCTGTCAGCATCTGCAGATCGGCAACAATAACACGCGCATCGCCAATCTTGTTGTCCATCGTCATGACCTGCAGGTATCCGGCCTCCTGAAACGGCGAAGCGGCCTTCACATGATTCAGCCCCTGAATAATCTCCAGCTTCTGCTTTGTCAGCTTACCCGGGTCCAGATTCTCGTTAGCATCTCCAGACGCCGTGGCGCTTTTGCCGCCATTCGACGGAATCCCTCCGCCCGGCGAGACCATAATCTCGTCCATCTTGAAGCTCTGGTTCACCTGCTCTGTCACGTAGACCTGTGCAGACTGCCCTACACTGAGCGCTACAATAATTGCAGCGCAGCCAATGGAAATACCTGTCATACATAGTCCCGTTACTACCTTGCGCCGTTTGACCTGTTCCCAGGCCATCCGGGAAATATCCCTGATCTTCACGGCGTCCCTCCCTCTGCAGGATCAGCATCTGCTGCTGCGTCCACCACTGCTTCTGCATCCGTTTCAGCTTCAGCCTCAGCCTCCGCTTCAGTTGCCGCTTCGGCATCGGCTACTGCTTCCACGCCTGCTTCCGCTTCGGCATGCGCCGCTGTTTCTACATGCGCAGCGGTTACGGCATGCGCCGCTGCCTCAGCCTGCACCTGCACCTGCGGTTCAGTAATCAGATAGCCGTCTTTCAGCGTAAAGATCCGCTGCATTTGTTCCGCCACCTCATGTTCATGGGTGACTACGATAAAGGTGGTCCTCATTGTCCGGTTCAAGCTGAGCAGAATATTGATGATTTCCTCTTCAGTCTTGGTATCCAGGTTCCCTGTAGGCTCATCTGCGAAGATGACCGAAGGCTCTGTGATCAGAGACCGGGCAATACTGACCCGCTGCTGCTGCCCGCCGGAGAGCTGTGACGGAAACAGATCCGCCTTGTCGGGAATGCCTACCTGCTCCAGCAGGGCAAGTGCTTTTTTCTTGCGGGCTGACGGGGATACCGACTGGAAGACCAGCGGCAGCTCAACATTCTCGCGGACCGTCAGGCTCGTAATGAGCTCATAAGCCTGAAAGATGAATCCGATATGCTTGCGCCGGAATTCAGACAGCTTATTCTCACCCATCTTCACTATGTCATGGTCGGCAATGTAAATATGACCCTCCGTCGGTTTCATTAACCCAGCCATCAGGTTAAGCATGGTCGACTTGCCTGAGCCTGAGCTGCCCAGCAGCGCGACCATTTCCCCCTGCTTGACGTTGAAGCTGATATTGTGAAGCACGGATGTCCATTCACTGCCGGTTTTGAACGAATGCGTTATATTTTCAACACGCAACATGGAAGCTGCTCCTTTTTTAGCCTTTATAGAATCTGTTAGATTGCGGAGTTACATTAACCTGTATATTAAATCGGACTGCATAGAGCAGAATTACGGTGTCTTTGCCGGACGCTCCTCTGTAACTCTATATACCTGAGCACCCAGTTTCAGCCGCTCCCCTTGGAACTCATCATATAAGGTTAATTGATAAGTACCGCCTTCTATGGATTTATACATATTGCGGTTGATCGAGAAGTTAAATGTGTTATTGACGCCTTCGGTGAGGTCGGTGCCAAGCGCCAGCGTCCGCTCCTGGGACAAACCATACGGATCTGTTATCTGCAGAATCAGCTTATGCTCCAGAGCTCCGCTATCATAGATGTTGTTCCGTTGCAGCGTATAATTGAACGAAATGCTGATTTCTTCGCTTGCCGTCACATGCTTGCCCTCTGAGGCCAGGAATGAGATGGTGTACGGATAAAGCGAAACTGACAGCAGGTTACCCGCTGGAACATTAGTGTGCGGGGCAAGCAGCAGGGAGGACACATTGACGAAGCCTGTTGTTTCCTGACCGCTTTCACTTAGCTTTCCGCCATTCACGCCAGTCCCCAGATACAGGGACAGATCACTGTAATCCGCTGTTTTGGGCAGCTTGGACCAGAAGACGACGAGTTGTTGACCGCCCGGCGCAGCACCATTATCCGACTGGCTTGGTGTTGCCTCATAATACTGCCCGTCCTTCGTTCTGAAGTACGCCTGCAGCCGTGCCATCTTGCTCTGCCGTTTCTCCGAGCTGCTCAGCAACAGCTCTGTATAGAGCAGATTATAATTAGCCCCTTCGTAGACAATTGTGCTCTTCTCCTGCACAGAGGCGTTTTTGCCTTTTCCGCTGATCGCATATTTCTCGCCCTGGGCAATCGTGGAGATATTATTCATGGAATTTTTAATGCTCAGGTCCAGGAAGGGTACTATTTCCGTATTATCGGTGCCTGTTAAGGATATGCCAAGATCTGTGAAATCATCGGTGTACGGGATTTTGCCAAGGACAAACAGGTCAGCATACTGCCCCGGAGCCAGCACCTTCGTGTCTGCATCAGTCATGAACAGATCTGCAGCCGCAGACGCATTTTTGTTATCCAGCTTAATAGCGCCCTTCAGCTCCGGCAGGGTCAGCGAGACCGCCTGGGTATTGGTAATCCGCAGCTTGGCCGCTACGATATCATCATCCTTCCACGGATAGCGCTGCAGCGACTGCACGCTGTAAGCGAAAGAACCGTAGGAGTTCGTTGTCCGGTATTCCTGCCCGGTCTGAACATCCGCACGCAAAGCATAAGGGATGACGTAATAGGCAATCGGGAAAGTCATTTTGGCCGCCCCTGCTGTAGCCGGACTGCCTGCCGTTCCCGAGCCTCCTGTTGCTCCCGGCTCAGCGGCTGACTCCGTACCAACCGCTTCAATCATCTGCAGCTGCAGGCCGGACTGCTCCACTTCCAGCGGCACACGGACTGTCAGCGGAATGATTTTCGTTTCGAGCGGCTTAAGGGTTAGCCCGCTTAACGCTTTTGCTGCAACCGGGAAGGTCGTTCCCTTAACAGATTTGACCGCCAGCTCATAGCTTGGCAAGGTTACCGCCTTGTTGCCGGTATTCTTAAGCTGCATCTGGAAGGTCCATACCGCATCGGCATCCTGTGCATACACATTGGCGTTGCGGAGCTGGGTGTCGATAGTATTGCTGTTGACTATAATTTTTTTGGTTGCACCGCTGGCTACAACCAGATCCGGTGAAGTGGCTGCAGGCAGCTTATAAGAAGACTTTGGCAGCTCCAGCTTTAAGGCTTCATCCTTCTGGGTGAATTGAAGCTTCATATTATCTGTCTTCAGGTAGGCAGGAATCTCTGCGAGATAATAGATGCTGCGTTTCTCCTGCGGCTGAATCTTGTACCCGGACTGGGAGCTGCTCAGCGCAAGCTCGAAGGAAGATCCGCTTGCCGACATTAGATAAGCTGTATACCCCGGATCACCAAGCACTTTGTTCCCTTTGTTGGTAATACTGATTCCGACCTTGGCGTAGACTTTGCCGCCGTATTTATACAGCTGCAGCGAGTCTGCTTTGGCCGAGACCGGAATGTCATTCATCGTTGTGCTCTGGCTGGCCCCTGCAGCAATGGCTGTAGAGTAACTCGCCGGGATTGCAAAAGATCCGGTTTGTTTCAAATAGCCTTTCGTCTTGGAATCCCAGACCAGCATAGAAATTTTGACACCCTGCAGTGAAGCCGTTTGCCCTACATTGACATAATAGCTGACGCTCAGCGTCTCCTTCGCACCGATCTTCTTCTTCCCCGCATTAGTGCCGACCGGATTGCCCGGCAGCACTGAGCCGCCCGGGGTAACAACCCGCGAGAAAACCTGCAGCAGATTCGCACTGTTGTTGCCGGAATTCGTATATTTCAGCGTGTAAGAGACAATATTTCCTCCAGCCTGACTCCAGAAGCTGACATCCTCCAGCACTGCAGTCACACCGGCACTCAGCGGAACAGAATTGAATTTGAATGCCGCTGCCGGGGATACCGCTGCGTTCTTGGTTGCTCCGGCTGCACCTGCAACAGGAGAAATCACGGTGCCGGCCAGCTGACCGGCCATTAACGTACCTGCGAGCAGAGCAGCATATGTAACTTGATACTTTCTCATGTATTTCCCTCCAAAAGTATTTACTAGAAATAGTATAGTTGCTTAACGCGTGGAATTTGTATCCACTTTGTAACCCTATCGTACCCCGTTGTAACCTTCTGCGTCCAAATCATGCCAACATCAGCACACCTTCCGCTGTAAAAGTTACAAAGTTTGTTAATATTCGCCGCGGCGGATCAGGCATTCTTAGGAACGGAAGAGTCTCCTGTACTGATTGGGCGGCATGCTCTCCAGCTGTCTGAACACTTTAATGAAATAGCTGGACTGGTGAAAACCGCTCTGCAGCGCAATCTGCGCTACCGGCAGCTCGGTTGCCGCCAGCAGCAGCTTGGCACGGGCCATCCGGCATTCACTCAAATACCGGTTCGGTGTCTTTCCCATGATTGACCGGAACAGGCGCAGAAAATGATAGCTGCTATAGCCGGCAAGCCGCGCCATCGCCTCCAGGGTCCAAGGGCGCTCACACTGGGCATGGATCATATCTGCTGCACGGCGGATGGAATGCCTGATCTCCAGCGGTACCGAACCGGTCAGCGGCTGCGAATTCTGCATCAGCGTGACCAGAATCTCATAGAGCAGTGTGGACAGACGCGGTTCGCTCCGGGTCTCATAGGCCGCGCTGAGCAGATACATCTCTTCGAAGACCGCTTCATACCCTGCAGCAGGATCGAACGTGAAAAAATACCCGCGTGACTGATCGGCCTCCTCCAGCATGGGCAGCGGCATCACCGTAGTGAAATGCACCCAGCGCACATCCCACGGCTGGCCCGGATCTGAGCCATACTGCTGGTAAGCCCCCCGCGGGAACAGAAATCCGCTGCCGCGTTTCATGGTTATCCGTTCCCCTTCCTGAAAGACATACCCCTCCCCTTCATATACCATGTGCAGATTATAGCTGTTCAGGTCACCTTCACTTCTGCGCTCGGCATGCTGCGGGAACTGGCTGTAATGACCAAGCATCTCGGGGTAGCATACATAATGTGTATAGGCCGGCTGGGGCAATACATAATGCTGTTTCATTTGAATGAGTCTTCCTTCCAAATAGGCTTCAAGCACGCAAGATAATCATATTATAGCAATATTATGTTATATAAGCAGATACACCGTTGATAATACAATAGATTAGTACCGTACTCAAAGCATATTTTTACACTTGGAGGTTACTATGAAGAGACCTGTTGCTACTGAACAATTCGAGCTTGGCGTCTGCTATTACCCCGAGCACTGGCCGGAAGCCATGTGGGCGGATGATTACCGGAGGATGGTTGAAACCGGATTCACCGTTGTCCGCATGGGTGAATTCGCCTGGTCCGTCTTTGAACCGGAGGAAGGTAAATTTCAATTCGGCCTGTTTGACCGGGCGGTTGATCTGGCACACAGTTATGGCCTGAAGGTCATTATGGGAACGCCGACCGCCACCCCGCCGGCCTGGCTTACCGAGCAGTATCCCGAAGTGCTGAATGTAACCTATGAAGGTGTAACACTCCAGCATGGAATGCGCCGTCACTATAACTACAGCAGCCCCAAGTACCGTGAGCTGTGTGCTGCAATCGTCACCAAGCTGGCAGAGCATTACGGCAATCATCCCGGTATCGCCGGCTGGCAGATTGACAATGAGCTGAACTGTGAAGTCAATGAATTCTACTCGGAGAGCGATCATCTGGCCTTCCGGGAATGGCTGCAGCATAAATACGAAACGCTGGACAAGCTGAACGAAGCCTGGGGGACGGTGTTCTGGAATCAGACCTTTACCCGCTGGTCACAGGTGCATCTCACCCGGCCGACACCTTCGCCGAAGCAGCCGAACCCGCATCAGGCATTGGATGAGAAGCGCTTCATCTCTTACAATACGATTTCCTTTGCCAAAATCCAGGCGGATATCCTCCGTGAGCTGGCTCCCGGCCAGTGGGTAACCACGAACGGGCTGTTCGGCCATCTGGACAGCCATGAGCTGAATGAGGAGCTGCTTGATTTCTTCAGCTATGATTCCTATCCCCAGTTCTCCAGCATCTACTTTGATCCGGCTGAAGAGAATCCGCTGCGCGACCGCGGCTGGAGCTTGTCCCTGTCGGCGGTCCGTTCGATCAGCAGCAACTTCTGTATCATGGAGCAGCAATCCGGGCCGGGAGGCTGGGTGAACCGGATGGATATGCCTTCTCCGAAGCCGGGGCAGATGCGGCTGTGGACCTACCAGTCGATAGCTCATGGTGCGGATATGCTGCTCTACTTCCGCTGGCGGACGGCAACAATGGGCAATGAAATCTACTGGCATGGCTTGAATGATTATCACAACCAGCCGAACCGGCGGGTGAAGGAAGCCGCGCAGATCGGCAAGGAGCTGGCCCAAATCGGCAAAAGCATCATCGGCAGCGTAACCCAGGCCAGCATTGCTATTCTCCGTGACTATGACAATGAGTGGGACGGGGAATACGATAACTGGTATGGCCCGTTCATGTGGCAGAGCAACAAGGAATGGTTCAAGGCTTTGCAGCACAAGCATATTCCAAGCGACGTATTATATATGCGCAGCAGCACGACTCTGGAGGAGCTGTCCCGTTATGAGGTGCTCGTCTACACGCATCCGGCAATTATGAGCGATGAGACCGCTGCACTGCTCGATCAATATGTTCAGCAGGGCGGGAAGCTCGTCTTCGGCTGCCGGACCGGATACAAGGATACACGCGGACAATGTTATATGCGGCCATTCCCGGGAGCAGCCCAGGAAATGACCGGTATTACTGTCGAGGAATTCACTATGGTCAAAGGAACCCGGCAGCCTACCTCCATCTCCTGGAGTCATGATGCAGACATCCTGACAGGTGCCGATGCGTTCAATGATATTCTGCATGTGGAAGCTGACACTGTCGAAGTGATGGGAAGCTACGCCTCGGATTATTATGCCGGCAAACCTGCGGTGACCCGTAACAAACGCGGCCAAGGAGAAGTCTGGTACTACGGTGCAGTGTTCAATGAGCAGGCTGTACTGCAGATGCTCCCTGCGCTCGGGCTCGACTCCCCTGCCGCAGATTGGCTCGAACTGCCGCCGCAGGTAGAGCTGCAAATCCGCGCAGGAGCAGATAAATCTGCCGGAAGTCTCACCTTCCTGTTGAATTATAGCGAAGAACCGGCAGAGCTTCTGCTGAAGCAGCCGAGAACAGACCTGCTCAGCGGGCAAACGCTCTCAGGAGCCGTTACGCTCCAAGGATTCGGTGTACTTGTGCTGCAATAACCATATGCAGTGGAGCTTTTGAGCGGTTGGCTGCACGGCTGATGCCGGTTGGGCAGAGTGAACCGGCTTCTATAAGACAAAGGGTCCGGCCGCCGCAGATAACTTTGCGGACGGCCGGACCCTTTCTTATAATATGAATAATCACCTGAACCTACACCCCGCTTTGCGGGGTTATTCTGTGCAGGGTTATTTGGTGCAGAATTCCCTTGCAATTCACTGTGGATTGTTAGATATTAAGATAATCATCCAAAAATCCGGTAATAACAGCGGCCGGCAGTCTCACCTTAAAGCGGAAAATCATGTACAATGAGCTGCCGCGCAAGTAATCGACTGAATGGGCCCCCTGTTAAGAAAGTAGCTAGTCATGTAACGGTTGTACAAACGATTAGCTACACGTTACGGACAGGAGAGACGTTAAGCCTGCAGAAAGGCACCGGATTGCCGGAATTGCGGACACCAGCGCCGTTATTACACCGAAAAGCCGAGTTAGCCCATGAAAAGCGGCGGATAAGGGCCGTGGTGTCCGCATAGCCGCCCAAAAGACCTATTTTGAGCAAATAAGGGCTGTGATGTCCATAAGGGACAGAATTGGGTTGATTTGACTTGGCTTAGAAGGTAATGTACGCGGGCAATCGTGTACATTAAGCTCCGGTCAGACAAGCGGTGAATTTTATAGAAGCTTCAACAGAGGAGTTGTCTTACCACATGAATTCAGAATCCGTTTCTCAACAGGCTTCACCGGACAGCCATCCTGCAGGAGCAGGAGCAGCTCCCCCAGCCACGGCTGAGGGCAACGAAAGCTTCCTGCAAGGTGTTAAGGACTGCCTGCCTACACTGCTCGGCTATCTCAGCATCGGCTTCGCCGCAGGCGTAGTAGAGAAAACCGCCGGCCTCTCCATTGCCGAAATTGCCATGATATCCATCATTCTCTATGCCGGTTCGGCCCAGTTCATCGCTGCCGGAATGATTGCCGCCGGAAGTACGGCCTCCAGCATCATCGTGACGATTCTGCTGGTCAATCTCCGGCATCTGTTGCTGAGCGCCGCCATCTCACCTTATTTCCGCCATCTCACCCCGCTGCGCAACCTGCTGATCGGCTCACTGCTCACCGATGAGACCTTCGGTGTTGCGATCCAGAAGAGTGCTTCAAGGAAGCAGCTCAGCGAGAAATGGATGCACGGCCTCAATATTACCGCTTACCTGAACTGGTTCCTGGCCAATATCGCGGGCGCATTCTTCGGACAATGGATATCCAGCCCTGAGAAGTGGGGGCTGGATTTCGCCCTGCCGGCCATGTTCATCGGGCTGCTGGTACTGACTATGATGAGCCGGCGCAAATATGTACTGGATCTCATTGTCGGAGCGGTTTCCGTGATTATTGCTGTCCTCGTCTCGGTCCTCTGGTCGCCCAGCATGGGCGTTATTTCTGCAGTGCTGATAGCCTCAACGATTGGAATGGTGATTGAACAATGGAAGTAAGGCTGGATATCTTTTTTATTATTCTGGGGGCTGCACTCGTGACCTTCATCCCGCGGGTGCTTCCGCTTATGCTGCTTAGCCGGATTACGATTCCGGAATGGGGCATGCGCTGGCTCAGCTATGTGCCGATTGCCGTTATGGCGGCTCTGGTCGCCCAGGAGCTGTTCGTTACAGACGGCAAATTCGCAGTCCTGTCAACGAATGTAGAGCTGATTGCCGCCCTGCCGGCATTCTGGGTGGCCGTCAAAACCCGCAGCCTGCTGGGAACTGTAGTTGTAGGTATACTGGCTCTGATGCTGCTGCGGCTGCTGTTCTGAACGATTTAGTTAGCTGCACCCAGCGTCCGCTTGATGAAGCTTCCGATTTGGTCGATCGCCTGCTGCGCTTCAGGCAGTAAGGCGCCCAGCAGCTGGAACGAGCACCACATGTTCTCCCAGACTTCGAGCGTTACAGCATTGCCAGCAGCCTGCGCCTTCGCGGCCAGGCGCTCCGCATCACTTAGCAGCACCTCCAGTGAGCCGGCCTGTATAAGCAGCGGCGGCAAGCCTTGCAGGTCCAGGCGCAGCGGTGACAATAAGGCCGGCATCTCTCCCGCATAGGGCCCCAGATAATCCACCAGTATCCGCTGATTCGCTTCCCGGCTGCCAGTCGGGTCCACTGCGGCCCGGCTCTCGTACGACTCGCCGTCGAGATGTACGAGATCGGCATGCGGTGAGAGCAGACAAGCTCCGGCCGGGAGCTTAACGCCCTGTTCCCGCAGCGTTATGAGTGTCATTAACGCCAGGGTTGCCCCGACCGAATCCCCGCCCAGGATAATATCTGCGGGGGATACGCCCTGCTCCAGCAGCCAGCGGTAAGCCGCCAGGCAATCATCGCCCGCTGCCGGATAGCAGAATTCCGGGGCGAGCCGGTATTCTGCAGTCAGCACGGCAATGCCGCCGGCTGCGGAGAGCCGGGCTGCGAGATCCCGGCAGATGGCGCAGCTGCCGGAGATGAAGCCTCCTCCATGGTAATAGAGGAGGACTTGGCCGCCCGGGCCGAGCGGAAGCCCGGGGCCGTCAGCACAGCTGACCCACTCCCCGCGGAAGGAACCGTGTATCACCGGCTGCACCTGCAGACCGCTTAAAGCCGGCAGCCGGCTTACAGATTCTTCCGCCGCCGCCCGGATCTCTTGCACTGTCTGTTCCGCATAGCGTGTCGTCTGCCGCAAATGCGCCTTAATCGCCTGAAGATGCCCGTCTGGAGTTATACTTGGATATAACATGTTATCAAACCTCCTGTGCTGTAATATCCGCAGTATAAGCCCTGTAGCAAGGTACAGAGTCAAGCGTTCCGCACAGAATCTTTCTAACACTCTATTTGTTGCTTTGGTACAGAAACTCGACTTCACCATCCAGCAAATAACGGTATTCAAATAATTGCATGGTTCTTTCTCTAATTCTCCCCATGATAACCGTGCCCAGGCTTACTGAGCCTTGTGATCCAAGGTAACCATTATCAATAAATGCCTTCTCTACAAATTCTGTTTCCTTCAAGTGATACTTTAACCATTCCTTCTGCGATGCAATTAGCGCTTCTTTTGGCTCTCTATCCAACTTAGAAAGCAGCTTGTTATAGATCTGATTCAACTCTTTATCCCAATGCTCTGTATATTTGCCTACTAGCGCCCCCCATCCAAGTGTTGTGAACTCTTCGGAATTTTGAAATTCATTAAACTCCGCTTCATAATCACGATCTATAGGATTCTGAAGCATTTCATCATAGAATTCCCCTTTAAGATCATAGTTCCCAATGCTCATGGGTAACACTTCATTATTAGTAGGATCGGATTGAACTTCAGTTGTTTCTTTTGATTCAGTTTCACTGTTCAAGGCAGCCGGTTGACTATTATTTTGACAAGCTGATAACAATATCGTTATAAAAAATAATAAGAGTATCTTACCTTTCATAAATGGTCTCCTTAAATATTGCAAGATCCGGTCAAAACTCCGGTCCGCTTAATCACCCATCTGCAAAATATCCAGCGTCTCCTGGACACTGGCATGCCGCTGAGGAGACAGGAGATTACTCTTCAGCTCCTCCAGCCGCTCGCGGGTTTTCTGCCGTTTGCTGATTTCCAGGTCCACGGCACGCATTTTACGTTCAATCACCTCAACGAAATCCGTAATTCCGATACTGCCGTCTGCGGATTTAATGAGCGCTTTCTTAATCTCACGAAGTGTGAATCCGCAGTTCTTGGCATTCTGGATAAAAACAATCCGCCCCAGCGTCTCCTCGGTATACAGCCGGTAACCGCCTGCAGAACGCTGCGGCAGCGGAATCAGCCCGTGCTTCTCATAGAATCTCAGGGTTTCGATATTCACCCGGGCTTCCTTCGCCAGCTCACTGCGTAAATATTGGACCATTGCCGCGTCTCCTCTCTCCTCCGGATGGATGTTACAGCTTCAATTGCTCCTTAAGTGCCGCAACCTCTTCAGCAGAGGGCTCAGGCAGCTCCTCGCCGCCGTATCTTGCCCGGTTGTAAAGGCCGGGCAGCTTGTCAGCGGATCGTCCTCCACTGCCGGAGCGCTGCCGCTTCTGCCCTTCCGACCATTCCGCAACGTCGGCAGCCGTCTCCTGCGGGGTAAGATAGGTCTTCAATTCGTAGCCTTCCGCCTGCTTGGCGCGGAGCCAGTGCCGGTAGAGCCAGCGTACACGCTCGCGGCTTCCGTTCATGCCTTCCCAGCGGTCCTTACGGCTAGCCGGAGACAGCTTCGACCGCAAGTAATCGCGGAAGCCCTGGACCGTCTGCTCCCAGGTGAACAGGCTGGTCTCCTCATCCCGGTAACCGGCTGCCGCTGAAGGAGATTCCCGCCGCAGCAAGGTTAGCAGCCAGTCGATGGCCCGGCGCAGGATCCCGCCCGTATTGCTGTACAGCCAGCGCAGGATGTAATAGAGAATGACAAGCAATAGGGCTGTTCCAGCAATATAGAATAAGATGTTCAGGATGGCACTAAGCAGCCCCGGTTCGCCGGATTCTACCGGCGGGAACCCGGAATTTGCTGCCGGCAGCTCCTCAGTAACCGGAGCGGGCGCTTCGGAGCCGGAGAGTACGGCGGTGAGCCAAATGAAGAAGCCGCGGACGGCTCTCCAAAGCAGCGTACCGGCCGCTTTGCCTCCACCGGCTGCCAGCAGGGCTGCTGCCACAATGAATCCGGCAACGAACAGCCGGTTATGCCCCCGCAGCCCCTGGGGCAGCCGTGCCGTATCACCGTTCATTGAGCTGTACCTCAGATGGCTGCTGTTGGAATCCAGCAAAGCCAGCACAAGACATAAGCTGCCGCTCCAGGTTAAGGCAGCCACATTCGGCTGAAGCTCCGGAATACGGGAGTATATAATCGCCGAGATGAAATACAGAATAAGTCCGGCAATGTACATTTTGAGCCGGTTCTGCCGGCCAGCGGCGGTCATGCCAAGGTAGGCGCTGACTGCTGCACCGGCCATAAGCGGAATACCTGCAAGTGCCAGCGGACCGCTGATACTTACAGCCAGTGCACCCAGCAGCAGAGCGGCCAGCAGCTGGTTCCACAGGCGGCTGCAGATCCGGCGCAGCAGCACGCCGCCTGCTACAAGCAGCGGCAGCAGCCAGATCCAGCGCACCGCCGCACCGCTTGGCTGCAGATAACTCTGCAGCAGCAGCCAGACAGGCAGGAGCAGCAGCCAGTCTATGAAAGCAGATATCCATAGAGCAAATCCGCCGGGCAGCAGGGTTGAGAACCGTTGTCTCATAGGCTTCTGCCTCCTTCACCGGGGATGTCCAGCCATTCCACACCGTTGCCCAGGTAACTCAAAGCCTCTGCCGCCAGCTGCAGCTCCGCCCCCCGGTGACAGGTGATGATCAGATAATCTGTATCCCGGTCCCCCTTCTCGGCCTCAAGCTCAAGCAGTCTGCCCATCGGCAGGGTTCTGTCCAGGTTTAGCCTGGCCAGGAGGCCAAAGTATTCTTCGGCATGCGAGATAGGCCAGGAATCTACAGCTTCTCTTGCCCCTCCCCCATCCAGTCTGCCGTTGCTCAGCAGCCGGGTCTCGATTCCGTGGCTGATGGCATATTCAGCGACGGTTGCCGCATAGCGGATGCCAAGCTCAATCCGCTGCGCATCGGTGACTGTCCGCCACATGGAATCGCTGATCTCCACATTCAGGCAGATCACCAGCCTTGAATCAGCGGTATAATCCTTCTGGTGTACCTGCATCGTTCCGGTACGTGCAGTCGCTTTCCAGTTGATGGAGGCCAGCGAATCACCTGCACTATACTCCCGGGTGCCTGCTATCAGAAAGGGATCTTCTACAATCCAGCGCTTAACGGGCAGCTCCCCCAGCCAGCTGTGGACCGGCAGCGGAAGCTCTTCAAAAGGCAGCAGACCCGGATAGACCAGCAGCTCCAGCTGCAGCGGGAACGTCTTCGTCTTATGGCTAAGGCCGAAAAGATCGCCCGTAGTCATAGTAGCCGTCTCCAGTACGAACAGGCCGCGCTCCCGGCAGATTACCTGATGCCGCCGTTTGATATGACGGTAAGAGCGGAGAAAGAACAGGCTGATATGATTCTGGGAGATCTCCCCGCTGCTGATGCCGAGATTCTCCTGGCTGCCGAATTCAAGCCCCCGGGCAATGCTGGATTCCAGCCGCAGCCAGGGCAGCGGCAGCAGCTTCCGGTTCATTATTTCCTCAACCATCTCTACCTGTTCGCCGGCATATACGGCTTTGGCCGAGAAGTAACGGGTATAGCTGACTCTCTTAAGCGCATTCTTGTCGTAAATGATAGAGCTGAACATTAAGAGAAGAATAGTAAACGCAATGAACCACGGCAGCGACATGGTTCACTCCACCCTTCCGCCTCTGGAGAGCACTCCGGTCTCGGCCGGTACCTCAACCTCCCGGAGCACCTGGAGCACTACCTCCGCCGGTTGTCCCTCGCGGACTCCCGGTCCGCGCTGCAGAATCAGCCGGTGGGCCAGTACAGGGACGGCCACCGCCTTGATGTCATCGGGCAGGCAATAGCTTCTGCCTTGAATCAGCGCATATCCCTGCGCTGCGCGCAGCAGGGCGAAGCCCGCCCGGGGACTGGCCCCCAGCCGGACAGACGGGGCCTTACGCGTAGCTTCGACCACGCTGATCATGTACGCCAGCAGCTCGTCGCTCACGCTGATGCCTGCGGCAAGCCGCTGCAGCGCCACAACCTGCTCGCCGCTTGCCACGGCAGCAGTGTCCTCCAGCGGGTTGTTCTCACGGAACCGCTGCAGAATATGTACCCCCTCTTCGAAGGTGGGGTATCCGGTAGTGATCCGCATCAGGAAGCGGTCAAGCTGTGCTTCCGGCAGCGGAAAGGTCCCTTGGCTGTCAATCGGATTCTGGGTCGCGATGACCAGAAACGGCCGCTGCAGCTCATGAGTCACACCGTCGATCGTAATCTGCCGCTCCTCCATACATTCCAGCAGACTCGACTGGGTGCGCGGGGTGGCCCGGTTAATCTCATCGGCCAGCAGGATGCTGGCGAACACCGGCCCCGGACGGAACTGGAATTCGCCGCTCCGCTGGTTGTAATAATTGATGCCGCTTAAATCTGACGGCAGCAGATCAGGTGTGAATTGAATCCGTTTGAAGGCGCAGTCGAGTGAGCGGGCCAACGTTTTGGCGAGCAGTGTTTTGCCGGTGCCGGGTACATCTTCCAGCAGGACATGGCCGTTAGCGAGCAGGGCGGTCAGCAGCAGATTCACTCCGCTTTCTTTGCCGACAATAACTTTAGACAGATTGTGACGGATTGCTTCAATAAGGGCAGTTGCTTCGGATAAATTCATGAATAATTACACCTTCCCATTCCTAAATCCCCCCTTACAGCGGGGCTTTTTCATGAAGTTGACTCAGGTACTTGGCGGGGACCCCAGATGATAAAAAATCTTAGCTTTCAAATAAATGTATGTACAATAACTTAATCATACCAGAAAGCGTGTACATTTTATAATGGAACAGCCTCACCTTCATTTTCCCCGCCCCTGCAGCCCCTGCTTGCCGAGCTTCATCCTGATCACAGCCACGATAAAATAATACACCGGAATACATTCAACAATCAGCCAGAAAAGCACTGTACTGAAGGCATAGTAGTCCTGGTCATACTTGGCGAGATGTCTCGAGTACAGGAAGGCTATAGTAATGGAGCAGACCGTCAGGGCAGGGACCAGCAGTTTTTTTGCCCGCTGCCCGGTTAAGTAAGCTGCACATTTGCCGGCCACGAAGATCAGGAAGGCGCTGTGAATGAACATCGAGGAGGACCAGAAGCCAATCAGAATCGGGTCGGAATTGCCGAGCAAATCATCGTTTGAAGAGCTGCGGACCAGCTGGAGATACGGAAATTTCAGTTCTTTACTTAAATACACCCCAAAGTTCAGCAGGGTCATCAGCCAGGACAGCAGCACAAGCAGCATGACAGCAACCCCGGCAACGGCCAGCCGCTTCATGGTGCTTTTACTGATTTTAAATTCAGGCACAATAAACAGGAGCACCACCCATTCACTTAACCATGACATCACCGTAACCGCATCATTTGAGATCAGCCGTGGATCATGGTAATGAATAAAGGCCGGAAGCATGGCGAAGTTGGCATGTTGAACGAACAGGTAAATGCTTAAGATGAATGAAAATATAAATATAAGCGAAATACCATCGGACATATACACGATCGAGGTTACTCCAAGCTGAGCGGTGTAGATGATGACCAGCCCGATCACAATCTGGATGAAGAGCGGCGGAGTGCCGCGCAAATAATTCGCTCCGAAGAACAGGACGAAATTCTCGATGTCGTAGGAAGCGTAGTACACACACCAGCATAATAAAAGTATAACCATCAGCCGGTGCAGCCACTTGCCCATAATCTCTGCCCCGAAATCTATCCAGCCGGTCCCGGGTCTCATCCTGCCCACCTGGACCGTAAAGAACAGCGGAATCATCGCCAGAGCACAGCCGGCAATAATCCCGATCCAGCCCTGATAGCCCGAGGCTTCAATAATTCCCGGTGCAAGGAACATGGTACTCTGACCGCTCAGATATACAATTGCGAACCGGGTCAATTGCCATTTTGATGTCTGCATATCCTCTTCTTCCGCTCCTCACTTTTCTTTACCGAAGTCTTCAATGACGAAGCTGGTAGTTACCTCTATCTGTGCCTCGCGGCTGTAATAGTCTCCCCAGCGCTCACGCAGCTTGTCCCATACCGCCGGATAATTCCATTCCAGCAGCATGCCCAGCTGCAGCACATCTGCTCCTGCCTGCTGGGTGCTCTTTAGCGCCGCTGTAATTTCCTTCTTCACCTGCTCCTCAAGCTTGCTTACGATCAGATCACTAAGCTCATCCGCATTGCGCAGTTTGGAATCCTTGAGCGAGGTGATGCTCGCCCGGCCTTTTACTCTCAACTGAAACAGCGGACCGTCCGCGGTCATTGCGACTGAAGCAGAAGAAGTATTGTTCAGAAAAACAGAGCTGGCTGCTCCCTTCCCGTCATCATCCCATTGAATTGAATAGACAGGCAGCGCCAGCTTGCCCGCCTTATTGCCCGCCGCCCAGGCCAGAGCCCTGCCCTCTTTGACCTTCAGAATGCCGTGCATTTTCATATCCTGAAACAGCATTACTCCTCCGTTGCCGACCCAATATTCAGTTTTCCCCTGATCTGCACTTTCGGCCTTCCGGCCAAAGGACAGATAGTTCATGGCATATCCCGTATGGGAAGCCTCTGACAGCATACAATCCCGGATGGTTGTGCTAAACAAAAGATTCTCTTTCGCCATATTGCTCAGCACCTGATCCGGCAATTGCTCGAAGATCGGTGACAATTTAGGTATCTCACTGGCCCTGCCGGGTGCAGCCATAATGAAGGTGCCCAGCGGAATTTCAGGCTGTCTTTTGAACCAAGCCAGCATATCGCCAATTCCCTGACTGGCAAACTGCTTACCTATAACGACAATTTTGATATGTGAGATTTCCAGCCGGCGGGTCAGATCCTTCTGGATCATAATGACAGCCTCCGGTATGGTTTCCGCCGTCTTGGTAATCATGGAATAGGCTTTCCCGTCCCCCGCTCCGCTGCCTCCCTGAGTGCCGGACATCAGGCGGTTGGGGAGCGGGGAGCTGATCGACACTTCAACCGTTCCCGGCTCATCCCCCGCATCAATGTACATCCCGTAGATGAAGGTTAGCTCATCCAGTTCGACCTTGGTCCAGCAGCCGGTCAGATTCAGCACTATTCCCAGTGCGAGAAGCAGTTTGACGGCTTTCATGGCTTCTGTCTCCTTTTATTCCTCCTGTCGGTAAAAGAGCTGCTGCGGTTCTTCATATACTGAGAGGGAAAGCGGAATAAGGTATCCTTCCAATCCTCCAGCACAAGCGGAGCGACAGGCTGCAGGTAAGGTGTGCCGAAGGAGCGCAAATGGACCAGATGGCCGTAAATGATAAACACGGCAATAAATACACCAATCAGCCCCATTGTTCCCCCGAGCACCAGCAGGACAAACCGCAGCAGCCGGAAGGTCAGCCCAAGCTCCAGATGGGGAATAATGTAGGAGGCAATCCCGGTAATGGACACCACAATAACCATCGGAGCCGAGACAATTCCCGCCTGGACCGCCGCCTGCCCGATTACAATCCCGCCGATAATCGAGACCGTCTGGCCTACCGGCTTCGGAATCCGCGTACCCGCTTCACGCAGCGCCTCGAAGGTCAGTTCCATAATCAGCGCCTCTGTCAGGGCCGAGAACGGGATATTTTCGCGCGCCGAAGCAATTGTAATCAGCAGATCTGACGGAATAATCTGTGAATGGAAGGTGGTAATCGCGACATATAATGCAGGCAGAATCATTGAGATTAATGAGAAAAAAAGCCGGACCAGCCGGATCCAGCTGCCGGCATAGAAGCTCTGGTAATAGTCTTCCGAGGACTGCAGCAGCGCAAAAAAAGTGACCGGTGTCAGCAGTGCAGACGGGGTACCGTCCTGCAGAATTCCAATCCGTCCCTCCATCAGCGAGGCCGCCACCGAGTCAGGGCGCTCCGTATATTGATAAACGGGAAACGGTGAGAACTTTCCCTGGTTCATATGCTCAGCCAAATAACTGATGCCCAGTATGCCGTCTACGGACAGGTCATCCAACTGTTTTTCCATATATGCGAGAATTTCCGGCTTGTACAGCCCCTCAATATAGACCAGATAGACATCAGTCTTCGTATATTTGCCGATGGAGAAATGCTTGGTCTTCAGATCCGCATGCTTGATCCTGTGGCGCAGCAGAGACAGATTGGTCTGGATATCCTCTATAAAAGCTTCCTGGGGGCCGATGACCACCAGTTCATTCTGCGATTCAGACACCGCCCGTTTCTGGTAATGGGCAATTTCGAAGTAATAGACATAAGGCAGATCCTCAATGCACAGCACCGGATTTCCGCTGACAATCAGCTCCACCACCCGGTCGGGATGATAGGCTTTGATATAAGGAATAGCGAATGCTGTTCCGTGGTCCAGCCTTTCCATGAAATGAGGCCAGTCCGGCTCACTGTTCGCCTCGGATTTCAGTGGGCTGGCGACAAATTCCTGCAGGCTAAGCGTATCTACTATAGATGGAATATAAATCAGCATGCAGGCATGTCCGTATACATTAATCGACTGGTACACAGCATCACTGCACTCCTGAAGCTGCTCTTTGATCATCTCCAGCATGACTTTGTCCGCCACCCTGCCCGCCCCCTTCAACTCTTGGGTAATCTGGATTAGTTTGCCGGTTCAAGCCGTTATTTATGCCCGGAAGGCAAAAAAGGAACCGCTGGCGCGGCTCCTTAAGTACAAGCGGGATAGCTTCCTCTCTTTTGAATAGAAATGGTTTAGAGGAAAATCATTAAAAGTATGCTAACGGCAAAGCAATAATATGAAAAGTAGATCAGATTGCCTTTGGCCATAATTCCTATGAACCATCGCATTGCATAATACGTAGCCACAAGCGTTGTAATAAAAGCAATCAGGTAAGGAAGCGCCAGCTGTGCCCGGTTTGGATCATTAGCTATATCAGAAGCGCCCAGGATGAGTCCCCCGATGCTAATGGGAATGTACAGCATGAACGAGAATTTCAATGCCGTATCCTGCTTCATGCCAACTGCTATGGAGGCTATAACCGTTGAACCGGAACGGCTGATGCCGGGAATAAGCGCTACGGCTTGAGCCAGCCCGACAATAATAGCATCCCTGACTGTTAGATTACCGTCCCTCTTCTGTCCCCGGAGATTGCGGATGAGCCAGAGAGCGACACCTGTGATTAACAGGCTGATGGAGACGGTATGTACCGAAGTAAAGATTCGTTCGATCGAATCCTTGAACAGCACCGCAGCGGCAGCAGCAGGAATTGTGCCGAGGATGATATACATGCAGAACATGAAATCCGGCCGGTATTCAGCCTGACGCGACTGCAGGTAACGAAATGCACCTGTGATTAGAGCTTTGATATCATTACGGAAAATAAATGTGATGGCAATAAGCGAAGCCGTATTCGTCAATATTTCGAAGGACAATCCGTTCTGTTGCATGCCCAAAAGGCGCTGCACGATAATTAAATGCCCGCTGGATGAGACGGGGATAGGTTCCGTAACCCCCTGAACAACACCTAGCAGCATATATTTTAGCCAATCCAGCCAATTCTCCATTGTCCCCTCCTAAATCTGTCTGCTTCTTAAGCGTTTGAACAGCACGTAAAACCCAAATCCCAGAATAATAATTGTAGCCGAGGGGATGATGTAAGGCTTGACGATTTCATCTACATGCTCCCACTGGGCACCTAATTTAAAGCCCAAATATACATACAATGATGTGATGGGAAGCATGGCCAGAAAGGTATACAGACTGAACTTAAACACATTCATCCTGGCAATACCACAAGGGATGGAAATCAAAGTTCTCACCCCGGGGATAAAACGTCCGGAAAAAGCTACACCACTGCCGTACTTTTCAAAAAAACGGTCTGAGGCATCTAAATGATGGGGGCGAATCCATAAATACTTACCGTATTTCTCAATAAAAGGTCTGCCCCCGAACCGGCCAAGGGCATATAACGTCAATGGGCCAAGCGTTCCTCCAAGGGTACCCGCAAGAATCGTAAGGACCAGTTTCATGTCTCCAAGGTAAACCCAATAACCTGCAAGCGGGAGTACAAGTTCAGCAGGTACAAATTCAAATGACAAAGCGATGACTATACCTGCATAGGACATACTTTTAAAGAAAAGTATAAATTCTGTGATCCATTGTGTCATATAGTCTCCTCCAGGATTCTAACCGTATTTAGATCATGAACTGCAGAAGGGGAACCTCATTCATCTCGGGAGTAATCTGCCGTTCCGACATTCTCTAAGTTTATTGAACTTCCGGTACCGGCTTCCGCTTCATTAACCAGCGCAGTAAGTGCTTGTCCGAGATCGTCTTTATCCATATACACATAAGGGCTCTTCCAATGGGATCCCACTTGTAATGAATGAATCAGCTGCGGTTTAAGTTTAGGAAAGTTGAATAACCATTGCTGGAGATCTGCACGGGGAATATCCGTCTTCACATTCTCGCCTATGATATCCAGTATATCTGCCCAGTGGGACATTCCCTGCAGGTTCCCCATTTTATCCAGAATCTGTTTGATCACCTGCTGCTGCCGGTCATTACGCTCGAAATCAGAAGACTCCCCTGTTCCCTGATTCGATTTACGGTACCGCACAAAGTCAAGGACCTGCTTGCCGTCCAGCTGCTGCAGCCCTTTTTTCAAATCAATATTCGTTCCATCCGCTGTATCTCTGTATTTCATATTCATATCGACATCTATCGTCAGGCCGCCCAGCAAATCTACAGTCTCCTGCAGCATGTTAAAATTCACTACAACCATATGATTGATCGGCAGCCCCAGCAGATTGCTGAAGAAATCTTTTGTATTTGAAATAGCGCTTGCTTTATCTTTTATGTAATAGTGCGCATAATAATAATTGGCTTTATGGGCAGGCAACGATTCAGGAGTCAAGAGCAAGTCCCTGGGAAGCGATAAGAAACTCGCCGATTGGGTATCCGGATTAAAGCTGACAAGCATCAGGACATCGGTATTCATCACCCCGCCGCCTCCCGCCCGGCTGTCTACTCCGGCAAGAAGAAAGATCATCGGTTTAATGGAAACGGGCTCCTCTTGCTTCTCTGGAGCAGCAGCCGGCTGGGCGGCCGCGGCGGCGGGAGCTGCTATCCGCTGAATTGCATCATCCGTCTTTTTGTATAGATACCCGGCATACACTCCAGTTCCGATAATGGCAGCACCTGCGGCAAGACTAATGCCCATCATAATTTTGCTTATTGTAGTCCGCTTTCGTTTGTAAAACATAATGTCCTCCATTCCGTTCCCGTACCATCATCAACCTCTGCTTACCGGTCCTGCTGCACCATGGGGTTCTCATACTTTCCCTGATACGCATTGTTCGATAACAGCTGTAATTGATTATCATACAGCGTATAGATATCCAGCCCATTTCCTGCCTCTCCAAGTGACCAGCCCAGGGCAAGCTCATTATGCCCATCATCATCAACATCGAAGAATCCCGCATAATCAAGGCCGTATCCGAAGCCCTTAACTTCCGTAATTTTCTGCCATGCTTCATTTTCCTGCCTGAACAGCATCGCTTCTTTCGTAAGAATCCTGTTTCTGCTGTACTCATACACAACAACAGCTTCATCAATGCCGTCCCCGTCCATATCTCCGAAGGAGATGGCATGATCCTCATGCCCTTTGAGCGGAGTGATTAGCCGGGCGTTCTTGGGAAGCCATTTACTGAATTCCCGGCCCGTTGTGTCCCGCTGCTGGCTTGCCTCTGAGGAAGGAGGCTTTATCAGCTCTCCCGGCGATACCGGGAGTCCGCATCCTCCAAGCAAAAGTAACGATATGAATAAGAAAACGGTCTTCCCGCATTTGCATGGCATCTGGACCATCGGCTCCCTCGCTTATGCACATGTATAGTATTGTATCTGTGAAAGAAACAAAAGTGGTTATGAAATAGTTAAAATGGCTCCGCTATTCATAGGCAAGTCTATTTCGACCATCGTACCTTTGCCTAATGTACTGCTGATCCGCAGCTCTCCATGATGCAATTTAATGATCTGCTCAGCGATGGCTAAACCAAGACCGCTGCCTGCCGCCTGCTGATCCGCTTTATAGAATTTTTGCCGCACATGATCCAGATCTGCCGCTGCAATGCCCGGTCCGGTATCTGTGACCGCAACTATAACTTTCCCGGAATCCGTACGCGCGCTTATAAGAATGTGACCCGGAGCATGGGTGAATTTGAGTGAGTTATCTATCAGATTAATCATGACCTGCTTCAGCCGGTTCCCGTCAGCTTGTATAACAGGCAGGTTCTCTTCTATGCTCATTTCGAGTCTGACGCCTTGCCGGGTTGCTCTGGGGGTAAGCTGTCTGCAGATATGCTTCAACAGCCCCGCTACATCCACAGATGCGGGCTGGATCGTAATTCTCCCGTTGTCCAGCTTGGAGAAATCCAATAATTCATCCACCATATGAGTTAACCTGTCACTTTCAGCTTCGATGATATCGAGGCCCTCATGGAACAGAGAGAGGTTGCCGGCCCCGCCCGCCTTCATGGTGATAACCCAGCCTTTAATCGAGGTTAGAGGTGTCCGCAGTTCATGCGATACAGAAGCTATAAAGTCATTCTTAAGCTGTTCGCTTTTCGATATCTGGCTGGCCATCATATTAAACGTATCCGCCAAGGAACCAAGCTCGTCATTATAGCGCTTCTGCACTCTAATATTGAAATTGCCTCCGGTCATCCGGTCTGCCGCCTGCTTCAGGTCTTTTATCGATCTGGTTATGGTCCAGGACAAAAATAATCCGGGTAATGTAACGACACCGATTACGAGCAGGCCGGCCCCAATCAGCAAAATTGTAATTTGATTAACTGTATTTATCGTTTCCGTTAAGGATGTAATAAACCGTACTTCGCCTACGGTGCTGCTCTGATTCAGTAAAGGATAGGATACAGCTAAAATAACTTCCCCTGTTGCCGGGTCCTTTCCCCTCCAGCTGCCTGGCTGCCCTTCTATCGCTGCTTGTATATCGATGTAATCCTTCAAATTGGTGTCACCTTGCATGCCATTCGAATCCTGCAGCAGTTGTCCTGCAGAATTAATCACCTGTACCTGTGCATTGGAATAGCTGGTAAACCCCTTCAACAGCCTGCCGGACTGTTCTTCCAGATCTTCTTCGTCAAAATATTGCTGATAAAAGGAAGCTGACAGCTCAGCCTGATTCATTAACGTCTGCTCTATGTTATGAAAATAGTAATAACGTACAGAAAAAATAAGAATAATTTCAAGAATGAGCACAGTAAGACAAATAACTATAAGGTAGCTTCCTACCAGTCTTTTCTGAATACCCATTCTTCAACCATCCTTCCTAAAGCGGTAACCCAGACCCCAAATCGTCTCCAGCCAATGCGGGTTAGAGGCATCTTCTTCAATCTTCTCTCTTAGCTTACGCACATGAACATCTACCGTCTTCGGATCACCTACATAATCCTCACCCCAGACCAGATTCATCAATTCATTTCTGGATAGCGCTGTGTCCGGATGCTCCAGAAAAGCCTTCATTAACAGAAATTCCTTCGGGGTTAATTCAATGCTGTCATCATGTTTGAACACCTTGTTCGAGTTCAGATCAAGCCGGATCGGTCCGGCATGGAGTACCATTCGTTGAGGCTTACCCGCTGCTTCTGTACGCCGTAGTATAGCCTTGATCCTTGCCACCAGTTCTAAAGGGTTAAACGGCTTCACAATATAATCATCGGCACCGATTTCAAGACCGTGTATCTTATCCAGATCCTGCCCGCGTGCAGTCAGGAAAATGATGATTACCCCGGGGTCCTTCTCTCTTAGCTTACGGCAGACTTCAAATCCGTTAGTATCCGGCAGCATGATGTCCAGAACGATAACATCCGGCTGGTTTGTTTCAAAGCTGTGCATGGCTTCCGAGCCAAATGCAGCCTCACTTACTGTGAATCCGCTATTGGCTAGATTAATCGATATGAAACGTCTGATATTATCCTCATCTTCTACAATAAGCACATGATTGCGATCAATAGTGTCCACGGGTCCTCCTAATCATATTAATCAAATTAGTTATAATCTTTCTCCACAAACCTTACTAAGGTATGACTGGTGGAGTCAAGTCCGCCGCCTCCAATCTGGAGAGCGGAATGATCAATCCTATGATCTCCGCCCGCCCATAATATATGATCAGCTTTGAATAAACGGCTTCAATCGCTGAAGTAATCTCTGCATCTGCTCCGAACATTGTCCATACAGCTGCTTCGCCTCTTTATTCTGTGTAGACAAACTGAACAGCTCCAGATCGGCTTCGCATTTCTTCAGCAGAGCATAGAGCTGCGGTTTATCCTGCGGCTGCTGTACCTGTACACTATCGGCGTAGAGGTCAACCGTCAGTTCACCATAGGAATCCACCTGCCCCAGAAAAACATTCTCTACCGTCAGATTTTGCTTCTCCAACTGATCCTGCAGCCAGGAGCGGGACAGATTTATCGTATCGAGAGGCTCATCCAGTATTTTACCGTCCATAATTACCGCCTGGGTCTCCCGTTCAGGGGCCACCTTAATCCCGAGATGCTTCGGCGTCAGCGGCTGATTCTCCCGGGTCAGCAGCACGTTGACCGCTCCATCTGACTCCATTATGGCAAACTCAACATCCGCTACCTTGAAAACATCCTTTTTGCGCAGCTCCTCTAACAATTCATCAGTGGTCAGCTTCTCTTTTTTCAGATTATCCTCCAGAATTTTACCATTCCGGATAAGCACAGTGGACTTAAAGTCAATGAAGTCTCTCGCCTTCTTGCTCTTGATCTGCAGATACTCAATACCGAGGGAAAAGGCACCCCAGACAATCAGGGCGATCAGCCCGAGATGCCAGGTTTTGTCTGTATCCAGCGAGACATAGGCCGCAAGGTTCCCGATGGTAATCCCCGTTATATATTCGAAGAAGGACAGCTGTGAAACCTGCCGTTTCCCCAGGATTTTGGTCAGGAAAAAAAGCATGAAAACAGCAGAAATAGTCCTCACTATGACCTCAAGTGATTCGTGCATGGTTATACCCCCTGTGTGTTGTTCATTATCTGCTTAAGCAGCTTCATTATTTGTCAAAACAGGGGGAGTTTAACCAAGAGAAAAAATTCCTGCTGGCATAGGAAGGCCTTATTCTGCCTGATGGGGTTTATTACCTGAATAGCAAGCCGGCGGGTGCGGATAATATATTGCGATGCCACTATTCCTACATGAAACCGGGAGGTCTTGACCAATGACTGTTGCCTCGCAAGTAAAGACATGTGTAGCCTCGTTAAAGAGCGCCCAGGCCAGCCTTGAGCAATTCGCTATGGAAACGCAGAATGAGGAGGCCAAGACGCTGTTCACCAATGCTGCCGAGCAAACCCAGCAGATCGTGGAGCAGGTCGAGGGCCGTGTGACCCAGCTGGAGAAAGAAGAACCGCAGTACCGGGGCTTCTAGCTGTTGATTTCGCCGGACGGCAAACAGGCTGATCCCCGCCGGAGTATTCCGGTGCCGGGATCAGCCTGTTTGATTAGCGAATGATGATCTGCATAAATTCCGCAATATCCAGCTTCACGCCGCGCCGCGCACTCTCTAGCGCACCAAGCACCATCGCCATGCTGTAACGGTTATCCCGGCAGTCGGTCTCGGCAGGGCGCTGCTCCGCCAGGGAGCGGAACATCTCGGCGAGACAGCCGTGATGGAACGTCTCCTCCATCTGCACCTCTGCCCCTTCCACCCGTTCATAATCACGGAGGAACTGGCCGGAATCCGCTCCGCCTGTAATGACCTCGGCATAGGGCTGGCCCCGGCCGTCCCAGATGGCGGCACCGCGCTCCCCTTGAATCCGCCAAGCGGCTTCCCAGGAAGTAGGCGCACCCTCAGCGCACCATGAGCCCTGATAACAGAACACAGAACCGTCCGACATCTCAAAGATACAGACCGCCGCCGCATTCCCCGCATACCAGGAGCCCGGAGGATTGAATTCCTGGCAATACACGCTGAGCGGATCAGCGCCGCTGATAAAGCGCGCCTGATCGAAGGTATGAATAGCCATATCCAGCAGCAGCGGACTGTCCATGGCTTCCCGGAAGCCGCCGAAATGCGGGGCGAGGAAGAATTCAGCCGAGATATACCCTGTGCGGCCGATGGTTCCTGCTGTAATCAGCTCCCGCAGTGAGCGGATCCGCGGATCATAGCGGCGGTTCTGCATAACCGCATGACTCAGGCCGGTCTGCTCAGCAATGTTAACGATTTCATTACATTGTGCCATGGTCTCTGCAAGAGGCTTCTCGGTGAAGACATGGCATCCCGCCTCCAGCGCAGTACTGGCAATGGCGAAGTGGCTGGACGGCACCGTAACATCAAATACAAGGTTAGCCCCGCTTTCTGCAATGGCCCGGGACACTTCTGTAAATACTGGACAGGATAGACCGTGCTTCGCCGCCATTGCCTCAGCGGATTCCAGCCGGATATCGACCAGTGCGGCAATTTCCATTCCGGCATGCTTCAGTACATAGCTGATCCACTCATTAGCCATTGCACCGCAACCGGCGACAACAATACGATATTCAGCATTCATAAGTAACTCCCCCCGCCTTCCCGGTTATAGCGGATTCGGCACGAAGCTGCCGCCCCGGCATTGTTTGAGATAATTCAGTGCATGGACCTGGCCCGTCATCTCCAGCTCATCCCGGTAGACCGGATCATGCCAGCCTTCAATATCAATTGTTCCTTTGTATCCGGCTTGACGCAGGATCGAGATGACATCAGTCCAGTTCGTATCCCCGAAACCCGGTGTGCGGTGCCAGACATACTCGTCAGGGCCATGGATTCCGTACTCCTTGATGATATCCCAGGCGATTGTCGCGTCTTTGCCGTGAACATGGAATATCTTATCCGTCCATTTCCGCAGCTGGGGAATCGGGTCAATCAGCTGGACCATCTGATGGCACGGCTCCCATTCAAGTCCCAGGTTATCGGCGTTAACGGAATTGAACATTTTCTCCCAGGCAGTAGGGTTATGGGCAATATTCCAATCCCCGGACTGCCAGTTGCCGCCCATCGAGCAATTCTCGAAAGCGATTCTAAGACCACGCTCCGCTGCACGCTTCGCCAGCTCGCCGAACACCTCGGCGAATTTCGGGATCGATTCGTCGATCGACACGCCGGGCAGCCGTCCGGTGAAGCCGGAGACCATGTCCGTTCCGAACAGATGGGCATGATCGATCAGCCGCTCCCAACTGGCGAGTGTGTCTGCATTGTCACCTGTCCCGGTCAGCGGATTGCCGAAGATGCCTACAGTAGATATAACGAAATTATGCTCAGCAGCCAGCTCACGTACCCGCGCAGCCGTATCTGCAAGGTCTGTTGCTCCGGTGCTCTGCCAAAAAGTCAGGCTGAAGGATTCAAACCCGTGAGGGGCAATCTGGGGAATAACTCTGAGCGCATCTCCGCCGCCAACCAGTGTACCGATTCTTAATGTATCTTGCATCTTGTATACCACTCCAATATTGGTTTATAGTGAATTCAACAACCCAAGTATATAGCTCATTTCGGGCAAAATCTCTTCTTATCTTGTGTTAAACTAGCTGAATATTGCGGGAGTTGAACCTAACATGACTTATCCGAAGGAGCTGAAGGAATATCCCCAGCTGGAGGAGAACACGTATCCGTTCCGCCTGTTCTTCAATCATTGCCCGGACGCTAAGCCTGAACAGAACATTCTGTTTCTGCACTGGCATGAGCATTTCGAGATTATTATCATGCGTGAAGGCCGGGCCATCTTTCATGTTGACAGCAAGCCTTATGAAGCCGGACCCGGAGATGTGCTGATGGTACCGTCCGGCGGTCTGCATGTCGGTTATAGTTTGCAGAGGGGCGATATCTCTTATGTGTCGATTGTCTTTCATGCTTCCTTATTCAAGGATCTGAGCCAGGACACACAGCATGAGCTGTTCGTTGCCCCTTATCTCAGCAATCTGTACCAGTTCCCTGTGAATCCTGCCAGGCAGAATCCGGTCTGTGCCGACTATTATCATGTGCTCGAACGGATTATAGACGAGGCGGAAGCCAAAGAGCCTGCTTACCAGCTCGTAATCAAGAATCTGCTGCATTTGTACTTCACGCTGCTCTCGCGCACATTTCCGCCCCGGCAGATGAACGACCGCGGCCATTCCATCAACCGGGAACGCTTCAAGCCGCTGCTTGCACTCCTGGAATCGCATGTCGATCAGCAGATGACGCTTGAGAGTGCTGCCCGGTTCGTCAACCTGAACCTTTTTCATTTCTGCAAAACCTTCAAGAAACTGACCGGCCGCACTTTTGTAGACTATGTGAACCAGTGCCGAATGAATGAGGCGCAGCGGCTGCTGCTGGAGACCGGTTTAAGCATCACAGAAATATCGGGAAGAGTCGGCTGCGACAATCCCAATTATTTCACTAAGCTGTACAAGCAGTACAAAGGCCAGACCCCTTCGCAGGCCCGCAAAAAACAACACCGCTGACTGATTAACTCAGTGAGCGGTGTCAGGCTTGGTTCAATTACTGTTGCCCTGCTCTTAATGCCGGTCCGCCAGTTCCAGACGGCGCACCGTTGCCTGTGCAGGCAACGATTCAAGGATCAGGCCGGTGCTCCACAGCCGGACTGTATCGCCGACATGCAGTTCATCTTGGGCAAGCTCATTCCCTGCTTCATCATAGAGCTGTGAAGACGTATTAATCGTGAACCAGTATGTCGGGATGTCCCGTTCAGGCTCCTGAATAAGAATTCTGCTGAGTCCCTCTTCCTCAATAGCCGTGATCTCACCTGTGACTTCAGGGCTGCCCAGCTCTTTTACCGTTATCTTCAGCATCCCCGGATCAATCAGATCGTGAAGTTTGTTAACCACAGCCGGACCAGCCTCCTGCGGTACGGTGATTCCAATGCAGTTATTCTGCACATCAAGCTCTGCGCTATACAGATTCAGCGGGCTGTCTTGACCCTGATTAGCCAGCAGATCGTATGCCGCCTGCAGCTCCTGAATCGGGTACTTCACATCATGCAGCACATAGCTGCCTGCCGTGAAGCGTTCAGCAAATTTCGCTTCTGTCGCCTGATCCAGACCAACTATATTTACATGCAGTGTACTATCTCCAAGATAGATATCACCGTTATCCTTCTCCAGGCTATTCAGAAAGCTGCGGACATTCCCCAGATGTGCCGCTTCAACAGGACCATCAGCCGGCGGGCTTCCACCGCCAGCAGTAACTGCATTGGTATCCGCAACCGGTTCTCTGCCGCTGCTATAATCCGCTTTATCCACGCAGCCTGAAATAAGCAGCATTATTACCGCTATAATTCCAATCCATCGCCCCCGGATTGCCATCTTTACCGCCTCCTTCACCTCACCGCTTCCTTATCTCTCAAACGCGGGCTGGAAGGAAAAGGTTGCAGTAATCCGGACTGAAGGCCCTGCTTACATTTCAGAGATTTGTACCCAGCGCCGCTCTGCAATAGAGCGGTCCACCGCCTCCAGCACCGCCTGGCAGTTCACGCCATCGCGGAAATTCGGCTGCGGCTGGCGGCCCTCTTCAATAGCCTGGGACAACTCCAGCATCTCATGGATGAACGTATGCTCGAAGCCGATCGTATGACCCGGCGGCCACCAGGCTTCCGCATAGTCATGTGCAGGATCGGTTGCCAGCACCCGCCGGAAGCCTTGAACATCCTCGTCATCCGAGGTCAGATAGACCTCCAGCTCATTCATCCGCTCGAAGTCAAACTTCACGCTGCCGAGACTGCCGTTAATCTCGAATGAATTCGTCGAGCGGTGGCCTGCGGCAAAGCGCGTCGCTTCGAAGCTGCCCAGGGCACCGCCAGCAAACCTGGCAAGGAACAGAGTAGCATCATCTACTGTCACCGGTCCGCGCGGTGCATCCTTGCTGGCCTTCGCACTGAGACCGGTCATGGCTTCCGCCAGCGGCCGCTCCTTGACAAAGGTCTCGCTCATCCCGATTACTTCCTGTACATCACCTACAAGGAAATGCGCCAGATCAATCAGGTGCGCCCCCAGATCGCCATGCGAGCCTGAGCCGGCCACCTCCTTCTGGAGCCGCCAGACCAGCGGGAATTCAGGGTCGAGAATCCAGTCCTGGAGGAACCAGGCCCGGAAATGATAGATGGTCCCGAGCCGCCCGCTCTCAATCAGCCGCTTCGCCAGCCGGACTGCCGGGGAGAAGCGGTAATTGAAGCCGACCATATGGGCAATGCCTGCAGCCTCAGCTGCTGCAAGCATCTCGCGGGAATCCGCCAGATTCAGCGCCAGCGGCTTCTCACAGAAGATATGCTTGCCCGCAGCGGCTGCCGCCAGCGCAATTTCCTTATGCGCGTTGCTCGGCGCATTAATATCAATCAGGTCAATATCATCACGGGCGATCAGGTCTCTCCAGTCAGTCACACTTTCCGACCAGCCAAGCTGGCCGGCTGCCGCCTGCACCGCTTCCTCATTCCGTCCGCAGATGGCCGACATTTGCGGCTTCAGCGCCTGCGGGAAGAACATCGGCAGGGTGCGGTACGCATTGCTGTGGGCTTTTCCCATAAACTTATAACCTATCATTCCGATTCGCAGCTGTTTCATTCGCAGTCCTCCTCAATAGGGTTCACTTCGCAATCAGACCAGCACAGGAGACATGGGCTATGTATGAGCCGGTTATGTTTCCATGTTTCAGCTATAAATGTACACGCATACATTTTCTCATCTGGACCGGTCCCAGTCAATCTGCCTGAACCCTGAACCGTCCATAATCTCATACATTGACCAGCATAATTACACCTGTCACCGTCAGCGTACTGAGCAGTGTGGAGAAGAATACCGCCTGGGAAGAGAACTCCGGCTCATTATCGAATTCTACCGCAAGCAGCACAGAGCTGAGCGAGGTCGGAACAGCCGAGGATACAATCAGCGCCTTCGCGACCAGCCCGTCCATCCCGAGCGCCCAAAGTGTCAGTGCAGCAACTGCGGGACCGGCCAGCAGCCTGAGCGTAACGGATAAGGTAAGATCCAGCGCTTTGCCGCGCGGTAGCGACCATTTCATGGAACCCAGCTGCACACCCAGCGTGATGAGCGCAAGCCCGATAAAAGTATTCGCCACATAGCTGATAGGCGCAGCCAGGAAGCCAGGAAGCGGAATGTCCAGCCCCCGCATGATTAGCGCCAGCGGTATTGCATAAATGACCGGCTGTCCGGCTATCGTGCGCAGCATCGTCCGCAGACTGCTCCGGTGGGCGTTCACACTGTAAATCCCGTAAGTATTAGGCAGGAAGGACTGCAGTGTCAGAATGACCACCTGTACGGCTAATGTCAGCGGATTTCCGGAAAAGGCCAGCTGATTGATCGGCAGCCCGTAGTTCGCACTGTTGGCAAACAGCACACTGTTGCGCAGCGCAGCCGGCATTCCGCCCTTCAACCCCCGTACGCGGATTACAACCTCCAGCACGGCATATTGCAGCAGCATATAAATGCAGAAGAACAGGATAATCTGCCCGAACAGCGCAAATGAGATTTCCGTTCCATACAGCAGCTGGAAGACCACCGCCGGAGTCAGCATGTAGAAATTAAGCTTGGATAAGGTTTTGATATCGAGCTTGAAGGCCCGGTACAGCACCGCCCCCAGCAGAATTACGATGAACAGCGGAATGACGTTATTGAGCAATATGGTCGTGAAAATAAGCATGACTATGTCAGCCTCCCCGGCAGTCTTGATATGCAGCGTAAGCTGGCTCTTATTCCTCTTGCTTCGTCCAGGTCTGCACATATTGCAGAAACCGCCGTGTGGCCGGCGAAGCGTACTTCATGGAGCTGACAGCAATACCGAGTGAACGGAAGCTGCGCTCCTCCAGCTCAAGCATGGCTACATTATGATGCTGGAACCGGGTTACGAGCTCAGGAAGAATGCTGATCCCGAGGCCCTTTTCCACCATCGCAATAATTGCATAATCATCTCCGGCGGAGAGTTTGATATTCGGTTTGATCCCCGCCTTCTCCAGCACCCGCCTGACATCGTAGTCCGAGCCGGCCTTCGGCATAATGAAATCCTCATAGGCAATCTGGGCAAGCGGCATATACGGCGCCTGGCTCAGCGGATGATCCTTGGCGAGCACCGCCAGCATCCGGTCCTGCTTCAGCGGAATCACCTCGAATTTCTCGCGGGTCGGCAATGACAGGAAGCCGCAATCCGCCACGCCTGCCTCAATCCACTGCTCAATCTCGAGATAACCGCCTTCCATCAGCTTGAATTCGATATAAGGGTATTCCTTGCGGAACTGCTTGATCATGCCGGGCAGCCAGTGTACAGAGACGCTGGTGAAGGTGCCGATGGTAACCGTCCCTGTCTCCAGGCCATGGATGTCCGCCACCTGCTGCTTCAGCTGCTCATTCCATTTGAGGATTTCACGGATCGGCTGAAGCACCTGCTCCCCGTTAACCGTCAGCTTGACACCTGAACGGCTCCGCACCAGCAGCGGGAAGCCGAATTCACTCTCCAGGCTGCTGATCGTGTGGCTGATGCCGGATTGCGTGAAGCCCAGCACGTCGGCTGCTTTGGTTAGACTGCCCAGCTCCACTACTTTCAGAAACACTTCATATTTGACGATACTCATCGCCCAGCCTCCACAATTTACATGAATTTCTCTCATGTTTCATATGATAAACATTCAGTTACCTTATGTATTAGTGCGTATTATACTATACTCACTAGAAATATAGAAGGATGCTGATTCAATGAAGCCGCTGAAGGCAGAGCTGTTGCTCATAGTCGTTACAATGTTCTGGGGTTCCTCTTATCTGTTCATGAAGATGGGACTGGGTACACTCGGGGAGTTCAATCTGATTGCGCTGCGTTTCGGGCTGGCGTTCATCCTGGCTGCTCTGCTGTTCCGCAAGCGGCTCCGCAGTATCGATATGCGGACGGTGAAATACGGTGCCTTGCTTGGCTTTCTTCTGCTCGGGGTGTTCACCTGCATCACCTTTGGCCTAAAGACGACTACGACTTCAAATGCCGGGTTTCTTGTCGCTCTGACCGTTGTGTTTGTACCGCTGCTTGAAGTGCTGATCTTCCGCAAAAAAGTCGCACCGCCGCAAATTTTCGGCACCATCCTTGCCATTTCCGGGATCGGGCTCCTGACGCTGAACGGCTCGCTGAAGGTTCAGCCGGGCGACCTGCTCTGCATTCTGTCAGCTGTATTTTATGCCGTACAAATCTTGGTTACCGGCAAGGCTGTCAAAACCAGCGACTCCCTGAATATCGGCATTTTGCAGCTTGGCTTTGCCGGAGGCTTCGCTCTGGTTCTGTCCTTTATCTTCGAAGCTCCCGTGCTGCCCTCCACCCTTCCCGGCTGGATTGCCATACTGGCCCTCGGGATATTCTGCAGCGCCTGCGGCTTTATCATCCAGCCGGTCGCCCAGAAATACACAACGCCGACCCGCACCGGCCTGATCTTCGCACTGGAGCCAGTCTTCGCTGCTTTCTTCGGGTACTGGTTCGCCGGAGAACAGCTCTCGCTGCAAGGTTATACAGGGGCAGCTCTCGTCCTGCTGGGCATACTGGCTTCCGAGCTGCTCGGCAAGCTGCATTTGAACCCTGTTCTGTCAAGGATGCCTAAGAAACGGCGGGCCCATCTATAATCCGTTAATGATGTTATATATCTGTTCCCTGGCCCGCTCCGATTCCGGAAAGAAGAACAGCGGCCAGATATGGAGCATTCGCGGATACTCATAGTAGCCGGCCGGTATCCCCTGTTCAAGCATCCGGTGCTTAAGCCTCTTCACATCCGGATAGACAATATCATGTGTGCCGGTGAAGATACTGAGCGGCCCCAGCCCATCCAGCCTGCCATACAGCGGGCTGATCAAGGGATGGGTAACCGGCTGTGCTCCGGCATACCACTGCGCAATTTCCCGTACCGCAGGCACTGCGGTGACGGGATCTTTGCGCTGCACCGCCCCGATCTCCGGATTGCTGAACGTCATGTCCAGCGCAGGTGAGATCAGAATGGTGTGTGCAGGGGCCGGAATTCCCCGTTCCTTAAGCAGCTGCGCCAGCGCCAGTGCCATCCCACCCCCGGCCGAATCTCCCATCACTACCTGCTTCCGGCCGTCCATCCCTGATAACAGCTCCTCATACAAGGGAACAAGCATTCCGAAGACATCGGTATGATTATACTCCGGTGCCAGCGGGTACATGGGAACAGTTATGGTGCACCTAAGCTTATCAACAAGCCCGGCCAGAAACGACCAGTGCAAGGGTGAAATCTTCAGTACATATCCTCCGCCATGCAAATACAGGATTTCTTTATTGCTGCTTGCGTTTCCGCTGTCACCAGCCGGAGTCATGATGTAGCAGGAATGCCCTGAGAACTCCCTGCTGATGACATTACACTGCTTTCGAATGTCTGCCGGGGGTTCACCGCTCTCCTTCCGCTGCTTCTGCGCAATCTCTGTACGCAGCGCGCTCCCGGTTTTCTTCCACATGCTGTTGATTCTGATCAGCCGCAGTCCTAATTTGACTGCCCTGCTCTGCCAGCTTTCCTTTATTTCCTTTATTTCCTTTATTTCCTTCATTGCTCCTGTCTGCTTTCTGCTGCCGATATAACCGCTGCCTGAAGGCGCTGCGCCCAGGCCAGATCCAGTTCCTTGGCCTCAAGCCGCACCTCAAGCAAATCTAGGGTCGTCGCATAAAATTGCGCCCCCGGCATGCCTGCCCCTGGAGCTGTATCCTTCCTGAAAGCGGCAATCTGCTTACGCAGTCCGGCAATGCCGTCCGCCGCATACTGAAGATAATGCTCCACCAGCAGCAGCTGATCCCGGGCGGAAAGAAACTCCAGATGCTGTGCCTTAATATGAAACAGCTTCTGATAGGATGCCGAGCCGCTGCCCGTATCCAGCATCAGCTCCATGAACCTCTTCCGTCCTAACTCCGTAATCTGCAGTGCCCGCGATGGCCGGTCACTCGGATACGGAACTGTATCTGCCCCGGCTTCGGCTATCATTCCCGCCTGCTCCAGCTTCGACAGAAGGGTTGACAGCGTTCCCCGGCTGATCTTTTCCCACGGACTAATGATTTTGGCAATCAGATAGGCATGCAGCGGAAAATGCATAAGCAATGATAGTACCAGCAATTCATACATAAGCGGACTCCCTGTTCATTTAATAGTTTTAATAAAACTATAAATCGCAGCAGCGCAGCCGTCAAGAGCCCACTTGCACTTTCAAGCAAAAGAAGGGATATCCCTTAGCCACACCTGGCTCGCGGGACACCCCTCAGCTCCTAACGAAATCTCAATCCTGCTGCAGCAATGGAAGCTCAGCTTGAAGCACACTGCCGCAGAATTAAGTGGATTTATGATAGGCCTGTTGATTTACCAGTTTGTGTTAATAAAATGGACGGCTTGAGCTAAATAAATCCTCCACTCCACAGGTAACTTATGCAGCGCAAATAACCGGTCAAAGTTCGCGAACGTTAACCTAGCGCTAGCGTGCACGATACGATTTCCCTGCTCAAACAGAAACTTTAGCAACACATACACCAATAAAGCCACATAGAGCTGTCCATAGACTGCATTTTCTGTGGTTCCAAACAACTTGGGAATGTTTAAATGCTGCTTAATCCAACGAAAAAAAACTTCAATCTGCCAACGTTTCTTATAGATCTCTGCTATGGCTTCTGGGGAGTGCCAGTGCAGATTTGTTGCGAGAATGACGGGATTTCCCTTGGGATCTTTCAGAATAACCACTCGAAACCGATTCTCGGAGAGCGCCTTTTTCTTTCCCAATTGGCACGTCAAATCCTGTTCGATCCCTCCCTCAAATGGGCGATTTCGCAGGCGCGGGATGGGATTGGCGAGCGTAGTATTATCCTTAAGCCGAATCACAAAATATTGCCGCTCTTTCTGCTCTTGATAGCGGTCAAACAGTTGGTGCTTCCCGTAAGCACGGTCACCCACCAAAATAAATTGGCTGTCGAGCAGCGCAGCACAACTGTTTAGATCATGCTGAATGGCCGGGGTCTCCGTCACTTTGTGCAATTCGTTCGAGTCCCCGAGTAACCCGACATGCAGCTTAACGCCTGCTTTTCGCCCTTTAATTTGCGCCCACGGCAACCGACCCTGACCGACCGAAATAGTGGTGGAGTCCACGATTAACAGGTCTTTCGGAATACCGAGGGTACGCTTTGTCTTCCGGTTACATAGCCCTAGCATCAGATTCAATAGACGCTTAAATACTGAAAAAGGAACCGCCTTGGCCTTTTTGGAAAGGGTAGAATAATTCACCGTACGTTGTCCCTGAAGGGACATTCGCTGTGCGCCGTCTCGGTATCCATCCCACTGCTGAAACGCAGCTTCCGCCAAAAATAAAAACAAATCATACACGGTAAATTTACGCGCAACATCCGTATATTGTAATTCTTCCAGGATGGGACGCATGTCTTCCTCGGGAATCACCAATTGCAGAATGTGTGAAATTGAAGTAGACTTTTTCATGAGGTCGCCTCGTTTCGGATAGTTTGTAGGGGTACAAACACTTTACCGAATGAGCGGCCTTTTTGCTACCTTTTTTTGGCTAATCAACAGGCCTAGATTTATGACACTTAATTTTTCTATATATCTCTTTTATTGAGACATAAGCTGCAATTAAATGCTCTTTTTCCATCTAATCTTCCGAGTTCAGGGATTTCGAGTTAATTAAATGCCCTTTTTCCACTTATTTCTTCACACAAGTATACACGCAGGCTACTCTAAGGTTGCGCACATTATGATTGCAAAAAAGCACATCCCCAAATTACTCGGAGATGTGCTCTGCTTGCAGTATTAATGGCCCATCATCATCGCTGCGTCGGCCTGCTGCCCTTCAGGGGCAGCAGGATTAGCGGCAGCCTTCGGCTTACGCAGAATCAGGCTCAGCACTACCCCGCCGACAGCAATGCAGGCTGAGAGGAAGAACACATCATTGAAGCCTTGCACAGCGGCAACCAGCGGGTTGCCGTCCGCGGCCATTTTACCCATATGCTCGGCAATCTGGCTGGTCAGGTACCCGGTCATGCCGGCAACAGCGAATGATACAACGACCTGCTGGGCAGCGGCGGTCAGCGGTGTAACCCGGCCAACCCATTCACGCGGCGCAGAATTCAGTACATGTGTGTTGACCGGCATCATCGACAGGCCCATGCCCAGACCCATCATGACCAGACTGCCCATAATGACCGGAAGACTGGTATCCACAGTAACTCCTGACAACAGGAATAATGCAGTTGAAATGATGCTCAGACCTACGAAGACCAGCGGACGTGCGCCGATTTTATCGAATAGACGGCCGCCAAGCGGCATGCCGATTCCGGATGCCAGTGCCTGCGGAAGCAGAATCAGACCCGTTTCCAGCGGTGTGTAGTTACGGATCTGCTGCAGATACAGCGGAACGAACAGCATGGAACCGAACAGTGCTGCCTGAGTTACCCACGACAGGATGATCCCGCGTGTAAAGTCCGAAGAGCGGAAGACGCGCAGCTCCAGCAGCGGATGCTTCTGCATCAGTTCGGCAATGACAAACAGCACGAGGGCTACACCGCCCACCGACAAGCCCACGATAGCGCCAGTCGAGGACCAGCTTTCTCCTCCGCCCTGATTGACACCGTAAGCGAGCATAGAGAACGCCAGCGGAGCCAGAATAATACCGAAGAGATCAAGATGTGCTTTACCCTTCTTTTCAGTAACAGGCAAATATTTGATGCCAAGAATAATACCGACAATACCGATTGGCAGGTTAATCAGGAAAATCCAGTGCCAGCTCACATACTCCACCAGCCAGCCGGACAGAATCGGTCCAAGCGCCGGTGCCAGCAGCATCGGAATCCCGAGCATTCCCATAATGGAGCCTCTGCGTTCAGGCGGGGCCAGTCTGAAGACCATAGCCATCCCGATCGGGGCGACCATCCCGCCGCCAAGACCCTGAATGACACGGAAGATAACGAGCTGTGTCGATGTCTGGGCAATGGAGCAAAGCACGGAGCCCAGGACGAACATAGCAATTGTAGTGATGAATACCTGTTTCGAGCCAAAGCGGTCCGTCATGTAACCTGCCAGCGGAATAACCGCAGCAAGTGCAAGCGTATAACCGGTAATGGCCCATTGAACAGTCTTGAGGTCTGTGGCGAAATATTTCACCAGATTCGGAACCGCAACATTTACCGCTGTACTGTCGAGAATAACCATAATCATCCCGACGATAATTGCCATCAGCGGCGGCAGTATAGCTTTGAGCGAGAACGGCTGTTCCACCGCTGCGCTGTTTCCTTTGTTAATTGTTGACATTCTCTTCTCCACTCATTTCTCTGTTTATAATTTAGTTATACTTATGAAAATAAAGCTCAAACAACCCGTCAACCTGCTCTTCAAGCGATGGCAGCTTAAACAGCTCCAGCAGATCCCCGCGTTCCTTCGGCAGACTGCTCATCATCAGCAGCGGATACACAATGGCCCCGTTGATCTGCATCATCATCATCATGAGCTTATTGCGGTCCTGCTCCCCTGTGATCTCACCCAGTGCATCCAGGGTCCGTTCAATCCGCATCAGCTTGGAATAGCGGGCGTACTCATCCTGCGAGCCCATAATTTGATTTCTTTGGTCCAGCATCTGCCGGGCCATGCCCGGGTAACGGCTAAGATTCATAATATACCTGGTGAAAAAGAGCTTCATGCGCTCCCTAGGTGGCAATGTATGGTCCTCCAGCACATTAAAGGCATCGTCAAAGGTCGCCATCAGCACCTTCACTGCATCACCAAACAGCTTATCCTTGGAGCCGTAATAATAATTTACCAGTGCCAGATTCGTCTCCGCCCTCGCAGCTATACTGCGCAGGGTAATGCAGTGGAATCCCCCCTCACGGATCAGATCCACGGTTGCGTTAAGTATGCTCTGCTTCGTATCCTTATCTGAAGACTCAGCTTTGTTGTCGAGTTTACCCATAATGCAGACTGTTGTCCTCCTTTGCCGTAATTTAATCAATGATCTAATCACTGATTTAAACGGTGTTTAATTCGAATTTAAAATTACTCCTTTTAATGAAATCTGTCAACAGAAAGTTTTCTGTACTATATGCAGAAGCACACCAAAAAGACGGTCGTCCCCCTACTGGGAACGATCGCCTTCCTGCTGGCCGGCTCTAAGCTTATGTTTGCACTGCGCAGCAGCCTTCAGCTGGTCATACCAGTTGAAGCCGTGCTCAGAGAGCCCGAGAATCTGCTGCTGTTCCGCTAAACCGCGGGCGCTTCCGGGCTATTCTATACTTTGAAGCGTCCAATCAGCTGCTGCAGGGCACCGGACATTTCTTTCATTTCTGCCGCCGACCCGCTGACTTCATTCATCGCCCGGAGCTGGGCATCCGAAGCGGCGGTAATGGTCTGGAAGTGCTCTGCTGACATCCGTGAGATCTCCTCCATATCATCAACGGAAGCTGCCAGCTCCTCGGATACCGAGGTGATCTCTTCTGAAGCCGCAGAGACCTCCTGCAGCTGTGAGGTCATCCGCTCCAAAGCCCCATGAATGACACCGAAGGCTTGCCCGGCCTTATTAATGGCTGACATCCCCTCTTGTGTCTCACCGGCATTACGCTCAATTCTTGCGGTCAGCCCTGCTGCCTGCTCCTGAACTGATGTAATCATGCCGGTAATGGCTACCGAAGATGCCTGTGACTCTGCCGCCAGCTTCTTGACCTGATCGGCCACCACCGCGAATCCCCGGCCGTGCTCTCCGGCCCTGGCTGCTTCAATCGCAGCATTAAGTGCCAGCAGATGAGTCTGCCCGGCTATATTCGCCATCATCGTCAGAATCTCCCCGATTCTCTCTGATTGATCCGACAGCTCATGAGTTGCGGCCGCCATCTCTAAGGAGGACTCTACGATCTCCTTCATTTGCTGTACCGCTTGAAGAGTTGACTGATTCCCCTGATCCGCCGCAAGGGTGGTCTCTTGGGACAGCTCCGCCACCACCGCAGCAGATTCAGCGATCCGTTGCATGCTCCGGGTCAGCTCGCCCGTTCCCCGGTTCATCTCCATCGCCTGATAGACCTGCGCCTCAGCCCCAAGTGAGGCTTCCTTGATATGTATCGTAATATCCTGGCTCGATTCCGCTGTCTGTGCAGCGTGGGCAGCTACTTCTCTGGAGGAAGACAGCAGCCGGGCAGACCCTTGGCCGATTCCTTCAATAACTACCCGCGTCTCGTGCACCAGCTCAGCAAAAGCCGCTGCCAGCCGGCCAATCTCATCCTTGCGCGATACATCAATATGAACGGTCAGGTTGCCTGTACCGACCTCTGTAATATCCTTGGTCAGCCGGGTCAGCGGAGAGATCAGATACTTGGCCAGTACATACACCAGAAGGATGCTGACGGCAAGTATGAGCACGGCTGTCAGCAGCATCCTCTGCTGTGAAGAAGCCATCAGCTCATACACTCCGGCAGCATCGAGATCCGCACCGACTACACCGATTACTTTACCCGCTTCATCCTTGAACGGAACGAAGGCGGTAATCGTCGCACCATACTCATCCTTGGTCAAATTGCCGATGGAGGCTGTTCCTTCCCGGAAGGCAGCCGTCATCCCAGGATATGTATTAGTTTCTTCAGTTCCGAGAGCAGAGAATTGATCCTCCGGAGTATCTTCAGGTGCACCATCCACTATGTATACATACGAGTTCTCCGCATCTGGATCAGGCTTTGAAATCGTATACAGGTATTTGAAGCCGTTCGCTTCTTTAAGCTGGTTAAGCTTAGTGCGCAGCTCATTGTAATAGTCATTCTCACCTCCGGGAGCGGTCCCTATAGTCTGATAGGCGGCGATATCTATCATGTCTGCAGCCCGTTTGGCTACAGCACTGGCCTGCTGGCCCATGGAATTCTCCACCAGCTCCGCCGAAGAACGGTAGGTTGTCCAGCCCAGCACCGCTCCCCCTATGACTATCAATCCGGAAAAAAATATAACCATGCGCGACAACAGACTATTCAACTGCTTACGCTCCTTCTAAAAGATGTATTTTCCACTATTTTATAATATCCGGGTGTACCTGCCTAGTTTTTTCAATACAACAGTACTAGCAAGCGAACATCATTAACAGCAAAAAGGAAGGAACACCGCAGCTGCAGAGCCGCGGGATTCCTTCCTTCAGATATAAGATTGTTACGCCGCAGTTTAGCGGACAGCTGATACCGCTGCCGCCTGCAGCGGCGCCAGCTGCAGCTTCGAGATTGTGCCGGAAGCATCCAGCTCCAGTGTCAGCAGTGCTTCGGCTTTCGTGAAGGACAGCACGCTTACGATGGTCATTGTCCCTTCAAGACGGCGGATTTCCGTCGATTTCACGCCCAGGTAATTGCCGGCAGAACCAGTCACACCTGCCCAGCTCTGCTGGATCACAGGCAGGGACAACCAGGCATCGCTCAGATCATGGAAATAACGCTCACGCAGTGCTGTATAATCGCCCCCGGCCAGCAGCCCTGCTACCACCCCGGCGGTTACCTCCGGCATGTAGATTCCGACCTGGCCCGACACGGAATCATAAGATGTAACGAGTCCCATGGCAGCAAACAAAGATAGCGGTACATACGCCCGTTTTTGCTTCAATTCTACACTGCCAGCATAGGTTACTTTGTCCTTGCCGCCGTTCAGAATCAGCTCATGTCCGCTAAGCCTGAACTCCGCAGTTTCCTGATATCGGGTTAACTGGAATGTACCGCTGGTACCAGCAAAAGCTACTTTATACTTGAGCGCCTCTGCCGACTCCCGGAGCGGAACCATAACATTAGGCCCGTTCATATAAGCACCGTCATTCTCAAGCTGCAGTGCTTGTCCGTTCACGATGATCAGACCGCTGCCTGCAGCGCTGGCGCCCGATCCTCCCCATAATCCTGTTCCTGCTGCCAATACGAATACACAAAGGAATACGGCTGCGATTCTGTTAAACAAATCGATCCCACCTCTCCTGTAATGGTATTATTATGCACGCAAGCTTCTGGGAATAACCTGGAATACAGCATCTACTTATTACACAATACTTATTACCCCTTAACGGATGATACCCAACAGGCAGGCACTATTCTACTTTGAAATTAAAATACTGCTGTGGATACGGCTCTTTAATCAGTGTGAAATGCCACCATTCTTTACTGTAGGGCTTGAAGCCATGCTTCGACATGACATCCTTCAGTAATTTCCGGTTCGCATGCTGTGTGCTGTTAATCAATGTTGTGTTGTAATAAGAGATTTCTCCGAAAAAATCGTAAGGGCTGCCCATATCTACCAGCTCGCCGGTTTTTTGGTACGCCAGAGTCAAGTCAATCGTACTGCCCCTGGAATGTCCGGATTTCTTCGCGATAAACCCGAGCTTGAACAGATTGCGCTTGTCCAGCTTCGGGTAATACGCTGCCTTTGTCTTCAGATCTGCAGCATCCTGCGACCAGCGGACGAAGTGGTTAACGGCCTGCTGCGGACGGTAGGCATCATAGATTCTTAGGATATAACCTTTGCTCTCCAGCTCATCACTAACCTTCTTCAGAGCTGTTGCTGCCGTCTTCGAGAAAATCGCCAGCGGCGCGTTATACCCGTCAACCCGGGTGCCGGTAAAATTATTCTGGCTAAAATAGCGTATTTCGTATTGTGCGGATGGAATCACTTCATCAAGATAGACAAACCCGCTGGGCAGATTGTTTTTCTTCGGAGTCTTAAGCTTGTTTTGGGTTGCTGCCGTAGTTGACTGCTGCGCTGCTCCTGCAGCTGCAGTCACTTGCGGCGGTACTGCCGTAAGAACTAACCCCGCGCTGACGATAAGAGTACATGAGATAAGAATGAACCTTCTGACTGTAACCTGGAGCTTCATCAAAACGCTAGTCTCCCCTCCTGTCCCGGTGTATTTTTCACACTTCCAGTATACGGTTATTGTGCGGCAGGCGTCTAGAGTGAAGAAGGCGCTTGCGTGCCCGGAAGCATATCTTTCCGGCGGTAGACCGCCATAAGCAGCCCGGCAGCGGCGAATTCAATGAAGATATGCTGGCCGTAGCTCAGGAACGGCAGCGGTATAGCTGTGATGAACATTCTTCCGCTGATGATGGATAAGGCATAGATCAGACGGACTGAGAGCATAAGCCCGAGGGCCAGAATCAGCATTCGCCCGTAGGGATCGCGTACAGCGCGGACATACGAGATCATTTTCAGGCAGAACCAGCCCACAAGCGCGAAGAGCAGCAAGCCGCCGGCCCAGCCAAAGCATTGAATCAGATACACCGTGAACAAATCACTGTATGCGTAAGGCAGCTCTGCTCCAGTTCTGCCAAAGCCATGTCCTCGCCAGCCTGCGGAGGTTATAACTTCATTGATCACACGGTTCAGATAGCCTGTTGAATCCGGTCTCAGGTTATAACTTACAGCCCCAATCACCCGCTCCCGCAGAAGGGCATCATTCCAAATAAATAATGCACCGGCAGCAACAGCTGCAGCGGTAAGAAGGGATGCCGAGCGCCAGCGCCGCGTTATCCATACGTACATGATCAAGGCAACCGCCAGATACACAACCAGTTCAGGGAAGGAGCGGATGGCCGCATATATTCCAGCAGGAAGCAGCAGCAGGGCCAGCTTGACCAGCTCTTGTAACCGGATGCTCCTTTGACTCAAGAAGCCAGGACTGGTCCATATTCCTGCAAGGGCGACCACAAACACATAGGGACTGTATCCGATCAAGTCAAAAGTAAATCCCAAAAATCCAACATAACGCCGGTTTCCGTTAATCAGTTCAGGACCAAACACGAGAGTAACAGCAATTAACATAACCGCAGCCGCATATATCTTCCCGGATGCCTGCTGCAGGTGTTTGAAATTGATGAAATACATACCTGCCATAAGAGAGACTCCGATCATAATCCCTATAAACTGCCGCTGCAGCGGCATCAAGTGATATATTTGGAGGAAACCGCTCGCTTGTATAGACCCCATTCCCAGCAGGCTTACGGCTGACAGCAGCATTACAGCAGATAATAGCCCCCACGGAATCTTTGGTTTATGAATCTGATGCAGCTCTCTGCCGGTAATCTGCGGATCACCCATTTGCTGAAGCGCATACTGCTCTGCATCATCCTTCGCAGCCCCCTGCTCCATCCGCTCCATTACGAGGTCTGCATAATGCCCGCCAAGCTCCTCCCGGATCTCACGGTGCAGCCCCTTCGCTCTGATCTCGGCGCACACCTTATCCAAATATTGTTCCAGCTTCTTATTCCGCTCCATCAGGCACCGCCCTCCCTCAGTACAGCATCCACTGCGCCTTTGAACAGCTTCCATTCCGCTTTCTTCTCCTGCAGCTTCGTCCGCCCCTCATCCAGCAGCCGGTAATATTTGCGCTTGCGCCCGTCAACCTCCAGCCAGTACGCCTCGACCCAGCGTTCACTCTCCATCGCATGCAGAATCGGATAGAGTGTACCTTCCTTGAGTGTGAAGATCCCCTGAGAGCGCTGCTCCAGCTCTTTAATTAACTCGTAGCCGTAGAGCGGCTTATCCAGCAGCACCGTAAGAATTAATGTCCCCGTACTCCCCTTCAGCATTTCTTTGCTGACCTTCATGACCGCATCCTCCCTTTTAAATAGAATTATGCCTGATGATACATCGTAAATCTATGTATATAAATATACTTTAATTTCCATGCCTAGTCCAGTGCTGCATTTGCTTAGGCCCGTTCGCTCTCCCTTGAGTTTTAAAAAAAAGCACACCCGGTAACCGGATGTGCTTGCTGCTATTGATCATGCTACTTATTAGTGCATCGATGCTTGCGACTTGTGTGATACAACGACACGTTTGAGGAAGAAGGCAACAACGAGGCCAATAACGGCCATGATCATACCGAAGATGAAGGCGTTCTGGACACCGTGGGTAAAAGCGGCCAGAGCGTTCAGCGGATCGGCCGGATCGGTTACCGTCTTCATGAAGCTTTGTGAGCCGGAAGTCATAATACTTACAGCCAGAGCGGTACCAATCGCACCGGCAACCTGCTGCAAAGTATTCATAATGGCCGTTCCGTCCGGATAGTATTCCAGTGGCAGCTGGTTGATCCCGTTCGTCTGGGCAGGCATCATAATCATCGAAATTCCGATCATCAGCGCACTGTGCAGTACGATTACAAATACAACAGTGGATGTAGCGGTAATGCTGGAGAAGAACCACAGCGATACTGCTACGATTACAAGCCCTGGAATGACCAGCCATTTTGGACCGTATTTATCGAATAGACGCCCCATGATCGGGGACATCAAGCCGTTAATAATGCCGCCCGGCAGCAGCAGCAGCCCTGCCTTGAAGGCGGTGTAGCCTTGGCCTTGCTGAAGGTACAGCGGCAGAATCAGCATGGAGGAGAGAATAACCATCATGCAGATGAAGACCATCAGTACACCTACGACGAACATCGGGAATTTGAAAGCGCGCAGGTTGATCATCGGCTGCTTCATCGTCATCTGGCGGATGCAGAACAATACGAGTGCTATTACACCAATGGCAATGGCGATAATCACTTTCGGGCTTCCCCAGCCCTCCGCTTCTCCGGCGCTGCTGAAGCCATATACAATGCCGCCGAATCCAAGTGAAGACAGGACAATGGACAAAAGATCAATCTTCGGCTTCGTCACTTCAGTGACATTCTGCATGAAGAAGATTCCGCTGAGAAGAGCAATAACCAGGAACGGCAGGGACAGCCAGAAAATCCAGTGCCAGCTTAGGCTCTCAATGAGCAGCCCGGCAATGGTCGGTCCGATTGCTGGTGCTACCATGATGACGAGACCGATCAGCCCCATCGCCGCACCTCTTTTGGCAGGAGGAATAATGACAAGGATGGTGTTGAACATCAGCGGCAGGAGCAGTGCAGTCCCCATCGCCTGGACAACTCGCGCCGTCAGCAGGAATTCGAAATTCGGCGCCATGGCGGCGAGGAAGGTTCCCAGAATTGAGAAGCAGAGTGCAGCAATGAACAGCTGTCTGGTTGTGAACCACTGCAGCAGCAGTCCTGAGATCGGTACGAGAATGCCAAGGGTCAGCAGGTAAGCTGTAGTCAGCCATTGTGCAGTAGAAGGTGTAATTTGCAGAACATTCATAAGATCACTTAAGGCTACATTCAAAGCCGTCTCACTGAACATCCCGATAAATCCGGCAAGCAGCAAGGATACCAGAATCGGCATCGTCTTGAACTTCCGGGGTTGTGTTTGTTGCTGGTTTGGTATGGTTGCGTCCACTCTTGTACCCTCCTGAATATGTGTATAATCTCTCTATATATGTTGCTTTGTTACTGTACTGCGGTGTTGCCTTATTACTCTTACAACAGTAGTGCCGGAATACTCTCTGCTGCCGTAACCAGCGGCTGAATATTCCTGTAGGTGAGCGCCAGGAGCAGTGCCCCTTCGAACAAGGAGACTACGGCGGTTGCTTTATCAGCAGCAGCTTCCCGCTCCATGCCACCCGCAATCAGACGCTCGGCAATCACATCCTGCCAATCCTTGAACACGCACTGGCATGCGGTCCGCAGCTCATCGCTGACACAGGAGGTCTCGGCGGCAACCCAGAAGCTGAACGGCACCAGCCCTTCAAATGAGGACTCTTCAGCCTCCTTAGCCATCGACAGGATAAAGTTCTGGACAGCCTGGGCCGGAGTTTCCCCTATCTCCATGTAATGCCTTAACTTGCGGGCGACTTCTTCACTTGTCCGGTGAATACAGGTCAGTGCCAGCTCCTCTTTGCCGTGGGGAAAATAATAATAGAGAGATCCCTTCGGCGAGTCGCTGTCCTTGATAATCTGATTCAATCCGGTTGCATGATAGCCCTGGGTGAAGAACAATCTCGAAGCCGTATCTACGATAGCTTCGCGTGCATTCTGCTTGTTTGACAAGCCGGACACTTCCTTTGTTTAAATAAATAAGGTTTGGGGTCCCCGCAAAGTACCTGAGTCATCCTCGGATTCTGCGCTTCAGCGATTATAACGATTGGTCTACATAATAAAACCACAAATAATCACTGAAAGTCAATGGATATTTATTTCAAATTTTAATATCTCATCTGCTCATTGCCACATAAGTGCTCAATCGTTATAATTAAATTATTCCAATGCGAAAGGTATGATTTCAATGAGTGAAGCAGCTGGAGTGCGGGGCATTCCCCGCCCGTTAGTGAAGATTAATCAGGCTTTTATTGTAATATCTGTACTGCTTACATGGATTACAGGAGTCCACTGGATTCTCGCCCTGCCGCTTGCAGCCGGCTTAACGGGCCTGCTCTTCGGGTATAATCCTGTCATCCGTCTGACCGCCGGTTTGCTGAAGAAGGAACGCTCTGCTTATGTTCTTGAGGACTGGGAGCAGCAGCAATTTAATCAGAGCATCGCCGTCTTCTGCCTGGCTGCAGGACTGGTCAGCTTTCTTGCCGGCTGGACCGTCGCTGCCTATATCTTCACCGTGATGGTTGCAGCCGCAGCAACGGTAGCAATTCTTGGCTTCTGCATCGGTTGCTTCATCCATTATCAATGGAGAATGTATATCTACAGACGCAAACAGGCAGCACTTCACAAATAAGTAATCTATGCCTGCACAGCAAAGATAAATAGGCCAGTACGTTAACAGCCGTGCGCCGCCAAGACATATACTGGCCTGATCATTTCTAGCGGCACCATTCCCCGCTAATCCGCGATATATTTCGTGAGAATCTGCTCCACCGATGAAGCGAAGCTTTTACCGGCGCCCCAGTCGATCTTGAAGATCATGCCTCTTGCGCCTCCCGCCGGAATAAGCCGGACATTGCTAACCCCCCGCAGATTGTCAACAATGATTACAAGCGCTGCCTGATTGCCGGAACGGTGGTAATAGCGCTCATACACGAGCGTCCCGATCATCCGCCCCTCACCAAGATCATTAAATTCCTCATAGAGCAGTTCAGCTTCTCCAGGCATCCCTTGCTTAATCAAGCCCAGCGTTTCATCAGGCTGCAAGCTTACATTCATGTAATAAGCCTCATTCATCCCGCTCACCCTCCCACAGGTTGATTTCAGGTTTCATTCTTCTGATTATGCTGTTTATTCACGGGCTACTCCCGCTATATCCCAGCGGTGCCGGAATTTCTCCAGGCGCGGGTGCAATTGTCCCGGCGCTTCTGACAGCACCAAGCGCAGCTTGACGATCCATTCTTCGAATGAAGAGTACGAGGCGAACAGATTCGCCATGTCCGGAGTCAGATAAAGGAAATAAGGCGCCGGATAAATTCCGCTGATGTGCCGCATTGCCGAATCGAGCGGTGTATATTTCTTGCGTTTGCCTTCAAGGCCCTCTACGGTGATAAAGGAGCGTCCCTGCTCTCTTTTCCACTCATGCAGCCGGTCTTCCCGCTTATAGAGCGGCTCCACCTTCTCCTTCGACATCCGCCGGACCGTTTCTTCATGCAGCGGATACAGCACCAGCTTCACGAACTTGCGCTCTATAGCCGTCTCTGCCGCCTTCAGCAAGTCCATATCTGAGATATGCCCGAAGGAATCATAGAAGATCAGTGTTCCTTTGCGTTCACTGGCTGGCGGTTCATACCCGTAAGGCACATGCTGAATATCCCGTTTCATCCATATCCTCCTGATTATCGTCAGTCTTAAGGTTATGCTTCCTCTTTCAATCATACGCTAAACGTTCAAGCGATGCGAATCACTGCCGGCCACTGCATTTCTGCTGCGCGTACACTGCCGCCCCAAGTGTTCCTGCCCGGTTCCCCAGCTCAGCCTGAACGATTCTGCAGCTGCTGCCGGACAGCTTCAATGCATGAGCATTAACCGTGTCGCGCACAGGACGCAGCAGCCGTTCTCCAGCCGCCGCCATGCCGCCGCCGATGATGATCAGCTCCGGGTTCAGCAGGTTGATTACATTTGCGAGACCGAAGCCCAGCAGCTCGCCTGTTTCATGCATGACCTCCAGCGACAGCGGATCTCCAAGATCATAGGCCTCCGAGATCATTGCCGCTGTAATCAGCCCGTTATCATACCGGGTCCAGGTCTGGAGCAGACTGTTCTTCCCTTCCTGCAGCTTCTCCTTGAATGTATTGACCATGCCAACCGCCGATACATACCGGCCAAGGCAGCCGGAGCTTCCACAGCGGCATGGCCGCCCTTGCCTGAACATGTTCATATGGCCGACCTCACCAGCGCTGAAGGTCGTTCCGTACAGCACTTTACCATCATGGACAATTCCCGAGCCAAGACCGGTTCCAAGGGTAAGCAGCACCAGATTACGGGCTCCCCTGCCCGCTCCATGCTGCCATTCCCCGTATAGGTTAACCCGCACATCATTATCGATGCAGACCGGGAAATCATAATAAGGCTTCATTTCATTCACGATATGTATTTGCTCCCAGCCGGGAAAGTTAGGTGAGAATACCGACAGTCCCTCCTCCGGATCAAGCAGACCCGGAATTCCCATCCCCATGCACAATATCTGCTCTAGCGGGATGTTACTCTCTTCTGTCAGCTGCGTTACCGCCAGCCTGATCCGCTTAAGCACATGCGCCGGGCCTTCAGCCGCCTCCGTCAGAATAGACAGCTCGGCAACCGGCTTGAACCCGGTATCAAAGACCGCTGCTTTAATATTGGTGCCGCCCAGATCAATACCGATTGTATACTTGTTCTTGTCCTCCACTTCTTCACTCTCCGCTCCATCTCTTCATGAAATCCCATCCCCCTTATTATGCGTCATGGCCTGCAGATCACGATAGTAAATTCTGTTCATCTTTGTAGCATAATAATTCCACATAGCGGAGACCCCGAAGCATATATTATCAAAAAAGACAGGCCAGGTGATTGCTCACCTGCCTGCCCTCTTTGAAAATATAATATTGGCACAGCACCTTAGGAACCGGCACCTTTATACTTCTTCACCCCGTAGCTCCAGGCTGTCAGCCCGATGCCGAGGAATACCGCCCCGACTACCGGAGTAAGCAGCGCCATGGTCCGCATCTCATCCCGGTGCAGGAACAGCGCCGCCGGATAGATCCCGACAAAGGCAAACGGGATAATCCACGTCAGCAGCACCTGAATCGCCCGGTTATAGATCGTTACCGGATAACGTCCGTAAGTCTGTATGTTATACATCAGCGGAAGAATCCCGGTAGGCGCATCCGAATAGAACGACAAGGAAGTCAGTGTTGTGTAAATACCGGTATAAATCGCGACGGCGCTCAGAGTCAGGATAATCAGCATCGGAATCGTCCACCATTCAAACGGCAAGCCCAGATTGCTGCCGCTGATTGCCATAATCGTCAGCCCGATGATGGAGCCGAAGAGTGACGGCGGATCGACATTCTCGAGGAAAATCTGGAACAGGTTATGTGCCGGGCGGGTCAGAATACGGTCCATCTCGCCTTTGACAATATAACGTTCACTGAAGCCCCACATATTCACAAAGCAGCTGAAGACGCCAAACGGGACCATGAAGAAGCCGTAGACGAATACTACCTCATTCTGATTCCAGCCGCCCAGGCTGTCTGTGTGCATGAAGATGACCAGAATGAAGATAAAGTTCGTAGCCTGGAAAAGCAGATCGGATATCACCTCGACCCAGAAATCGGCGCGGTAGGTTAACCGTGTTTTCATGTAGTTTTTCAAATACTCAATTAATAACCCCAGGTAATACATCCCTGCTTAACCCCCCTGCACGAACAGCCGCTGACGCGCTGCGTGATATAGCCAGACAATCGGAACGAGCAGGATCAGGAACCAGATCACCTGAATGCCCAGCACATTCCATATGCCCACTCCCTGCACCCGGCCCGTGAAGACGGAGCCCGGCAGATAAGTGATGGCCTGAAAGGGCAGAACCTTAAGCACAGAAGACAGCCAGTCCGGGAACAGCGTAATCGGTACGATTAAACCGGAGAACAGATCAACAACGACACGCTTCATGCGCATCATGCCCTCGTTATTCTCCACGAAAAACGCCGACAGGCCGGTAATTATGTTAATCTGCGAGCTGATCAGGAAGCTGAAGAAGAGCATCACAAGGAAGCCCGCCCAGGCTGACAGCTCGGTTGGCAATTGCACCGGGAAGAGCAGAATCGCAATAATCATCCCCGGCAGCATCAGCATCATGAAGCGGAACATGCCTTCGCCGAGGCCCTGCATCATTTTGACCAGTACATAGTTATAAGGCCGGATGAACTGAATCGCAATACTGCCGTCACGGATATCGGTTGAGATCTCGCGGTCCAGGTTGTTGAAATAGAACGCCCTCGCCATCCACGATACGGCAACATAAGTGGTCATCTGCGCTCCGGTAAATCCGCCCAGTGACTCTCCCCCGCCGTAAATCGCCTTCCAGGTGAAATAATTCACGCCGATGTTCAGGGTATAGATAAGAATACCGGAGTAATAGTTAACCCGGTAGGCCAGCATGGTCAGAAATCGGATGCGGATGAAATCGAAGTAAGCGCCGAGCAGCAGCCTCCGTCCGTTCTCCCCGGAACCGCCTGAGGAGCCGCCTGCTGCAGCAGACGCTGCGGATAACGGCTTAGACATGGATAGCCTCTTTCTCCTCGCTTAAGGCAGCGATTTTTTCTTCCGGCTTCTCCGCAGAGCCCGACTGATAGATGCTGCGCACGATGTCGTCCGTATTGGTCTCAATGATTTTGATATCCGTAATATCGGCTGCACCAACCACTTTGCCCAGCACATCAGATACATTGAGCTCCAGCGGAATCCACACTTTTGCCCCCAGCTCGTTCTCGGCAGTCCAGGTTACCGGCATATCCCCGGTCCAGTTCATCAGCTGCTGCAGTTTTGTCGCGGTACCGAACTGGAACTGCACTTCCCGCCCGGTTCCCCAGCGCTGCTTCAGATCCTCCAGGCCGCCGTCATAGATGATCCGTCCGTCATCCAGCATAATTACACGCGAACAGAGTGCCTCGATATCCTGCAGATCATGTGTAGTCAGCAGAATCGTCGTGCCGTGCTCCCGGTTCATATCCTTGAGGAAATCACGGATTTCGGACTTCACGACTATATCCAGACCGATCGTCGGCTCATCGAGGAACAGGATCGACGGGTTATGCAGCAGCGCCGCCACCAGCTCACAGCGCATCCGCTGCCCGAGGCTCAGCTTGCGCACCGGGCGGTTCAGCAGATCCTGCAGCGCCAGCCGCTCGACCAGCTCGTCCAGCCGTTTCTTGAAGTCCTGCTCGGAGACACGGTACACCTTGCGCAGCAGCTGGAAGGATTCTATAACACCAATATCCCACCAGAGCTGGCTGCGCTGGCCGAAGACAACCCCGATATTCTGCACGAATTTCTCCCGCTCCTGATACGGCACAAAGCCGCCAACAGACAGGCTGCCGGCGGTAGGGACAAGAATCCCGGTGAGCATCTTGATCGTGGTCGACTTACCGGCCCCGTTCTCACCGATATATCCGCAGATTTCGCCTTCCGGGATCGTGAACGAAATATCCTTCACTGCGGTGACTTCAGAATATTGCCGTTTAAACAAATCAGCGAAGGCCCCTTTGAGGCCCTCGCGGTTTTTTTGGACTTTAAATGTCTTGCGCAAGTCCTGCACTTGAATAGCATTCATAGGCTACCTCACTAAGCTAAGTATTGGTCTCAGTTCCCCATTATAATGGAATGAATGCAAAAGTACTACCTATTTTCCCCGCTGATTCTGCTGCGCATTACTCCGGCAGCTTTATTTTGCCACTCTGCCTTCAAAAAAATCCGGGCCGGGAACAGCTTCCAAATGGCCGGAACGGGCTACCTTGGTCCGCAGATACTTTTCATTGAAGACCGAGACATCGCCCCACAGCGGCACTCTTTTGACCGTGTTCATACCTGCAGCTCTCAGTGCTTCCAGCTTCTTCGGGTTATTCGTAATTAGGGTAACCGGTTTGCTGCGCAGACTCTGAAGCACGCCGATTGCGTCCTTGTAGTCTCTCGAATCATCAGCGAATCCAAGCTCCAGGTTAGCTTCAACGGTATCGTAGCCTTCCTCCTGAAGAATGTAAGCCATCGCTTTGCTGAACAGGCCGATGCCTCGTCCCTCATGATTAGCCAGATAGAACAAGGCGCCGGAACCATGCTGTGCAATCATCTTCATCGACTGATGCAGCTGGAAGCCGCAATCGCAGCGTTTGCTGCCAAAAATGTCGCCGGTATGGCAAATGCTGTGCATCCGGATCAGCGCTTCCTCAGAATGCTCGAAATCACCATAGACCAGCACGCTCGACTGTTGTCCATCCGCAAGGTTCATGGAAGACAGGCGGCTGATCAGCAGCTCCGTAGCTTGCTTGCCTTCTGCCTGCTGCAGCTCTTCATCCGTAACTTTCAGCCAGCTGTACCATTTGAAGGTGACCGTCTCGCCGTCCAGGTTGACAGGCAGTGTAATCGGTCCAACGAGCATTGTAGTGGAATCGTCCTGCGAAATCCGCTTGATCTTGTTCTGTAGTATGGAAAGGATATCTGGTTTGATCATGAGAGCACCATCCTAAAAGTTTTGATAGCATAAGCTTCTTTGAATACGTTCCGCAAAACTTGCTTCGGAAGCCTACACTTAGTTTTGATAGCATAAGCTTCTTCGAATCCGTTTCGCAAAACTCACTTCGGAGGCCTACGCTTAGTTTTGATAGCAATCGGTATTACAACAGGTATTTAAAATTTAAATATAAAGAGTTTGTACGTCAAGTAACTATTTGTAAGTTAGTTTATCATTGTAATATAACTTCGTCAAGTTATAATATATATATAAATATTTATGATTACTTATTGTAAGTTTATGATATAATGAATGTTGAGGTGATGCTAATGAACAACTTCGAGATGTGTCCACGCTTCGAGAAAGCGGTAGATGTATTAAGTAAACGATGGGTTGCACTGATTGTCTTCGTCCTGATGGATGGTCCGCGTCGGTTTGGGGAGATTGAGCATTGTCTGTCTAATTTAAGCGGCAAAGTATTATCCGACCGGCTGAAGGAAATGGAGAACGAAGGAATTATTCAGCGCACAGTGTATCCGGAAATGCCGGTGCGTATTGAATATTCGTTAACCGCCAAAGGCACGGCACTGGCTCCCATTCTCGGTGAGATCGGCAACTGGTCTACCGATTGGATTGAGATCGGCGTGACCAAATGATTGCCGGCGGGCATGCCAAATAGCGCCCCTGAAGTTCCGTGAACCGGACACTTCGGGGGCGCTGTTTGTCCCTATAAATCTTTGTGCTGAAAACGCAGTAATCCGATTGCAAACGCCAGTACCGTGTATCCTGCAGTATAGACTATGAATGAGTTTGACGGATAGGCACCGAAGTTCAAGATAGTGAATCCGCTTAATCTTGCAGAAACAAGACTGTCTATACCGTTCAGGCTTAACAGCTCCGCGATCATTCTCCGCTGCAGGGCATCTGCCGGCATAAGCATAGAGATGATTCCCGTCAAACTGTTCAACACGTTCATTGCATCACCCTCCAGCCGCAGCGATCCGCTAAGCTTATCCAGCATTCCGCCCAGCCAGCCTGCCCCGTACAGCATGGTCATAAACACACCGTTTCCGAGCGCCGAGAACAGACCGGAGCCCAGCATGGACACTGAGATTAATAAGGGAACCACAGAAGTAAACAGCAGATAAGATTTGATCAGCGCCGCCGCATCTCTGGGAATATTCGCATGGACACTAGTGATCAGCAGAATGGCAAGGAACAGAATCAGAGCGTAAAGTGCCCCTAAGGTGACAAAACCGAGCCAGCGTCCGAAGTACCATTTCCAGCGCGGCAGCGGGCGGGGGAGCAGTGCCTGCATGACTCCCTGCTCTGCTTCACCGGCAATGACCGAGAACGAGCTGAAGATGCTCAGAAAAGCAATTACGAATGCACCAAAATAAAACCCCAGATTAAGTATAAAAGAACCATTGGTAAAGCGCAGAATCAAGTCGCTCCCGTTGTTTACTGACCCGCCGGCAAAACCATTTTGTCCAACCGTATCCGCCACAAACCAGAAGCCGAGCAGAAACAGCAAGGTAAGCAGCAGGGTCAGGGCCATCACCTTTTTGCGGAGCATTTCTTTCCAGGTCATCGCAAGGATGGTTCTCATGACTGTTCACCCCGATGGCTGAGCCCGGAGACAGTATCCATGAACCACTCCTCCAGCCGTTCCTTTCTGCGGTTTACTTCATATAAAGTCATTCCCTGCTCTACTATTAATCCGTTCAGCCATCCCGCCTGTTCTTCATTCTCCAGCTCTGCCTCAAGCCATACAATACTGCTGTCTAGTCCTGATTCTATTGCCGTACCGGTACGCTCCCTGATCTGCAGCCCGGTATGCTGATTCAACCAGGACAGCAAAAAAGGCGTGTATCCGCCTACTTTAAAATGCCAGCGGGTCCGCTGGCTCAGAATTTCCGATACTTTTCCCTGACGCAGAACCGTCCCGTTATTCAGCAAGGCCATCCGGTCACAGATGACTTCAACATCCTCAAGCAGATGAGAGTTGAGAAATATCGTAATTCCCCTATCCTTCAGCCGCTCCAGAGTCGACCTTACTTCCATTCTCCCGATGGGATCAAGTGCAGATGAGGGCTCATCCAGAAAAATAATTTCCGGCTCATTAACCAGCGCACAGGCCAGTCCCAGCCGCTGCTGCATTCCCTTGGAATAATGCTTGACTCTATCCGTCCCCCGCTGTCCGATGCCAACCTCATTCAGCAGCTGCGGAATTCTTGTATTCATAACGGACCTGCTGATCCGGCATAGCCTGGCATGTAGTCTGACTACCTCTTCACCGGTAAGCCACTCCTGATACCGGTACAGCTCCGGCAGGTAGCCGATCCTGTTTTTAGCTTCAAGCGACCCCGCGGGATGTCCCAGGAGTAAGGCTTTCCCGCTTGTAGGCTTAATCAGACCAGCGAGTATTTTGACAAAGGTACTTTTACCGGCACCGTTGGGGCCGAGGAAGCCGAAGGCTTCCCCTTTCCCCACAGTGATACTGACATCCCGGCAGCCGCGCCCATTCAGATATTCTTTGGTCAGGGAGTCAGCATCAATCGCGGGTATACTCACTCTGCAATCAACTCCCCAACCTTCTCAAGGAACTTGCCTTTGTCAGGATAGAGTTCTCCGCCGTTTAACATAAACATATTGCCGCCCTTTACCCAGGTCGCATAATAGATCGGCCCTTTGTTGTAGTTATATTGCTTCAAAATAACTGGCGTTCCGCTTATCTCGATCTGCTCGGAAAAACTGTCTTTAACTAGCGGCATCGGAATTTCCCCAGCCAGAATGCGGCTCTCTTGAAGGCTGCTTCTCAGATAATCGGGCAGCAGCGGGAAGTTGAGCACAGCTTTCAAAGCTTCCTTAACATCAATAGAAGGATCTACTGTAAGCACAGGTGTGTTCATTTGTGACAAATTTGCCCAGCGGTTCTTATCCGGCGAAAGGTCGTAATTCACAATTTCAGGAAGCTTAAGCTGGATTAGTTTACCATCTACAGATTCTGGCAGCAAGTCCGTCGATCCCACACGCTTCAGTGCCTGATTAACTTTATCTACATTCAATGTCAAGGAGATCTCCTTAGACTGATCCACCCCAACAGATTGGATTCCGGCAAAATCTTCACCCTGCATAGGTCCAATACCCAGCACAGCCTGCAGATCCCCGACAGGCAATGTACCGCGTACTGTTCCGTAACTTATTGAAAAGCTGCCGAAGGAATTCATGGTTTCCTGGAAATTACCGGTTTCACTGACCTGATTGAAGATATCCCGCAGATCGCTTTCTTCTATTACAGCCACATCCTGCACTTTAAACTGGTTCAGTATAGCGGCCATAGCTGTATTCCCCACCGGGGTAGCCAGAATAGCGCCGAAGATGGCCACACCGGCTGCAGCCGCAGCCCACTTCCGGCTGCGGGTACGCAGCGTCTTACGTGATTTCGGTCCGGCATTCTGCTTAGCCTGCCCCTTTGTGTCAATCGCTGTCTGCATATGCAGAACTGTTAACTTTTCCGGATCAGCGGACATTTCAGAATCAGCAGGAGCTGATCCCTTCGTCATCTCTTCATCCTGCTTCCCCCAAGCAGCCCAGACCGGGTTTACCGGTTCCTGTTCAAGCTTCTCCTGCAATTTAGCCCAGGCCTCATCTGTTCCCTGATTCCCGCCATGTCCGTTCCCTCTATGGTTCATTGCATTATCCCTCCCCGTTCTAATCATTCCTGCGGAAGCGAACTCACCGCATGCTGTTTCAGTTTGGCTGTAGCCCGGCTGAGAAGCGTGCCCACCACCGGCGGATTCACGCCAAGCTTACCGGCAATTTCAGCATAACTGTAACCTGAATACTTGAGCAGCAGAGCCTGCCTGTCCCGGTCAGAAAGCTCCTTCAGCCAGTTCTTCACATCTTCCTGTTCCATTTTGTTCAGTACCACTTCTTCACCCGTAGGGGGTGAGGCATCTTTATCGTAGAGAAGCTCCTGTCTATCCAGCAAACGGCGTTCTCTCATCCGTTTATTCAGATAATCATATCCGATCCTTGTAAGCACCCTGTGCAGCCAGGCTCCCATGGCTTCTGGATCATCCGGCGGATTCCGGTACAGCCTGAAGAATACCTCCTGCGCCAGATCATCGGCTGCACTCTCATCCCGTACAAGTGCCGCCAGCTTCCGCCGCACTTCCGGGTAATATTGATAAAATATCTTTTTAAAATTGTCTGTTTCCGGAATGTCCATCCGTTAAATCCTCCTTATCCGCTGCAGCTATAAGTAAGACGAAGGCCGGCGCCAATTTGTATCATTTCCGTTCAAGAAGTTCCCTCTCTTTGTACCATAGACCCTCCGGATACGCAAAACAACCCCAAATCGTGGGGCTTTAGCGTTCTAACAGTTATATTGAGTATTCATATAAATACCATCTGCAAGGTCTGAATATCCATATTTGTGACAAAAATCAAAAAAATAACGCATGGAATCCATGCGAAATAGTTGAAGCTGTCGGTAAAATATAGTAATTTATAAAGTGTAATCTATTATAACTTGAGAGGTGGAGCTAACAATGGAAAAAATGTGTATGGAAATGATGATGAATATGTGCATGGAAGACATGATGTGTAAGATGAACAACATGAAGATGTGCATGGAAATGATGACAAAGATGGGCATGATGGACATGGATATGGACATGATGATGAAGAAAATGCAGGAATGCGATGAAATGATGACAATGTGCATGACCATGATGCGTGAAGGAATGCAAATGTCCAAGTAAGCAGCAAGCAAGCTGGTAAAGTGAATCCGCTAAATTCACTTTAATTCTTAATCAGGCAAAGTATTCGTAAGCCGCAAGTCATGGCAGAGCAGACTAACTGCATGCCATTTTTTTGTATGATAGACCTTATTATATCTCCGTAATACTCTTCTCTGTTTCTCTTAACTGACAACTTCACATTATCTGATCTTAATGTACCGGTCCTGAATCTGCTTCGCGATGGTAATCCGCTCCATCTTCAGCTCCCAGATCTGTTCTTTCCACTGTTCACTCTCTCCGCCCGCCTCATGATCCCGCAGCTTATCAAATAACTGAAGCAGCCTATAATTAATCTGATCGAACCGTGACCACAGTTCTCTCACAGAGTCCGTATTTCTTTGCTCTTCGGCAAGCTTCGAATAATTCTTCAGACGGTCAAGGAGATCAGCCTGCCACTGTTCATCGTTAATTGCTGTGGCATAATTTAGCAGATCCAGATAATCATCGATTGACATGTGTACCGACCCCTTCATTTGCTTATACCAAGTATTATACTCGGTATTATAGATATTTCAAGCCCCGGATGCAAAAAAAGTGCAGACATCAGGGATGCCTGCACTTTGCAGAGGATTATAGGGGTAGGCCAGCTGTTACTGCGGACTACATCAGCTTTTTGATATCATCCTTAATTTGCTCGGATTGCGGTCCGAATACGATTTGCACCGCACCCTGTCCGAGTCTCATTACACCGGATGCCCCAAGCTGCTTCAGCGCAGCATCCTTTACTGCCTTCTCGTCATTGACGTTAAGGCGCAGACGGGTAATGCAGGCATCGATGCTGCGGATATTTGCCGGGCCGCCAATGTTTTCGAGAATTTTGGCTGCTCTGGAAGAGGCGGATACTTTTCCTCCGTCTTTAGCGAGATCTATAGTTTCATCATCTGTGTCATCTTCACGGCCCGGTGTTTTGAGCTTGAATTTGACGATGATGAAGCGGAACAGCACATAGTAGAGAACGAAGAATCCAAGACCTACAGGAATAAGCACCCACGCATTCGTGGACAGCTTCATATTCAGCAGGTAGTCAATCAGACCGGCAGAGAAGCCAAAGCCCAGCTTCACATCCAGGATATACATCAGGAAGCCGGCGAAACCGGTAAGCAATGCATGAACCAGGTACAGCGCAGGTGCAAGGAACATGAAGGAGAATTCAAGCGGTTCAGTAATCCCTGTCAGGAACGAGGCAATTGCAGAGCCGATGAAGATCGAAGCAACCATTTTCCGTTTTTCAGGCTTGGCAGTATGAATGAAGGCAAGGGCCGCACCCGGCAGGGCGAACATCATAATCGGGAAGAACCCTGTCATAAACATTCCGGCAGATTTATCTCCGGCGAAGAAGCGCCACAGATCGCCGTGAACCACTTCTCCGGCTGTATTAGTGAAGTCACCAAGCTGGAACCAGGCAATGGCGTTAATAACATGATGCAGACCAAATGGAATCAGCAGGCGGTTGGCCGTACCGAAGATGAAAGCGCCTACAGCTCCAAGGCCGACAACCCAGGTACCGAAGTCACTGATCACATCTTGAATCGGGCTCCAGACCATACCTACCAGTACTGCCAGAACCATTGTTGTTACGGCTGTAATAATAGGGACAAAGCGTTTACCTGCGAAGAAGCCGAGCCAGTCGGGCATCTTGATATTATGATATTTCTTGTACAGGAACGCTGCCCATGCTCCGGCGAAGATCCCTCCCAGTACACCCATGTTAAGCTTCACATCGTCGCCGATAAAGGGCATTTGTGCCGGAATCACCTTGAGGATGCTGTCAAGAATCTGATAAGCGATAAGTGCCGACAGGGCAGCTACTGCGTCCCCGGCAAAGCCGATCGCTACCCCGATAGCGAAGATCAGGGCAAGATTGCCGAAGATTGCTCCGGCGCCTGCATTCAGGAACGGTGCGACATACTGATTCAGGAATCTGCCGGCCGCCCCCATATGGAAGTCCTTCTCGTAATTGATCAATGCGAATCCTTGCAGAATTGCTGCTGCCGGCAATGTGGCTACCGGAAGCATTAGAGACTTACCTAGTTTCTGTAAAAAAGCTAACATAATGAAATCATCCCCTCGGTTTCATAATAGGTATGCTATATGATTTTATTGCTGTGAAACCACTGTAAGTATGCTGTTTACCCCTGCAGCGACAGAGCCGTAATGGCCATGAACTGCCGGAACCGGGTCCCCGTTACTGGTGACTATAACCGGTGTAATTGTCCGGTAGCCGGCTGCCCGGATGGCCTCCAGATCGAATTCAATCAGCGTCTGGCCGGCTTCGACTGTATCCCCGTTAGCAATATGGCTGGTGAAGCCGCTTCCTTTCAAGCTGACTGTGTCAATGCCAATATGCATCAGCAGCTGCAGTCCGGATGGATGCTCAAGGATGACTGCGTGGCTGCTCTTCACAACATGGGCAATAGTTCCGCTAAAGGGGGCAATCAGCCGGCCCTCTGCCGGCTCGATTGCAATACCCTGACCCATATGTCCTCCGGCAAACGTCTCATCCGGTACCTCGGATAGCTCAACTGCCTGCCCGCTGACCGGAGCGAATATTTCAATGCTGGTCACAGCATGTTTCTCTTCTTTTTTGGATTTCCATCTGGAAAACATATCATTCACTCCTATCCGCTGCTATTTGTTTTTCTCTATGGTCTGGAATAACCGGCGCAGATGCATTGCGAGGAAGCACATTTCTTCTTCCGGCACCTCTACACCGAGTTTGCCCTGCATGATCGTCCCCATCTTCCGGGCTAGCTTGTATTCATCCTTATATTCCTTCTTGATATGCTTCACGAAGGGGTTATCAATAAGCGAACCCTGCAGAATCCGCTCGATTGAGAATCTCAGATGAATCATCAGCCGGACATGATTCATGCTGCCCTGTTCAAAATTAATATTGCGTTCACTGCGGATCATATCCATCAGCTCGCTTACAATATTGGAGGCTTTGACGAGTTGGCCGACCGGTACGTTGCTGACCGCAGAGTATACGTGGTAAGTAAGAAAACCCACCTCATCCTCCGGGATTTGCAGTCCGAATTCAGCACTGATTTTCTCCGCCGCCTTGTAAGCGATCTCAAATTCCTTAGGAAATGTCATTCGGGTTTCCTCAAGAAACGGATTGACAATGTCCATCCCGCCCCGCAAACGGAAGATGGTAAACTGGATATGGCTGGGGAGCGCCAAATAGATTTTGTCGTTTAACTTGCCGGGAAACTCACGGGCGATATCTGCAATGATGTCATCTGTTATCTTCATTACTTTGGGATCAATGTCTTCCAGCAAAATCTGATATTGGCTCCATTCTTCCCGGTCCTCCAGCCGAAACAGCTTCTCGATCCGGCTGTCATTTCCGTCAATCACCCCTGAGTCTTTGACCGCAAATCCGATCCCCTTGCCAATGATTACGTACTCCTTGCTTTTCTTGCCTCCCTGAACCATTACGACGTTGTTCCCAATCACCCGCAGAACCTGAAATTGTTCATTTTCCCTCGCCAAGTTCTCCCTCCTTTCCATCCATTGCCCTAATTTTCGCACAAAAAAGAGCCAAGACTGACTCAAATGAATGAGATCAGATCTTGGCTCATGCCCTGTAAAGGTAACACGCCACTTGCATATAAATGATCATTTATGATCTCATCATAAATCATACCTTGTATTCCGTCAATGGATTTTTACAAAAGTCAAGTTTTGCTCCCGGAGGCCTTGAATTAAGGCATCACCGCCATAGTCTGCACCATGAACCAGTCTTTATGCACTCTTCTATATACAAATCACAAAAAAGAGCGGGGCAGCACTCCTTGTTGAGTTCTGCCCCGCTCTTTAGTTATACCGCCTAACCCTTGTCCCGTATCCACCGGTACATCCGCGAAACGACATTTTGCAGATTCACCGGCTTGCTCATGAAATCGGTCGCCCCGGCAGCAAAACAGCGCTCCCGGTCATCCTTCATCGTCTTCGCTGAAATCGCAATAATCGGCAGATCCGGGAGCAGCAGCTCCTCACGGATAATGGACAGAGTATCGTAGCCATCCAGATTCGGCATCATGATATCCAGCAAAACGATGTCCAGATCAGGCTGCTCTCTGACGATCTGCAGACATTCGTAGCCTGTCTGGGCGGTTAATATATTCATCCCGTAAGGCTCCAGCCCCTGCTCCAGAGCAAAGATATTACGTGAATCATCATCCACAATCAGTACAGTTCTGCCATGCAGCTTCGCATATTCCTTCTCAAACTGCAGCGCTCCGCGTTCCACTGCCTGGTCCTCAGCAGCCGGATTCTCCAGCTCCACAGAAGCGGCCGCCTGCACCTGGCCAAGCTGCGTCAGGCCGGACAGCGGCAAGGATATCGGCTCAAGCTCGAAGTCCTCTTCACGCAGCGGAAGGTAGAGGGTAAACGTACTGCCTGCGCCTTCTTCACTAACCAGGCCAATATGCCCGCCGAGCAGCTTGGCCAGCTGAAGCGAGATGGATAGCCCTAATCCGGTTCCCCCGAATTTACGGGCCGTTGTTCCGTCAGCCTGACGGAATGCTTCGAAGATGAGCTCACGGTTCTCCGCAGATATGCCGATACCGGTATCAGTGACCGCAAAGGCCAGCACAGGTTCATTGATCAGGTAATACGGATCTGAATAGGCATCGAGCTTCCGGATATCTACAGTAACAGAGCCCTGATGGGTGAATTTGAAGGCATTAGACAACAGATTGCGCAGAATCTGATGCAGCCGCATTTCATCCGTAAAGAACAGGTCAGGAACCTCCTCACCAAGCGCCACTGTAAAATCCAGACTTTGTCCCTCCGCCTGCTTGCCGAAATAACCCTGCAGCAGAGACGGCAGCTCTGTGAGATTAACTGCATCCATTTCCACCAGCATTTTGCCGGCCTCAACCTTCGACAGATCAAGGATATCATTAATCATTCCAAGCAGATCACTGCCGGAATTGTAGATAACCGAAGCATAACCCTGTTCTTCTTCCGACAATGTATGATTGCGGTTCTCTGTCAGCAGCTGGGAAAGAATCAGCATACTGTTAAGCGGAGTGCGCAGTTCATGCGACATATTCGCCAGAAATTCGGACTTGTAACGTGAGCTGAGCTCCAGCTGTTCATTATACCGTTCCAGCTCGACAGCCGCGTTCTCGGCCACTGACTTCTGATCCTCCAGCTCTTTGTTGACCGTCAGCAGTTCACTCGTCTGGTTCTGCAGCTCCTCCGTCTGTACCTGCAGCTCTTCAGACTGTACCTGCAGCTCTTCAGACTGCACCTGGAGCTCTTCATTCATGACCTGTGATTCATGCAGAAGCCTTTGAATTTCCATCCGGGTCATTACGGAATTCACAGTAACGCCCATAAGCTGCAGCAATTCATTCAACAGGGCAAAATGATAAGGAGCCCACCGTGTAAGTGCAGCTACTTCAAGAACGGCTACCGTCTTGCTCTCAAAAATAATAGGAGCAATCACCGCAAACCGCGGAGCGGTTCTACCCAGTCCGGACGCGATCTGGATGTAATGATCCGGCAGCTGCTCAACTATGTTCAGCCGCTGATCCAGGGCACACTGGCCAACCAGCCCCTCACCCAGATGGATGATATCCGTTCCCGGGCGGGCTTCCTTGTTCTCGGCACCTGCATAGGTATACATACGCTCATACAGCTTGTCCTGATTGAGGACAAATAGGGCGGCATACTGCATTTCCACCATGACCGATAAGCGGCTGACAAAGATTTGGCAGAGGGAGGACATGTCCGTCGTCTCCTGGAGTGCCATGGACATTGAAGCAAGCTGCTCGCTTGTCCACTGATCCCGCTGCACCGTATCCAGCAGGCCGTTGGTCGCTTCACCCAGCTCATAAATCTCATCAAAAGTCTTCACCGTAATACGATCCGACCTGTTTCCGCCATTCGCAATACTGTTGATTGCCTGAATCACATTGTGCAGCGGATTTACGATACTTGCCGAGAGCAAATATGTAATCAGTAAGGCCAGCCCGGCGACGAAGCCCCAGAGAATGTACATCGTAGTCAGCAGCTTCTGGTTGCTGTCTTTAAGATTGCTTATCCGCTCGTTCGTCAGGCTCCGTTCAACGTCACGGAAGTAATCGGACTGTGTGCGGATGGCATCGATTACAATTTTTCCGGTATCATTACGAAAAAAAGCATTCACTTCCGCATTCCGGCCATTCTTCTTCAGGTCTACTACATATTGCCCGGCTTCATTGACCCACTTCTCGATATTGCCTTTGATATTCTCCAGATTACGGATCTGGTCCGGATTGTCCACAATCAGCCCGCTCAGCTTGGCAACATTAATCCGCCACTCTACAAGTCCGCTATTATACGGGGCCAGATAAGAGCCGTCTCCCGTTAGGGCGAATCCCCGTTGGCCGGTCTCCATATCCAGTACATTTTTCTCAATCTGATATGTAAGCTCGTGAACCTCGATATCATGGTCGCTCAGGAAGACCGTTTCCTGCTCCAGATCCGATATCCGATTGGAGACTATAACCAGAAACAGACCCAGCATTAATAAAATAATGACATATCCTAGCGCAATTTTGCTGCGGATCTTCAAGCTCCACGCATGCTTCTCCGGCAATGGTCTATCTCCCCTATCGTGACTTATTGTAAACAGCATTCCCTATAATTGTAATTGCTGGAGAATGGCTTAACAAGTAGCCTGATTTCCTAGTACTCTTCTTATAGAGCACTTCGAGCAATCCAGCTATAACGGAATTTGCCATGCCGTTCTACAAATATCCTTCGCTGCGCGGAATGCGGTCCTTAAGCTGCCGTACATTCGTCTCCAGCCGGAGTACAATTTCCTCCAGATCCTTTGGATCAATACCCTTCATTAGGGTAACCGGTGCTGCTGCAGCCTGTTTGACTTCGGCTTTCATATCACGCAGCTCTTCCTGCTGTTCCTGCCATTTATCCATCAGATCGGCAATGGTGGCATAGAAGCGTTCATAGTCCTTTATTACGCTGTCCAGAAAAGTATCCACTTCCTCGGCATCATAACCGCGGAGCTTCATACTGAACTCTTTCTCGTGAATGGTAAGCGCATCAAGATTGATGCCAAGCTGGCTGAACAGCTTCCTTTGCTTGTCCAACCTGCGTTTCATATGTTCATCCATTTCATATAACCTCCTATGTTATCCTGCATTCATCCGGCAGTAACCATTATAACAGGGTCAACAGCATGTGAAAATATCACTAAAGTTGCAGATCGGTACATATTTCCCGTGCTGATTGCCTCTCCGCACAATAGGGTAAGGAATGACTACTGCAGTATTACTACTCCGCAAAAGAAAGGAAGATGACCACATGAGCCACTTATCCGACTCCCAATTGTCCAAGCTTAAACAATCCCTTGAGGAGCGCCGTACAGAGCTGGAACAGCATTTCGCCGATGAACACACCGGAAACAGCCTGCTTGGTGATTCACTCAAGCTCTCTACCGGCGAGCTCTCTTCAGCGGATAATCATCCTGCCGATACGGGAACCGAAACCTTCGAACGCAGCCGTGACCTGTCGATCAACACCTCCCTCTCGGAAGAACTGCATGAAATCGAAGCCGCCCTGCAGCGGATCGGGGATGGAACGTACGGTATCTGTGAGATCAGCAAGGAGGAAATTCCCTTCGAACGGCTTGAAGCACTCCCCTACACCCGTTATACAGTAGAGCATGCACCGGATAGGCCAGGGCAGGGAGAACGTCCCGTGGAAGAGCAAGTGATGACTCCGCCGCCTTCCGGCAGCGGCCAGGACGGTCAATTCGACGATGCGGGTGCATGGGAAGCCGCCGAAGAATACGGCAGTGCCAGTTCACCGGTTACACCTCCCGGCCGGGATACTGTTGAAGAGGACGCCTAATTAAGATTGAAACTAAATGATAGCTGAGCTAGTCATTCACCAGCCAGGTATCCGCGCTTCATTTCACCATAGACCGGCAGAACCGGAGCCCCGGGTGGAATGAGCAGCGGAATTCCGGCTGGACCCGGTACATATAATTTTGCAGCGGATATTAAAAGTTGTCGGCAACAGCCTTATTGAGAATCCCCAGACAACGGTCCAGGTCCGTTTTTACCTGTTTCTTATACAGCTTCGCCTTCTCTTCCCCGTCCGTTGTGAAATGGTACAGAACAATTTCCTGAAAATCCACCTTGGGATCACTGCCCTTCAGCTGCTTGGTGCGGTATAGTATTCCCTGCTGAACCAGTTCATGCAGAGCGCGGTATATTTCACTTTGGGGCGGAGAGTAACCATGTGCCTTGAATTCCTTCCGCAGATCCTCCAGCATCTGATAACCGTACCCCTTATGCTGTTCAACCATGGTAATCAGATATACTTTTATAAATGCCCGCTGAGCGATCATAAAAGCCATAAGACACCTCCCTGTGTATATAACTCTAGTATAATCTCTATTTCCCAAATTTCACAACTTGTTCTTTCGGATTAATCAGGTGATTAAGGACGGGATTTTTAAATTTTGAGTGAATTTATTGATGGTAAAACAGCCGGTTACACAACTTAATGTTTTAGATGTTAATTGTGACAAAAATTTGCATAAATATCGCTGTAGGAATATCTGCAGGAGTATACTGCACCTTATTCGCGGTTTGAAGGTAATAAGTACGGTCACTGTTTGTTATTGCAGGCAGGTTGCAGGTAAATTGGGGTTAGGTTTTATTGATTTCTATTATGAATTTTTCATATGATGAAAGTGCAACATTAAGGCCAGCTTTAGTAGAGGTGCGTTGGAAATAAGTTGGAGATGCAGCTGGCTGTGTTTTCCTCCTCGTGTGCTTGCGATAACAGAATGCACATTATAATGAAGCAATTGTATTTTATACACTAGTTTCCTTGTTAAACGGCCGAAAAAACCATTCTATTGTATTGCGTACAATGCTTTCCAGAGAAATGAGCCTAAATGGCTAATACGACTGTACATAATACAATAGATTTCATTATCAGCCACATTTAACCGTGATCTGTTGTACAAAGTACAATAGAATGACTTCTTTACTCCCTAACTATCCTAAAACCCAAAATCACAGGTTCAATTAATACAGGCGGTAGAATCAACTGTTGAAGGGTTGTGTATAAGCATTTCAGGTGGTCGACAGGCAGAAAGCAAGATTGTATGGTAAATGCTGATTGGTTTGTATGAATAGGGAACAGCTAAAGAGTGGCGGAAAGAGAATAGGAGCGTTTCAGAGTGTTTGAAAACGTTTCAAAGCGCTTCAGAAGGTTTGGGGGCCGCTGGAAGACCCTCAGGAGCAGTTGGGGTGTGTTTGTAGTGCTTTATTTGGGTAATCTATTCTGAATTTTTCATATGATGAAATTCGGTTATTTATCCGGTCTTTTTTCCTCAGCCTACACAAATTCCTACTTCCCTTTAACGGTTGCTGCTCAAGGGCACCCATGCCCCTGATTTCAGCTATCCGTGTCAAACTTAAACACCCTCTGGCTGACACTTTGGGTACAACGGACACCACGGCCCTTATGCACTCATTTTCGGCCCAATTAGCGGGCTTGTGGACATGAGAGCCCTTATTCGCTACATTTCTCCTGATATCTCCACTTTTCTGGCGAAATAAAGGCGCTGGTGTCCGTAGTGACCAGCACTCAGGCGCTTCTTCACAACTTAACGTCTCCCCTGTCCGTAACGTTAGCAAATCCCCTGAGAAACATGACATGGATTTCTGCTTTCTTATCAGAGCTCTGCTTCCGCCCCTCAATTTGTTGATTCCGTCCAATTTCACTGAATTCAAAAGCACTTCTCTCGCTTGAATTGCTCCACTTTGTACCATTCCCCACAATATCATGTTGAGCCGAATACATAAAACTCGTAAAATGCTGCTTTGACCAAGTGAACCTGCTTCTTAAGTTATGACGATGTACCTGCTACTCTTACAAGGCACGCCAAAAAGACTGCTTTAGGTAAAATTCACCTAAAGCAGCCGTTGGGGCAGGTGCAAGCTGGAAGCTGTCCTGATATTTTAAAATTTATCGCGGTTGTACAGGTCAGGATCACGGTCTGCGTTCATTGCGCCTCTGTTGCCGAGTGTGTTACCGACTCTGGTATCCTCAGGAAGGATATCCGGATTAGTTGCTCCGCGGTCAATAGGCGTGCTGTCTGCCGGAACATCTGTATACCGGCTGTCATAGCGGCTGGAATTCAGGGAACGGTTGCCCTGGAAAACATGGTGGATATCTCGGCCCCGGCCGTTGTCATCAACCAGCACCAGGATTTTGCCGCTGTCCACATAGCCCTCGTAATCCCTAGCTTCATCTTCCGGAATGCCGAGTCCGATTAATCCTCCGACCAGTCCGCCTGCTCCCGCGCCGAGCGCCGCACCGGTCAAGGTCGCAACAATCGGACCTGCTGCCAATATGGGACCGATCCCCGGTATGGCAAGTGCGCCGATGCCGGCAAGCAGTCCGGTAATCCCGCCGACCACACCTCCTGTTGCCGCTCCTGTAGCTACACCTTCAGGTGCCATCGTTCCTGTATCCGCGGAAATATTTTTGAGATCATCACGGTCACGTGTAATTACAGAAATATCGTCATTGCTGAATCCTTGACGCTGCAGATCTTCAATTGCTCTGGTCGCTTCTTGTTCCGTATCAAATACGCCTACGATTTTGTCAGTCACTTGAAGCCCTCCTTCGAAATTGTCGTTCGCTATTGTATTACCCGATCAGCGGGAAGCCAAACAGCGCGGGCGGCACTTCAAATGACCTGAGCAGATGATCCGGAATAGACGTTATTTGGTCGGCCGGGTACGGTTAGTCGGGATCGCCTCCAGCGGGTCATCCGGCCAGTAATGCTTGGGATAGCGGCCTTTCAGATCCTTTTTGACTTCAAAATAAGTGCCGCGCCAGAAGCTGGCGAGGTCAGAAGTTACCTGCATCGGCCTTCTGGCCGGTGAGAGCAAATGCAGCAGCACCGGCACCTTGCCTCCACCTATCCGCGGCGTGTCGGTCTGGCCGAACATTTCCTGCAGCCTTACTGCCAGTACGGGAGCCCCCGGATTGCTGTAATCCAGCGGAATGCGGGAGCCGCTCGGGACCGTTATATGTGTCGGCGCTTCCTTGTTCAGCGTCTGGCGGCTGTTCCAGTCCAGCATCCCCTCCAGCGCCTGTGCCAGATTCACGCGCTGCAGATCGCGCAGATTACGCATTCCGTGGATGTAAGGCGCAAGCCATTCACTGAGTGTACCAGCAAGCGCTGAATCTGACATATCCGGCCAGTCCGCCCGCAGGGCATGCATGAATCCCATCCGCTGGCGGAGCTGGACCGTTCCTTTGTCCCAAGGCAGCCGTTCCAGCCCTTCTGCAGCAATGACCTGCAGCAGAACGCCTTCTGTCTCTTCAGCCGTTGCCCGTTCGTGCGTCGTCTGCTTCAGCACCAGCGCACCCAGCATCGTTACTCCGCGTGCTTTGACGCTGCCGCTGTCACTGTCCCAGACTACCTCACGCTTATCCGTGATGGCATCCGCATGATGCTTCAGCAGCTCAGGCTCGGAGAGCTCTGCGGCAAGCATAATCCGGCTCTGTCCGGCACGGTCATCCACGCCGGGGGCCACAATATAGGGCGAGCGCGCCAGCACCTGGCCCGCCTGCATCGCCGCCCCCCGCCCGCCCGAGAGCAGAAACGCGCCTTCGCCGCGTTTTTGCCCGATGCGGTCGGGGTAGGCGAACGACAACAGCAGCCCGCTGCGGCTGATGTTGTCTACGGCTCCGCCCGGCGCGGCCTGCAGCTGCGCCAGGAAGTTCCGGCTCTCGCGCGAGGCTGCGCGCAGAGCCGCCGGGTCCGCTCCGCCGCTCTCGCCGGAGCGTTCGTACGCCAGCAGCGCCTCCACGCGGAGCGTGATGTCGCTGTCTTGCGCCGCGGGACCCTTGAAGAGGTCCCGCTCCTGCAGCAGCGCCGCGAGCCTGGCCGCGAGCGGCGCCGCTGCAAGGTCTGCCGCGCGCAGCAGCATGTGCGCGATGCGCGGGTGCGCGCCGAGCGCGGCCATGCTGCGGCCGTGCAGCGTGATGGCGCCGCCGTCGTCCAGTGCGCCGAGCTGGCGCAGCAGCTCGGCGGCCTGCGCGTAAGGCGCGGCCGGCGGCGTATCAAGCCAGGCCAGCGCGCCAGGCTCGCGCACGCCCCACAGCGCCAGCTCCAGAGCCAGCTGCGCCAGGTCGGTCTCCATAATCTCCGGTACGTTATCGTCCGGGAGACGTTCATGCTCTTCCCGGCTCCACAACCGGTAGCAGACCCCCGGCGCCGTACGGCCTGCGCGGCCGCGCCGCTGGTCGGCGGACGCTTTGGAGACAGGCACCGTAGTCAGCCGCGGCATCCCTGTGCGCGGAGAGAATACCTGCGTCCGCCTCAGGCCGGTATCAATGACCGTCCGCACGCCTTCAATGGTTAAGCTCGTCTCGGCTATAGACGTTGCCAGTACTACCTTGCGCTGACCTGCAACGGCTGCCGCCACTGCCGCATCCTGCTGCTGCTGCGGCAGCTGGCCGTATAGCGGGCGCAGCACCGTTCCCGGCGGCAGACTGCCGCCGGCCAGCTCCTGCTCCGTCCGGCGGATCTCCCGCTCGCCCGGCAGAAACACTAGCACATCTCCCGGCTGCTCGGATAGCGCCTGGCGGACAGCCGCCGCGGCTCTCTTCTCCGGGTACTCCTTACCCGGATCCGGCACATAGACCGTCTCCACCGGGAACGTCCGTCCCGGACAATTCAGGACCGGAGCTCCACCAAGCAGCGCAGAGACCCGGTCTCCGTCCAGAGTAGCCGACATGACCAGGATACGCAGATCCTCCCGCAGCACACTTTGCGCTTCCAGCGCCAGCGCCAGCCCAAGATCCGCATGCAGGCTGCGCTCATGATATTCATCAAAGATCACCAGTCCCACACCGGCAAGAGAAGGATCACTTTGCAGCATTCTGGTCAGAACGCCTTCGGTAACTACAACAATGCGTGTATGTCTGCTGACCTTGGTATCCATGCGCATCCGGTAGCCGACTGTCTGTCCTACTGCTTCGCCCAGACACGAAGCCATATAGACTGCGGCTGAACGCGCAGCCAGGCGCCGCGGCTCCAGCATCAGAATCGTTTGGCCTGCCAGCCAAGGCTCGTCCAGCAATGCCTGCGGGACAGCCGTCGTCTTCCCCGCTCCGGGCTCCGCGATCAGGATCGCGGCTGTAGAATCAGCCAATTTTCTTTTCAAATCAGGAAGCACCTGCACAATCGGAAGCTGTTTCATATCATCTCTCCATAATCCGCTAAATGTTAGGTATAATTGGTAGTAGTACTCGAGTTATTTTAGGAATCCATTTCATTATCATGGGCGAAACCTGTCCCAAGTTCAAGGTTTTTTGGCCAACAGCTCAAAATGAACAGTCCCTGCTTCAGGAGATCCGGCCGCAGCCGTTATTAGCAAGCAGTACTCCGGCCGAAAAAGCCTCCAGTTCAACGAACCGGAGGCTGCTTCTCTTCAATTTATTTACCCTTACATTTCAACCGATGCATCAATTATCTTAGTCTTCCGTCAAGCGCTCATGGAGCTTGCTGCCGTAATCGCCGTAAGCAGCGCTGCCCGTAAGCCCCCGCTCCTGTACAAGCATCTGCAGCCGCAGCCGTTTCAGCGACAGCTTCCGTTCCAGCTCCCTGCTGTCCGCACTGCTGCTGTTACCGCTCGTATGGCAAGCCGCCAGCAGCTGTTCCAGTGACACACACTCTGCGCGCAGTGACACTTCCTCCGGCAGCAGGCCGGCGTTCTTCATTATTTTGTAAGACATCCGCAGCTCTTCAGGCACTCCGGAGAGATCCTCCAGCTCAAGCGGCTTGCCGTGTCCCGGCAGGTTCGCGAACTCCCCGCTGCGCATAGCCTCCTGAATCCGCTGTTCTGCCAGCCAGGATAGAATAGCCATTCCTACCTCTCCTTTTTCACCAGCCAGCCCATCATCACAGTCTCTATACATGGGCAGCCTTTACAATTGCCCTTATCTTATCACAGACACTGGTGAAAATCATTGCTGCAGCCATTACTTCTGCTTGTGATACCCGCGCTCTCCATAAGGAGACAGCTGCTCCAGCCATTTGTTCTCCAGATCCGGCAGCAGCTTGCGGTACTTCTTCAGCTCTTGTACGTCAGCTACGAAATCCTCCTCCGGCTTAATCTGCTCCAGGATCTCAAACCGGAATTGCTCCTCCCCGGCCTGGTTCCAGTCGGCCTGCAGTTGTTTATTATCGTGGCTGTTGATGTCGAGCATGAATTTATGCTTGTTCCACACGCCTTCGAGATTCAGGCTGCTTCCTACATAAGCTTTGCCGCTCTCCGTATTAATAATTCTGTACACCCCCATCGGCCTGTGGGAATGTGCGTAATTATACCCCAGCTCTTTGCGTCTAGATTTATCCATGATCCATTTCGCTCCTTCTCGTTCTGCTTATACTTGATCTTCACATTATCGCGGGCGGTTAAATCTTCACCCAATAGCTGCTTCCGTCATCCTCGCGGTCCAGCAGCCCGTAATCGATCAGGTAACGCCGGAGCGTCACATAATCGGGATAAGCCAGCTTAAGCACCGCATTAATCTCTTGCTCACTATATTTGCGCCCCGTCTCGAACCGCTGGATCAAATGACGGAGAATCGCCGCTTTGCGTTTCTGTTTCTTAGGGAATTCTGACAACGCTCCGTCCGGGCCCTGTTTGAAATAGGCCTGGATGATCCCGGCATTCTCCTCCTCCGTAATGGCGAACCGTTCATCAACCATCACGGCGGTACGCGGTATGCTGACAAAAGGAGAAGCCGCCCCCGGCTTCTCCTCGGCCAGCTCCATTACAGCCAGAAACAGCTTCGCCTGCTTCACCTTCTCCCGGAGTGTAAACCGGTGGTTTCGGACCGTAGAAGTGCTGCCGATTCCCAGCTCTTTCGCAGCCTCAGCATCGCTCAGACTTTGGCGGAAGGCCTCCAGCAGACCCTTTTGCAGCTCCGTTAATCCGGTCAGCTTCTTGTCGAGCGTCAGCAGCCAGGCGAACATCCCTCCGTGGACAGTCTCCACATGCAGCGCTGCGAACTTCTCTGCTTCGTAGTAGCGCTCACCGTCTTTATATATTATCCCCTTCTCGAACTGCGCTCCGCAGACCAGACAGCTGAACACGGCAGCTTGGCCGTCACCCTCCGAATGATACCCCTGCTTCAGCTCAGGTATGGAGGCATTCCAGAATCTTTCCGAGATTTTAACAGCTTCATTCATTTCGGACAACCCAATCACCACACTGTTTGTTTATTTAATATGTAGACATAATATCATTTTGTTTGTTATTTTACAAGTATCTAATTAGATAAATAATGAATGGTGCAAAAAAATAAGAGCTGAGGCTCAAACGAAAAAGGGTTCCTCCCCTCTCCCGCTCGTGCCCAGCTCTTAAATTTAGTAGATTGTCGGGACCATTCCTCCGTCCATCCGGATCGGTGACCCCTTAAACGGAGCAGCATAAGGACTGCATACAAAGGTTGTAAGCCTGCCAATCTCGTCCGGTCTAATAAAGCGCTGCAGCTCGGATTGCGGAAGATTGCCGGCCATAAATATTTTTTCTTTCTCCTCAAAGCTCATGCCCTCATCCGTAATGACACTCTCAATAATCTGTTTTACATTCTCTGATAGTGTTGGTCCCGGCATTATCGTATTCACGGTTACTTCCGTGCCTGCTGTCAATTTGGACAGGCTCTTCGCCAGGGACAGCAGCATGGATTTGGTAACCGCATATTGCGGCATCTGACCAGGCATCACCGCTTCTTCGCTTGCAATAAAGATTACCCGGCCAAAGCCGTTATTCAGCATGGCAGGTAAATAAAATCTGGTCAGTGCGTTTGCAGAGAGCACGTTAGTCTGAATGTATTGCTCCCACACGGCATCGTTTATATCATAATAGTTCATAATTTCGTATATCCTGGTATTGTTTACCAAAATATCAATCTGCGGGAACTTTGCAAACAACATCTCCCGATCAGCAGCATTTACGATATCAGCAGCCGCATTTTTCGGGGATGTCTCCGGATATGCAGACTTAATCTCACGGACTACGCGTTCTGCCTCGTCCCTCTTTCGTCCGTTAATCAGTACGTTGACTCCTTCTTTAGCCAGCTCGACTGCAATCGCTTTACCGATGCCTCTCGTAGAACCAGTTACCAGCGCTGTTTTATTGTTTAGCCCCATATCCATAATATATTCTCCCATTTCTGTACCAGTTGATCTGTTCTGGTTAATTAGTGAATATTCAGTCTGTCCTGATCCGTGTCTTCTAAGCCTGCATAGCCTTCTGCATGTGCGCTGCGCCAATTGGCAGGCGTATCTCCTTCCCAGGCACGGAACGCGCGGTAAAAGGAATTCTGGTCTTCGTATCCGATCAGGAAGGCCACGTCCTTGATGTCGAGCGATAAATCTGCCAGATACATCCGCGCTTGTTCATGTCTTGCTTGTGTGAGCAGATGAATGAAGCTTGTATTCTCTTCGCTAAGCCGGCGCTGCAAAGTGCGGTCGCTCATGCCCAATTCTTTGGCAACACTCTGCACATCGGGTCGGCCGGCGCTGAAGCTGCATTTCATGATCCATTTAACCATACCGGAAACGGAACGATTTCCCTGGTGATGATTTAGCGTGCGTTCCAGTGCTGGAGACAGGATCTCAAGCAGCTCTTCATTATAAGTTAGAAAAGGAAGATCTAAATCTTTCCGGTCCAGCGTCAGGCAATTACGGCCGGAATCGGTCCGGACCCGGCATCCAAAGTAAGCTTCAAGAGCCTGTACATCTCCCATCGGCTGCGCAAATTCTACCAGACTTGCCTTCAGATGCCGCCCTGTTCCCCGCCGTCCCAATTCAAGCAGGAAGGCCAGGGTGATACCTACCAGCAATGGCGGACAAGCCTGATCAGCTGCCAGCCATTTCAACTCGATCATGCATGCCCCGCCATCTTCATTGATTGTCATATTCTCAGGAGGGCAGAGCTGTTTGTACCGGGCCATCCTGTGCAGAGCATCGCGGTAATCGCGGGCGTGATAGGTGGCTAATACCGTCGGCGGATATTGTGTGGCTTCATAAGTAGTGGCAAGTCTGATCATTCCGCGGGCAACATCACCTGAGAGTTCGGAATACGCCTGCCAGATTGCATAATATTGAGCGGTATTTACAGTTGGCTCCGATATCACAGTGAGCGGCAATCCCGCCTTCCGGGCTATATCGTGCGGGGCAAGCCCTAACTGGTGCAGCCCTTCCCAAAAGCCCTGCGGTATTTTTATACGATCCATGGAGTAAGTTGACATCTATTGGTTTGCACCTCCTTTTGCTGATAGACGGTAACTTACGGATATTATGATACCTTCAACGTTCTGATATGTAACTAGCACAGCACGTCAACCCGCTAGCAGATTGCGCCGCTCTTTATCCGTTTACAGAAACTCCCGCCAGTCTTCCTTCTTATCACGGTTATATCTTTCAGCTCCGCACAAAAGACACTGCCGCGGCCGGCAGTGTCTTTGAAGCCCGTTTCCTTTTTTATAAAAATCCAGCTGTTACATTGCCGCAGAAGCCTGCTTCAGCAAAGAAGCGAGCAGTGTATAGTCTACCGGTTTGCCCTCCAAGAGCTTGACGGTTAAACGATCACCGCTGCCTGCTTCAAACAATCCTTCCGGCACTTCCAGGCCTGCAGCATTAAAGATAGAGAAGCTTACCCAGCCCTTGGCTGTGGAGATAACTGCGGCATACTTGCCGTTTTTGAGAAAATGCGGTTTACCGTACTGAATCCGTTCGGCAATCTCCGGAACGGAATCGTGAACCACCTCACGCAGCCTGGTACATATCTCCGCCTGCCACGGCAGGTTAATTCCGGCGATGAAATCTGTAACCTCTTGATTCATGGAATCACCATTTTCTGTAGAATATTATGCAGAGCCTTTCGGTTGTGACATCAGCTTAACAAGGACTCTGCCCCGTCAATGACGATCTGCGCACCGGTAATATGGATCGATTCATCCGAAGCAAGGAAAGAGACCAGCTCCGCTACATTCTCCGGTTTGCCCGGCCCGTCAGCGAGCGGCTGCGCCCCCTCAGGAAATTCGATCGGAATTACAATGGTTTCGACATCCTCATTAAACTCCGTACTTTCATCAATATTGGTGGAGATGGCTCCCGGACAAATGACATTGACGCGGATTTTGAACTTGGCCAGCTCCAGCGCAGCCATTTTGGCAAAAGCTACCTGTCCTGCCTTGGTCGTACTGTATGGTGACCAGCCGAAGCTGGCGAATCTGCTGTTCCCGTTAATCGAGCTGGTGATGATGATGCTGCCTTTACCCCTGTCCTTCAGATGCGGAATCGTGTATTTGAAGGTCAGGAACGTCCCGGTCAAATTGACGGAAATCGTCTTCTCCCATTCACTGAGGCTCAGCTCTTCGATCGGACCGACCGCACCGTTAATCCCCGCATTGGCAAACACAATATCCAGACCCCCGAAATGCTCCACCGTCCTGCGAACCGCTTCCTCCATCCGGGCGGCATCCGAAGTATCCACATCGATTGCGAGCGCGCAGTCCTTGCGCAGCTTATTCAGCTTCTGTTCCAGCACCAGAGTACGTTCATTCACCAGATCAAACAATGCCACATTAGCGCCTTCACGCGCCATCTGGATCGCGGTTGCTCTGCCGATACCCGAGCCCGCACCTGTAATTATGGCTGTTTTGCCAAGAAAACGCTGTTTTTTTGCTATATTTGGGCTCATATGTACGCTCTCCTTCCGTTTCGGCCTTCTGCTGAAGAATGGCTCTGTTTCAAGATTACCCAAATGGCATCCGATTATAATCATGTACCCGGAAAAAACAAAAATAAGAGCCCCACAGTTGTGAGGCCCGGCACTAATTATCCAGCCGCCGTACATCCACCTTTACGGTCAGCGTTCCAGCACCACCGCGGTAAACGCCTTTGACCGGTACGATATCCTTATAATCCCGCCCGTGCCCGAGCTTAATATACCGCCAGCTGACCTCTACATTGTTCGTCGGATCGAATCCGAGCCAGCCTGTGCCCGGAATATGCGTCTCCACCCAGGCATGCGAGGCCTGCTCGAAATTGGCATTCCCGCCCTGCAGATCCCCAACGAAATGATATCCGCTCACATAACGTGAAGGCAGCCCGACACTGCGGCAGACGGCAATCATCAGATGGGCATAATCCTGGCAGACGCCGCGTTTAAGCTTCAGCGCTTTTTTAACTGTTGTGTTGACACTGGTTGCTTCCGGATCATAGGTGAACTGCCCATAGATGGTAGAGGACAGCTTCCTGGTCCATTCATACATATCTTCGGCTTCGTCAAAAGGATGCTGTGACGCAAACTCGACCAGCTCCGGCGTCACCTCGGTATACCGTGTCGGCAAAATAAATTCAATATAACGGTTCTGGAACTTCTCGTCATTCAGCAGCTTCACCTGCTCCTCCAGCGGAATATGCGGCAGGTCGGCGCCTTGAGCTTTGTCCAGTGTCACTACCGTAGCCTTGGTGTGGATAACCATCTCCGTATGCGGCTTATTCACGGAATAAGCATGGACCCGGTTGCCGAAGAAATCCTCGTAAGTCAGCAGATTGGCCGGGGGATGCACCTCCACCTCATGATGATAACAGGACTGGCGGTAATTCGTGCGCGGGGTCAGCCTGATCTCATTGACACTGTCCGTCACCGGCTCGGAATAGGTATAGGTGGTTGTATGGTTGATTTGAATCTTCATACTGAAACTCCTTCGCGGCGAAAAAAGGCGCCCTCCATCGTTTTGCCGAGCCGTTGGCAGGAAAGCATCAGTGACTGGAGCACCTCCTCGGCCAGATCACCGGACATCTCTTCCTTTTCCATATAGTCGAGGTCCGCTTTGATCTTTCCGGCTTGGCGGATCACCTTCTCATGGCCTGACCCCTTCTCCGATTTGTCCAGCTCCAGCTTCGCCAGGTGCTCTTCGAGCTTATGGAAAGAGAAGCGGATGGAACGCGGGAAGGCGGCATTCACGATCAGGAATTCCAAAATGCATTCCGGGGACATATCATCGGCGTAATACCGGCGGAACGCCTGATAGCCGCTGACTGATTTCAGCACAGCCTGAAGCTGCGTATAGATTGAACCAATTTCCTTAGACTTGCAAGATACAGTAACTGCCTGGAGAATACGCGTTGTATTCTCGGCCCGTTCCAGAAAACGCCCGCTCTCAATAAAGCGCCACTCGTTGCCGCGCAGCATCACTGACTGTTCGGCACCGAGGAACATTGCTGCCCGCTCTTTGACCTGCTGGTAGAACTGGTGGGGACTGCTCATAATATCCGCGACAGACTGCTCTCCCAGCCACAGATTGAAGCTGTTGGCAATATCCCACAGCTCGCTCGGCAGATGCTGGCGCAGGGTACGCAGATTATTCCGCGCCTGATGCACGCAGGAGAACAAGGAATTCGCGTTGCCGAGATCGAGGGTGATGAAGGACAGCACATCCTGTTCAGCAAAGCTCTCAAACTGCTGCATATATTCATTTCTGACGCCGAGCGCATCAATCAGCCTTGCCCATTTGTGGCCCTCTGCCTGAAAGTCTTCCTCCTGTTGAATATGATAATGCACATCGATCAGCCGCGCATGATTCTCAGCCCGTTCAATATACCGGCCGATCCAGAATAAAGCCTCCGCATTGCGATTCAGCATCGTCGCCACCCCTTCGCCCATACTTAATGATGCTGCAACTTATGAACCATATGATATTAAGCTTGTAGCTCAAGCCATAACCCAGGTATCCTTCACTCCGCCCCCTTGGGAGGAGTTCACTACCAGTGAGCCTTCGCGCATCGCCACCCGGGTCAGACCTCCGGGAATGACATGCGGCTTACGGTCGGCGCCCATCAGCACAAATGCTCTGAGGTCAATATGCCGCGGCGTCATACCGCCTCCGGATAATACCGGTGCACGGGAGAGCGACATGATCGGCTGGGCGATGTAACGCTCGGGTTCTGCGAGAATCTTCAGCCGGAAATCTATTAATTCCTCTTTGGTAGCCTCGCTTCCGATCAGCATGCCGTATCCGCCGGAAAGTGAGGTTTCCTTCACCACCATCTCCTGCAGATTATCCAGTACATACTGGCGCTCCTGCGGCCGGGCCAGCAGGTAGGTCGGCACATTGCTTAAGATCGGCTCTTCATTAAGATAATAGCGGATCATATCCGGGACATACACATACATGGCCTTGTCGTCAGCAACTCCTGTGCCTGGTGCGTTGGCAATGGCTATGTTGCCGGCCCGGTAGGCATTCATTAAACCGGCAACCCCGAGCAGCGAATTCGGCTGAAAGGCGAGCGGATCAATGAAATCATCATCCAGACGGCGGTACAGCACATCCACCCGGCGCAGCCTGTTCATTTCTTTGAGGTAGATTTTGTGGTCCTGGGCAACCAGATCACGCCCTTCTACCAGATGGATACCCATTTGCTGGGCCAGAAAAGCATGCTCGTAATACGCTGAGTTATATTCGCCCGGCGTCAGGAGAGCAATTACCGGGTCCTTCGTCCGCGAAGGGGACAGGCTGCGCAGCACCGACAGGAAACGGTTCAGGCTGTGATCTACATCGCGGATAGAGCTGGCGAAGGATAATTCAGGGAAAAGCTGGTTCATCAGCGATCTGCCTTTGAATAAATACGAGAAGCCGGAAGGCGTGCGCAGATTATCCTCCAGCACATAATACTCCCCGTCATGATGACGGATCAGATCAATCCCCGAGGTGGTGACATAGGCCCCGCCCGGCACGCGCAGTCCGGACATTTCCGGCCGGAAGTAACAGTTCGAGATAATCATCCGCCGCGGGACGATGCCGTCCTTCACAATGTACTGCTCATGGTAAATGTCATGAATGAACAGATTAAGTGCAGTGATCCGCTGTACAATCCCGGCCTCCAGCCGCTCCCATTCTCCCTTAGGGATGATCCGCGGAATCATATCAAAGGGAATCGTCCGCTCCATCGGCTGATCCTGAGCCGGGTTGTATAGTGTAAAGGTAATGCCTTCTTCCATCATCCGACGCTGCATCAGCTTCTGCTTGCCTTGCAGCTCTTCGGGGCTCATCCCGGAAAACATGCGGTTCACATGCTTGTAATGAGGCCGGATACTCCGTTCATCCGCATACATTTCATCATAAAAATGCTGCAACGGATACGGAGACAAACCGGGCAAAGGATCTAGTTTGGACATGAGCCCGACTCCTTTCGGATCACTGTAATGTGTCATGTTTATTGACAAATGAGTTCAAATTTTAAAGATTCATCACGAAAATCTTAAATACTACCTTCATAATACGTAAATGCTATTGTCGATGTCAATATATATAACAGCAAAATGGAGTTTACGGACCATCTCGCATCGTTGGAATCGCTTCCTTTCTCTGTGAGGTGCTTTGGGGTAGGATTGGGACTTGCTTAGGAGCGTTTAGAACCGCATAGGCCGCGCTTGAATTGTGATTAGTACTCAAGCACGTATCAAGCACGAACACTGCATGGAGTGTGTTTAGTACTTGCAGTGTTAGAGCTCGATACCTGCCAGGTACCTGATTGAAACTGCTAGCTGCTTGCATGAATTGTGCTTAGAGTAAATTGGATACATTATGGTTCGTGTATAGAGTGTGCTTATTACTTGGAGTGGTTACGTTTGTTATGAGCTAGGTAGATGATTGAAACTATTTGGTTCGCGTAGTGCTTGGTTCGTGCTTAGAACTGTTTGATGCATGCCTGGTTTGTGTTTAGGGTTAATCGGCAAGTGTACGAGACCCGTTATGACTTGCTTAAAACATATCTAGTCGTATATAGGACGGGCTGTAGTGATTCGTACATCAAATTGTATGCAGGAGCGTTGACAAGCAGTACTATTACTTTTATGAATTTTTCATATATTGACATTTTAATATAATGACACTTTAATCGCTCTTTCACTCCAAAGTAGAATCATTCCAGTATCGTTTAATGTCATTATCCGTATGCTCTCCAAGTCTGCATTCACCCTTTGCCTGCGATCGAGCGATATTAAGAGCACCCAAACCCACTCCTGCTCCTGCTTTCCTCATTCCACCCACTTTTGGCTGGAACAGGGGCACTTCTGCCCCTATTTTCCTCATTCCACCCACTTTTTACTGGAACAGGGGCACTTTTGCCCCTATTTTCTTCATTCCACCCACTTTTTCCTGGAACAGGGGTACTTTTGCCCCTATTTCCTCATTCCATCCACTTTTTCCTGGAACAGGGGCACTTTTGCCCCTATTTTCCTCATTCCACTCACTTTTTCCTGTAACAGGGGTACTTTTTCCCCTATTTTCCTCATTCCACCCACTTTTTACTGGAACAGGGGCACTTCTGCCCCTATTTTCTCCACTCCTCCCACTTCCCGCGGAATCAGGGGCACTTGCGCCCCTACTCCCTCTGCTTTCCGGCACATTTAATGGGGTTTTTCCCTTTAGCTCACTCATTTCAGCTGCTTCTGGTGCAATTAAGGGGACTTTTCCCTTTAATGCCATCTTTTCAGTATGTGAACGTTCCGCTGCACATAAAAACACCCCGGGAACCTAACCGGTCCCGGGGTGTCAGCAAGCTCAGCTTTCTATTCTTCGTTACTGTCTTCTTCTTCGGAGATCATGCCGGCGAACAGGGCGTGCACGAACTGGTCAGAGTCGAACGGCTGGAGATCCTCCATCTTCTCGCCCAGGCCGACCAGCTTCACAGGCAGGTTCATTTCCTGCCGGATCGCTACGACGATACCGCCCTTGGCAGTGCCGTCGAGCTTGGTCAGCACGAGACCAGTCACACCGCTTTTTTCACCAAACAGCTTGGCCTGACTAAGGGCATTCTGCCCGGTCGTCGCATCCAGTACCATCAGCACCTCATGCGGAGCACTTGGAATTTCGCGCTGAATGACCCGGAAGATCTTGTTCAGCTCTTCCATCAGATTGCTCTTGTTCTGCAGCCGGCCCGCGGTATCACAGATCAGCACATCCACCTTCCGCTGTTTGGCTGCCTGAACCGCATCGAACATGACGGCCGCCGGATCAGAACCTGCCTGCTGCTTAATTACATCTACGCCGGCGCGCTTGCCCCAGACCTCCAGCTGTTCTATAGCCCCAGCACGGAAGGTATCCCCTGCCGCAAGCAGCACCTTTTTCCCTTCCTGCTTGTACCGGTGCGCCAGCTTGCCAATCGTAGTCGTCTTGCCGACTCCGTTAACGCCGACGAACAGAATGACTGTAATCCCGTCCGGGTTCTCCTTCAGGCTGTTGTCATCATCTCCGCGCAGCAGCTCCATCAGCTTACGGGAGAGAATAGGCTGCAGCTCTGCAGCATCCTCGATCCGCTTCTGCTTGACTTCTGCCCGCAGCTCTTCAACGAGATTCATTACCGTGTTTACGCCTACGTCTGCACCAATCAGAATTTCTTCCAGCTCTTCATAGAATTCTTCATCTATTTTTTTGCGGCGGATAATCAGGTCCGAGACCTTCTCCACGAAGCCCTTACGGGTCTTCTCCAGACCGTCGCGGAACTGTTTCGTTACGCTTTCCGTTTTACCGGAAATACTGTCTTTCAATTTCTTAAAGAAACTCATATTGTTCCTCCTAAATTTTTGTAAGGTCCGCTCCATTTATTCGCTTCATACAATTTAGTGAGCATTATTTGAATAGAGCACTACCCGTCAGGCAATTTCAGCCTCTTCATCCTCCAGCTTCACGGACACGAGCTTGGATACGCCGCCCTCCTCCATGGTCACGCCATAGAGAACATCCGCTTCCTCCATCGTTCCTTTGCGGTGGGTGACTACAATAAACTGCGTCTGCTCCGAGAACTCACGCAGGTATTGGGCGAAGCGGACCACATTCGCTTCATCCAGGGCAGCTTCAACCTCATCCAGCACGCAGAACGGCACCGGCTTGACCTGAAGAATAGCGAACAGCAGAGCCATTGCGGTCAATGCGCGTTCTCCGCCTGACAGAAGCTGCAGGTTCTGCAGCTTCTTGCCCGGAGGCTGAGCAACAATATCTATCCCCGTATCCAGCATATGCTCCGGGTCCAGCAGCTGCAGGTCTGCCCGTCCGCCGCCGAACAGCTTCGAGAATACCGTACCAAATTCACGGCGGATGGCATCAAAGGTCATCTTAAAGCGCTTGGACATTTCCTCTTCCATCTCGTGGATAACGTGATACAACGTAGTTTTAGCTTCAACCAGGTCATCCTTTTGTCCGCTGAGGAAGGTATAGCGCTCATGAACCCGCTGATACTCTTCAATCGCGCCAAGATTAACCTCCCCGAGCCCTGAGATACTGCGCTTCAGGCGCTGCACCTCGAGCTGTGCCGCCGGCACATCCTCCGGTACAGGGTAACGCTGCTTCGCCAGCTCATAGCTGAGTTCGTAGTCCTCGCTCAGCTTGCGCAGGATATTATCGAGCTCCACATCCAGCCGGCCTACGGCAACCTCTGTAGAACGGAGCTTGTCCTCTACGACTCTCAGCGCCTGGCGCTGATCCTTGGTTTCCCCCTCGGCCACTTCCAGCTTACGCGAAATAGCTGCGCGGTCAGCCCGGGCCAGATCCAGCTTCGCAGAGGTATCTTCTTTCTTCAGCCGGAAGCTGTTCAGATCCTCCCGCTGCTTCACGGCTTCGCGGGCATTCTCTTCCAGATCCTGCTCGATTGTCATCAGCAGACTGCGGCTCTGGCGCAGCTCCTTCTCCTGGGAGCCGGCATCCTGGCGCATGCGCCGCAGCTGCTCCTCCAGCGAGAAGATCTCCTGATCCAGCTTGCCTTCCGTCACCTTCATGCCGGTCAGCTTACTCTGCAGCTCTTCCTTGGCGGTTTCACTCGCCTTGCGGTCGGTTTCAGCCGCCCGGATCGCCGCATGGGCTTCCTGCTCCTCCTGCTCCAGCCGGGCCAGCTCAGCTTCAGCCGTCTTGCGCGCTTCCTCAAGTCCGCGGACCTCATGCTCGAAGCCGCTGCGCTCTACCCCTGCGCCTTCGACCTGCTCCGTGACATGCCGCAGCTCCTGCTCCAGCTGTTTCAGATCACCGGATATCCGCTGCTCCTCCAGCCGTTTCTCATCCCCGTCATGCCGCAGCTCTTCCAGCTTCTCGGAGGCCTTGTTCTGCTCCTCCCGCAGACGGCTGATGCCCTGTCTCAGCTTGGCAATCTGCTGCTCCGTTTCGGCAATCTCGCCGGACAGCTGATCCAGCTGCCGTTTGCGGCTAAGCAGACTGTTATTTTTCTTATGCTGGCTGCCCCCGGTCATCGAGCCGCCGGCATTCACTACATCACCTTCAAGCGTAACTACACGGTAGCGGTATTGGCATTTGGCCGCAATCCGGTTAGCCTGCTCCAGATTCTCGGCAATAACCACGTTCCCGAGCAGGCTGCCGATAATATTAGCATACTTCTCTTCGTAACCGACCAGTTCAGACCCGATCCCGACATAGCCTTCAGCACCTTCCACCATGCTGCGGTCACTGCCGGTGATCTGGCGGGTCCGGATGACATCCAGCGGCAGGAACGTCGCCCGGCCAAGCTGGCGCTGCTTCAGAAAAGCAATCGCCTGCCGGGATACAGCTTCGTTATCCATAACCACATGCTGAAGTGAGGCGCCCATCGCTGTTTCAACAGCCATTTCCAGCCGCTCCGGAACAGAAATCAGCTCGGCAACTGCCCCGTGGACACCATGAAGCTGGCCCTTACGCGAGCCTTTCAGCACCTCTTTAACCCCAAGCATGAATCCGTCAAAATCATCCTGCATTTCCTTCATCGTCTCATGCCGTGAAACCTGGGCCTCGCGTTTCTGCTCCAGCTTGCGCAGGCCGCTCTGAGTTTCCTCCAGCAGCTTCTGCCGCTTGCCGGTCTGCTCACTCTCCGCTATATATGCGCTGCGGAGCATGCCAATTTCCTTGCCCAGCCCGGCAATTGCCGACTTAAGCCCGTCCCTTGCATTCGTCAGTTCCGTAAGCTTGGCCTGCCATTTGCCGCTCTCTTCCTGGCTGCGGCTCATCCGCTTCTCCAGGCTCTCCTTCTGCTGATCCGCATAGCGGATTTCATTCCTCGCCTGGGCCATCAGGTTCATCAGCTCAAGCAGCGCACTCTTCAGCTTCTCTTCCTTACTCTGGCTGATGCCGCCGGCAACGCCCTGGAGCCTCGATTCCTCATCCGCCAGCTGCGCCCGCAGCTCTTCAAGCGCCACCCTTGCCTGCTGAAGCTTAAGCTCCAGCTCAGCCAGCTCGCGCTGCCGTCCTTCGGACCGCTCGCCTACGGAACCCAGCGTCTGCAGCAGCTGCTCACGGTTGTTCTCCAGATTCCGGCGGCGCTCCTTAAGCAGCTCTCCAAGACCTTCGCTCTTCTCGTTCGCTTCACTGAAGTGCAGGAGCTGCCCCTGCAGCTGCTCCACTTCCTGCTCCAGCCTCCGCAGCTCGGTCCGGCCGCTCTCCAGCTTGGCATCATGAGCCGACACTACCGTCGAGAGCTCCAACTGCTCATTCTTAAGGATATCCAGGCGGGCATTGCCCTCCTGCCAGGCCGTATGTATGCCTTCAATCTGATGCACGTACACGGAGATTTCCAGTTCCTTCAGCTGCCCGCGCAATTCCTTGAACCGGACCGCCTTTTCCGACTGTTCCTTCAGCGGTCCGACCTGATCCTCCAGCTCACTGATCAGATCATGAATCCGCAGCAGATTCTGCTCCGTTTCATCCAGCTTGCGGCCGGCGTCTTTTTTGCGGGATTTATATTTAACAATGCCTGAGGCCTCTTCAAAGATCCCTCTCCGGTCTTCCGAACGGGTACTCAGTATCTCTTCTATCCGGCCTTGTCCAATAATCGAATAAGCCTCGCGGCCGATTCCGGTATCCATAAACAGCTCTGTGATATCCTTCAGCCGGCAGGCTTGCTTATTGATTAAATATTCACTTTCACCGCTGCGGTGGACACGGCGGGTCACGGTAACTTCGCTGAAATCCAGCGGCAGCACATGATCCTCATTATCCAGCGTAAGGGAGACTTCACCGTAATTGACCGCTTTGCGCGCATCGCTGCCGGCAAAAATAATATCTTCCATCTTGCCGCCGCGCAGCGATTTGGCACTCTGTTCGCCGAGCACCCAGCGTATGCCGTCGGAAATATTACTTTTGCCGCTGCCGTTCGGGCCGACTACAGCCGTAATTCCGCGTACAAATTCCATTTCCGTCTTATCGGCAAATGATTTAAAGCCAGCTAATTCGATCCGCTTCAGAAACATAACTCGCCTATCACCTCTAACCCATTATACCATAGCGTTTCCTTGCCTAAACAACCCCACAAAGTGGTGCACCCGCTTCGATGTTTACTCAAGTACTTCGCGGGGGCCCCAAAACATATAATTTCTGCTATTTCGAAAAGAGCAGCAAAAGTCTGACTTCCGCCTAAACGCCGGCATTCAGACTATTGCTGCTCTACTCCGCTTGCACCGCTATGCTGCTCTAGGCGCACTCAGGCACCGTCTTCCTTCAGACGCAGAAGTGCTGCCGCTGCAGCCTGCTGCTCCGCTTCCTTCTTGGAACGGCCGCTGCCGCTGCCCAGTGAACGGCTGGCCATATACACTTCAGAAACGAATTCGCGCTCGTGCGCCGGTCCGCGTTCTTCAATAATCCGATATTCCAGCGTACCCATACCATGATGCTGTATCAGTTCCTGAAGCTCTGTTTTGAAATCGCTCATTTGCATTTGCAGCTTACCGTCGGTTTCGACCAGCGGAAATACATGATCATCGAGGAATTTCCGGGCTGTTTCCAGACCCTGATCGAGATAGAGCGCTCCTACGAAGGCTTCGAACACATCGGCCAGCAGAGCCGGGCGGGTACGTCCGCCCGTAAGTTCTTCTCCTTTACCCAGCAGTACAAACCGTCCAAAACCGAGCGTCTCGGCGAAACGGACAAGTGACGGCTCACATACAATTGCGGCACGCAGCTTAGTCAGTTCACCTTCCGGCCGGTCCGGGAGCAGATTGTACAGATATTCGGACACCGTCAGCTCCAGCACCGCATCACCCAGAAATTCCAGGCGCTCATTATCCTGATGCTGATTGAACCGGTGTTCGTTCACATATGAAGCATGGGTAAAAGCCTGCTTTAGAAGTACAGAATCGTGAAATTGGATTTGAAGTTGGCTTTGTAACTGCTTCAGGTCTCCTTTCACTGCACTGTCCCCTTACTTGTTGTATTTTTTGAGAATAACGGTAGCGTTATGCCCTCCGAATCCAAATGAATTGGACATTACGATTTTCAGATCTGCCTTGCGCGGTACGTTTGGCACATAGTCCAAATCACATTCCGGGTCCTGGTTGTCCAAATTGATCGTAGGGGCAATTATGCCGTTCTGCAGGGAAAGTCCGCAGATAATCGCTTCCACACCGCCGGCAGCGCCAAGCAAGTGGCCTGTCATCGATTTGGTCGAGCTGATGGCTACCTTGTATGCGTGCTCACCCAGCGCTTTTTTGACAGCGGCTGTTTCGGACTTGTCACCGACTGGCGTAGATGTACCATGCGCATTGATGTAGTCGATCTCTTCAGGTTTGATTCCGGCATCGCGGATCGCCATCTTCATGCAGCGCGCTGCACCGTCAGGGTCCGGCTCTGTCATATGGTGGGCATCAGCACTCAGGCCGTAACCGATTACTTCAGCGTAGATCTTGGCTCCGCGTTTCTCGGCGTGCTCAAGGGACTCCAGGATCAGAATTCCGGCACCTTCGCCCATTACGAAACCGTCACGGTCCGTATCAAACGGACGGCTGGCCTTCTCCGGCTCATCATTACGGGTTGACATCGCTCTCATCGCGCAAAAGCCTGCCATTCCGGTTGGACGGATAGTCGCTTCAGCACCGCCGCAGATCATCGCATCGGCATCACCGCGCTGAATCAGACGGAAGGATTCTCCGATGGAGTGGCTTCCGGTTGCACAAGCAGTTACTGTCGTTGTATTCGGTCCTTTGGCACCCAGATTAATCGACAGCTGGCCTGAGCCCATGTTGGCGATCATCATTGGAATGAAGAACGGGCTAACCCGTTTCGGACCTTTTTCGAGCAGCAGATTGTGATTGTCTTCCCATGTACCCAGACCGCCGATACCGGAGCCGACCGATACGCCGATCCGTTCAGCATCAATATCTTCGCCGATCTTAAGTCCGCTGTCCCGCAAAGCATCTTCGCCGGCAGCTACCGCAAATTGTACGAAACGGTCCATCTTACGGGCTTCCTTGCGGCCAAAACGCTCTTCCGCATCGAAATCCTTAACTGAAGCTGCGATCCGTGTTGTATAATCACTGACATCGAAAGCTTCAACCAGAGAAACTCCGGATTTACCGCTCATCAGGCTGTCCCAGAATGTTCCCAGGTCCTTGCCCAGCGATGTTATTACACCCATACCCGTTACAACCACTCTATGACTCAAACACATTCACCCCATCTGTAGGCTGTATACTTCTACAACTTTGTAAAAATGTACTCACGCCCAAAGTCTATATAAACTGCAGTCGCCGCAAGATTATTCAATCTGCGGTTCTGTTATATTCTCCCTATAGATGCCATAGCATCAAAAACACTGCATAAAGAGGAGAAGTCCCGCCCTGGCAGGAACGGGACCCTCAATCATATGACTCTAGGTATGAGATTGTATGTACTTCACAACTTCACCCACGGTCGTAATACTCTCTGCATCTTCATCAGAGATTTCCATATCGAATTCATCTTCCAATTCCATAACCAATTCTACAACATCAAGAGAATCAGCACCTAAATCATCTTTGAAAGACGCTTCTAATGTTACCTCAGCTTCATCGGCACCTAAGCGGTCGATGACAATGCGTTTTACACGCTCCAATACATCGGACATCCGGTTCACCTCCTCTTTTGGTATTATACGAGATATGAAGTCAAAATACCATATGAGCAAAAAAATCGCTTACCTGGCGTCTTCTGCTCTCTTCCCCCGTAATGTTCAAACGCCTTGCGCAGCCTTACATGTACATGCCGCCATCCACATGAAGTGTCTGGCCTGTCATGTAAGCAGCCCCTTCAGAGGCCAGGAATACCACCGTGTTAGCAATGTCCTCCGCCCGCCCGAGCTTTGCCAGGGGAATCCCCTTAACCAGCTCGCTGCGGACTTCATCGGACAGCTCACGGGTCATGTCGGTATCAATGAACCCCGGCGCAATGCAGTTCACGGTAATTCCCCGTGACGACAGCTCGCGTGCCGCAGTTTTCGTCATTCCGATTACTCCCGCTTTGGCTGCAGTGTAATTAATCTGGCCCGGATTGCCGGTAACGCCGACAACAGAGGAGATATTGATGATCCGGCCATAACGCTGCTTCATCATCGGGCGCGTAGCCGCCTTCAGGCAGTTGAACACACCTTTCAGATTCGTTTCGATAACCTGATCGAATTCTTCCTCTTTCATGCGCATAATCAGATTATCCCGGGTAATACCGGCATTATTGATCAGAATGTCGATTTTCCCCCAGGCTCCTATAACCTCTTTCACAAGGCTTTCCGCCTGTTCGCTATTGCCGACATTCCCCTGCAAAGCAAGCCCTTCCGAGCCAAGCTCCTGAATCCGGGCCACAGTCTCTTCTGCTGCCTGGACGCTGCCGGAGTAGTTCACGGCTACCTTAACGCCATGCTCTGCCAGTGCCAGGGCAATAGCGCGGCCGATCCCGCGGGAACCGCCGGTAACAAGGGCCGTCTGGCCTTTGAGTGCTGCAAACATTTCGTAATGTCCCCCTTCAATAATCATGCCTCGGCCGTTCTGCCAAGCCGCTTACCAGCCTGCCGTTGCGCTCTCAAGACTGTTGATATTGACAAGCTTGACATTCTTGTCAATCTTGCGGATCAGGCCGGTCAGCACGCTGCCGGAACCAATCTCTACAAAAGTATCCACTCCGGCGGCGATAAGCCATTCCACGCTGTCCTGCCAGAGTACAGGTGAGAATACCTGGGCTACAAGCAGTTCTCGGAGCTGCTGCGGATCAGTAACCGGGGCGGCTGTGACATTGACAACCACCGGCACGGACGGGGCATTAAAGGTAACCTTCTGCAGTTCTGCAGCCAGGCGTTCAGCTGCTTCTTTCATTAAAGAAGAATGGAACGGACCGCTGACTTCAAGCGGAATCGCCCGCTTGCCGCCGGCTTCCTTAATCCGCGCCACTACCTCGTTCACACCGGCCACCGAGCCGGAAACTACAATCTGCCCGGGGCAGTTGATGTTAGCCAGCTCAACCGGACTCCCGGCTTCAGTAATGCTGCGGCATAATTCTGCAAGAGCTGTGCGGTCTGCTCCAAGCGTGGCAGCCATAGCCCCCTGCCCGCCAGGCACGGCAGCCTCCATAAATTGTCCGCGCAGACGGACCAGCGACACAGCATCCTCATAAGAGAGCACTCCTGCAGCTACAAGCGCACTGTATTCCCCAAGGCTGTGGCCTGCTACATAATCAGGACTGATGCCAAGGCTGCCCAGTGCTTCCAGATAAGCCACACTGGCTGTAACCAGTGCCGGCTGGGTATTGACAGTCTGCTTAAGCTCGCTGTCCGGACCTTCAAATACAAGCCGGGTCAGCGGAAATCCAAGTACCTCGTCGCCCTTCTCAAAGACTGCACGGCTCTTAGGCAGGGCTTCATATACATCCTTACCCATCCCGACTGCCTGTGCACCTTGACCGGGAAAGACAAATGCGATTTTACCCATAAGGCTGCAGCTCCTTCTCGTTAACAGCAGCTCCCGGCGGACAATTTGCCCGGCAGCAGGAGCCGCTTAAGTTCTATTCTTGGCGCGGTAACGCCTTACCTCTTACCAGATCAGTACAGATGCGCCCCAAGTCAGACCGCCGCCGAAGCCGACCATCAGAACGGTGTCGCCTTCCTTCATCCGGCCTTCTTCAGCTGCTTCTACCAGGGCAAGCGGAATCGATGCAGCCGATGTATTAGCATACCGGTCGACATTGATTACGCATTTCTCAGGCGGCAGATCGAGACGCTGCATTGCGGATTGAATAATCCGGATATTGGCCTGATGCGGTACGAACAGGTCGATATTCTCCTTGGTTATTCCCGCTTTGGTCAATACACGCTCTGTAGCCGTACCCATCACGCGCACCGCAAATTTAAATACTTCGCGGCCGTTCATATAGATGAAGTGCTTCTTGTCCTCCACAGTCTGATGGGAAGCCGGAAGGCGTGATCCGCCTGCTTCCTGGTTGAGCAGGCTGCCGCCGGAGCCTTCCGCTCCAAGATCGAAGGACTGGAAGCCCCGGCCTTCCGGAACCTCGCCCACGATTACTGCGCCGGCACCGTCTCCGAACAGTACACAGGTGTTACGGTCCGTGTAATCTGTAATGCGCGACAAGGTGTCCGCACCAATAATCAGCGCATTGTTATACATTCCGTTCTGGATGAATCCGGTTGCTGTAGCCAGGCTATAGACGAACCCGGAGCAGGCTGCCGACAGGTCAAAGGCTGCTGCCCCTTTAGCTCCCAGCTTGTCCTGCAGAATGCAGGCAGTGGAAGGAAACGCACTGTCAGGTGTAACCGTAGCAACAATAATAAGATCGAGGTCTTCTGCCTTCATCCCCGCGGAATCCAGCGCTTTCAGTGCAGCTTCATAAGCAAGATCGGAGGTCGCCTGTTCCGGGGCTGCGATATGCCGTTCCCGGATTCCTGTCCGGCTGACAATCCATTCATCGTTTGTTTCGACGATCTTCTCCAGATCACTGTTGGTCAATATTCTCTCTGGTACGTATTTACCTGTACCGATAATCCCTACCGGACGTAATTGTTTCATGTCGTCACTCACTTCCCGCTAATTTCCTTGGATATACTGGATACCAGATCAGCCTGCAGCGCAATCCGGGCCTGCCTTACCGCATTCTTCACCGCATTGCCGTCAGAGGAGCCATGCCCCTTCACTACCAGACCGCTAAGACCGAGCAGCGGCGCCCCGCCATGCTCCTTATAATCCATCTTGCCCTTAAGACCTCTAAGCTCCGGCATCAGAATGGCTGCACCCAGCTTCGTCTTCAGCGACTTGCTGAACTGCTCCTTCAGCAGAGCGAACATGGCGCCTGCCGTTCCTTCCAGTGTCTTCAGAAGTATATTACCGGCAAAGCCGTCACAGACCAGCACATCACAGGCACCGGTAAGAACATCCCGCGCTTCCACATTGCCGACAAAATGAATTCCCTGCTGTGCCTCCAGCAGCGGATAGGCTTCCTTGGTCAGCTCATTTCCTTTGCCCGGCTCGGTTCCGACATTCAGCAGGCCTACACGCGGCTTAGCGATTCCATGCACCTTGCTGCGGTAAATACTGCCCATTAATGCATATTGTGCCAGATGCTGCGGCTTCGCATCCATATTGGCGCCAAGATCCAGAGCCAGTACACCGACATCATCCAGTGTAGGAATCATTGGTGCCAGTGCGGGGCGTTCTATACCCTGCATTCTTCCCACAACCAGCAGCCCCGTAGTCATCAAGGCCCCTGTATTGCCCGACGAGATCATGGCATCCGCTTCACCTTCGCGGACCATCCGTCCGGCTACCACCATGGATGAGTCCTTCTTGCGGCGGACTGCCTTCACCGGCTCCTCATCTGAACCGATCACATCACCCGCATGACGCACCGTTACATTGGACGGCTTGTTCTTCAGCAGCGGTGCAAGCCTGGCTTCATCCCCGACCAGCACAATCTGCGTGTCGCTCCATTCTGCGGCTGCAGCAAGCGCACCTTCCACATTACATTCAGGAGCATTATCCCCGCCCATGGCATCAATGGCGATCAGCACTCCGGTTACCCCCTTCGCTGTACTCTTCTATTGCAGAACGGTACACGACAAAATGGCCTTGAAATACCAGTTCTTCCCCGACATATGTAAATACGTTCACTTCAGCCTTGCCGCCGCGGCCCGCAAGCGAGATAACCTGCGCTTTGGCAATGCATTTCTCGCCCAGCCGGACCATTCGCACAAACCGGATATCGGCTGAAGCCGTCAAAGCAATCTCGTCGTTAATGATGGCAACAGCGAGTGAATTCGCCTGGCCGAACACATAGTGGCCGCGGGCGATCCCGTTCCTGGAGAACACATGCTCTTCACGGATTTCAAAGATCGAGATCCCGCTCCGGTCCAGCTGCAGATCCACAATATCACCAACCACTTCATCGGCAGGCAGCGAGCGGACCTGATCATAGGAGTGCTCCGCCATTTGCTTCATCCGCTCACGCAGCTCCGGAATCCCCAGCTCCATCCGGTCCAGCCGGATCGTCTGGATGCTCACCTTCAGCTGGCGGGTTAATTCCCGGTCCGTCACAAACGGATTACCTTCAATTATAGAGAGCAGCTGCTGCTGCCGTTCTTTCTTGGACATCCGCTCGATGGCGACTCACCTCCTGGCACATGCCTGATCCGAAGCATCCGGCCGCAAGAGTGGCCGCTGTCATCACCTAACTCTGTTCTTAATTAGCCAATTAGAACCAGGTACTAATATGTAGTATAAAGCATGCCGCCGCAAAAATAAAGCATTGACATGAAAACCGGCGTAAAACTGCGGATTTAAAAGGATATTTTATCGTGCAGGGCATATAGCTGCTTAAACTTACAAAATAACCCCACAAAGTGGGGCTTTGGCTTCGAGGCGGATTCCAGGTACTTCACGGGGGCCCCGAAACATATAAATTCTTATCTTACAAAAAAATAGCACTTCACCGGCAGATGAAGTGCTACTCTTCTATTCAAACTAGTTTTTGATGATCTCTCTAGCTTTGTAAGTTCCGCAAACTTTGCATACGTGGTGAGCCAGTTTCAGCTCTCCGCATTGTTCACATTTCACCATACCTGGAACTACCAGTTTGAAGTGAGTGCGACGTTTGTCGCGGCGAGTCTTGGACGTTCTGCGTTGTGGTACTGCCATGATTAATCAGCCTCCTGAGTTTGTTGTTGACCCGTTATACCACGGGAATTGTTCTTAGTTATCTTGCTTGGTAAAGAATCCTTTCAACGCAGCGAGTCTTGGATCGATCACTGTGTTGTCGCAACTGCAGGTGCCTTCGTTCAAATTTTGTCCACATGTCTGACAAAGACCAAGACAGTCTGCCTTGCACAATACCGAATCCGGTAAGTGCAGTACGAAGTTTTCTTCCGCAAACGGAACAAGATCCACAATCTCGTCCTCTACGTAGATGATTTCGTCATCTTCGTCTTCGGGAAGAACCGGCTGCTTAAGCCATTTGAAAGTCTCAGCAAAAGGAATGTTCAGTTTGCTGTTCACTTCGCTGAGGCAACGTGCACATAACATGTCCACATTCCCTTCCAGTGTTCCCACCACGTTCACACTATCGGTTCCCGCGGGCAGCGCTTTAAGGTTCACTGTGAGCGGCGCAACAGCAAGTATATCCTTCCGCCCTTTGACAAGCTCGCTGACATCCAGTGTCTCCTGGAGGTGCAGAGGCTCGTCGGCATTAGCCAATTTGCGAAAGTGAATCTTCATATTCATCACTCCAAACAAACAAAAATTATTATACCTAGAATTACCGGACTTTGTCAACCATTTTCCCTTTATATTGTTTCGGCAACCGGAACAATTTATGATATAACTATTGAAACAATATATCAATCAGGAATTTGGAGTGACGTTATCCGTGACTACTGTTGGCATTATTGCCGAATATAACCCTTTACATAACGGGCATGTCCATCATTTTACCGAGGCCAAAAGAATATCAGGCGCGGACCGCTCCATCGTGATTATGAGCGGCCCGTTCACCCAGCGCGGCGAGCCGGCGGCGGTCAGCAAGCGCGCCCGCACCGAGATGGCGCTGCATATGGGCGCTGATCTAGTGATTGAGCTGCCGGTGGTCTATGCCGTCCAGCCGGCAGAATGGTTCGCCTTCGGAGCGGTCTCCTTGCTGGAAGCGACCGGCGTCGCGGACAGCCTGTGCTTCGGCTCCGAAGCCGGCACTTTGGGCGAACTGCTGCCCCTCTCTGCCTTCCTGGCTGAGGAGAGCAGCTCGCTTAAAGCCGAGATCCGCGCGCGCATGGCAAGCGGATCGGGCTTCCCCGCCGCCTACAGCGCAGCTGCGGCGGCGGCATGGACCTCTTTCATGGGAGAGGAGAAACCGTTAGAAGCCGAAATAATCTTGCGGCAGCCGAACAACAGCCTCGGCCTGCACTACCTGATCGCGCTGCGGCGGCTTGGCAGCGCGATCACGCCCTTGACCGTGCCGCGCACAGGCGCGGGCTTCCACGACCCGCTGCAGGGCGGGTCTGGCATTGCCAGTGCAACAGCAATCCGCCGGCTGCTGCAGGAGGGCGGGTCACCGGCGGCCTACATGCCGGAGTATAGCGTGTCCATCCTGGAGCGGGAGCATGCGGCCGGCCGGGGGCCGCTGCAGCTGGAGGACTTCCGGATTCCGCTGCGCCACGTGCTGTCCACACACTCCGCAGCAGAGCTGCGCCGTGTGCAGGATATGAACGAAGGGCTGGAGAACAGGCTGCTAAGCAGCCTCTCCCGGCTGGAGAAATTCACTGTAGCCGGACTGCTCCAGGAGCTGAAGAGCAAACGTTATACCCTTACCCGGCTTCAGCGGCTGCTGGTCCATACCCTGCTGAACCATAGCAGGGAGGAGATGCTGCCGGCCGGGCTGGGTAAAGGTCCGGGTTACATCAGGGTGCTTGGCTTCCGGGAGAGCGGCCGCCTGCTGCTGAAGCAAATGAAGCAGCAGGCCTCACTCCCTGTGGTCACAAGCCCGGCCCGCTTCACCCATCCCATGCTGGAGCGGGATCTGCAGGCGGCAGCAGTATTCGCCGGTGCCTATGCCGACCCGCTGCGCAGTGATCTGTACAGCGACTACCTGGAGCCGCCGGTCAGGGTGTAACCACCGGCTGCTCTTCCATATATTTCAGCGCATCCGAAAGTGTGGACACCGGAATCAGCTTCATCCTGGTGCCGATCTGCTCCGCCTTCGCTTTAGCCTCATCATAATTCTTGACTGGCACGAAGAAGAACTCCGCATTCTTGCGGTCGGCAGCGACGATCTTGTGCTTCACACCGCCGATTGCCCCTACAGTACCTTCAGCATCTATCGTACCGGTACCTGCTACCCGGTGGCCTTTGGTCAGATCCCCCGGGGTCAGCCGGTTATAGATCTCCATCGTGAACATCAATCCGGCAGACGGCCCGCCGACATCTGTACTTACGAAGCTGACAGCCTTGCCCGCTTCCTTCGGCTCTACCTTTTGAACGGCCCCGATAACCACTCCGAAGCCCGGCCGCCCGGCCGAGGCTTCTTTATCCTTAACCTCCACCAGCTGTACCTGTTCGGTTATTTCCTTGCCGCTGCGCTGCAGGACAACCTCCACCTTATCGCCGACCTTATTCGCCGACAGCAGCGCAGACAAAGCAGCCGGATCAGCGGCCTTCTGTCCTTTTACAGTAATGATCTTGTCTCCCGGCTGAAACTGCCCTTTACTCGCGGCAGCCGGCACCGAAAAGACATACAGATAATCGACTACATCCGCATAAGGCACCTTAGCCGCATGATAAGCGGCCTGTACAGCATAAGACTGCGAGCTGTTCATATAGAAGACCTGCTCAGCCGCGTACTCCTGTTCCGTCTTATCCTGCAGGCGGGTCTCTTTCAGCACGACCTCCGCATTGGCATTAAAGACAGATGCAATCAGAAGCGCAACATTCGCATACCTCGCAGAAACGGTTGTCATCATAAATGTTCCCTGCTCCTCAGGATCCGCATTCTCCACTTTGATCATCGGCGCTACCTCCGAGGCACTGCCCGGCTGGTACACAATGTAAGGCGTATTCATAAAGACAACAACATAGAGAATAACCACGAATGAAAACAAATAAGCTGTGGCGCGGATTCCGGTCCGCCGTTTCGGCTGCCTCAAGTCTGAACCCTTCTTTCCCGCGGCTCAAAGCCGCGGCACTGGAATATGCTGCCCGGAACCGGGAGCTGCTCTTTTTGGCTAAGGCATGATGGTTGTCTCGCCCGCATAAGTTGATAACAAGTCCTGCCCATGTCCTAAGCTATGAAGAGGTGATGCTTCTAATGATTAACTTTAAAATAAGACGGGGCCTCGCAGGCTCCGCCGTCTTCGTACCGGGGGCTGCCGCCATTGTGCTGGCAATCGCCATCGTCCTGGCTCCGGAAGCCTCCTTCAATGCCTCGCTTGAAGGGCTGAAGCTCTGGTGGACGATTGTCTTCCCGGCACTCCTGCCCTTCCTGATCCTGTCCGAGATGCTGAACGCTTTCGGATTTGTACACGGCGTGGGCGTGCTGCTGGAGCCGCTGATGCGGCGGCTGTTCCGCCTTCCCGGGGCGGGCGGCTGGACCCTGGTAATGGGTATTACCGCCGGCTTCCCCGGCGGAGCGGGTGCTGTCCGGCAGCTGCACAAGCAGGGCATCCTGACGGACAAGGAAGCTGGAAGCATGGCATCCATCGTGCATTATGCCAGCCCGGTTACCCTGCTCATTGTGATCGGAACGGCATTCCTGCACAGTCCCGCAGCCGGGTACGCCCTGCTGGCCATCCACTGGCTGTCAGGCCTTGCCGCAGGCAGTATTGCCGTCCGCCTTGGCGCTGCGCAGCCGGCAGCTCCCATCCCGGCGCCCGCTGCTGAAACGGCGCAAGCCAGGATACCCGGCAACAGCCTGAACGCCAAAAAGGCATCCTTGCCCGGACGTATTCATCAGGCTGTGCTGGATGCCCGCTCAAGAGACGGACGGGGCTTCGGCAAGGTACTTGGTGAATCCGTGTCTGCCGCCGTCCAGAATCTGATGATTGTCGGCGGTTATATGATCATGTTCGCTGTAGTCGTGAGCATTATATCCACGCTGCTCCCGCAGCTGCCGCCCCGGTTCACTGCAGGCCTGCTGGAGATTCATCTCGGAGCCCGGGCGATGGTCCCGGAAGCAGTAAACAGCAGCTTCATCCTGGGCAGCCGCCTGGGTCCGGCCCTGTTGTCTGCAGCCTTAGCCTGGAGCGGAATCTGCGCCCAGCTTCAGGCTTTGACCTTACTTAGGCCGGCACAAGTCCGCTTCCTTCCGTTCGCAGCTGTACGGCTCCTGCACGCAGCGCTTGCCTTTGCCTTAACCGCCGTGCTCTGGCAGCCGTTAATGAATACACGGGCTGCCGTGCTTCCTGTCTTCACCGGACTGGCCTCCGCCAGCCAGCAGGGCAGCCCTTCACTGCTGCGGCTCTGGAGCTTCATTCCGCAAATGCTGGGTCTCCAGGGACTGCTGCTCCTGTTGTTTTTAGTCTTGTCTGCAGCCGTGAGGCTCTTTAGCCGGCACCGCCGGCCATCCGGCTGAACTTAAGCTTCATAGCCTGCTCAACCTCCGGGGTTACGAAATCCGAGACATTTCCGCCAAAGTGGGCGATCTCCTTGACCACGCTGGAGCTGAGATAGGAATACTTTGGATTCGTCATCATAAAGATCGTTTCCGCATCAGGATTCAGGTTATGGTTAATAGATGCATTCTGCAGCTCATACTCGAAGTCCGTAACCGTCCGGATTCCCCGGACAATTACCTGGGCATCCTTTTGCCGGATATAGTTGACCAGCAGATCGCGGAAGCTGTCGACCTCCACATTCGGAATGTCGGCAGTTGCCTGGCGCAGGAGATCCGTGCGCTCTTCGACGGAGAACAGCGGATTCTTGCTTAGATTGTTCAGCACGGCCACAATCAGCCGGTCGAACTGCTTGGCGGCCCGGTGAATAATATCCATATGACCCAGCGTAACCGGGTCGAAGGTGCCCGGGTAAATGGCTACACGCTCTTTTCTAATTTGCAGACTCATCATTAACCTCCCCGCCGCTCCCGGAACCCTCTTGCAGAGCAGCTTCATACTGATAAATAGCTATTGTCGTCTCTCCATATACGGACAGCCGTGTTCTGCTGAAGCCCGGAATATGCTCCGGGTAATCGTAGCCGGATTCATGCTCCAGTACAATTACCGCATCCTGCTTCAATAAATGTTTGGCTGCCATCGTCATCATGAGCTCATCCCCATGCTTAAGACGGTAAGGGGGATCCAGAAAAACCAGATCAAAGGCTCTCCCCCGCTTCTCCAGCGCACCGAGCGCTCTTGAGGCATCATTGCGGTATACCTCTGCCTGGGCTTCCAGCTTGGCTGCTTGCAGGTTTGCACGTACCGTATCGAGCGCTTTCTGCTCCATATCCACGAATACAGCCGTTTCCATCCCTCTGCTCAGAGCTTCAATTCCAAGGCCTCCGGTGCCTGCATACAAATCAAGCGCGGCTCCGCCTTCGAAATAAGGGCCGATCATACTGAAAATTGCTTCCTTCACCTTATCGGTTGTTGGCCGCGTGCCGTTGCCCGGAACACTCTTCAGCGGCCTGCCCTTTGCACTTCCCGATATTACTCTCACCGATCATCCACCTGCTTTTATGTCTCTAATAGTTATGCCGGTTCAGGGCATAAGTCCAAGCCTATAGTAACACAATTGTTCCATGAAATAAAAAGATTGTCCGGTTTTGTCACAACGCGGCATTTAGAAATTATTCCGGGCAGATGTATAAAATACGGGCAGCCGGGCCATCCTGTAACTATCGACATCGCAAAATGTCGTAGACAACCGCGGAGCAGGCTTACGTTTCCCCATAAGCTCTTCGTCCGGTTTCTCCTCTCCCATGAAAGAGGCTCCCGAAAGGGAGCCTCGATTTTTTGTGTTCTATAACAACTATTTAATCCGCTTAATCTGAGCTTCATGCTCAATGGAGCGTACAGAGAGCAATTCGATAATCCGGTGCTGATTCTCCAGCAGAGACTCAACATTAATGAGACGTTCGTTCGTTTCCAGTACCGCACGCTTAATCAGTCCCTGGTCTTGTTGTAAAACCTGAACATCTTGCTTTAATTCCTGTACATCTTGCTTTAATTCGTGTACATCTTGCTTCAATTCCTGTACATCTTGCTTTAATTCGTGAACATCTTGCTTCAATTCGTGTACATCTTGTCTCTGTGCCGTCTGCTCGGCCTCTATCCGCTCCAAACGGTCATTCACAGGGACTAATTCTTCCCGGATGACAGACCGCAGCAGCTTCGCCAGATCATTATCCATGTGCTCCGCTCCTTCAATCTTAATACATAGATTGTATCAGAAGCGGAGGTGTTAATCTACCTGTAACCGCAGGAAATACGAACATACGCTTCACTTATTATGTTTCATAATCCACTGCCCCATGTCCTTAATCACCTGTGCATCAACCAGTCCCGGAACCTTATATTCTTCTGCTGTTCCTGAGGCCTCGCCGTCATAGTTAACGAAGAAATGATTCAGCCCCGGATACAGCTTGAATTCTGCCGAGCTGTTCCCCTTCAGCACATCCTTCCAGAGCGGATAATCCTTGTCGGCAAAAATCTGAAAGTCATCGCTGCCCTGCAGGACAAGCACGGGCTTCGCCAGCTTGCGCCCAAGATTTGCTGCACTGTGCTGATCCATCTCCTTGAGATAATAGGCGGAGGCACCAAATACAGATGCCGCTGCTTTAGCCTGCTCATCCGTCAGCGAAGACAGGGCCTGAGCTTTGGCCAGCTCGGCATTCACGACCGCTGCAGCTTCAGCCTTGCCCGGAGCAGTGTCAGCCAGCTTGCCCAGCAGCATCATATTCTGGTCGTAGATAATCTCCCACAGGCTGCGCGGCGAGCCGGCAAGCAGGATCAGCCCGGCGAAGCCGCCGCCTTCCGCATCAATCCGCGGACCCAGCATACCGCCAAGGCTGTGTCCGGCGAGGTAGACCTGCGCAGCATTAAGACGCGGGTCCTGCTTCAGCAGTGCGGCCGCTGCAATTGCATCCTCAATTGTTTCCTCTTTAACCGTAACTCCTGCGGCAGCAGCTCCCGTGAACTGCTGCGGGTAGCTGTACACGCGTTTGTTGTAGCGCAGAACGGCAATCCCCTGCCCGGCAAGACCATAGGCGATGTCACGGAACGGTTTGTAGGCATAAGCTGCTTCATTCAAATCTGAGCTGCCCGAGCCGTGTACCAGGATAACTGAAGGGAGCGGCTTCGCTGACTTGGCAGGAAGCGTCAGAATCCCTTTAAGCGGATGCGCGGTTCCTGCTCCGACGGTCACCTCTTCTTCGGTAACCCCCTCCGGCAGAGCAAGGTCCGGTGCCGCAGCTGAAGCAGCGCCCGGAGCAAACCTGAGTCCCTGGATTTTGCCGCTGCCGTCAACTGTAATCGTGGTATTCATCTCCCCTTGCTCAAAGGCTGCCGTTACAGCCAGCAGATGCTGACCCTGCTCACGGCTGCTGGTTAAAGAATGCTGGTCAACATACTTCCCATAAGCTGAAGTCATGCTCTCCCAGCCCTGCTGCAGCTTCACCACGGACAGATTTTTGCGGACCTCAGGGCTGAACCAACGCTCCGACACTGCCGCATACCGGCCCGAAGCCAGATCATTCATTACGGCTGCAGTGTAATACTGCGGAGTCCAGGCCATTGCTTCAGCAGAGTTAGCAGAGGAGTTCGTGATATAACCGATTTCATCCAGCAGGGCCAGCGGAATGTAGATCCGGTTACGCTTCAGCACTGCTGCACCTTCAATAGTCAGCGTCTCCTTGCCGTTCAGCAGAAACTGGCCGCTGCCAAGCTTCATTTCAAGCTTAATTGTGCTGCTGTGAATCTGCAGGCTGGCGTTCTCCCGTATGTACGTTGCCTCGTATCCAAGCAGTTTTCCTGTCTGGCGTACCGGCACCATGACCGCTCCACCCTCCAGATAAGGCGTTTCTCCGGCAGGAGAATTCATGACTTCACCGTTAACTGTAAAAGTAACTTGATTCCCCTCTGCCTGCACGGTCTCCGGTACGTTAATCCCCGCAGTGAGCAGCAGCAGACAGGCAAGTCCCGTCAGTGTGAAGCGCTTCATTTTTTTCATATCAAACAGCTCCTTATCAAGTAATTACTTCCTTATGGCTACTACAACTAACTATACACCGTTCAATCCGCACAGCCTGTACAATTTCACACTAACGAAAAAAGCGCAGCCACAGGGTTTGCCCGGACTACGCCAGCTGTAATTAGTTTTAGTAGAAGCAGGCACTCAAAATAATGACAAGCAGGATATAAAGGACCAGAATCGCCCCCGTAGAAGTCCAAGGACTTACTGGAGCTGTATTAACGCCGCCAACATTGCCGCCGTAACCGCAATCTGCACCCATGAGATTACCTCCTCCTTAAAAATGACTACAGAACAGAATATGTGGTGGTCCCCGGAACAGATTGGGCTAAACGGTTAAAATGTAGGCTGCTTGGCCTATGCAGAACACAACTATGCACATTAATCAGAGACCAGAATACCGTCAAAGCTCTCGGGACCTACACGAATTGTACCGAGCAGGTTGGAGGTGACAAAGGCGGTATACGTTAATTGCGGCGTAATGGGCGGAAGGAAATCATCCGCTGAGAATGCGATTACCTGTGGAGCCAGCAGGCTTAGGCTGAATGTAGAAGTAGCAGAATATACCAATGGATCTGTCGGCAATGTGCCTCTTACAATTGAAATCGTGATTCCTACCAGAGCAAGCGGAAGCTGCACCGAGATCGTCCCCTTCAGAATTACCCGCGGGTTGCTTCCCACGCCTGCAGTAATCAGGCCAATCTGGCCGAACAGCTGCGGAGTATTGATGACTAGGATCGGAATAGCAATAGAGTTAGCCGTACTCGCATTCTGTGATGTTCTTCCATCAACATATGTCCCCATAGTTTAGCACCTCCTTTCTTCATAACATATTCTAGTAATCATCCTCCTGAATTGTTTGGGTGTATTACCGGTGAACCTCTACCCAAATTACAGCTCTGCACGTGATCCCCTTTGTCTAATCATCCTTCGTTGTACCGCTGCGTTTGTTGAATGCAAGTTCGAACAGTCCTGTAGCAGACAATCCGGCCAGCCCGCCTGCCCATAGACGGAGAACAAGATTCATATCTGTAAAAGGATAGGCAACCGCTCCTACCAGCAGACCTATGACCAGGCCGACCGCAGGAACCACGTTGCGGGGAAGGTTAATACTGTTCTTCACCAGCTGGACCAGAGCCATCACGAAGACTGCAAGTAATGAGGCAAAAGCAAGCACATTGTTAAGCGCATCACTGTACATGGGGTTACACCCCCTTCTTCGTTACCAGCAAGCCTGCACGGTTCAGCACGGTAAGAATACGATAGAAATCATAGCTGCCGCCCGCAGGTGTATCCAGCAGACCGGCGGCTACAGCCGCCTGCACAGCGGGCTCAGCCCAGGCAGGCATATTCATGACAGTGCGGCCCTCAATAATGACGACCCGCTCCGTTACGCCTTTGATCGCCTGTCCTTGTTCCTGAACCCCGGTTTTCAGGGTATCCCTGCTTGCGGTAAGCCCCGCCAGCAGCACCCGCAGCTCCTTCACTTCACCCTCCAGGCTATCCAGCTTTTGTTTATCTTCAGCCGACATCTCATCATCCTCCTTTATTTCATCGTATTGATATAAGTTGTAAGTATTCATTAGCTGAATCAGCTTTGACGCGTAATTCGGATCGGTAGCATACCCGGCAGCAGCAATCTCACGGGCAGCCGTTTTACCGTCCACCCCGACTACTTTGCTGTACAGATTGCGGTTCCAGGAGACACCTTGGGCAATTAGCGCCGAATGATCCGCTACGGATTCTCCCCAGTTATTGTAAGCCCGGAAAAGTGCAGATACCTGCACAGCCTGGCCATTTCTGTATTCGGTTGTACGCATAGACAAGCTGCCTGCCGGGCCGCTGCCTTTAATCCCAAACAAATTATTCGCCTTCACCGTCAGGCCGCTGTTCCCGAAGCCGGATTCCAGTGCCGCCTGGGCAATGGTCAGGGAAGCCGCAATATGGCTGCGCTGCATATCCTCCACTGCATAGGGAACGATTTTGGTGATAAATTCTGTTTCGGTCATTTCATCACATCCTTTCCTGTTATATTAAATGCTCTTCCGCTCAATCGGCCTGTGCTTATCCCTGTTTGCTCTGAAATGAATGTTTTTGACTATGATCATTGTCTTTTTGTATATTTTAATTTACATTTTGACGATAATCATATACAATCAACATATGGAGGTGGAAAAAGTGAATGAACTGAATAACCGTGTCCGGGAATTCAGGGCCAGGGACAGATTGTCCCAGAGCGAGCTGGCCCAGAAGATAGGTGCTTCCCGCCAGACTATCGCTTTGATCGAGCGGGGGGATTACTCGCCCTCAGTGGTGCTCGCGCTCAAGATTGCAGAGGTATTTGCAGTAACCGTAGAATCAGTGTTCTGGATTAATCATGGGGAGGATAAACAAGATGAATAAGACCAAACAGCGGATCAATATCCGCGGGATTATAATGCTCGCTGTAAGCATGCTCATCGGCGGAGCGGTAGGCCTTGTGTTTGCTTCAGGAATAATTACTATACCGGAGGATGTCAACCTGAAGCCTGCAGTCTTCTATGAATATGATGTGCTATTCGGCTTTGTCGCCCTGCTCACATTGCTGCTTACGGTGCTCACTGTCATGGGGCTTGTCCGGACCCGCAGGCTGCCTGATGAAGCAAAGCAGGATAGCGAGATTGAGAACCCTAAGGAACGGGCGCTGGGCCGTGCGATGCAGATCAGCCTCTATAATATGATTGTTTCATTAATGTGGACGCTAATGAGCGTGGCCCATGCACTGGGTCCCGGCAGCCGGGATTCCGCGGATGCTCCTTTCATGTTAACCAATATGATAGTCTCATTAGGCTTCATGCTGCTGTCAATCTTACTGCTGCACCGTGTTGTTGCCTTATATAACAAGCATTATCCTGACCGGCAGATGAATATAAGCCCGGGTAACTCCAAAAATTCGCAGCGGGAGCTGTTTGCCAAAATGGACGAAGGTGAACGCTGGGTAGTATACCGTTCGGCCTACTCCTCCTTCACTGTAACTACAATAGCGCTCATCATCGGAATGACATTCTTTGCTGTATATTCACTGTTCTTCGGCTTTGCTCCGGCACCGATAATGGTCCTTGCCCTGATTCTGATTCTGCAGCAGTCTGTTTATTACCGGGAAGTCCGCAAATACAGCTAAACTTCATCATGCCTGGACTTGCGCAAGCGGCTTTGCCGGTTTGGATACTATAAAAAATAACAGCGCCGGAGCTGCTGCTCCGGCGCTGTTTACGCTGTACCGCTTGTGTTCACTTCAGCTAAAATACGCTGAGGATTATAACCAGCAGAATAAACAGTACCAAAATGGTAGCTGCAGATGTTCCCATACCGCAGTATCCTCCGACATTCTCTCCCATTGTAATTCCTCCCTCAGTCTGTGCCATTCCTTGTTCTTTCCATAACATCATATGCCCGCGGCGCAAAAAAAACCGGGCGAATGTCCAATATGGTAATTATAAGCAAAAAAAGTATTGTGCATTCGCCAATCCTGGCGTAAACTAGTAATAATTAACTATATTGGAGGGACGAATTTACTATGCCTTCATACTACTTCAAGGAAACCTGGACCCCCCTGAGCTGGTTTGGGATCAAATTTTTCCGGGATGACGAAGGGTTTATGTGGATCAAATGGTGGTCTAAGCCACGTAAAAGATTACGTTGAACTAGTACTATTGAACCGTATTCCTGTTACATAGATATCAATAAACGGATTGTGATCCGTCAAGAACAATAGTTAACAAAAAACCCTTGATCCGCTGTACTGCGCAGAACAAGGGTTTTTGCTGTCCCTGTAGGGACTTTGCTGGTGAACTTCCTGTACAGGCATCAGGAAGCGGCTTCGAACGTAATCCGGTTCTTGCCGCTCCGCTTGGAGATATACAACGCTTCGTCGGCTAGCCGCAGCGTTTCAATCGTATCCCCGCCTCCATCCGGTGTCCATACAGCTGCACCGACACTGCAGCCGACATGCAGCTCCTCGCCGCGGATTAAGATCGGCAGATTAATCTTGCTGATAATTCGTGAGGCCACAATTTCCGCCTCCTGCATCGGTTTGCCTGCTGAAGTATTCAGAATGACGACAAATTCATCTCCGCCGAGGCGGGCGACAATTTCATTATCACGGGTACTCTCAACCAGCCTGAAGGCGACCTCCTGCAGCAAAGCGTCTCCGGTCGCATGACCGAAGGTATCATTTACTTTCTTGAACCCGTCCAGATCCAGATACAGGAAGCTGAGTGTTGTGCGGTTCTGCTTGGCTTTACCCACTGCATGGGCCAGAAACTCATCCAGCGCCGCCCGGTTCGGCAAGCCGGTAAGCTTATCATGCAGAGCCATATCGGACATATAGCTCAGCTTGCTCTCCGTCTTGGTCAGGTTACTGACCAGATTGCGCAGGGACTCAGACAAGACCGCTACATCCTTGAACCGGGTAGATGCAGGAATCTCTACATTAGCTCCGGTGCTGAGCAAATCGGCCGTCTTCGTAATATTCTTGAGCGGCCTGCTGATCCAGCCGGCCAGCAGCCAGCCGATGATGGCAAAGATTCCCGCAATAATGAGACCGCTGAGCAAAATGAACCGTTCAAGCTGATGTACAGAAGCAAATGCAACCTCTGCCGGCTGGCGGATAATAACAGTCCATCCGAGACCCGGATAGTTCATATAACCGTCTCCGTAGGCATATCCGCTCAGATAGGAACGGGAAGAGCCAGCCTGCTCGACTGCCCATGAGCTGCTTCCGCTGCGGGCCTTATCCACAATTCCCCCCGGCATCTTGTTACCTACTAGCGCTGCCGGTCCCAGAAGAATCGTGTTATCCTTCCTGCTGACCACGAATACCTCCACTTCCTTCATCCGCTCCTTGAGCGGTGTCACAATGGAAGCCTCCACCTCGCGGGACCATTCCCAGCTGAGATGCGCGGCCAGTACGCCGGTGACCCGGCCCTGCTTGTCCGGAACAGGAATACTCACATCCACGAACTGCAGCGCCTCTCCTGTTGGATTAGGTAAGAGCTTGGATAGCAGCACCGCATCATGGACATCTCCGATATATTTGCCCTTCAAGCCTTCTTGAAATACAGGCCGCTGGCTTATATTCGTCCCCTGCAGGATATGATCTGTTGAAGAAACCACATTACCTGAGCGGTCCAGAAACCCTACCCAGGTGAAGACCGGCAGGCTCTCCTTCAACTGGTCCAGCAGTCCGTCGACCTCGAATGTATCAACCGGCTCCTGGAAAGCGTTAAGCTTGCTGAGCACCTCTACCTCTCCGGAGCGTGACCACATGAAATGATCAAGCTTCTCGGACATCTGATAAGCCTCAGCGGCCAGCGAGCTGCCGATGCTCATCTCTACAGAGTTCGTGGACCGGTTACCGATTACATAGCAGAGCAGTGCAGTCAGCAGGATAGCTATGACCGCAAAAGCTGTTGAAAATAACGTACGCAGATTTAATGACATTTACATTTCTCCTCTTCAGAAGACCATTTTCATATGCCGACCACTGAAGATCCCTCAAAGTCCCGTGCCAGAAAGGGCCGATAATTATGTATCGGATAATTTAAGCAGCATTGTTATACAGCCCGCCTTCCTGCTGCCAAAATTCCTTAATTAAGCTCATCTATTGTAGCAATATTATACTGAGTTGCCCGGATGATAGTGCTTACATTATGGCATTATAGTATAATCTGCTAAGAAATCTATGCTACCTCTAGGAGTGATTGTTTATGACAGAGCAGTTCGAGATGTATGATGACCCGTTCAAGATGCTGATCCTGCTGGCTACGCTGGTATCCGAAAAGCAGGGCACCGAGCTGAAATTCGAGCATGTCCCGTCCTTTGAGAATCATGTTTTTGCACTTGAGCATCAGAGGTTTCTATACAAAAAAGACGGTACAGAGATTACCTGGTTTGAATTCCTCGGCCGGGACATTGCCTCCTCCAGTGATTTGACCCGTTCCCAGTATAACAAAATGTTCGTTGACTGTATGGCTTCACTCTACAGCCTTTAGGCCGCAGTCTGCTGTTACATAACACCGGCACATGCTGCCCGTCTCAGTCCGTCCCGGTTACCGGGGCGGTTTTTCCTGTTTCAGGAGTCTTTTTCTGCAAAAAATACTACTTTAGGAGATTGTTCAGGAGAGGCCGTTCCGCTATAATAGCAAATAAACTCGCGGAGGTACATAATGGATGACTCCAGCAGAAAAGAACCGTTCCGGTATGTAATGAATCAGCCGATTGATTGCTGGCTTGAAATTCCGGCCGGTAACTCCGGACCCGGAGCCGGTAAATTGACCGAAGGTATTCTATTAGATCTAAGCCGCTCCGGCTGTAAAGTCCGTACCTCGCTGAATCTGCGCTTCACTGCAGGAGACACGAAGCTGATTATGCATTTCCAGCTTGCCGGTGAGAAGCTGCAGTTTGAGGGGAGCGTCCGCTGGGGCTGGATGTTCGGGCTGGGCCAATTCCAATACGGGGTAAGGCTTGACCTGCAGGAGGAACAGGAGGAGCTGCTGCTGCGTGAACTGGAGATCTGGACCAACAGCCAAAGGGCCCAAGGATTATAGCCGCATAGCGCAACAAACGGAAGCAGGGCTGACTGGATCAGCCCTGCTTCCGTGCGGGATGTATTATGTCTGCAGCTTGATCATACTTCGATTCTCCGCTTCACCAGCACTGTCATTCCATAGATCAGAAGACAGGCAATAGCAAACTCGAACAACAGCGGCCACTGGTTGGAATCAAGGTAGCGGATGGTGACTCCGCTTGCGGGCCGCAGTTTATTCTCGTAGAGCACGAATGTAAACGAATTGTCTATCCCGACGTAGTTGATGTTAAATATCAGCTTCTCCAGATTGGCTGTAACATTCTGCAGCACGGTCAGCAGGGCAACGCCTGCCCAAACTCTCCTCTTAAAGCGCAAGCTTAACGCTGCAGTGATGGAGAACATAGTCATCGTCATTAAAAAGAATACCGAGTACATGATCTGAAGCAGACATCTAAAGCTGACATATACAATGTTGTCCGGCAGAAAATCCATAGGATACATAAGCTGATAAAGGCCCGCATGCACCAAACCTATAGCAATAACGATTAGCAGCAGCACAAAGGCAAGCAGAACGGGCGACAGGACCGTCTGCAGCGGAGTAACCGGAAGAAGCCGTCGCTGGTAGGATTTGAGATTGCGGAAATAGCTGGAAAATGTAATAAAGAGAAAGGCAACAGCCAGGCCGGCATAACCGGACAGATTAATTGCAAGCAGCTCTTTATTCATCCCCGAGCTGCTGACCCACATAGCAATCTCAATTAACAGCGTGATGACGATACAAACAAGAATCCGTTCCCTTTTGCGCCTGAGATCATATTTCAACAGCTTCAGCATTCGGCAAACACCTCTCTGAACAGCTCATCGATACTCTTTCCATGCTCTAACCTGAGCTCTTCTACTTCCCTCTGCAGTACAATCTCCCCGTCTTTCAGAAAGATAACCTCATCAAAGATCCGCTCAATATCCGTCACCAGATGGGTGGAGATCAGAATACTGCTGTCTTCCTCATAGAATTCCATCAGCGCATTCAGAATCTTGGCCCGGGCGACTGGATCAACACCGCCGATCGGCTCATCCAGGATATACAGTTTAGCGCGGCGGGAGAGCGCCAGGGTGAGCTGCAGGCGTTCGTTCATTCCTTTGGATAACGACCGTACTTTATCCCGGCTCCGGAGATTCATGAAATCCAGCATCCGCTGGGCCTTGATAGGATCGAAGTCCTTATAGAAATCCTTCTGGAAGTTCAGTGCGTCACTAATACTCATCCACGATTCCGTAACCGGAACATCCGGCATGAATGATACCTGCTTCTTACTCTCGATTCCCACGGGAATACCTTGAACCGAAATACTGCCCGAGTCAAGATGTGCTATACCGGCAATCAGCTTCATGAGAGTGGTTTTGCCGCTGCCGTTGCTGCCGAGCAGACCGGTAATCCTGCCCGCCCCCAGTGCAAAGGAGACATTGTTCAGCGCAACCTTTGAGCCGAATTTCCGGGTCACTTTCTGTACTTGAAGTAACTCATCCACGCTTGTCTTCCCCCTGTTCTTTGCCCTGCTGATGAATATTCTCCGCAACTGCCGCCAGAATATCATCGCCCCGGAAGCCAAGCTCCTGCATCCCGCGGATGAAGCGGTCAAGGACATCCTGCGCCATTTCCTTTTTAATAGCCAGAATCGTCTCTTCTCTTCCGGTCACATATCTGCCCATGCCTCGGCGGGTCTCCACGATCGTCTCACGCTCCAGTTCCTGAAAGGTTCTTTGTACAGTATTCGGATTAATCTGCAGCTCAGCGGCCAATTCACGCACAGAAGGAATCTTGTCGCCCGGCTTCAGCTTGCCTGTAACGATCTCACCCTTAAGGTAGTTCATGATCTGGAGGTAAATCGGCTGATTGTTATCAAATTCGATAACCATCAAGCAACATCCCGGCGTCTAAAGACAGTGAAGCCTGAAATCAGGAAGAGTAACATGTATATGCCCAGCACTACAATCGAGAAGCCCAGGGTCATTCCCGGCATAGGTGCACCACCATCCTTATAGGCTGCAAGGTTGAGGTTCGGGAAAAGAAAATATTTGAAAAACTCGCGGGAAATCATCATTTTGTCAATCGTCGTTAAAAAAATCGCCGCCCCGATCGACACACCTGTTGATTTCGTCAAAATCCCGAGCATAAAGCCGATCGTTGCATACACCGTACAATATACAGTTCCATACACGAGAGATATCAGAATATCACTGATGCCTGTATCTCCCCCGCTGACCCCAAAGAAGATTATACCGAAGACAAACAACGCTACCGCACTAGTCAAAATCATACTCAGCATGTAGAGCAGCACAGTTACATATTTGGAGGCCAGGATAGCCGTGCGGCTGCGGGCGCGAATCAGCAGGAACTTAATCGTTCCCTGGCTGTATTCTCGCGATACAATTCCCGCCGTCATAACGATAACAAGGATAGCCAGTATTTGGCCAATGCCCGTAGACTGGAGCATATCCGCTGTATACTCTGCTGCTGAGGTGTACGTAACCGATTCGAGAGTGTCCGCAATATAGGTTATCACTAAGACAAGCAGTGCCAAGAGCACATACGGGACGATAAAGCTGCGTTTCTTTGCTATTTTGAGCCATTCATTCTGCACGAGCTGATTAAATTTACGCAATGCGGTTGCCCCCTGTCCATTTCAGGAAATCTTCTTCAAGACTCTGTTTGTTCTCCGTGATCCGGTAGACCCCAACCTTGCTTGCACTGAATGCCGCCACAAGCTCCGGCACCTTCTGGTCGGGCAGGCTTACATGAAGCTCGGAATGCGCCTCATCTGTTCCGGTCACCTGCACACCTTGCAGCTCCCCGGCTACCTTCTGCGCCATCCCGGCATTGTCTACCCGGATAACAAGCGTTACTTCGCTGCGGTCTTCCGGCGCTTCGGTAATCTGTGTAACAGTTACCAGCTTGCCGTTCTGGATGACTACCGCCCGGTGGCAAATCTGCTCGATCTCGGACAGCATATGGCTGGAGATCAGAATGGCAATCCCCTCTACCTCGGCAATCCTGCGCATATAATCGCGCATCTCGCGGATTCCGGCAGGGTCAAGGCCATTGGTCGGCTCATCCAGAATCAGCAGCTTCGGCGAATGGAGCAGTGCCTGGGCAATTCCCAGACGCTGGCGCATACCAAGCGAATAGGCCTTGACCTTCTTGTTCATCGCTTCCTGCAATCCGACGAGCTGTACTACTTTATCAATCCGTTCTTCCTCCGCACCATCGCTCATCCGCAGATATTGCTTCAGATTGTCATAACCGGTCATATGCGGATAAAATTCCGGATTCTCGATAATCGCACCAATCTGCGCAATCGCCTGCTTGAATTCCTTCCGGATACTGTGGCCCTGGATCAGAACATCCCCGCTGCTCATGCCGATCAGCCCGGTCATCATACGGATGGTGGTCGTCTTGCCCGCACCATTGGGTCCCAGCAGTCCGATAATCTCTCCCCGGCGGATATCGAAGCTTAGATTATCCACGATGGCTTTTCCTTTAATGACTTTGCTGACGTTCTGCATTTCAAGCACATGTTCGTCTTTCGCAGGCCCGGATAGCCCATTATTGTGTGTAGAGTGATTCATGACAGCCTCCCCTGAATAATTGAATTGGATAACTGAACTGCATTATAAAATGCATTTAAGAGCTGAACCTTAAGCCTTAGTTATGGCTACAGTGACCATTTGGAATTTAGCCGCTGCCAGGCGTTGTATCAGTGTGTTAGTTACATAGTACACTAGTAGTTATATTCTGTAAAGTCTATTTGTGAAAAAATTCCTTAACCTGTCTGCAAACAGGCTATCCTGCCGGGAGCTCTAACCATACCATTCCTTCAGAGCAGTCATAGAATAGTATTGCAGCTGCCAGTCCGCACTGGCACTGCCAACTCATCAACACCAGGGAGGAATACACATGGATAAAGAGGTGCATATCTCGCAGACCTATCCGCGGCTGACCGTGTACAGCGAGGAGAACTACCGGGGAAGAAGCCGGATATACCGGGGTAATCTGGGTATCCGTAATACTGACAACATTCTGGACGGAATCGAAAGCCTGCGCTTTTTCTCCACCAGCAGCAACGCTACACTTGTTCTGTTCAGCAGAACCAGGTTCAGAGGCAGCTTCCGCGTGCTTCGCGGCAATCACAGCATCCGTGATCTGGACGATTACATTTCCGGTAATGATGTGGAATCTATTATTTCCACTAATCAGAGACTGACTCTCGCTCAGATCCGTAATATCCGCAATACAGGAGAACTGCCTTCCGGCTACAGGGTGATCTGATCCTTTGAAGCTGAACTGCAGCATATTAACAGCAGGAGATGGATAAAAAAACCGCTCCGGTATCCAATCCAACAAGAAAAAAGCCAGCCGATGATTGGCTGGCTTTTCTCCTGTTGGTTCAAAAGTTCAAATCCAACTTTTTCATTATAAAATTCAACTATATAGCTTGAACTGGAAAGCTATATGTTGAATTAGAATTGCTGAACGGCCGAAATTCATTCTAATGCATTCACCGCCTATCCGCGCAACAGCTTATTGTACACGATGGTTGGCGTTCACTCCAACTAAAGAAGATAAACGCGGGGGGTGGTGCTGGTTATAGAGGGCTAATGCCATCTGTCTGGTTCAAATACAATCCCAAGCTGAGCCATACGGACACCACAGCCTTTATTCGCTCAAAAAAAGTCATTTGGGCGGGCTTACGGACATGACGGCCCTTATCGGCCGCTTTTCATGGGCAAAATCCACTTTTCCGGTGAAATAACGGCGCTCATGTCCCTAAGACTGACACTCCGGTACCTTTCCGCAGGCTTAACGCCTCTCATGTCCGTAAGCTAAGCTATTACCTTGAACAACCGTTGCGTGGCTGGCTGCTTTTCTTAATGGAGGGCACATTCAACCCATTTACCTGCGCGCGCCAGCTCATTGTACATGATTTTACACTTAAAGATGAGTTTTGGACCTCCGGCCGCTGTTGTTTCCTATAAAGTTTTATAGTTCAATCTATATAATGCTTTTGGGCTTACAGAAGAAATATTAACGCACTGATACTTAGTGATCACAGCTTCACCTTCCAAATCCTAATTCATTTCCGTCCAAGTCCTTGATTGTAAATTTTTTTGTGCCCCAGGGTGTATCAAATAAGGGCTCAATAATCTCAACTTTGTCCTTTAGTTTTTCCCAAAGCTCCTCTACTTCATTAACAGTAAAATTAAGTCTCCCATGAGATTTTTCACTCTTTACTTCCATTATCGCAAAGGTTGCACCTTCTTCTGATTTAAAATCATAATAAGCAGGATTTTCAGGCGGCCAGCCGCTATCAGATTTAAAACCTATAACTTCTTCATACCATTTTAAAGCTAAATTAATATCGGATACATTAACTCTTATATGATTAAGCCTCGTTTTCATATATGTCCTCCCTTAAAATAATTTTTTATGTACGATATAAATAATAGCATATTATGCATTATTTTGAAGCGGGATTTTCGTTATTACAGGCATCAAAGCTGACGCCAATTCAAGTGTTGCAAAAGGAAAAATGACATGCACAGCTGTTGTCAGTTTGCATGTCATTTGCTATGCCAATTTTATGTTCGGCACCTCTACCGTAACACCCCGCCTTGCCTTTCCCCTCCGGCTTCACCGGACATCTGAACAATATCTGCTGCAAGCAGGACTATCTGCTCCTGCAGCACATTTACTTCATCCGTGCCTTCGAGGTAACGGGTAAGGAAATGGAGGAATACATCGACCTTCCGCAGTAGAATCAGCACGGGGATTGCTGCGATTTCCTCAGTAGAGAGTGTGATGGTCCGGCTGTATCCCCGCCAGAAATCACGGATGATCCGCTCCTCTTCCGCATGACAGAGCATCCCGGACAGGATCACTGCGGCCTCCATCGCCCGCACATCCCGGGTACAGAATTCGAAATCCAGCAGTGCAGTAACCTTCGCTCCATCCTGCGCACTCACGAGCAGATTGGAAGCATTCAGATCACCATGCACCAGCTGATGCGGCAGTCTCTCCAGCTGTTCCAGTGATCCCGCAATTCCCTCATACGCCTCAACGAGTACCTTAAGCTCCGGCAACAAGCCTTCAAGACCTTCCGGCGGATTCGAATAAAGTCCTGCAACCGCCTCACGGCTGCATAACGGGTAATTGGTTGACAGTTCATAATACGGGCGGTATACCGCTGGCAGACCGGGATCAACATCAGCCAGCGCCGCTGTTAGGCTCCCAGCTGCATCTCCGAATGACTCATAGAAGCCCGGGTCCTGCTCCGCAGGCGAATCCCCCGCAATATAGCGGAACATACAGGCGAATTTCCCCTCCCGCTCCTCCAGCCGGACTAATGTATCTCCCGTAACCACTGGAACCGGCACCGGAATCATAAACGGAAGATCCTGCAGCGCAAGCTGCTGCAGCACCGCATGCTCAAACCTGATTTTCTCCTGATCCTTATGTGTATCATAGATTCGCAGAACCGCACGGCGGTCATCTTGTTCCACGAAGTAAGTGGTGTTATTCCAGCCTCCGCTCCGTTTGGTCAATGTTCCGTTCCACTCCGGCCAGAACCGGCTTACAATAGTATTCATAGGTTAATGTCCCTTTCTCATTATAATTGGCGCAAATTATGTAACGAAGTTCCCGCAGCCGGGTCTTATCTATGTAAGGTGGTGAACATGTGGCCGAGGTAGAGCAAATCTACGAGCAATATTTTCAGGATGTGTATTTATTTGCGTTGTCCCTAAGCAGAAACACACAGATTGCCGAGGAAATCACGCAGGAAACGTTTGTCAAAGCAGTGAAGAGTATTAACCAGTTCAAAGGCAATTGTAAAATCAGTGTCTGGCTCTGTCAAATCGCGAAAAACAGCTACTTCACTTATATGGATAAGCAAAGACGCCGGGAACCCGGTGAACCGCAAGACTATCCGCAGGCAGGCAGCCTCATGCTCGAGCAAAAGCTAATCGACAAGACGGAGGCCTTGCGGATTCATAAACTGCTGCACAGTCTGAAGGAGCCCTACAAGGAAGTCTTCACGCTGAGGGTATTCGGAGAACTGTCCTTTGCCCATATCAGCGAGGTGTTTGGCAGAACGGAGAGCTGGGCCAGGGTTACCTATCACCGCGCAAGAAACAGCATACAAGACTTATTAATGGAGGAAGGCCAATGAACAAACTGTCCTGTGAGGTTGTTGAGGATCTACTGCCGTTATATCATGATGAGGTGTGCAGTGCAGCGACTAAGGAAGCCGTCGGGGCCCATTTAGCCACCTGCAGCCGTTGCTCCTCCGCACTGCGGAAGCTGCAGCAGAGCAGCAGCCTACCTTTTGAGAGGATTGCCAGAAATAAAGAGGAAGTTGCGGGTCTCTCCAGCTTTCAGGGCTACTTTCACCGCTCCAGAGTGCTTTCCTTCGTCAAAGGCCTGCTCCTGGCTACAGCCGTATGTGCGGTTCTTATTCTCGGCTACGCCGGTCTGTTCCGCTGGAATATTACCGAAGTCCCCTCCAGCGCAATCGATATTACCGAAGTAAGCCTGCTCCAGAACGGGAAGATTGCTTATCATGTAAAAGTAACCGACGGCTACGAGGTGAATCAAATCAACGGAAAAATGGAAAACGACGGAATCTTCTATATTACTCCTGTACGGCCAGTGTTTAAATCACGGAAATTCGCGGAGCTCGGGCTCGGCAACCGGTATGACACCATCGATCTTGAGATTTTAAATGCTAACCGGACGGACCCTTCTACCCGGATTAAAGCCGTCTACTATGGGCCTAAGGATGATAACCCCATCCTGATCTGGAAGCAGGGTATGGCCCTGCCGCCAGCAACTCCAACCGTTGAAGCCCAGTTCACTGAGCAGCATTAGCTTGAATAGATGCCTATTCTGCGGAGCAGTGATTTTTCCGCTATAATGAATTTCATAATGAATGATATAAAGGATGGGATACTTATGGACACGACCGTTTCCAAACGCTGGCTGCTGGCCAGACTCTATGAATCGGAGCAGACGATAGTAGACTGCCGGTTTACACTCGGCAAACCGGAGGCCGGCCGGGAGAGCTATAAGCATGAACATATTCCCGGAGCGGTCTATCTGGATCTGGAGCTGGATCTGTCCTCACCGGTAGGTGAACATGGCGGACGCCATCCCCTCCCTGACCCAGAGGTACTTGCGGCCCGCCTCTCCAAGCTGGGGATCAGCAACGATACACGCATTGTTGCCTATGACGACGAGAGCGGCATGAACGCGGCCCGGCTGTGGTGGCTGCTGCGCTACCTCGGGCATGAGCAGGTTTTCATTCTGGAAGACAGCTTCAGCACCTGGAAAGCAGAGAAATATCCGGTGACGGATCACCAGCCGATACGGGTACCGAGCACCTTCACTGCAAATGTACGGCCGCAGATGCTGGCGGGGGTTGATGAGGTTCAGGCGGTGTCGGAAAAGACCGTTGCGACTAAGGCTGAAATGGTTAACAGTGACTCCACTGCTTCCCTCTCCGCCCTGCCTGTCCTGATCGACTCGCGCGCCAACGACCGCTACCACGGCCAGAACGAGACGGTGGACAAGAAAGCCGGCCATATCCCCGGCGCGCTTAACTACTTCTGGAAAGGTACGCAAAATGCAGACGGCAGCTACAAGAGCGCCGAAGAACTACAGGAGCATTTTGCCGGACTCGATAAAGACCGCGAGGTCATCGTTTACTGCGGCTCTGGCGTAACCGCCTGCCCGAATGTGCTGGCGCTGGAGAAGGCCGGATTCAAGAAAGTGCGGCTGTATGCGGGGAGCTGGAGCGACTGGATTTCGTATGAAGAGAATTTGGTGGCTACAGGGGAAGAGTAACTACGGAGAGCCCGCGCTGAACGCGGGCTCTTTGAGCTGGAGTTAAGCCCATGCAGAATTTTTCGGAGAGCCAAACCTCCTCCTCCAGGTTCCGCCCCCATTCGTCAGTCCCGGCTAAAGGCCACTCCGGCTACCTTCCGCTACAGCTTGGTCAGCACATGAGCGCTCACAAAGTAATCCCTGTCTTCGTATTCATCATGGACGAACTCCCACAGCAGCGAAAATCTTAATTCAACTTTATAGAGCCGCATAATTTGCGGATGAACGTGGACAAATGCCCCCGGCAAGCACAAGCCTTGTTGCGCCATCTCCGGCAGATGCCCGTATATCAGGTCCAAGTTTTCCCGGAGATTTCCTCCCGTCAGCTCCAGAGTCTTAACAGCAGCCGGGCTGGTGTAGCCGGTTGCTGATATGCGCTGCAGCAGCAGAGTATCGGTTAAATGGACAATCACCCCGTCCGGTGCCAGGAGGCCCTGCAAAGATTGAAAGATGTTGATATGAATCCGTTCAAGCAGCCGATCCAGCTGAGCGCTGAATTCCGGTGTATGGGCAACCTTGTTTTTCTTCCGGTAAAAAAAGGCGGAGATGAGCTGCGTCGTGAAGCATAAATTCATGACCACGTCAAAAGGAGGCTGCAGCGGCGAGAAATCCACGTTTGGCCGCAATTCGTCAACCTTTGCTTTCAAGTCATCCGGTGAAGACACTTCCGTTCCTACTCCGGTCAGATCAACGATTGCCCGTTCGTATTTCTCCGGGTGTGCCGACTTGGCCAGAAAGCGGTCCAGCGCTTTTTCATCGATATCGACGATCGTAATCCGTTCAAATATAGACTCGATATACGAAATGGGCACATCGTTTCCGTTCCCGGCTCCGAGCAGTAAAATATGCCCGCGCCCGCAGCGGTTATGTTCCAGCGTTTGCTCCAGAACCTGCTGAATCTGATCCCGGTAGCCCGCCCAGTGCTGCCAATCATGCTGGGTCGAGTCATTTCTGAGGGTGTTGGCTTTGCGGAATTTGACGTAAGGAACATTGACTTTTCTCATAAATGGATTCATAGCGTGATTCACCTTTTCTATCTGGAATGGAGCATTAACGAAATTATATCTTTTTTGGGGCAGGCGGTAAAAGAATACTTCACAACATATTCAACTCACTGAAATTGCAGATGGATTAGGCTGAGCTCCGGCGTAAGCGCTCGCCTGAATGTGCTGGTGCTTACGATGGCCGGATTCAGAAATGTGAAGCTCTATGCGGGAAGCTGGAGTGACTGGATCAGCTATGAAGGGAATGCGGTAGCTACCAATCACCTGGAACAGGGCCCCCCATATATCCAGGGGCCCTGCTCTGATTACCCGCATCAAGGATTCAGCGATACTATGATGCGGGATACATTCGCCCCGCCATTACCGCCGCTTAGTTTAATTACGTTATTCGTGCCTGGATTCAAGCGGATCGACTGGCTGGCACGTCCCGTATAATTGGTCCAGCCGCCTGTCCCGGGCAGGGTAAGTGAATACCCGCTCCCGGTAGTGTCGCCGCTGCTGTTCAATCTAAAGGTTGCCTGGCTGTCCGCAGAAGCGTAAATTACGGTAATTGTCGCCTGGCCGCCTGCACCGCCGTTAATGCCAGTCAGCTCGGTGTAGGCGCCTGGTATATGCAGGTTCTCAACGATTCCGCCCGACCGTGTGGCCCCGCCCCCCACAGAAACGTTGCTGCCGCTCATCGGATATTCCGTATCCTGGAGCGCTTCAGGGATCCGCGATATAATGATGCCGGATATATTAGCCCCTCCCATGCCGCCGTTCAGCTTAATGCTGTTGCCCGCACCAGGATTCAAATCGATCAGCCGGCTGGTCCGGCCGCTGTAATTGCCCCAGCCGCCTGTGCCGGGCAAAGAAAGATAATAACCGTCCCCTGACGGATCTCCGCTGGCATCCACCTTAAAGGCCGCCCCGCTCTCAGCGGAAGCGTAGAGCACGGTCAGAAGCGCCTTACCGCCCGCACCTCCATTGATGTTATTCAACTGGGTATAGGAGCCTTGGGTATGCATATTCTCAATAATTCCGCCTGCGCGGCTTGCCCCTCCACCGAAGGATACATTATTGTCATTCATCGTATATTGCGATTGCTGAGTGTATTTATCATAATTCTCATTGATCAAATCGTAGTACTTGATCTCTGTAGCAGGGGAACGCGGCCCCACCGCAGGAACGCCTTCCGTGGTTTGAATGACCTTCTGAACCGTTCCATCCGGATTGAAATTCAGCTTATCCACACAGACCGAGCGCAGTGTCCCGTTAGCGGAGATTGCGGCGTTATGATACAACATATACCAGTTCCCCTTATATTCTACGACCGATCCGTGCGACGTTTCACTGCTGTTCACCGGGTCCAGGATGACGCCGCGGTTGGTCCAGGGCCCAAGCGGACTGCTGCTGGTTGCATACCGCAGCTGATTGCCGCCCGAATGATTATCCGAATACATCAGGTAATACAGGCCGTTACGCTTGAACACCCATGAGGCCTCATGGAAATCCTGCAGCTCCGTGAACTGCTTAACCTGCCCGGTTACCGACATCATGTCACTGCCCAGCTTGACGCCATAGCTGGTTCCGCCGCCGCCGGCATACAGATAATAACTTCCATCATCGTCGCGGAAAACGGCCGGATCGATGAGATTGCTGCCGGGCAGTCCTGTTATATAGCCTTGAACGGTAAAATCCGCGTCAGGTTTATTGCTTGTGGCCACCCCGATTTTCCAGGAATTGTTCCAATTGGATTCACTGGGATGAGGGAAATAGAAATAATATGTTCCATCCTTGTAAGCAGCATCAGGTGCCCACATGAAACCTCCCTCCGGACGTCCCCATGACACATCGTCAGCGCTCAGAATCTCTCCTTCATCCACCCAATCGACCATATTATCCGACGAGAAGACATGATATTTATCCATTAAATCACTGCCTCTGGAAGGGAAAATATCATGTGACGGATACACATAAATGCGTCCGTCCGCCCACACATGCGCAGAAGGATCAGCGGTAAACATACTGGTGAATATAGGGTTTCCAGATTTGATATCGGAAGCTTCGGCTGAAGCTGCAGGCGTGAGGCCGGTACTGGCGGACAGCAGCATTGCCCCTGCCAGCGTAAGGCGCATAAGTCCTTTTTTCATAAAATATTACCTCCTCTGTTCCATATAGAATTCGCGATGCGTTCCCGGCATGCAAACAAGGTGTATCCAACTGCCTGTCCGGACCAGCCGGGCTGTAATGAATTCCAATCGCCTCCCCAGGATTCGATATGGTATTTATGTAAATATATGGTCTGTTTATATTTTACTTTAAATGTAATGCTTTTATAGTAAGACATTCTTAACTTATCAAAGCCATTCTTGGCTTCTGCCTATAGCATACGGCTTTACAATTAGTCTCTGAACATACAAAACCCCGTCTCCTTCCTAGTGGAAGTGAAGACGGGGTTTTCTTTGCCGCTTTTGCTTGTCCCTGTATTTAGTGATGCTATTTCAGCAAGTATTTGCTTATGGTTTTAGGAGCGTAGCCCCTCGTAAGGTAAAGCTCGCCGTTTCCGGCATAAATGTAATTATGCCCTGCCTCATAGTCGAGCCATAAGGTGGAGAGATGATGTTTAATCTGCAGATTCCCCGGATCCAGCACATAGAAATCCTCCCTGGCCCGATCCCCTTCAAAAGTCTCCGGATCGATATCAGCCGGACGCTCCTGCCATTGATACTGATTCTCTACAGTGATCTCACCCGAAGGTGTTATCCGGAAATTCCAGTCATTGTCGCCGGTTTCACCAATCTGCTGCTTGCCGAGCAACTGATTATCCTTGCTGTACAGACGGTACACATTGTCATTCCGTACCAAATAATTGTTCCCTGTTGTATCGATCTGATCGCCCTTGTTAAGCGTCCGTACCCATTTCTTCTTGCCGTTCGCATCATACCCGATTAACACCCGGCTGTTCGTGCTGTCCATTTGAATCAGAAAAGACCCTCCGCTAAGCGGCTTCACTACAAGATACGGGTTAATTAGCGATTGGGGAACGGTATAGGTAGCCAGCGGTGTTGTCAGGGCCCCCAGGCCCCGGTATACGCTAATGCTGCTGATATTATCTTTATCATTGGTAATCGTATGCGCAATGTAGCCGTTAGGAAACACCTCTAACCAACCCTTGGCCCATTTATTCGTCAACTTAAGCTTGCGGAGCTGCTTCCCTTCCTGATTGTATTCGGTAATATCAAGAGAAGCCTTATTCATGTTTACTAAGGTACGGATAACAATATTCCCATTGTCGAGCACTACCGGCGAGTAAGACCCGGTTATATATTTTGTCCATTTCAATTTACCGTTCGGATCGACTGCGGTGAGATCATAGGGAACTCCCCCTCTATTTTTGTAAAAATAGCTGTAGCCGCTACTCGTAGTATAGAAGTGATGAGCAGTAAACGGCTTGTCATTAGCCATGTCGGAATAGTCATATACCCAATTCGCAGAGCCATTCACACGATCGACGGATGCGTACAGCATACCGGAAGACTTCTTCTGGGTTGCCGAAACAGTAACTGTCTTAACCAGCGGAATAAACATCCGCCCCTTGCTCTGTAAGCTGTCGATTGTGCCCCAAAAGGTGATTCCCTCCGGCAGAGTGTAGCTCCATTCCGGCTCCGGCAGCTGTTCAATGACCTTCCCTGCGGCCGCCGAACGGCCCGGAGCCAGCACCTGCACGGTTAGCAAAAGCAGCAGTATGGCAGCAATAAACCTGAAACGTTGTAACGATTTCATACACCTATCCCTCTTTTTCTATGTAATCATATTTGCCCCATTATATTATTATCAAGGGATGAAGGGCCAGGTAATAAGTGGTATAATCTGCATTGCCTGCTTAGCTGTAGAATTGCCAGAATACAAACTTGAAGCGGAGGATTCTTACGAACAGAAGATGTCCTGATCACCTACGATCAGCTAGGGCAGGGCTAATCTGCCGCTGATTTTCTTATCTTGACCATGATCGATACGCTATGCTACTATTTATGTAATATAAAGGCAATGCAACCTAAGGGTTCAACCTCGCTATTAAGCGCGGTTGAGCCCTTTTGCATTTTACTTATCAGGAGGCGGATGATGATGACCAAAAAACAATTACTGTTACAAAGACTCGATGAGATTGGCAAAACACTTGAAGGAACAGGAAATGTACTGGCTTTGATTGGGCTTGGCTCTGTTGGAACCGAGACTGAGCGCATAGATGACTATTCAGATCTCGACTTTTATGTAATTGTAACTCCCGGTACTAAACAGAGTTTTATTGACCAACTGGATTGGCTTGAGGATACCTGTCTCTTAGCTTACTCTTTCAAAAATTATGATTTCGGCTATAAAGTAATGTTCGAGGATGGGATTTACGGAGAGTTTGCGGTATTCGAGGAGTCAGAGCTTGACAGCGTCCTATATACTGGCGGCAGGATAGTCTGGAAGCACCCAGCTTACATGAATAACAGGATTGCTACAGGCCAGGCGGCCATCCCCTCCATCAAGTCCTCCTCCATCGATTATGTCGTAGGGGAAGCGCTGACCAACCTCTATGTCGGGCTTGGCAGATACGCCAGAGGCGAGAAATTATCTGCTTTAAGATTTATCGAAAGCTATCCGATTGACGGATTACTTTCTGTACTACACTTATTGGAGCCGGAGATGCCTTATTTTCCGGATGCCTTTGGGAATGAAAGAAGAGTTGAACAAAGATTCCCCCAATTTGCAATAGTGTTAGGCAGTATGCTGCAAGGGTATGACAGAATCCCGGAATCCGCGATTCATCTGCTGAATTACCTCGAAGAAATATATCCGGTTCATCCAAGAATGAGCTCAGAGATCAGAGCACTTGCCGAACATTGTAGACTTGGAACCCAACAATCGGGATGAAATTTAATGCCGGGATGGACGGATACATTAACCGCTTTAGACTCTTTCGCTTAATTACTGACATAAAAAATGCACCCTAGAATTCATCGGATAAACGAGGGGTTTATTCCAAATGTCGATTCTAAAGGGTGCACTTCAGCCTCATAACAGTGGAGACGGGGCATTCTTTGCCGCGTTTGCTTGTTCCTGTACTTAGAGGTCCCACATTTGACAGCTAGGATGGATTCTATGTAATCATATTGTAAATTGCCTGCCTAGCTATAGAATTGCCAGAATACAAGCTGGCTGACCAGGATAACCATCATTCCCGCTGGCAGAATTATTCCATACTTGGTACGTGCAATTGCAGCAGACCCGTTCTTCTTCCAGGAAATCAGCAGTGCGGCCAGGAACACTACAGCCAGCCCTGTCAGACCATAGTTAACCATAATCTGCGGATACACTTCAGCATAGGCACGTTCATTGTTGCTGAGCATCCTCAAGGCCAGAACCAGATTATTCACTATAATGCCGGTACCCGTTAAGGTCAGGCCAGCAGCCAGTTTACGTGATGCACGGCGTGTTCCGGCTCGCCGCTTGTTGAGAATTGCCAGCACCAGCAATACAAACGGCGCGATAATAAAATAGGCGACGGCCAAAACCGCTAATCCGGCACATATGAGCAGCACCGGCATTGATTTACTGGCAGGCAGCGGCAAATAATCAGTCGTATACACCGAAACCGCCTCTACCTTACCGGCACTCACCTTGGCATACAGCATGGGCCAGGCATCAAGCGCCGAGTCTCCGCTCACCTTCTCATAGAGGTAAGGCTGAACCTGCCTATAGTTGCCCGTCATGCCTGCAAGTGTTACCCGGAGCTGATCTCCTCCCTGGGGTTCAAGCTTCATCAGTGTAAGGTAAGGGAACAGATTCATGAACCCATGCCCCGGACGCCGCGCGGCCATGAATTTACCTTGAACCTCTGATACCTCCGGCAGATCTGCAATATTTGTCTGCTCACGTGTACCTACTATCGCTTTAGTCAGGCCATGAACAATATGGGATTCACTTGCCTGATTGGTCATAATCACAATCGCAAACCGGTCTTCAGGCACGATTTGCAGATTGGTGGCAAAGGCAATGGTATTCCCGCCGTGGCCAAGCGTCCGGTGCACTCCGGGATATTCCCAGAATCCATGTGCAATGCCCGGCATGCCTTCAGCGGAGGTATAGCTCTGGCTCAGCATCGTCTCCAGCGTCTCCGGCTTCTTGAACAGAGGGGACTGCTCTCCGGCTGCCGGCATGAATGCCATCGCAAACTTAGCCAGATCCTCCGCAGTGCCGTTATTACCGCCGTTCGGGTACATGGACATATAATTCCATGATCCTTGAGTAAAGGAACCTTTCCCTTCCAGGAAGTAACCCTTAGCTTTATGCTCCAACAGCTCCGGGCGGTCCTCCACGACAGAGTATGCAATGGAATTCTTCATGTCCAGGGGATCAAAAATATGCTGCTGAACGTATTCATAATAAGGCTGGCCGCTGATTCTCTCTACAATATACGCAGCCAGTGAGTTGCCATAATTCGAATAGGCCACAACCTCGCCAGGTCTGTATAGCTGTGCGGGCTGGGCAAGCTGCAGTCCCTCTTCCAAGGGCCGCACTTCCTCAGGAGATTGATAGGCCATGTCGAACATATACTCTTCAAATCCGGCATTATGGTTCATCAGATTGAGCATGGTTATAGGATCATCATATTTCAGCTTGGTCAGGAAATTATCCGGCAGCAGCTTGCGGATATCTTCATTCAGATCAATTTTACCTTGTTCTTCTAACTGCATGACGGCTGTCCATACTGTAAGTTTGCTGATCGAGCCCCACTCCATTACCGTGTCCGGCGAAACAGGAATCTGCTGCTCCACATCGGCGTAGCCGTAGCCCTTGGACAGAACTACCTGGCCATCCTTCACCATAACAACGGACGCGCCCACCGAATCTTGTCCTATGTACTCTTTTACGTAATCGTCGACAAAAGCCGCCAAGCCGGACAGCGTTATCCCGGAAGGCGTTGCTTCGCCTGTTTCACCGTTAACTTTCTGTTCTGCAAATGCTGTGATACTACCCGACAAAAGTAATAGTACCGAGAACACAAGGGTAAATCCTTTTCTTAACAATAATACCTCTCCTTTAGTTGAGTAAATTCCTGCAGTTCCTCTATTCTAACAAAAACTTTCATATATAACCGTAAAAGATTGTAATCGTAACGATAGCCGGTTGAATATTCATCAGGAGAACGCAAAACGGCTATTCTTATTCTAAAATAACACCGTCAAATTTCCGACATATTATCTTAGAGCCTGCGCTCAAATATATATTCGGGAGATGACCTATGTCACAGCTAATCAAAAAACGGTCAATACGTTCATCCAGCATTGCCAACACCTTGGCCCTCGTACTGCTAGTCATCATTCTGGTCGTCTTCTCGGTTCTTGGTACCTTCATCTATTCTAACACCCGGAGTATTCTCGTTACCCAGCAGGAAAATTTGCTTGCGACCAAAACACAGGGTATTGTCAGCCAATTTGATGCGTTATTTAAAGAGAAAGGCTCACTCGTCAAACAAATGTCCACGAACAGTATTTTCAGGCAATATATTGAGAGTACAACTGCCGGCCAAGTGACTACTTCACCTTTTGCGGCGGCTACTATAGCAACGCTTGCAGAAATTGTAAAAGCAGAGCCGTCCTTTGCCGATGCCTGGATCGCAGGCATATCCGGCAAGGGCTATTTTCTCCAAAATGACGGTGTCGGCTCCAAGCCTGATTTTGATATCCAGTCACGCCCCTACTTCAAGCCAGCCTCTGAGGCTGACGGTTTGTATTATTCCGAGCCTTACGCCGATGTTAACACCGGCACTATGCTCATGGGAATTTTCTATCCTATCAAAAATAACAGCAATCAGCTGATCGGCTTTATCGCTGCAGACATTGCTTTTAATGACATCCCGGCTATTATGCAGAGCTACTCCTTGGGAAGTACGGGTTATTCCATTCTGGCTACCCGCTCAGGGGATATTCTGTATCACCCGGACCAGGCGAAAGTCCTACATGAAAAAATCAATGAGATTCCAGGGGATCTCGGTACAATCGGCAAAAAAATGGTCAACGGCGACAGCGGCGTACAGCTGATTCATGATAATGGGGAACCCCGTTATATCGGTTATGCTACCAGTAAGGATACCGGCTGGTCTGTCGGCCTGACTATTACTCAGCAAGAGGCGCTTAGCGAGTTACAGTCTTTTACGAAGATTACAGTCGGCGGATTTGCTGCAGCAGCGCTTCTGCTGGTACTCATCTGTTACATCACACTCCGTTACCTGCTACGATCCATACCAAGACTGCTTAGCGCAATTAAGCAGATTGAAAACGGGGATTTGACGGTTCAGCTGAGTGAACATTCCGGCAACGAAATCGGGCAAATTGCCCAAGGTATTTCCGCCATGGTCCAGAAGATTCAAGGCATGATTCAGGTGATCAGTAATACTACCCAGGTTCTTACGCAATCTTCCGGTAACCTCCAGGCTATATCTGCAAAAACGGCGGTAACCATGAATGAAACAGCAACGGCAATCAATGAAATTGCGAACGCTACAAATTATCAGTCAGCTGAAGCAGAGAGTATTCTGCACAAAACCGGTGCATTGTCGAGCCAGATCAACGAAATTACCAGTGATGCGCAGGCCGTAGAATCGATGGCACAAATTTCTGCACAGCTGAGCGAATCGGGTCTTGCTTTGGTTGAACAGTTATCTAAAGCAGCAGAAGACAATCACCAATCCACCCAAGCGGTGTCCTCGATAATAGAAGCGATTGATCAGAGCCGTAATGAGATTACGGGCATCGTGGGGACCGTTAATCAAATTGCTACCCAGACCAACCTTTTGGCGCTGAATGCTTCTATAGAAGCTGCACGTGCAGGTGAACATGGCAGAGGGTTTGCCGTCGTTGCCGGAGAGGTACGCAAGCTTGCTGAGCAGACGGCACGGGCCACTCAGGAAATCTACACAAAAGTAAGCAGCATAGAAGAGAAAACCATAATTTCGGTAGAACACACTAACAATGGCCTTAAGATTGCTGAGGAAAATGCCAAATCCGTAAAAACAGCGCATGAAGTTTTCATAAAACTGAACCAAGACCTGGGGGCATTAAAAGTGAGGATGACTCAGATCAGCAACAACACCTCCATTATCCACAAGCATAAGGATGATATTTTACAGGCCATCGAAATCATTTCTTCCACTACAGAGGAGAATTCTGCCTCCACACAGCAGGTTAGTGCCAATACCCAGGAACAATTGGACAGCACCCTGCAGATAGCGGAGTTATCCAGACAATTAAGCGAGATTTCGCAAAAGCTGGAGGAAGAGCTGCAGCTGTTTAAGGTCGAGTGAGCCGGCTGGCGAATTATTGTTACATCAAAATAAAGAACCCGCATCTGGTGCGGGTTCTTCGTGCCGGGATTGCGCCCGCAGCTGCACAATGTATTCGGTTTTCCGCATACATTTGGCCCGGATACCCCCGCAGCTGCACATTGTATTCGGTTTTCCGCATACATTTGGCCCGGGTCCCCCCGCAGCTGCACATTGTATTCGGTTTTCCGCATACATTTGGCCCGGATACCCCCGCAGCTGCACAATGTATTCGGTTTTCCGCATACATTTGGCCCGGATACCCCCGCAGCTGCACAATGTATTCGGTTTTCCGCATATCAAACCAAATCTGGGCTTTGGAGCGAACCGATATACTCATAATAAATAATTCGCCCGGATGCCCCTCTGGCCACAGGACGGAATTTCCCTTTATCCGCCAGCAACCGGCAGTATTTAATGACAGTAGTAATATGCAGTTCCAGTTCTCTCGCGGCATCAGCCGGGCGAATCACACGATGATGACGGATGGCTAACCGCATCAAATCACGTTCAATTTTTGAATAGGATCTATCAGCGCTTCTATTCACGGTTATGCCTGCTGACAAATAAGGAGACAGGATGTTCCGCAGCGCAGAGAGGATGAAAGAAGGGTTATCCTTCAGCTCATCCAGCGAAATATAGAGCACCGTACAGTCTTGTGACTGTAGAAAAAGTCCGCGGTTCAAATCCATCCTGTACTTGCTCCGGTCCGTGCCATGCGAGCCAAAATCCATAATTTCAAATGCGATACGCGAGGCGCCCACCTCCCACAGGATATCGACGAAATAAGATCTGCCGCGCCAGTCCTTAACTTCATATTCCGGATGAAGTCCCTGAAAATGACCGGCCAGCGGCCACCACACTTGTTCGGCAAACAAGCGGTTCCCGTAGCCATGTCCACGTTTTAGCGCATCCAGCCGCTCTCCCCTTCTTCTTTTAAGATGACTACATAACCATTGATCATGCTCACTATCAAAACCCATTTACATCCCTCGCTCTACATTGAAATTGGTGTCAGAATGCACAAAACCCCGCCTCCTTCCAGTTGGAAGAGAAGACGGGGCATGCTTTGCCGCGTTTGCTAGTATCTTTACTTAGTGTGCCACTTTCAGCTGGTTAACACAATACCACACTTGCAATAAGATGGATAATTCAGCAGTGCCAGCATAGAATCGGACAAAGCCATAAAAATCAGCATACCGGGTTTATGGAGTTCCCAGCCCCTCTGCCGGATTGCACGCAGTCAGCCCTGTCCGTTACAATAACTGTAAGTAAACACAGCCCATTCCGGCTTACGAAAGGAGACTTCATTATGCAAGCATGGAACCGCGCCTCATGGGAGACATTGACAACGGACGAGAAAAAGGACGCGATGCAAGAACTGCTTACACAGCTGCCGGCAGGCTTCAGATGGCTGCGGATGGAGACATTTGCACGCTACAGGCAAACCTTGGAGACGGGTGTATTCACCTTTGAAAACAGCGAATTCGTGTTTATACCGGGTGATACGGTCACACTGGGCCGTGAGGAACCGGAGGTTCACCCGCATGCACAGATGTCCCCTGTCCGCGAAGCCGTCGTTAGCCCGATGCTCGTGCAGCGCCACCCCGTTGCGGCAGGCTGGTATGAACTGCCGCTCGAGAAGCTGGACCCGCAGGAAGATGCGGAGCTGATCGAAGAGATTGAACAGTTTCGTCATGCCCCGCACAGCAGTCTGGAAGTCTCTCAATCTTACCGGCTGGAACGGGATGGCGGGCAGGTGGTCTTATTTCTGTTCGACGGCAGCGGGACATTTGAAGAATGGTGCGAGGCGGAGCTACCGGCGGGTTTCGATTTGCCGGACGAAGACGAATGGGAATATCTGTACGGCGCAGGTACCCGTACTCTATTTCCGTGGGGCGACAATATTGACGAGTCCATGCGCTTAAGACATGTACATGTCCGCTCTGAGATCAAAGATTCACGCCCGTACAGTCTGGAACTGCCGAACGCGTTCGGCCTCTGTTTCCCCGGCGATCCCTACAAAAAAGAGCTGGTCCTAACACCCGGCGGCATGACCGGTAAAGGCGGTGACGGCGGCTGCAATCTGCACGGCGGGCTCGGCATACATATCGGCTATTTGCCGACCGCCACCGCTTTCCGCGATCCTTACGAAAGTGAGCTCGATTGGACGGACCTGCTGGATTGCCTGGTCTACCGGCGTATCGTAAGACTACAGGAGGGATGAAATGAACAGACTATTTTTGCTGACGCTGATTATATCTTTTATAACAGGATGTTCTAATGAAAGCTCCACCAGTTATCCGAGTGCAGTCGCGATGAACAATATTGTATATGGATTATCCAGCACAATTGTAGAGGATCAGGATGTTGGTGAAGAGATCGGCCGGATCGGACAAATCTCAAGCCCAATGCCGGTAAATAACGGGGATTCCAATGATGTCCCCGTGGGGAGTTCGTTACACAAGATTATTGGTGAAGATACGGACGAATCCATAGCAGTAAAAGTCAATGGGAAGTATTATAGAGCATCTAAGAGTGGCCCGCTTTCAGGCAAATAAAGGTACATTAAGAGAGTGCCTGCCGTGTTCTTATGAAGCGAACCATCAAGCCAGCCCCCACGTACAGTAAACTTGTCAGTATACCCGCAATGGGGGATATCAGCCATTCTTTTCCCGGAGCAACCATTATGTATCCGTCAATCACAAGAGGATTAATTAGAGCATCTTCCACTGAGTGCATTATAATACACGGCCAGATAGATCCCGTAACTCTGAATAGTTCGACAAACAGGACTGACCAGCAAATCATATTCACAATTGCCACCGCAGCAAAGGTTACCTTATCGACGGGCAGGACAGTATATAAATCTGAGGAAGGCAGGAACACCAAATAGTACGGAATGTGCCAGCCTCCCCAGATGAAACCGGAAATTCCGTAAACCAGCCAATCCTTAAGCCGCAGCTGTACAAGCTTTGAAGTCAAATACCCGCGCCATACCGCTTCCTCAAATATATTTTTTATAAATTGCCCGAGCAGCAAACCGAGAAACACACCTGTGAAGGAAGGCATTGTCCGGTAGTTAGACATATCAATCCAACCCAGCAGACAGCCTATTAATAACACGCTCACAGTAACAAGCGGAAAAGCAAACAGAGCGGCCAGATACCACCTCAGGTTGCCTCTTAACCGGGGACGAATTCCTGTATCCTTCCAGCCGTCTCCTGCAAAAGAACGCAGCAAAAGAACTGCCAGCAGCGGTAAGATCAGCCATAAGCCCATGCCCAGCGTATCTCCCTCGGGCTGATCCTTAAGTACACGGTCCAGAAGCACACCCATCCATCCACTAGCGAGTACTGCAAAACTGAACAGGATTAGATTACGTTTCGATAAACGATCCATTGAAGTCATCCTTCTTGTAATTAATTATTTGTCTTATGGCATAAACTATGGTATCTATTGTAAGACGAAGAACATAATGCTACCAAGGGAGAGGTTATTTCATGTGGGATCGTTCAGAACTAAAGCGAAGGGCGAAAAATGTACTACGCACATCGTATTGGAAGGCTTTTGTGGTGAGTTTGCTTCTGGTTATTCTTGGAGAAGGCGCGGGGATTCCCAGCTTAAACCGTACATGGGAATCGTCAGGTCGTTCAGAGCTGTCCAGCTACACCGCAGACATAGATTGGGGTATATTAGGACCTTTTCTAGTAATCGCATTATTCATAGTCAGTATTATCGTGATCATTAGTATTGCCTTCTATATTCTGATCGGATCACCTCTTACAGTAGGGGCAATGCACTATTTCAAGCGATCCGCCGAGGGCGAAGTCCGGATGGGCAATGTAGGCTATTCATTTAATAAGGACCGGTATTGGTCTATTGTTCTCACTATGCTCTGGAGAGGTTTTTTGAATTTCTTATGGTTCCTGCTGCTGATCATTCCCGGAATCGTCAAAGCCTATGCGTACAGTCAAGTCCCTTACATACTTTCGGATAACCCGAACATCGGATATAACCGGGCCGTAGAATTAAGCAAGGAAATGACCAGAGGTCATAAGTTCCGGATGTTTGTGCTTGATTTGAGTTTCCTGGGCTGGATTCTGCTTGGCCTGCTGGCACTCGGGATCGGTGTATTATTTGTCCAGCCTTATATCAATGCCACAAAGGCTGAGCTTTACCTGGAATTGCGCCATAATGCGCTTACGTATAATTTGACCAATGAACATGAGCTGCGGTTAGCACCGGCAGCACCGGCACCCTATTTCTAGAATCAGCAGCTGCTAATTAAGCATGAAGACCCCGCGCCCGGCGCGGGCTTTTTATGTTGTCCCGGCCTACTTGCCACCAGCTGCATCAGGTTACGAGAGCTCTCCGCCCGGCACAGATGTTATAATACTGTATACGAAGCAGCAAAATAATCTGGTAACCTCATCATTATAAGGCTGATTTGAACAGCATATGGAAGGAAGAGACTATTTCATTGATAACAAATGTGAATGTGCAAGAGCACATACTGATCTGGAACTGTGCAACACTCAAGGTCATGGATGTACGGCATATCCGCATTCAGACCGGTACGAAAGCGCGGCCCTACCTGCTCCCTTCCAGCGCGTTTCTATATGTTACCCATGGCAGTGCAACAGTAAGCCTGGATGGAAAGGAGCACCATGCGGGGCGGTTCTACATGCTTCACGGGGGTAAGGGAACCTGCCTTGAAATCAGCTTAACAGGCGACTCCTTTCACTATTACCTGATTTTCTATAAGGCCTCCCTCCCCCTGGCTACAGGGCGGCATTCCCCCCGGTATTCGGACCAGCAGCTGCCCTTTCACCACCAGTACGGTTTTGTCCCGCTCCATCCGGCGATCCTCTACGAGCTAGCTGAGCGGATGCAGAATGAATGGAGGATACAGGAACGATTACAACAGCTTCATGTCAAAACATTGTTCTATCAGTTTGTATATGAGCTGCTCCGGCAGATGGATCAACAACAGGTCAGCATTGCCAGGCCTAATCTTGCTTCCCAAATTATACGCTATATGCAGGAGCATTATGCCGAGCCGGTGACCAGGGAAGCACTTGCAGGCATATTTCACTACAGTGTCCCCTATCTGTCCAAGCATTTCCGGCGCGAAACCGGCAAGAGCATTATCGATTATTTAATCAGCATCAGAATGGACAATGCCGGCAGGCTCCTGCAACAGTCTGATCTGACCCTGCAGGAAATTGCGGTAAGTGTCGGATATGCAGACGTATCCTATTTCATCAGAATGTTCAAAAAGGTTACCGGTGTCACACCGAAGCAATTCAAAGAGGCGTCCGGACAACCAGCGGCAGGTTCTCATCGTCCTATTAACAGGCACCGATCCTCCATTGTTCCGCTCAGGCTTCGTCATTATATTGATATCAGAGATGATAATCATTATCAATATAGCCAAAAAGGAGAACTACCGATGTATAGAAGTAAATTGCCTTTAGCCGTTACTTTACTGCTGTGCCTGACGCTGCTGCTCAGCGCATGCTCCAGACCCGGGAATATCAATGGAGGAACAACTACCGGAACTGCATCAAACCCGGCTGTAGGAACTGAGAGTAATACAGGCAACACAGCGCCTGGAAATATAACAGCCGGCCCGGAGCTGGTAACTTATTCAGCAGTTAATGGTGATGTGCAGATTCCCAAGAATCCTCAGAGAATCGTAATGGTAGCCGGAGCGTTCACCGGGCATTTACTGGCGCTTGGCCTGAAGCCTGTCGGAACCGGCGACGAATCCTTTAACAGCTATACAGAAGGAAAGCTGGATGATGTGGTTAATATCGGCAATGATGTGCCCTACGAGCAGATTATCGGGCTTCAGCCGGATTTAATTGTTGTGTGGAATGATCCGGAAACGATTGAAAAGCTGTCTAAAATTGCTCCAACGGTAGCTGTAGAATACGGAATACCTTTACGCGAGCAATTAACGGATTTCGGGAAAATGACCGGAAGAGAAGAGCAGGCAAAGGCCTGGATCGCTGAGTGGGATGCAAAAATCGCCAAATACAAACCACTCGTGGAGCAGGCGGTAGGTGACCGGACGGTATCAATCTTTGATTCAGGAAGCGCTAAGGAATTTTATGCCTACGGCAGCTTTGGCAGAGGCGGAGATATTATTTATGGCGAGTTCGGGCTGAAAGCCCCGCCGATTATTCAGAAGGAAGCGATTGACAGCGGCCAGGGCTGGACCAAGCTGTCGCTTGAGCTGCTGCCGCAATATGCAGGAGACTATATCTTTATCAGCGGCTGGACAGGTGATGAGAATGCCGCTTCAATTTTTGAAGGCAGCCTCTGGGATAACCTCCCTGCTGTCAAGAATAATCATGTTTACCGCGAGAACAGCCGCGGCTTTGTGTTCAGTGACCCTGTATCACTGGAGGCCCAGCTTCAATTTGTTGTAGACAGCTTAACAGCAACACCATGAGCCAAGAAAATATAGTATAGTTTCGAAGATGAATCACACAGCTCTATTAATTAGACAAGGCCCGCGGCACACGCGGGCCTATTTATTTTACCCCGTTCATTAATTTTGCCTTCTGTTGCCATAGCAACGGAGCCAGCATACATACTCTGCTATACTGGCTTAAATGATATTGATTATCATTATCATTATAGAAAGTAAGGGGGCTACGGTTGAATTTACAGCACAGCTGATCAGCAAGGGGCAGCTCCTGCCCTTCACTACCAAACTATCTTCTGAAAGGGACTTTGATATGAAACGCAAATCTGCATATTCTATTATCTTCAGCCTTCTATTCAGTCTATCCTTTATTCTAAGCGCCTGTACCCAGCAGAAGGAACAACCGTCCGCTGAACCCGCCGCTGCTCCTACGGCCGCTCCGCTGGAAGAGATGAGCATTAAGGTCGCAGGACCGCCCTCTCCGCCTTCCCTGCCGATTCTGAGAATGATTGAGTCCAAGGCACTCGGCGATTCTGTCACAGTAGATTTCCAGGTCTGGGAGTCCATTGACACGCTTACTGCGCTGGCTAACGATAAGCAGGTCAGCTTCCTGGCCCTGCCGCTGAACAATGCTGTGGTGATGTATAACAAGGGTATGGATCTTTCCCTGATGAACGTCAACACCTGGTCAGTAATGGGCATGGTCACAACAGATCCTGCAGTCCAGGGCTGGGCGGACCTCAAGGGTACGACGCTCTATGTGCCGATGAAATCCTCGCCGGTTGATTATATTACCCAGACTTTTTTGAAGCAGAACGGGCTTGAGCCTGGAAAAGATGTTACGCTGCAGTATACTCAGCTTGCGGAGGGAGCCCAGCTGTTATTGTCCGGCAAAGCCTCTACCATCGTCAGCATCCAGCCGCAAATCACCGCTATTCAGATGAAAAATGATCAGGTACGCTCCATCGTCGATTATAAAAAGGAATGGCAGCAGGTTACCGGATTAAGCACAGATCTGCCTAATGCAGGTCTTGCCACTAAGCAATCTGTCATTGCCAGCCAGCCCGAGCTGGTTGCCCGGTTCCAGGAGGAGTATCAGAAGGCGCTGCAATGGACGCTCGACAATCCCAAAGAAGCCGCGGAGCTGGCTAACAAGTACTTCAAGCTTGATGCAGCTGTGGTTGAACAGGCCATCCCGCATATGGCACTGGACTTCGCTTCCGCTTCGGACAGCAGAGAGGTTCTGACAACGTATTACCAGACGCTGATGGACTATAGCAAGGACAGCATTGGAGGCAAGCTCCCCGATGAACAGTTCTATTATCAGCCTTAGCAAGAAAGCCGTCTCCCTGCTGATTCTCTGCCTGCTGTGGCAATTTGCCGCCATGCAGATGGACCCGTTTGTTCTGCCCGGGCCGCTTGCTACGCTCCGTACTTTTTTGCACTATTTTGCGGACCCGGAATTCTATTATGCTGTCTGCCGGACCCTCTACAAATTGCTCGCAGGCATGGTTATCGTGCTGCTGCTGGGCGGCAGTCTGGGTCTGTTGATTGGAATCCGCCGGAGCTGGAAGCCGTTCCTCGAGCCTGTCATTGACATGATGCAGTCCATCCCTCCGATTGCCTGGCTGGGTATCGCCATCATTTGGTTCGGGCTGACGGATGTTCCGTCTATTTTCATAATCGTTTTATCTACTACACCTGTTCTCGTTGTGAATCTGTATGAGGGCTTTGCCTCCATTGACGGAAAACTGCTGCGGATGGCCCGGGTGTACCATGTGCCGCGCAGGAAGGTCATGCGCCATATTATTCTGCCTTCCCTAACGAGCCACCTGAAGTCAGGTATGATAACAGCAGCCGGACTGGGCTGGAAGCTGGCGGTGATGGCTGAGCTGCTTACCTCCACCGACGGAATTGGCAGCCTATTGTCCGATGCCCGGACGAATCTGGAGACGGACCGGGTGTTTGCCCTGGCGCTATTTATGGCTGTCTTCTGGAATGTGATCAAAGCGTGCATTATCTATCTGTTCCGCAGCAGAGCAGGTCTGCCCGCTCACTTGAATAAATAAGGATGAGACCAATGCTTATAACACTGCAAGAGGTATCCAAAAGTTATTCCGGGATCCGTATCCTGGAGAAAATCAGCCTTACGGTGGAAGCGCCTAAAATCACCTGTATTCTAGGTCCCTCCGGCGCCGGAAAATCAACGGTTCTGAATATCCTGTCTCAGTCCGAAGCTGCGGATACCGGCGGGGTTATAACGGGGCCGGGGCTGAAGCTTTCCTATGTGTTTCAGGAGGATTGTTTACTTCCGTGGTTTACAGTGAGTGAGAATATCGGTTTTGTTAAGGAAAATGAAGCAGGCGCAGCAGCGGAAATTGCCGGATTCCTGGAAGATGTCGGTCTCTCCGCTTATGGTGATCATTATCCCCATCAGTTGTCTGGCGGGATGCGCCAGCGCTGCTCGATTGCCCGGGCATTCTATCATGGCGGCAATGTGCTGCTGATGGATGAGCCGTTTCATTCCCTCGATTACCATCTGCGGTTTGATCTGGTCAAGAAGCTGATTATGCTCTGGGAGCGTAAGCTATGTGCTGTAGTTTTTGTAACCCATGATATTGATGAGGCGCTGCTGCTGGGCGATGAGATTGTCATTCTGGCCCGGCATCCGGGCAGGATTGTAAAGCGGATCGGGCTTAACACCCCGCAGCGCAGCAGGTCCCTGAAGGACCCGGAGCTGACTATGATCCGCGCGGATATTCTTGATCAGCTGCTAAGTGTACAATAGGTGAACGAGCATCAGTGAAATGCGGTAGTTCATTTACTTTTGGCTGCAAAGCAGTTACAATCTTTCCCAACATGACCAGTGAGGGGAGAGCAAAGTCCGATGAAACTAGCCACGAACCTGATCCATAGATTCCAAAATTACGATAATCAGAATAAGCTGAACATCTATCAGGATAAAGTGAGACTGATCCGGCAACGGAATTTGGAAGCTTGGACGGATGCGCAGCTCCAGACGGAATCCCGGCGGCTGCAGCAGCAGGCCCAGTCAGGCATACCGCTGAATGAACTGCTGGCTGATGCTTATGCGTTAGTCTGTGAAGCAGCGAAGAGAACGCTCGGACTGTGTCCTTACGATGTTCAGATCATAGCAGGTATCGCCCTGCATGAGCGGCACTTAATTGAGCAGCAGACCGGTGAAGGCAAAACACTCTCTGCAGTTATGCCTGCCTATCTGAATGCGCTGGCCGGTGAAAGCGTTCATGTGCTGACATTTAATGATTATTTGGCGAGGCGTGATGCCGAGTGGATGGGTCCGGTCTACCGGTTTCTCGGATTAACGGCCGGCTTTGTCCAGGCAGGCATGAGCCTGCCCGCGAAACGGGAGGCTTATGCAAGCGACATTACTTATGTTACTGCCAAAGAAGCCGGATTCGATTACTTGCGGGATACCATTGCCCTCAACGAAGCGGACACCGTGCACCGCCCTTTCCATTATGTCATCGTCGATGAGGCTGATTCACTGCTGCTCGACGAAGCACGGGTGCCGCTGGTCATCAGCGGGGAGCCGGGTACTGTTAATCATGACAGCTTGCTGTATGCTGAGGTAGCCCGGCAGCTGCAGCAGTTGGAGCATTACGACTTCGACGAATTCCAGCGGAATATATATCTGAATGAAGCAGGTGCTGCACAGGCGGAATCCATCCTGGGCTGCGGCAATTTGTACGAAATGCATAACAGTCAATTATTATCGTCCCTCAACTGTGCGCTGCATGCGGAAGCGTTATTGCACAAAGACATTGACTACATCGTCCGTGACGGCAAAATCGAGCTGATCGAAGAATATACCGGGCGTGTGGCGGATAACAGATATTTGCCGGACAGGCTGCAAGCCGCACTTGCAGCCAAGGAAGGGCTGCATTCCTATACCGGCGGGAAAATCCTCGGGACGATCACGCTGCAGCACTTTATCAGCCTGTACCCGGGAATTTGCGGAATGACAGCCACGGCTTATGCTTCTGCAACAGAATTTGAAGATATCTATGCACTGCAGGTGGTGCAGATTCCGCCGTGCCGGCCGAACATACGGATAGATCACCCGTACCGGATTTACAGCCACAAAGAAGCCAAGCTTAAAGCACTTGTACAGGAGATCTCATCCGTCCATGCAGCGGGCCGTCCGGTCCTCATTGGCACAGCAAGCGTTGAGGAGTCTGATCAGCTGGCGCAAGCGCTGGCGGATGCCGGTGTGCCCTGCCACGTTCTGAATGCGAAGAATGATGCAGAAGAAGCCGAAATTATTGCCAAAGCCGGGATATATGGTGCTGTAACAGTGTCAACGAATATGGCGGGCCGCGGTGTTGATATCCGCTTAGGCGGCGGTGACCCGGTGCAGGCCGAAGCTGTCGCACGGCTTGGCGGATTATACGTCATTGGTACGCATGTGAACGAAAGCGTGCGGATCGACCATCAGCTGCGCGGGCGATCCGGCCGTCAGGGCGACCCGGGTGCTTCTGTAATATATGTAAGTCTGGAGGACGATCTAATGCTCCAGTTCGGCTTCAATAAGATCTTTCGTGCCCCCTGGCAGAAAGAAGCGCTCGATGAGCCTGCACTGCGCGGCCGGATCGCGCATATACAGCGTGTTGCAATGAGCCAGAATTTAGAGCTTCATAAAGAACTGAATTGTTATTCGGATATGGTGGAGGACCAGAGACGGATCCTGTACGCGGAGCGGCTTCGGATTCTGAATGGCAGACAGCCGATGAGCCCTGCGGAGCAGCGGGTGCGTCTGTTCTATATCGACGAGCTCTGGGCAGAACATCTGGCCTATGTTTCTTACCTTCGCGAAAGCATCCACCTGGAGGGCATTGCCAGCCGCAATCCGGCCGATGAATTTCATCTGCAAATTACCCGGGCTTATGAACAGATCCCGGCCGCAGTCAACAGAGAGTCGGCATTGATGCTTGCCAGGCTTGGAGGATCCAACGATCCGGCCGAGTGGGAACGGCTGGGTCTGAAGAGCCCTGCCTCCACCCGGACTTATATTATCAGTGATCAGTATCTTGAGAATAAACGCAGTTCATGGACCGGAACAACCGTATTTGCGTATTGGGGCCGGAAGTTGTTCAGGCGGATCTTATGGCCGGTGTACAAGCTGCCTGAATACTGACAGCTTGAACTTAAAAGGAGCTGAACCCGGAAAACGGGCACAGCTCCTTCTTGTGCTGGGACTTAAGCTTGTGTTTTGAACATGTTTATTTCCTGCAGCAGTTGTGCTGCGCTCTCGGCAAGCTGCTTGGCAGCATCAGATATACCGCCGATGGTTGCAGACTGCTCCATCGTAGAAGAGGCGGCTTCTTCCGTGGATGCAGCGCTTTGCTCAGCAACCGCCGCAAGTCCGGTAATGACATCAGACACCTGGACCGAACCTGCTTTTATCTCCGTCATGCCATTAGTTACATATTCGATCTTGGCAATAATATCATCAACGGATTGGCGGATCCGGTTAAATGCCCCCGAGGTCTCTTCCATCGAGCTTTGTTGTGCCGTACTGTTCATTTGAAGCTGCTCCAGTTCAGCGGCGCTTTGCTGCCCTGCCTCATGCAGTTCCTTCAGAAGCTGGTCAATTCCTGTCACAGAATGCGAGGACTGCTCCGCCAGCTTACGGACTTCACCTGCAACTACGGCGAAGCCCCGGCCATTCTCCCCGGCACGTGCTGCCTCAATAGAAGCATTCAGTGCAAGCAGATTGGTCTGGGAGGCAATGGACTGAATGCTTCCGGTAATCTGTGAAATCTCGTTAATCTTATCTAGCAGCAGCTGATTAGCCGCTTCGACCCGGTCCGCATTCTGCTGTCCGGCCTGTGCCAGCTCGCCCTGGCGGCTGACTGCCCCTATACCGCTCGACATAGCCTGATTGGCATCCATAATATTGGCCGATGTATTCCTGGCTATATCCGTAATTTGATCAATTACCTCATTGATTCCGGCAACCATTTCCGCTCCCGCCTGGATAGACTCAGCCTGCTCCGATGCACCTTTTGCAATATCGTCGATTACCGCCGAGATTTGTCCCGCAATCTCATTGCTGCCCAGCGCATCCCGGTACATAATCTTAGAGGCTCCTTGCACAACCTCTGCTGATTGATTCACGCCGGTAATCAGCTTACGCAGCGAACCTGCCATCGCATTGAATGAATCGCCGAGCCGGGCGATCTCATCTTTGCCTTTCACCTGTACATGAACTGTCAGATCACCGGCTGCGAGCTTCTCTGCACTTTGCCTCATACTTAACAAAGGCTTTAGCGCCTTCAGGGCAAACAGATACGCCCCTACTGCCAGCGCCAGGGTAAATAGCACAATGAAAGTAACAAACAGCTTCTGGGTCGATGCAAGTCCGGCAAACGCCGCTTTTTGGGACACAGAGGTTGCAATGACCCAGCCGGTACCCGGTATTTGTTCAAAATACAGCAATTGATCATCATTATTGTATGTATACTCTGCATGCCCCGAAGGCTGTCCCAGCAGCTGTACCATCAGATCAGCATAATCCGCTTGTTCCGCCAGCGGCTTATTCAGCAGCTCCTGATCCGGATGAGACAGAACTACTCCCTTACGGTCCACCAGGAAGGTAAAGCCGTCAGCTGTCTCTATGGAACTAATCCGCTGCTTAATCGAGTCCAGTGAGATATTCTCTGATATGGCTCCCTGAAATCCCCCGTTCTGATCATGCAGCGGGACCCCGATGTATATAGACTGCACGCCTGCCTTCGTTATGTATGCATCGCTGAAGTATAGCTTGTCCGCCTCCTTGATCGCCAGATACCAGGGACGTTCGCGCGCATCAAATGAAGCATCCGGGATAAAACCTGCGCCGTCCAAATATGTACCATCCTCCAGGCCAAAATAGATCGTTGCGATGTCCTGTTTATTCTCCGGCAGCTGAAACGCCTGCAGATGCTCCATTCCAATCTGTTTTAGCGGTACAGTGCTCTCGATAACCGTGCCTAGAGTTTCAATCACCTTTGCCTTTATCTGGGCCCATCCGTCTACTTCCGCGACCGCTTGCTGCACCGTGCTTTCAAGCTGTTCATTGATTGCGTCAATCGATTGATTATGAATCACATACAATGAGAAATAGCTAAGCGGTCCTGCGAGTAAAATACAAATTGCTGCTACTAGAATAATTACTTTGACTTTAAGATTCACATGACTGCCTCTTTTCTAAGTGATATACCGCACTTAATATATCGTCAATTTCGACAATAATGTTACAGAAACATTCATGAAAATTTTCTTTATACTCTGAAAAGATACTTTTCTGCTAAAACTCTATATACCGGATACGGAGCCGGTTAGTTGTAGCTGAATAGCCTTTTGGTCCGAAACAAGCTAATATCATCTATGACACTTACATCCGAAAGGAACTAAACTATGATTTTGTTCATTCACCGCAAAGATTTGCGGACAACCGATCTCCCGGCCTTTGACGCCATTTGCTCCAGCCGGGATAGCTCCCTGCATGTACTGATTCTGGAGCCCTTTCTGCTGCGGAATGAGCGTTATCTTGAACATAGCGGCCAGAATTTCCTTATCCATCTATCCAGCCTGCAGCAGGAATACAAGCGCCAGGGTAAGCTTCTCCATATTCTATACGGGGAGGCAGATCAGATCCTGATGGCGCTGGCCGGACTTCATCCGATCCATGAGGTTAGAATCCATGCCGACTATACCCCATATGCCCTGAAAAGAGACCGGCTGCTGCGTGATACAGCCAGCGCGCTGAACATCCGGTTTCATGCACATCATGACAGCATGCTCTGTGACATGGACGACTTCATGGAATGGTCCGGGCGGAAAGAGCCCTATAAAGTCTTCACCCCCTTTTACCGCCGCTGGCGGAGCTTCCTCGCTGAACGTTTCCGGCCGCCCTACTCCACCGGTATCCAGGAGCTGCAAACCGCGGATCTTCATCCGCAAATTACAGCCAGTTTCCCGGTGCCCGATGCCATTGCCCGGCAGCTCACGTTACTGGCCCAGCCTGCGCGGGCTATGAGTCCAAGGCAGGCACTTGAGGATTTCTTGCAAAGCGCCCTGCAGCAGTATCCGGTTAACCGAGATCAGTATGCGCTGGACGGGACAAGCCGGATCAGCAGGCATCTCAATACGGGAGCGATTTCTGTAAGAACAGTTTATAGCCGGCTTACCGATCATAAGAATATGGGAGAAGAGTGGGTGAGGCAGCTGGCCTGGAGGGATTTCTATCAATATCAGGCGCGGCTGGATCCGGATTTTTTCAATTATGAGAATATATTTGATCTGTCTGCTCTGGGGACGCATAATTTCGGGGCATGGTCCAGCGGCACAACCGGAATTCCGGTAATCGATGCTGCCATGCGCCAGCTGAATGAGACCGGGTGGATGCCAAACCGGCTGCGGATGATTACTGCGATGTTCCTGACCAAGAATCTGGGCTGTCCGTTTATTTACGGTGAGCGTTACTTCCGGCTGAAGCTTAGTGATTACGATAATATTCTGAACCGCGGCGGCTGGCTGTGGAGCTCTTCGCTTGGATTCGACGCCTCCCCTTACTTCAGGGTGATGAATCCGGTCACGCAGTCTCAGACCCACAATCCAAGCGGCAGCTATATCCGTACCTGGATACCCGAACTGGCAGAGAAGTCTGACAAAGCCATTCATCTGCCCCGCGCTGACGCCATTGTCGACCTGAAGCGGTCACGGGCGCTGGCGCTAGAACTATACAAGGATATATTGCGGAGCAAGGGATTGGCACCTCAGGAGTCGATGCCTTGGGGCTGAACCTGACAAAAAAGCACCGGAACCTGGCTGCTCAGCCTGAATTCCGGTGCTATTATCTTATGTCATTTATCCGATACTCCTGTCTCAGCAGAGGAGGAAGTGTCCGGTGTCAGCCGCTCCTTCTCCAGCACCGGCTTCAAATCATCCTGAATCCGCCGGTTCCACAGCGGAACCCCGGTGCGGTAAGCCGCCCGGCCGGTCAGATGGGCCGACAGCGGTGAAGTCATGAAGACGAAGACAATTCCAAGCAGCAGCTTTGCACTGATGTAATCAAGAAAGAAGGCAAAGTAGAGAAATGCGCCGCTAAGCACGCAGAGGACGCCAAGGGTGGCGCTTTTGGCCGCGGCATGTGACCGCAGATACACATCAGGCAGACGGATCAGCCCGAATGAGCTGACGGCACTCAGCAGCGCACCTGTAAGAATCAGAAGGGCAAACAGCAATTCAGCTCCGGTCTTGATCACTTCCATGTTCAAACACCACTCTCCTTTCGATATATCTGGCAAAGGCCATCGTCCCGATGAACGAGAGAATTCCGATCAGCAGAATATATTCGATAAAGGACTGGGTCTTATACAGAACTGAGAGGACCGCTACCATCGCCAGCAGGTTAATGCCGATCGTGTCCAGCGCAGCGACCCGGTCAGGCAGTGACGGTCCCTTGACCAGCCTCCAGGCACAGATGGCGATGGAGATGACCATAATGGACAACGACAGCATAAGTATAAAGTTAATCATGAACGGGACACCTCCAGAATCGCACGTTCGAACGTGTTGCGGATATTATCCCGGAACTGCTCGGCATCCTTGATATCCATTGCATGGATATATAAAGTGCGGTTATCCCGGGATACCTCAAGCACCACCGAGCCCGGAGTCAGACAGAGCAGCGTGATCAGTACGGCTACCTCCCAGTCCGCCTCCAGCTCCGTGTGATACATAAGAATTGCCGGACGGATGTCGAGCTTCGGGCGGAGCACCGCCTTCACCACGACATAGCTGGATACGACCAGCTCCCGCAAGAGCAGCATGGCCAGCTTGATCACAGCCCACCCCCTGCCCAGGTACAGACGCCCGTCGAAGAAGCGGCGCAGGCCGAACAGAACGGCAATGCCGAGAACATACCCGACAATGAAGCCGGAGGCCGCCCAGTCATTATTCAGGAACATCCACAGGAATGCTATCATGAAATTCAATAATATTTGAAAGGCCATCTGTATCACTCCTTCATGACAGCGTTAATGTATTCTGCCGGATCCGCCAGAACCGTACCCGCCTGAAGAACCAACCCGTTCACTGTCTCAGCACCAATACCCAGCAGGATGATGAGGACAAACAGCACAGCCGCCGGTGCCATCATGGCTTTATAACGCAGCGGTTGAATCTCCTCTTCGCTCCGCTCACCGCCCCAGAACACTTCCTGGAACACCTTAATCAGCGAGTACAGCACAACGAAGCTTGATGCCAGGGCAATCAGGGCAAGCGCCGTATGCCCGCCGCCGAAGCCGCTGCGGATCATCATTACTTTGCCGGCGAACCCGCTAAGCGGCGGTACACCTACCAGTGCAAGCGCCAGAATAAAGAACATCCAGCCGGTCCACGGATAACGCCGGATCAAGCCGCCCATCTGCTTCAGCTGCTCCGTGCCCGAAGCTGCTACAATCATTCCGCCGAGGAAGAACAGCAGCGCCTTGGCAATCATGTCATGCATCAGATAGAACACGACACCGCTTAAGGAATCCTGGGTTAAGACCGATATGCCAAAGGCAATGAAGCCGACACTGATGACAATATTATAGTTGAAAATCCGGCTTAAATCATTGTACGCCAAGGCCCCTATCGCCCCCAGAATCATGGTGGCCCCGGCCATCCAGCCCATCAGCGAATGCGTCAGGCCCAGGTCGTGAACAAAGATAAGCGTGAATGTCCGCGTGATGGCGTACAGTCCGACTTTGGTCAGCAGTGCCCCGAACAACGCTCTTACCGCTATTGGAGGAGCACTGTAGGAATCCGGGAGCCAGAAGAACAGCAGCAGACCCGCTTTGAGCGAGAATACCAGCAGCAGCAGTACGGCAATCACATTCATGACTCCGCCCTGTCCGGCTTCCGCCACACGAACCGCCAGATGCGCCATATTCAGCGTACCGGTTGCTGCGTACAGATAAGCGATAGCTGCTACGAACAAGCTGGAGGAGACTACATTGACCAGGATATATTTTAACGTCTCCCGCAGCTGCACCTTCGTTCCGCCGAGCACAATCATCGCATAGGAGGCTACCAGAAGCACCTCGAAGCAGACGAACAGGTTGAACAGGTCCCCCGTAAGGAAAGATCCGAACACCCCGGTCAGCAGGAAATGGAAGAATGTATAGTAGTAGAACCGCTCCCGCTGCTCCCCGATACTTGCGAAGGAGAAGAACAGGCAAGCCGCTCCTACAACTGCAGCTGTCAGGACAAGCAGCGCCGCAAACATATCTGCTACAAATACGATACCGTACGGAGGCAGCCAGCCGCCCATATACAGCGTTTGAATTCCATCCGTGCTTACCTGATAGACTATTGCTGCAGCAACGGCAATATTCAAAAACGCGCTGACTGCGCTGAGGATACGCTGCAGGCCGATTCTGTCTTTCAGAAAAATTAGGATTACGGCCGTAAAGGCCGGTATCAGCAAAGGCATAACCAGGAGGTTGTTCATTCCTTCTCCCCCCTGCGGCCTTCGACATCATCCATCCCCGCTGAGCGGTATGCCCGGTAAGCCAGCACGATGAAGAAGGCTGACACCCCGAAGCTGATCACGATGGAAGTAAGGATTAGCGCCTGCGGCAGCGGATCGACATACGCTTCCGCCTTCTCTCCGAGCAGCGGCGAAGCCCCTGTCTTCAGGCCTGCCATCGTCAGCAGCAGCAGATGCACCCCGTGGGTTAAGAGCGTCGTTCCCAGCAGAATGCGGAGCAGGCTTTTGGACAGGACCAGATATACGCCTACTGTAAACAAGACACCGATCGCCAGGGCAATAAGGAGCTCCATCAGTTATCCCTCCCGATCGTAAAGATAATATTCATCGTGACTCCGATTACCGCCAGATAGACTCCCAGATCAAACAGCATAGCTGTAGTCAGCTCCGTCTTGCCCATGACCGGCAGCTCGAAGTAACCGAACGCCTGGGTCAGGAAAGGAACACCGAAGAAGAAGGAGCCTATCCCGGTAAGGAAAGCTAATAATATGCCGACCGCAATCAGTTTGCGGTAATCGACCGGCAGCACCTTCTCTACAAACTCCATCCCGAAAGCAATCGCCAGCAGCACCAGTGCCGCCGCAGCCATCAGTGCCCCGATGAAGCCGCCGCCCGGATTGTTATGGCCGGCAAAGAAAAGGTACAGGGAGAATGTAATAATAATCACGAAGGCCACTTTAGCTACAGACTGCAGCAGGACATCATTGCTGCGGGAATAGCGCGGCTTCTCGTCGCCGGGCATTATTTTGACCATTGCAGGCTTATTGTCCGGCTCAAGCGTCAGCTTGATCATTGAATAGATCGCCAGCGAGGCCAGCCCTAGCACTGTGATTTCGAACATCGTATCGAAGCCGCGGAAATCGACCAGGAGCACATTCACGATATTTTTGCCGCCGCCCAGCTTGTAGCTGTTCTCCACATAGAAGCTGGAGATGGACTCAAACGGGCTGCTGCCGAGCGCCGCCAGGGCAACGAGCGTCATGGTCGCGCCGAAGGCGACAGATATGATCAGCCTAGGTACCTTCACCCGGAATTTGGCCTTCTCGCGAGTAAGCCGGGGTAAATGCCGGAAGCAGAGCAGGAACAGCGTGACTGACACCACTTCGACAATCATCTGGGTAAGTGCGAGATCAGGAGCCCGGAAAAGTACAAACAGCAAGGTGACCATATAGCCAACCATCCCTGTGAGCAGAATTGCCGAGATTCTCGACTTCGCGAACGGAATGGCGAGCGCACCGGTCAGCATGACCAGCACAGCTGCTGCTTCAAAGAAGGAGACCGGGGCATATGCCCCCTGGCCAAACGTAATGCCGTCTGTATAGAGCAGCGTACCGCCCACTATAACGATAAGCAGAGTGAAGATATACATCAGATAATGACGCATCGAGCCGGTCATATAGAGTCCGGTCAATGAACGGGATGCCCGTTCTACAAACCGCAGGCTGCCGTCATACACCTGATTCAGGGTGATTCCCCGCCCTCTTCCCCACTCTCTGTCAACGAGGCTGAGCCGGCCATAAAGACGGTACACGATAATTCCCAGCACGATAACGCCCAGCGTCATCCAGATCTCGGCAGTGAAGCCGTGCCAGAAATAAATGTTCACATAAAAGGGATGACTGGCAGCAAGCTGCGGATGAATGGCATTCATCCCGGGTACAATCAAAGTCTTAGACAGGATATTCGGGAACAATCCGGTCACCACGGCCAGCGCTGCCAGCAGCATTGGAGGAAGCAGGAGGCCAAAAGGTGCCTCATGCGGCTTCTTATCCAGCTTCTCCGGCTGATATTTGCCGAAGAAGGTATGGAATACCATAATCATGCTGTAGGCAAAGGTAAAGATGCTCGCCAGCCAGGCCAGGACCGGGAATAGGGTGAAGAATGACTCCCGGCTGAGAATATCCAGCTCCCTGATATTCAGCACGGCTGTGAAGAACATCTCCTTGCTCAGGAAGCCGGCAAACGGCGGCAGCCCCGCCATCGAGAAGCTGCCAATCAGCGCAATGGAGAAGGTTACCGGCATCAGTGACACCAGTCCTCCCAGCTTGCGGAGATCGCGCGTATTCGTCTCATGGTCGACAATCCCGACCACCATAAACAGCGAGCCTTTGAATACGGCATGATTAATCAGATGAAAAAGTGCTGCTGTAGTTGCGGCGGTAAAGAATACAGCTTCTTCGCCTGTGTAGAACGAAGCTGCCGATCCCATACCAAGCAGTCCCATAATCAGTCCAAGCTGACTGATTGTAGAATAGGCTAACAGAGCCTTCAGGTCCGTCTGCTTCATCGCCTGGATCGATCCATAGATCAAGGTGATCAGGCCGACACCCGACACAATCCAAAACCACTCATGTTGCCCCGCAAATACCGGGCTGAAACGTGCGACCAGATAGAGGCCCGCTTTGACCATTGTTGCCGAATGCAGGTATGCACTGACCGGAGTCGGTGCTTCCATCGCATCCGGCAGCCAGATATGAAACGGAAACTGGGCTGACTTGGTAAAGGCCCCCAGCAGAATCAGAAGCATCGCCGGTACGAATAGCGTCTGTCCGCTGATATCACCGACCTGGCTCCAGATCTCGCGGATACTGAAGGTACCGGTCATGACATACAGCATCAGGAAGCCTGCGAACATCGCCAGCCCGCCGAAGACGGTAATCAGCATGGACTTCTGCGCACCGTAGCGTGACTTCTGTCTGCGGTGCCAATAAGCGATCAGAAGGAAGGAGGATACACTGGTGAGCTCCCAGAAGCCGTACAAGACCATGAGATTGTCAGACATGACTACACCAAGCATCGCACCCATAAAGATTTGGAGATAGACATAGAACGGGGTCAGCTCTTCTTTGCGTTTATCCAGATAATAAATGGAATAGAAGATGACAAGTGTCCCCATGCCCGTAATTAGCAGTGCGAACAGCAAACTTAATCCATCGAGATGGAACACCAGATCAATGCCAAGGGACGGAATCCATGATACAGTCTCATACCCGGAATCCCCTCCCTTGATGACCGGAATCCGGGTCAAGAAATAAATGAACAACGCCAGCGGTCCGGCTAGTACAAACCATCCTCTATGAAGCCTGGCCATCCTCCCGCGTAGAAGCGCTATCATCAAGGCCAGCAGAAACGGAACAAGTACGGTTATATGCAGCAAAGGCAAGCCTCCTTTTCCACTCTACATTTTTAAGTTGTGAACACTGGTACTTACAGCTGGAAGCAAACGGCCGTTACAATGGGTCGGTTAATGTACCCTCGCAGATATGCAAATATCTCGCTTTACCATCTTGCTCAATTCTGAACAAGCCATTCTCAAATTCCGTGTGCAATTCGTGAAAAAATTTCCCTTTGATGAAGTCTGTCCCTTCCGGCTCATCGCTGAGCTGATAGGCCCCATCCGTCTTGACCAGGTAGGAGATTACGCCTTCCTCATGTGTTTCCTCAAGACCGGCGCGCATCCGCTGAACGGCTACCACATGAAGATCCATCATCTTCATCTTGCTGATAAGCTCATTTACGAAGTTGCGCTTGGTCAGCTCCTGCCAGAGCGTCTGGGCCGACTGCCCGATAATAATCTGCGTGACCTCCTTCTCTTCTGCAGCTTCAACGATAACATCCGTTGTCTTCCGGCCCCGGCGTTTGCGGACCATGAACTCCGCCCCGGCCTCCTCGGCCAGACGCTTCCAGACAGCCATAAACATCTCTTTGCTCTGATTGTATTCATCCGTATCCGAGCTATCCACATTGAGCACATACAGCGGTGCCCCAATCAGTTCAGACAGCTGGACACCACGGCGGATTAAGCGCTCCCCGTGCGGACCATAATGAACACATACCATAATCTTTTCCTTGTGAATGACCTTCACCCTCCTGTTAACACGGGCAAGAAATACAAAAGGAGCCTACTGGCGTTAGGCCCCTTTCGATTGTTCTAAACCCTTAAATGTTATATTAAAATTATATCTATTAAGGTGCTGTTTGTAAAGTTTACGGACAAGCAATACACATACTAAATACTTCCGTACACGCCTTAAGTCAGCTTTCCGCATCAGAAAACTGCACATGAACCGAGACAATCTCAGAACGCGACCCGATCCGGATTGGCGGCCCCCAGAAGCCGTAACCGGAGGATACAATAGAATGCAGCTGCCCTTTTTGCAGATAACCCCAGTCATTCTCGAACAGCCTGGACGTAATAAGATTAGCCGGTGCGATCTGACCGTAATGCGTGTGGCCGGACAACATCAGATCAATCCCCTGCTCCTGTGCGGTATCCAGTTCAACCGGCTGATGCTCCAGCATCACCACCGGCTTCGTGCGGTCCAGGCCTGCAGTCAGCTCCGCCAGCGGCGCCCGTTCTTTGTCACTGTAATCCTTCCGTCCGATCAGTGTCAGCCAGTCTCCAATTTCCAGTACTTCATCATATAGAACCTGAATGCCGCTTTCCTCCAAAAGTGTGATGATCTCCTCTGTCCCGCCCTTGAACCGGTCATGATTGCCCAAGGATGCGTAGACACCCATGGGGGCCTTCAGCTCCGCTAATATCTTCCCGATCCCCTTGTCCTGATAAGGCACAATATCATCATCCACCACATCACCGGGCAGCAGCACGATATCCGGCTTCAGCGCATTGATCTCCTTGACCATCCGCTCCGCATGCTTCTTCCCGGATAAATAGCCGAAATGCATGTCCGACGCCATTACAATGTGCAGCTCACCATTCTCCGGGCCGGCCTTGCCGATCTCCAGCGAATACGAACGCGTGACCGGACTGTAAGCATTGAAGCTCCCCAGCCCAAGCAGAACAGCCAGCACTGCTAAAGTGATGATTCCAGACCACTTCTGCACGGTATGGCGCGGCAGCCGGCTCAGCTTCGTCAACCAGACCATGAGATGCACCAGCGGCAGCAGCATGATCAGCAGGCTGAACAAGGCCAGCCAGTAGCTGCCAATCACGCTCAATACTGCTGATCCGGCGACAAGCCGGGAGAGAATAAGCGAGCTGGCCAGAAAGATGAGTACAACAATATAGAGCAAGCGGAACCTGCCCGATACTACAGGCTTAATCCAGCTCCAGCCGCTCCAGCCGATGTAGAAGATAATCAGGCCGTATACCATTATAAAAAGCAAACCAAGAATGATGTACATTGCAACCACCTTATCGTATGTAATGTTATCCAGTCTACATACGTTCAGGCGCCGCTGCAACTTTTCCCCGGCCGCTCAGTTTCTTCCAGATTATGCCGATAAAATAAATTGTACATAGCTCTCATTACAAGGAGGAAATATTTTGAAGAAACCTGATCGCTCACGTTTGACCAACCAGCTGTACAGGATACTGCTTTTCCTTTTCATAGCAGCAGGTTGTGCAGGACTTTCCCCGGATTCAGCAGCCCATGCGGCGCAGACTGGTGAGATAACACCGGTAGTAAAATTGTTTCCTGCCCTGGAACGGGTGCGTACTGAAGTTAAGTTTACCTTATCGTACCCGGATAATAATTTCCATATCAATGTTGCTGTGAAGCAGACCAGTTTTGATACCGGAGAGGTTATAATGAACTTCTATGATTATGATGATCCTGCATTGAAATCAAAATATAAGTTAAGCGAAACGGAAATGAGAGCAATTTCATACCTAACGCCTGCCGGGCCCAAAAGCTATATCGCTGTAGAAGCGTGGGAGAGTAGCAATTATCTCGGCTCCACAATCTATGAATTTGATCTCGGCTCCAAACAGCTTAAGAAAATCACCGACATCAGCAATAAATTCAGGGTTCAGGTATACGGTTCTTTAGGTGTATATGAGACCATACATAATGAGCTGACAACTGCTTATAACGGCATTGATAAGCACCAGCTATACTCTCTCCAGACGAACAAACCTGTTCTGCCGCAAGGGAAGTATGGACTTATCGAAAGGATGACTCTTCAAAAAAATGCCGGTGCAAAATCATTAGAAACCACAGATTATGTGCTTCGTGAACAGGCTCTAACCGGTAAAGGGGCCATTAAAATTTATCTGCTCGCATACGGCGGGAAGCTTACCCAAGTTCCGGCGATATACAATAAGTTTACTTACGACCAGAATAAAGATATCTCCAATCTGGTGCTGGCTAACGGAAACGGACAGCTTCAATTAAAGCGGAGTTTGAAGTCAGGGCAGGAATATTCCAAGCTCACCTTAATCAAAGGGAATACCACAAAGGTATTGCTCGATGTGCCGGGATATATTAATGAGAGCAGTATGCCATCCTTCTCACCCAGCAACCGCTATATGATTATTACCAGTCAGATCAGAGGTGCACATCTGGCATTTGCAGATGCAACTTATTATATCTTTGATCTCAAAACTATGACTGTTATCCATAAGCTTAAACCGCATTATAAATTGTATGAAATTGGAATAGAATGGTTCACTGATGAGTTATTTCTAATTACTTATGATACCTCCAGACCCAATACGTATAAGCCGGTTTACTATCATGTCCCCACCCAGACATCTATTCCGGACGAAGAATTGATTGAGTATAATTCATATATACATAATTTCACCTATGATGGATTACTGTCATTGAATGCGCCGATTCCGCTCCAGGTGGATCAGCAGTATATCCGCTACAGCGGCAACGGACCCTTAATGGACAAGGAGACCTACTACATCCCTCTGGCTGATTTTGCAGAACAGCAGGGAATAACGGTCAATATCACAGCATCCGGGTTACAGTTAAGCAAGGGAGACAGTCAGATCTCAATTGGAGTCAAAGACGCCCTCAAGCTTGGAAGCACCTGGTATGTGCCGCTAAAAAAACTGGTTCCGTTAGGTTATACGATTTCCTGGGCCGGCTCAGATGGCATAATAATGAATACGGCAGCGGGTACAAATTGAACCAAACTGCACTACTAATACAAGCCCGCGCTCAGCGCGGGCTTGTAAACTGCAGACTGTATTTTACATACTTATTTCAGCTTGCTGACAACCTCTTCTGCCGACAGCTTGCCGGAGGTCAGCGCCCAGGCATTATTCGCACCGGACGGTGAATCGTCACCCATCACCCCGCCGACAACCTCGCCGGCAGCATACAATCCGGAGATGACCTGATCACTTGTATTCAGCACTTCAAAGTCTGCGTTGACTACCAGTCCGCCCATGGTTGTCGCAAAGCGCGGCTTCTGCTCCACCAGATAGTACGGCCCTGTACCGATTTGCTCGGTCAGATACTCCGCCGGACGCCCGAAGTCTGCATCCTTGCCTGCCTTGATGAAGCCGTTGTAACGGTTAACCGTCTCCTGGAGCGCGGCTGAATCCATACCTGCTGCTGCAGCCAGCGCCTCCACTGTATCTGCATGGAAGAAATACGGCGCTATCGAGCCGTTATTCTTCAGCCAACTGTCAATATCCGCTTGGGAAATCCCCGCTTCACTCACTCCGGGCTGGAAAATATCAAAGGTCGCCTGATCCATCAGCAGGTAGAGCATTTGCTCCGGCTGGGCCAATTCAACTTCCAGAATACTGCGGTTGCTTGACTTCTCATTAACCACCCGCTTCCCGGCTGTATTAATAAGAATCCCGCTTTTTTTGAATGCAGAGATGTTGCCTACAATCGTAGACTTGGCGATCCCTTCAGACACTTCAACACCATTCGGATAACGTTTCCCGTACTCCATCAGACGGGTGCCTGCATCGATGCCTTCTGCCGTTGCCATCACGATACCGTCCCCGGTTGATGAGGTTGGCCCGTAATACAGGGCGGCCTTCAAATCAGCAGAGAGCAGCTCCTTGTTATTCCCGTAGCCGCCGGTTGCCATGATTACAGCTTTGGCTGTAATATTATATGTTTTGCCTGTGCTGTCCTTCGCCACAACGCCTGTAACAGCACCTTTATCATCTGTAATCAGCTTCTCCGCCCTGGTCTCCAGGTGCAGGTCCACCCCGGATTCTTCCACCTTCTGGCGGGCTTGCTTGGCAAAACCCGGGCCTCCTGCTTCATAAGCCAGCTCACGGTTATGGCTGTACTCTGCTAATTTGTGCAGTCCGCCGGCCATGTCATACTGGATGCCGACGTACTGATTCAGCCAATCTGTAGTCTGGCCTACATTTTCAGCGAACAGGTTCAAGAGCTCTGTAACGTTCTTATTGCCGCCGTTAGCCTGGAAATCCTGTACGATGCTGTCAGCACTATCATCAGTAACCCCAGCTTCTTGCTGCAGCTTGGACAATCCCACCACCTGGTTGCCGCCGCTGATTGAGATCGCCCCGCCGATATAGGTCATTTTCTCCAGCAGAATTGTCTTCAGCCCCAGCTCATCTGCCCGCAGTGAAGCCGACATCCCGGCTGCGCCGCCGCCGATGACAACTACATCCGCAGTCAGCTCTTCAACCTCTGTCGAGACTTTCTTCATCACCTCTTGATTCAGAGCCAGCGGATCTGCACCCGCTTGTGTTACACAGTCACTTACTGCAGCGAGTATAGCATCACTGGTAACAGTCGCCCCGGAGATTGCATCTATGTTCAAAGACTGGTTCGCTACGATAGCCTCGGGAATTTTCACAACAGAAGCATCACTTACACCCTCAGTTTCGTTAAAATGGATGACCTTGACCGATTCGATCTTATGCTCGGAGAACGTCACCTCTACCTGGACTGTACCATTTTTTCCGTCGGCAGAGCCTGTGTAAGTTCCGGATTTAAATGTAATTTTCTCGGTATTATCAGCTGTTTCATTACTGCTTGTGTTTATATTTGCACCTGAATTTGTACCTGTGTTTGTATTTGCGCCTTCTCCTGAGCAGCCTGCCAGTGATAAGACCAGCACCAGCATAAGCAGAACCGGCAATAGTTTTGTTGAGATGTTAGTCCGCATTCGTTTCCCCTTGTTATATCTGTATTTGTGAAGCAGAAATATGTAGTGCCCGAATGATATTTGTCACTGTAATCATTTGTTAAAATGAATGTAACCTTCTACTAACTTTAGACAGGATGACCGCGATGAACATTGTACAGCTGCAGTATTTTTTGACCATTCAGAGCTATATGAGCTTCTCCAGTGCAGCCGGTGAGTTGTGCATCACCCAGTCCGCGCTGTCCAAGCAGATCAAATCTCTGGAGAGTGAACTCAACACGCTACTGTTTAACCGCAATAAACGATCCATCAGCCTTACTCCAGCCGGCGAGGAATTTGCCGTGTACGCGAACAAGCTGCTGGCAAATTACAATGAGATGATATCCAATATGAAGAAGCATGAGCTGCTGGAGAAGGGCTATCTGTCGATTGCCACGATTCCGGTTATGTCCCAATACGGGATGACTTCCAAAATTGCCGGCTTTGCCGCGATGTATCCGGAAATCAAGCTCGATCTGGCCGAGAAGGAAAATGATATCATAGTATCGATGCTCCGCAACGGCGAGGTCGATGTGGCCTTCATGCGCACAAATTATCTGCCTGAAGGACTTGCCGATGTCTATCCTCTCGCTGAAGATTACCTTGTGCTTGTGGTTGCAGAGGATCATCCGCTCTCACCGCTGAAGGCTGTGGATCTGGCACAGGTCCAATCCCAGAAATTCATCTTTCTGAACTCAACGTCCGGGATCTACACCACCTGCATGGAGGAGTGCGAAAAGGCCGGCTTCACACCTGATGTATTGTTCACTAACAGCCGGATTGAGACGATTATGGAGCTAGTAGCCGAGAAGCTTGGTGTAACCCTGCTGATGAATCAGGTCGCCCGCTATTTCGATTATCCGCAGCTGCGGATTGTACCGCTCACCCATCCGGTGACTAGTACCCTGGCGGTTGTCAAACCGAAGAATAAACAGACTACCGAAAGCATCAAAACCTTTATGAATTATATGCTGAACTCAATTGTGATCTATTTCACTTTCTCCTTCACATGGCATGAATTCCTTTAGCGCTAAGGGATGATTCTATCATAGACTCAGCATAGCCGCTGAACAATTCCAATCCAGACAGCACCTATTCCAAATGAGCAACTGTCTATTTTACACCCGGCGGGAGGTAAAGTGAGTAGCGGATAGCCACTTATAGCCCTTTCACACTATTATTCTGTGCGTTCTAAGCTTAAAACTGCTTGTTCTTGTGAATCCTTACCGACAGCAGATAAGAACCGGCAAACATCACTACAGCAACAGCAAGGGAAGCTATCCCGACCTCACTGCTGTTAAAATTCACATTCTCCCGGAACATTCCCAGCAGCGCCCACACGACAATCCGGATTACAATAGAAGAGCCTGCCGCTACAAAAATCATCATCTCGCTTTTCTCCACGCCGAATTTCAGGACCGCCGGATAGACGATAGCAATGGTCGAGACGGACAGCGAGAAGCCCAGGGTATATCCAGGTGACAGGTCCAGGGACCGGAAGGCCGCATTATCTCTTAAAAAGGATATTAATGTAGTCACTCCGCTGAAGACAGCGCCCGTTACAATCAGCGTTATGAAGGAGAGGTATTTGCTGCGGATAACCGTTTTTCTTTGGACCGGAAAAGTGATCTCCAGCTTGCTCCATTTCGAAGCCTCATCCACCTGCAGCGAATAATAATTATTGAGAAGCAGTCCCCGCATTCTATCGTTCCCCCTTTACCAGCAGCAGCAGCATTTCATCAATCGATACATGGTCGACAATAATGCCGGCGTATTTCCGCTCAAACTCCCGCTTATCAGCAACAAGCACATCGGTTTGTAAGCCCTTAACCCGGCAGGCGATCCGGTCACCGTTATCGATACGCCTGAACTGCTCCGTGTTGCAGCGGGCAACACCATACCTGTAGATCAGCTCATCTTTGCTCTCGGTCAGACTAATCCGGCTGCATTCCTTAAATGCTCTTCAATAGCCTTCAGCTGCTCCTCCTGAAATATATCCTTGTTGGCTGCCGATACGAAGCTTCCGCGTCCTACCGTGGTTTCGATAAATCCCTCCCGTGGAGGTCTTCATACGCCTTTTGTACGGTAATTACACTGACCTGAACCGATTTAGCCAAGGAGCGCATGGAAGGAATCGGGTCTCCCTCCTGCAGCTTTCCGCTCATAATCATTGCTTTGATCTGAGAGGTGATCTGTTCATAAATAGTCTTGCGCATTTCTCACGCCAAATAAGATTGCTACTATCCGGGACGCCAGTGATTATTCTATAATTGTCTTTTATAAGCTTGAGGCTATATACTCTCTTACGACAACCCGGAGGTTACGTTAATGGCACGTTCTTTCTTCCCGAGACTGCAGGGCAACAGCCGCGGCTGCCTGGCCTTTGAGCCCTTCTTTCTCATCCCCTTCAGCATGTTCTCGACCTATGCTACGCTGTATATGTACGAGCTTGGGCTGACCGAAGTGAATATCGGCTGGATTACGACCATCGGGCTGATAGTACAGGTACTCTCCTCACTGGTCAGCGGATATTTAACAGACCGGATGGGACGCAAACGGGCGATCCTGTATTTTGACCTGCTGAGCTGGAGCCTGGCGACACTGCTATGGGCATTTTCCCAGAACCTGTGGTTTTTTGTGGCCGCTGCGGTGATTAACGGATTCCAGCGTGTTCCGCATATCGCTTTCTACTGTCTGATTGTTGAAGATACCCGGCCCGCCGACCGGACCTATGTGTTCACCCTGCTGCAGATCATCAGTGTAATCGGCGGTTTGTTCGCTCCGCTCGGAGGCCTGCTGGTCAATCAGTATGGCATGGTCCAAGGGATGCGGATCATGTACGTGCTGGCCTTTCTGTTCATGACCTTCCAGTTCACCGGCCGGCATCTGACAACCCGTGAGACGGAAGCAGGCATTAAGAAACGGCAGGAGACGCGCGAGCTGGGGCTCCGGCAGAGCCTGGCCGAATATGGCGGCGCTTTCCGTGAGCTGTGGGCGGAGCGCAATCTGCTGCTGATCTTCGCCGTGTACATCCTGTTTAACTTCCAGGCGACGCTGAAGACCACCTATCTTCCTCTCTATCTGGCGGACTATCTGAAGCTGAACAGCGGGATTCTCTCCTTGTTCCCGGCCGTTTCTTCGGTCATCATGCTGCTGACCCTGTGGCTGCTTATGCCCAAAATTCCCGACCAGAGCGCAAACCGTTCCATGATGGCCGGATTCGGGCTCTCCGCTCTATCGAATATAATGCTCGTGCTGTACCCCTCGTCCAGCCTGCTGTGGATCGGCCTCAGTACTATATTGGCCGCAGTGGGTCTCATGATCAGCTCCCCTTATCTGGAAGCGGCGGTCCAGAATGCCATTGATGATGAGAAACGGGCCAAAGTCTTCTCGACGCTGTCCGTGCTGATCCTGCTGTTCACGGCACCTGCCGGCATCATCGGGGGCTGGGCATACAAGCTGGACCCGCGGATTCCTGTATGGCTGGTTACAGCAGCCTTTGCCGGCTCCTGCCTCCTGCTGTATGTGTACCGCAAGCGGACGGGCCGGATGGACCAGACTACGCATCAGGCCGGAGCCGGTGTTTAATCAACTGGCCGTTTATCTTCAAAAAAAACAGGGCTATCCAAGGCAGCCATTGCATGGCGTGTCAGGATAGCCCTTATTATCATTTGCCCAGCAGCTTGGGGAATTGATCCAGCAGCAGATTGCTTGTCAGCATATCGTCATAATTCCATTTTGACTCAATGAATGTGACCTTCCCGTTTTGTACAGAAGGCAGCTTTTGCCACAAAGCTGTATTCAACAGTTCGTTGAACGACTCTTCAGCATCAGGATTCTCAGGGAAGATTACGAACAGGCGGTCACCAATCAGCATCTGATGCATCAGCTCGGGTGACACTTCGATGAACGGTGTACCCGGCGCTGCTTCAATCTCCTTAACCTGCTCGGACATCTTATAGCCCTTCGGCTGATAAACCAGGTTAGAGACACCGCCCGACTTCATCAGATACATCGTCTTGTCCCAGTAATAAATCAGGATTACAGCTGTTTCGCCTTCCGTGAGATTTCCCTGCTTATGCAGTTCATCCCACATAACTTCAGCCTTCGCCTGATAATCTGCCAGCAGTTGTTCAGCCTCAGCCTGTTTGCCGACAATCTCCCCGATTACAGGAAGACGTTCACTGAGCGGCTTACTCTGATCAAACACAACCGCCGGTGAAATTTTGGCAATCTCATCATACTCCTTATCCAGCACATACCCAAGCAGCGTGAGGTCTGGTTCAAGAGCGAGCAGCTTCTCCAGATTAGTCGGGAAGCCGATATCCTCAGCCGGGGTTTGTTCATACTCTGAATAAGCCGAACCTTCAATGAATCTGCGGTCTACGCCGACAGGCTCTATACCAAGCGCAAGCAGATCTCCGATCGAGTTCCCTTGAAGAATTACCCGCCGCGGCTGAACAGGTATACTGACTTCATGTCCCTGGCTGTCTGTAAATGACCTTACTGAGGATTCTTGGCCGGCAGTTTGCGCTGCTGCTGTTGCCTCAACGGCCCGGTCTGGAACCAGATTCACATTTCCCGCAGCAGGGGTGCAGGCGCTGAGCATGATTGACAGGCACAGCAGCATCACTGCACCGAGCGTTAATCTGGTATTTCTGTACATAGGTAAGTCGTCCCCCCGTTTATATTGATAATGATTCTCAAGCACACCACCAATATAACCTTCACGCTTACCTTCTGCATCAGACAATCTCAGCTTATCCGTAGGACAATCTGCTCCTGCTGCCAGGCTGGCCGCTCCGGCCCTGAACTGCCCCGGCGTTTCACCGGCCGTCTTCTTAAAGATGCGGATGAAATAAGACAAGTCCGGATACCCCACACTAGCAGCTACCTCCTGCAGTGATAAGTCCGTTTGCCGGAGCAGCCGGCAAGCCTTATCGACCCGGACCCGGATCAGATAATCAATCAGACTGCTGCCGGTCCTGCTTTTAAACTGCTTCGCCAAATAAGATACGCTATAATTAAGCCGCCCGGCGACAGATGACAGGCTGACGGGCTCGTGGTAGAACTCATTGATGTACCGGATGGCCTGAGTTACTAGATCCTCCTTATCCTGAGAGCCCGCAGCCCGCTGAAGCTGCTTCTCTACTTCATAGATGAACTGATACAACCGGGATTTACCCTGAATCCGTTGCAGCGCTTCCGGGTCCAGCCATAAGCGCCGCAGCTCCTGCAGCTGCAGCAGCAGCTGGGCCGGATCATCCGGGGCAAACGCATATTGCCGCTGAAACGGACTGCCGCTCTCATAACGCCTGCGGATACCCGCTGCGGCCGTGCCGGACAACGAGGCTTTATACAATACAAGATAATACTCCAGCTCCTCATGCACCGGACGAATATCAAGCCTGGCCCCTTTACCGCTGTGAATAATATGAAAGCGTTCGGCCGTATATTCCCTGCTATCAAGGCGTATACCGGCTCCGCCGCGGACAATGCAGAGGTAACCTGATGCCGGAAACCGGTAGGAGACAGGTTTGTCTCCTGCATGCAGCCATTTATGGCGGATATCCATCAATTGAATGTTGGCATAATCCCATAACACTAGATGATCTTCATTCAAAATAGTTCCCGCCTTTCTATAGCAGTATAGTTGATAATCATTATCATTCACAACAGTTTTTCCGGAAATATTTCACGTTATGTAAGGTTCATAGAAATTCTTAATGGCCTGACCAAAAATAATTGATTGGCAAAATGATGTAAGGTTTTATAAAATTCTTTTAAATTCAAAATACCTCAGGGTAGCCTAAATAAAAAAATAAGACAGGGAGTGTTAGCTAAGTGTCCACAGTTACTTCAGTTACTGCAGAAACCACTACTCAGGCTGTACAGTATGTACAGCGAATCTATGCGGAGGTTCAGCAGCGTGACCCGCAAGAGCTTGAATTCCACCAAGCCGTAAAAGAATTTCTGGATTGTCTCGTGCCCGTGCTGGCCCGGCATCCGCAATACATGAAGCAGGGTATCCTTGAACGCCTCGTCGAGCCGGAGCGCACCATCACCTTCCGCGTTCCATGGGTTGATGATTCCGGTATTACCCGGGTCAACCGCGGCTTCCGTGTACAGTTTAACAGTGCCATCGGACCTTACAAAGGCGGGCTCCGTTTCCACCCGTCCGTATACCTTGGCATCATCAAGTTCCTGGGCTTCGAGCAGATTTTCAAGAATTCTCTGACCGGCCTGCCCATGGGCGGCGGCAAGGGCGGCAGCGACTTTGATCCCAAGGACAAATCCGATCAGGAGGTTATGCGGTTCACCCAGAGCTTCATGACCGAGCTGTACCGCCACATCGGAGCAGATACGGATGTTCCTGCCGGAGATATCGGAGTCGGTGCACGCGAAATCGGTTATATGTTCGGACAATATAAGCGGATTCACGGCGGGCATGCAGCAGGCGTCCTGACCGGTAAAGGACTTCTGTACGGCGGCAGCCTGGCGCGTAAGGAAGCCACCGGATACGGCTGTGTATACTTTGTACAGGAAATGCTGTCCTCCCTGCGCGGTACGGGCTTCCAGGGCAGCCGGGTAGTCGTCTCCGGTTCGGGGAACGTCTCCATCTACGCCATCGAGAAAGCTCAGCAGCTCGGCGCACTGGTAGTTGCGTGCAGTGATTCGAACGGTTATATCTATGATCCGGAGGGCATTAATCTGGATACGGTCAAAAAATTAAAAGAAACGAATCGCCTGCGGATCAGCGAATATGTGAAAGAGCATCCGCATGCGGTATATACGGAGGGCTGCCGCGGAATCTGGAGTATCCCTTGCGATATTGCCTTGCCTTGTGCAACCCAGAATGAGCTGGACAAAGCTTCCGCTCAGCAGCTGATACTTGGCGGAGTCCAGGCGATTGGTGAAGGTGCCAATATGCCTTCAACAATTGAAGCTATGGAGCTGTTCCTGGCCAATAATGTACTATTCGCTCCCGGCAAGGCGGCCAATGCAGGCGGTGTGGCTGTATCCGGACTTGAGATGAGCCAGAACAGCATGCGGCTCTCCTGGAGCTTTGAAGAGGTAGATGCCAAGCTGCACGAGATTATGAGCAATATCTTCAGCAGAACTGTACAGGCAGCTGAAGAATACGGGGTTCCGGGCAATCTTGTCGCCGGAGCCAACATTGCCGGCTTCCTGAAGGTAGCCGACACCATGATCGCTCAAGGCATTGTCTAACTGATTCTTCTAATCCCCCCGCAAAGCGGAGCTTTGGCCCGGTGCTGATTCAGGTACTTTGCGGGGACCCTAATGATTAACTTATCAACAAAGAGACCCGCGGGGAGAGCAGCACCTGTTCATCACAGGCACCGCTTCCCCGCGGGTCTTCTTGGTTTCATAGCTTGTCTTTAGTAGCGCAGTTAAGGTCCTACAGCAGCTCGCGGCGCAGCGTCTCCGCCGATTTCGGCGACAGATGACCAAGCGGGATATCAAATACCGTCTTGGCCCCTGTGCTGCCTTCTGCCTTCAGTCTGACAGCTGCACGGGCATAGGCAACCAGCACGCTGGCCGTGAATTCAGGATTGCTGTCCAGCTTCAGCCCGAATTCGGCAATCTGCTTGCTGCCCTCTCCGGTAACACCGCTGCGGATGACAAAGCCGCCGTGCGGCATGCCGGAATGGTTAGCTGCCAGCTCTTCGGAGGTGATGAAATTTACTGTAGTGTCATAATCGGCGAAATAATTCGGCATTTCTACGATGAGCCGGGTAATCTCTGCATGATCCGCCCCTTCTTCTGCTACCACGTAGCATTCCCGGTGATGCTTCTCACGGGTGGACAGCTGCGGTGTTTCTCCGCTACGGATGCGGTCAATAACGTCCTGGACAGGTACCGTGTACTGAACACCGGCCTTCACGCCCGGAACGCGGCGGATGGCATCGGAATGGCCCTGGCTGACCCCGGTGCCCCAGAAGGTATAGTCTTCGCCTTCCGGCAGAATGGACTGCATCAGCAGCCGGTTCATCGAGAACATACCCGGGTCCCAGCCTGTGGAAATCACGCTTACCGTGCCCCCTGCAAGCGCCGCCTGATCGACCTCTGAGAAGAATTCAGGAATTTTGGCATGGGTATCGAAGCTGTCAACGGTATTAAACAGTCTGGCGAGCTGCGGTGTCTGCTCCGGTAGGTCTGTGGCCGATCCGCCGCACAGAATCATGACATCAATCTTATCTGTATATTGCTCGGCGGCGGAGATATGCTCAGTGGCAGCCCCCGTGATCTCTGCTAGCTGCTGCGGATCTCTGCGGGTAAAGATGGCTGTCAGCTCCATATCCGGATTTTGCCGGATCGCCTGCTGCACCCCTTTGCCCAGATTCCCATAGCCGACAATCCCTACTCTGATTAATGAACTCAACTTATGTATCCTCCCTTTGCCGGTTAGACCGGAAATATGTTTTCTTTAAATTATAAGTATATATACATTACACAAAATGTAAACATTTAAGTTTGCTGACGGCCCCTATTGGAGCTTATTTCCTGGCTGCCTGCAGTTCGGGGATTGTCCAATCGCTGCTCTTCACTTACAATACTAATGATAAACATTCTCAATTGATAGGTGGAAAAGATCATGCCGGACACTAGTGCCCACACGCTTGGGAACAGCCATTATGCTACAACCGCAGACGGACGCAAGCTGCATTACATGGAGAACGGCTCAGGTCCGGTAACTGTCGTATTCGAATCCGGCATGGGCATGTCCCGTTCTGCCTGGGGGCTGGTGCAGCCGCTTGTCGCCGCGCATACACGCGCTGTTGTCTATGACCGGGCAGGCAGCGGCCGCAGCACGCCCGACCCCGCATCAAGAACATTAGCCCGGATGGCCGATGATCTGGAGTGCCTGCTCAGCCGCCTGGGCGATGGTCCCTTCATCCTCGTTGGCCACAGCTGGGGCGGACCTGTCATCCGCACCGCTGCTGCGCGCCGCCCCTCTATCCTCCGGGGACTCGTGCTGATTGACCCGACAGATGAGCATTGCGGGGAGTATTTCACCGAGGACTCCGTGAAGCATTTCGCGAAGATGAACACGCTGCTGCCGCTGCTGGCCGGAAGCGGCCTTTACCGGCTGATAGGCGCAAGACCCGGCAGGGTGCTGCCGGCCGATGTATACAGGGAGCAGCGCCGGGAGGATTTCACGCGCCGGGCTGCGAAGACAATGGTCGCTGAAGGTGCAGCCTTCCTTGAGGATCTAAGAGGCCTTCGCAATGATCCAAACCAGCTGGACGGCATCGACATAGCCGTAATCTCAGGTACGCTGATCACCCGGATGGAGCAGAAATTCCGGCCGGCGCTGCACGAAGCCCACTGCAAGTCGGCGGCCTCCTTCGCCCGCGGCCGCCTGATTGAAGCCCGGAAATCAGGCCACATGATTATGTACACCGAACCGCAGCTCATCGCAGATGAGATTGTACGCATGCTGCCGGCAGCGCACTGAACCGGCATCAGCGCTCCCTGTTCACCACATAATTCATCAGATGCTTCAGGAATGGAACCGTACTGGGAATACCGCTTAGTGCATCAGTCGCCTGGCAATAATGCTCCCACATGGCCCGGCTGGCCCCATCCGTTCCCAGGACTGAAGCGAAATTCGATTTGTTGTTCGCAGCATCATTACCTACAGGTTTGCCGAGAAGCTGCATATCTCCTTCAACATCGAGCAGATCATCCTTTATCTGAAAGGCAATTCCCATATGATAAGCAAATGTCTTCAGCGCTGACAGTTCCGTTTCACCGGCTCCGGCAAGCATAGCAGGCATAACCAGACAAGCTTCAAAGGCTACCCCTGTCTTGAAAAAGCATATCTGATTCAGCTGCTCAAGGCTGAGCTCTTTGCCTACAGCATCCAAGTCCATCACCTGGCCGGTGCACATCTCTTCTGCCTTCAGTGCCGAGTAGCGGATCAGGGCCAGAACCGTCTCCGGGAGGAAGCGGTGAAGTGAAGCCTGCTCGCCGATCGCCTTCTGAATGAGATACAAGCCGGTTAACTCGGCAACCGCGCTGCTCTGTGCCTCATGCAGGGTCATCCGCCCTCTGCGGGTAGCCGCATTATCCTGGGAAGGCAGATCATCAAAGATCAGCGAAGCGGTATGCATGTATTCCAGCGAGCGGAGAAGCGGCAGAAGCGCTGCACTTTCAAGGTTATATACCTTGACTCCCATGACCCAGGCCAGAATCGGCCGCATCCGTTTCGCATCTCCCTCAAGGCTGTAGTTCGCCGTATCCGTCAGCTGCCCAACTTTGGCAGGCTGTCCCTGCCTCCTGGTGAATAACAGCTCATTGTTAATCAGGCTGCGGGCATGCTGGAAGGTGGCGGAGAATTCCTCCTGCTGCTGCGCATCCCTGCGCAAATGCTCAACCATCCGGTCCCGCAGCAGCTTATCGAAGAAATCCACTTCATCCGCTTTGCGTACCAGAGTCTGAACCAGCCGGTTAAGCTCTGGTATACCTGCGGTAAATATCCGCATCGTTTCATTATATTTATCTGCCCCAGCCCGTTCCTTGAACCGCTTAAGGCCGTTGATCGCCCGGTCCAGCATAACCTCCCGCACCTTGCTGCTGGAATTGTATACGCCATGTATCAGATTGGCAATGACCGCCCAGTAGAGCTCGAAAGGATTGATCAGCTCCGGACGCTCCCGGTGATATTGTAAATAATACGTATAAGGGGTGACCGCTCCGTCTTTCATATCCTGGTCCATGTCCGCGAAATCATCGGCAAGCTGATTGTAGATACCGAAAAAGAATGTCCGGTCCGCAAAGCCTTCATCCTCCGGAGCGCCTAGTACAGAGCGGGCAACCAGCCGTGAGGAGGACGATTTCAGAATGACCGGAATGTACAGCTCTTCGTTAGTGTAGTCAGCCTTATCCAGCCTCTTGACGCGGTCGGTATCCTGGGCCTGAAAAAACACATACGACTGCCCAAAGAAACTGCTCTGTGCCTCGGGGTTCTGGGCAGCCTTAATATATTCAAATGCCTCTGACAGCTCCGTGTGGATATATTGGATCAGCCGCATATTTCCGCCCTGCCAGCCGCCCAGCTGAGGCACATTACCGGTAAGGAGTGCTGTGCGGATCAGCTCTGAATACTGCGTTTTCTCCACAGCCGTCAGAATCTGCGAATCCAGTAAATCATCAACAAAAGGATAAGTCAGCCCGTAGGAATAACCGAGCCGGAGCGCCTGATCCAGCCTGCGTGAACGCTCCGCAGCCGTAATCCCCTCATCCATCTCTTCCGTTACATGGAGAACTACGCCAACGATAATTTTAATCAGCTTGCGCTGGGCATGCTCGGCATTCATTCCTTCCGGAATATGTGCAGCAACGGCCCTTAGTTTGGCGAACAGCCAGATCACCGCCGGCTCTATCCCTTCCTTCTGTGCCCAGCGGTACACGCCGGCCGGATTCATGAAATCCGGCTCCCCGCCTTTGCCCGGGCTGACACTTTTCATCAGGTATTTGTCCAGATCTTCAATGGTTCTCCTGATCCGCCGCTCAGTGTCCGGGGAGTCCAGTGCCCGGCCGAGATCCCGCAAATAAATATACGAGACACTCCGGTCCAGATAGTCCTCTAGTCTGCCTGTGTAACGGAGCCACTGGATATAGCGGTAATAATCGCGGGGTTCCGGCCTTTTTGTCCGCTGCGTCAGGAAGGACAGATCTGCAAAGCGGCGGAGATGCTTTTTTTTCCACTTATGAAAATCCCCGGTCAGCGCGGACACATACGATCGGTCCATAACCTGCCTGCAAAGTGCCGTGTAATACCCGAGCGCCTTCTGCTCGGCCTGCTGATACATGGCCCCGGGATGATCTCCCATTGATATATTCATATTATGCACAACCTCAGCTTCATATTGGGTAATCATGATGTGATTCATTCCTTGCGGATACTTTGCGGATCATGCTTGTTAACCTAATACGAATGAAGTGCAGTTTGGTTACGGAATCAAGATTAGGATTGACAAACGGCCTGTAAACCTTTAAAGTTTTAACAGCTAGTTTACTGATAATGATTATCAATTTCATATTTGAAAGGGAGATTATCTGAAATGAAAAAAGCTTTGCTGCCTCTACTAGTTCTGACCCTCCTGCTTCTAAGTGCCTGCGGCAACAATGGAAGTAACTCTGCAGGCAACAACGCCGGCACAGCAAGTCCCGCTCCGGAAGCAACTGCAAGTGCAGCTGCTGATGCGGAGGGCAGCAACTCGGGTACTATTACCTACCAGTCTGAGAACGGTCCGCTCGAAGTCCCTGCCCAGCCTCAGCGTGTTATTGCCCTGGCCGGATACGCCGGTAACCTGCTGGCGCTGGATGTTCCCCTTGTCGGTGTGGATACCTATGTCAAGGCAAATCCTAAATTCCAGGAGCAATTAAAGGATATTCCTGAAGTCTCCGACGAGAATTTGGAAAGCATTCTAAATCTCAAACCTGACCTGATCATCGCTTCATCTGATACTAAGAACTTAGATAAATTGAAGCAAATTGCCCCGGTAGTCACCTATACATACAACAAAGTCGATTATCTGAATCAGATTCTGGAAATCGGCAAAGCCGTGAACCAGGAGCAGAAGGCGGCAGACTGGATTGCCAGCTTCACTGAACGCGCCAAAGCGGCAGGCGAAGAAATCAAAGCCAAAATCGGTGCCGAGAGTACGATTACTGTCATCGAAGGTGACGCCAAAGCGCTCTATACTTTCGGCAGCGGCTGGGGACGCGGTACAGAAATCATCTATCAGGCTATGGGCCTGAAAATGCAGGATAAGGTAAAAGAAATGACAGCTAAAGACGGATATTACGACTTGTCGCTCGAAGTTCTGCCGGATTATATGGGGGACTATGTAATCTACAGTAAAGATCCCGCCGGGGACGCCTCCTTCCAGGAGACTTCAACCTATAAGGAAATCCCTGCTGTCAAGAATGGCCATGTCTATGAAATAGATGCTACCACCTTCTATTTCAATGATGCCCTCTCACTTGATTATCAGCTTGATTTCATCAGCAAATCCCTGCTGGGAAATTAATCATTCAGCATATGAAGCCAGAGCCCCACTTTGTGGGGTTTATTTTTCGATATTACAATGTATACAGTCTCGTGCAAACTGCTAATAGAAACGGATGATCGAAATGAAAACACAAGCCCGGCGCAAGCCCCTAAATTATTCTTATACGCTTAAGCTGCTTATCAGTATGATTATATTTGTGGCCATGTTTGCAGTGGCGATCAGACTCGGCGCGAAAAATGTCTCCCTCTCCGATATTTGGAGCGCGGTATTCCAGCCGGAGCAGGCCGGCGGGGATATTTCCATCATCCGCGAGCTCCGGTTGCCCCGCGAGGTTGGCGCTGTTCTCGTAGGAGCCGCCCTGGCTGTGGCCGGGGCGATTATGCAGGGACTGACCCGTAATCCGCTCGCAGACCCCGGACTGCTCGGCCTTACTGCGGGGGCCAATGCGGCGCTGGCGGTCAGCTTTGCTTTTATACCTGCGATCGGCTATTTCGGCATCATGCTCGCCTGCTTCATCGGCGCGGCCTGCGGGGTTATGCTGGTGTTCGGCATTGCCGCTCTGCGCAGGCAGAACCTGTCCCCCTTGCGGATGGTACTGGCCGGTTCGGCCGTGTCCGCCCTGCTGACCGCTGTGGCTGAAGGAATCAGCCTGCAGTTCAAGATCTCCAAGAATGTATCCATGTGGACATCCGGCGGACTGGTCGGGACCACCTGGGGGCAAATCCAGTTTATCACTCCTGTAATTGCAATAAGCCTTATATTCGCGTTTGGTTTATCGCGCCAGCTGACCATTCTCAGCCTCAACGAAGGCACTGCGGTGGGTCTAGGGCTTAAGACAACCCAGATCAAGCTCATCCTTTATGTATTAATTACTCTGCTGGCCGGAGCCTCAGTTGCCCTTGTGGGCAATGTGGCATTCATCGGTCTGATGATTCCCCATCTTGTACGGCTGTTTGCCGGAACCGATTACCGGGCTATTCTGCCGTTAGCAGCAGTTACCGGTGCAACCTTTATGTTATTCGCCGATACGTTCGGCCGGATGATCAATGTTCCGTTTGAAACCCCGGTCGTCGCTATTGTAGCTATGCTGGGCTTGCCTTTCTTCCTGTTTATTGTCCGTAAAGGAGTGCGGTCCTTCTCATGAAAACTTCCCGCAAGTATACAAAACAACCGTTGATCCTCCTGCTCCTTATGCTGCTTATTCTGGCAACTATTATTATCGGGATCGGCATCGGTTCTTCCCCTGTCTCCTACAGCAGGCTGCTTCCGACCATCCTCGGCCATGGACAATTTGAAGACAATTTCGTGCTCTTCTCCATCCGCCTCCCGCGGATTCTGATTACTCTGCTTGCGGGAATGGCCCTGGCCTTATCCGGTGCTATCCTGCAGGGGATAACCCGCAATGAGCTGGCTGATCCGGGAATCATCGGCCTGAATGCCGGTGCCGGGGTCGGAGTTACCGTATTCTTCATCTTTGCACCGATTGACACTGGCTCCTTCGTCTATATGATACCGCTGATGGCCTTTGCGGGAGCCTTGATTACAGCACTGCTAATCTATGTATTCTCATATACCCGGAGTGACGGGGTGCAGCCGGTCAGGCTGGTTATTACCGGTGTCGGCTTCTCCATGGCTCTCTCCGGCGTTATGATTGTGCTGATCTCCTCTGTCGACCGGACCAAGGTGGATTTCATCGCCAAATGGCTGGCCGGAACCGTATGGGGAACCGATTGGCCCTTCGTGCTGGCACTGCTGCCCTGGCTGATTCTCTTGATCCCTTATGCGTTATATAAGTCCCGGGCGCTGAACCTGCTCGCCTTGAATGAGCCTACTGCTGTAGGTGCGGGAGTCGCCGTATCCCGAGACCGGATTCTGCTTATGCTGGCCGCAGTTGCCCTGGCCGCTTCAGCCGTGTCCATGACCGGTGGCATCGCCTTTATCGGCCTGATGGCCCCGCATATTGCAAGAAGCCTGGTCGGGCCAAGACATCAGCAGTTTGTGCCGGTATCCATCCTGATCGGCGGCTGGCTGCTGCTGCTGGCTGATACCATTGGGCGTAACCTGTCCCAGCCGGCCGGCATTGCTGCCGGAATTATGGTTGCATTTATCGGTGCTCCTTATTTCCTGTATTTATTATTGAAGAAAGAAGGGTAGAGCTCCTACGCATAATAGGAGCGCTCTCCTGTGCCGGCAAGTCTATTCTAATTCTTAAGCTACTATATCAGACGATATCCTGCAGGAAGCTTGCCGGTACGCTGAATAGCACGTACCTGTGCCGCGGTCAGCCGCTGATTGGTTGCTATAAGGGATTCAACATCCCCTTTCCGCAGTATATCATCCAGTTCGCTGATGCTGCGGTTGCCGCGCAGAATAACAAAGTTATCCCGGAAACGGGAACGGTCAAATAAAACAAGCGTCGCATCCGGACTGGTAGAGAAGAATTTCAAGCTCTCTATACCGGTAAGCACAGAGTCCACATCCGGCATGCCAAGGTTGCCGCGGTAGGTTCTGCGCAGCCCCCGGAAATCCTCCTCACTGAACACTCTTAATCTCGGATATACGGCAGCTGCCGCTTTAGCTGTAATCATCCTGTACCCCTCCCTGCTAATTGGCGTCGTCCCTGACAGGAAACCGCCTGCTGTAACATATGCAGCCAGCAGAGAAGCTGCTAAGGCCCAAGTCTATCGCAGTATTTACCAGCTAATAGCAGGCCAGGCGGATTACAGCCTCTTCAGTACTTGCTGTAAAACGCAGCGAAAAAATCCCATGCGCCGCAGATGTGGCTGCATGGGATTTTTTTAATACTCTGATTACTGGCCGGAATTAGCCAGGAATTCATCAATCTGACGTTGAACCTCTGCGATAATAGTGTCGATACCGGCCGCCTTCACCTGAGCTTGAAGCTTAGCCAGCCCGGCGTCTACATCCTTCACTGACCCGTATTCCAGCGGAATACCATATTGCAGCATCACATTGCCTACATTCGCTACCTCTGTCTTTACCTTGCTGTTATCGAACACAAAGGTTTCCAGCGGGTAATGATACACCTCGCCTTCCCATTTCTTGGTCAGCGCATTCCCTTCATCCGGGAACGCAGAGTTATCACGGTTCAGCGGGGAATTAAAGCCCCAATTGGAGAATCCGGTATAATTGGCGTTTTTCTCGGCATTGGTAAATTTATCGTCGCCAACCGGATTGTAATGTACAGCCGTAATCCCATTCATAATAAGATCATGGAGTTCCTTATCATTCTGCAGCAAATCTACTACCATGAGCGAACGCTCCGGATACTTGGATGTCGCATGGATGGCTACCCCGTTCTGCGTAGATACGGCAACCGACTTCTTCTTGTCCGGTGTAACATCGGCCAAAGCCAGCTCATATGGTGAATTCTTCTCCCGCAGATCGGTCATCAGGATCCCAAGCGTACCCAGGTTGTGAGAGATAGATGCGGTCTTTCCGGCACGGAACTCCTGCTGGTGATCCAGCTTGCTGTTCAGCGCACTCTTCGACCAGGCATTGTGATCTGCCAGATCTTTGTAATAATAGACAAGCTCCTTGAATTCCGGAGTTTCATATACATTGAATACCTTGCCTGCCGGATCATCCAGCTTGAAGCCGATCGGCAAATCAAAGTCGAACATATTCCATTCATTCTGCTGCTTCAGCAGGACCCGGTCCAGATTGTGCAGCTTCCAGTCCCCCGTCTCCGGTACAAAAGGTGTAACCCCCTGCTCCTTCTCGGCCACAGTCTTCAGATAGTTTGCATAAGCTTCCGGGCTGTTGATTTCCGGGAGGTTATATTTCTTACGCAGATCCTCGCGGTACAGGATCAGCTTCTCTACCGTTTCCCCGCGGTTTTGCGGAACCATATAGAGCTTGCCGTTTACTTTGGCCTGCCCCCAGCCTACCTCGGGCATCGCTTCCCAGGTCTGCGGCGCATACTTCTGCAGCATCTCGTCGGTCAGCTCCAGAAAACCTCCCTTAAGTGCCTGATCATTATAGCCGGCCCAGTTGGCGGCATAGATCAGATCGAAGTCCTCATTGGCTGCCAGCTTGAGCGGATATTTCTGCGCCCAGTCTGACCAGTCCAGGAACTCTCCTTCAAGGGTAGCATTGATTTTCTCCTTGAGTTTCTTGTTAATCTCTCCGAATACCAGGTCATAATCAACAGGTTTCGGTCCTACAAAAATCATCTTCAGGGTTACTGGCTGGGATGTGTCTACGGTGCCGGAATCTCCCGCTGGCTGGGCATTAGCCCCGCCGGCATCTGCCGTTGCTGCGGGAGCCTGCGTCTCCGCCGCATTTCCTCCGCTATTGCCGTTTCCCCCGCCGCATGCTGCAAGCAAAGAAACCATCAGAATTCCAGACATGAGTGATAATCTTTTCTTCTTGTTCACTTGTTCTTCCCCCCAGCAGATGTTGTGTAATCGCTTACAAGTACAGTATATATAATATTTCTTGTCATTCTAATATAGGCGATCAACGATAATGCATACTTTTGCAACGACTTTCAGGGAAGCTAGAAAGAAAAAACGGCAGCTGTACAAACAGCCATTAGTAGGCTGAATTGACAGTGCCGCTTCCTATAAACCTGTTGTTCTATTATCACAGTCCGGTAACCGGACGTTAATGCTGCTTACATAGCTGCTTATTTCTCCAGGAATCCGGTAGAAGGGTTGGTGATAAAGAAACCTGGCTGGGGAACATGGAAATATTGAATCCAGACCCCGTCGAGCAGCGGCTCGCGTGAATCCAGCAATACGTCGATATCCTTGTCCGTAGCTACAATCTCGTCATGCTCAGCAGGAGTATCCAGGATTACATCATAATGTCCATGGTTGCCGTGATTTTGAGTGATGACTACACGGATCTTTTTTCCTTCTGCTTCCGGACTGTTCAGCATTTCCTTTAACACTTTGGCTGCATTGCGGTTAATTTTAAGTTTCATCTTCCAGCGACCTCTATTCTGCTTAATTTACAATAAGACATTCATTATAACATAAACTAAGCAGCTATATATAATTCAGCCGGATTCAATTCGTATTTCTGGCAGCTAATCCCTTAACATTGAACGATAGTCCTAAACCGATAATAGCGAATATGCCGAGACTCCAAAAGGCAGCCTGAAATCCCTGCAGCGCATTCACCGGATAAACAGCAGAACTGGAATTCATAAAAAATGTCATAATGGCTATAAACAGTACGCCCCCCATAGAACTGGCTAAGGAGCGGATGGATATGGTCAGCGGCGATGCATGCGCAATGCTCCGGGGCGGCACACTGGCCATTGCATAGGCAGTAACCGGAGTCATAGTAAAACCGATTCCTGCCATTATTAATGCATAGCTAACAGCAAGCACAGCTGTTGGAGTATTCAGCGTTATCAGGAAGGCGAGCAATACGGTGATCCCGCCAATCATGCTGAAGCCGGTGCGCAGCACCATTCTGACCCCGTAACGGTCATACAATCTGCCGGAAATTACACTGGCCACACCAAGTAACAGCGCGCCGGGTAACAGCATTATTCCTGATTCCCTCGGTGTCAGTCCACGGACATTCTGTACGTACAGCGGAAGCAGCAGCTCAGCACCGACCACGACAACGAACATCAACACACCGATAATTGAAGCCAGAGTGAAGCTGCGGTTGCGGAACAAATTGAAATCCAGCAAAGGCGCAGCCAGCTTCAGCTGACGCCGGATAAACAGTACAATGAACAGGATTCCGGTAAGGATGAATGCTGCGGCCAACACCATAGAGGCACCTTGCTCCCCGGCCAGATTAACACCATACAGCAGGCCTGCGAAGCCAATGGATGAATAGAGCACCGAACTGCGGTCCAGCTTCTCCTGATGGCGCTCTCCCACATTCTTCAGGGTGAAACCTGCAAGGAACAGATTAGCAATTACAACCGGCAGCAGCGCGTAGAACAGAATCCGCCAGGAATGCTCCTGAACCACGAGCCCGGCTATGGCCGGGCCCAGCGCCGGTGCAAGCCCCATGACCAGTCCGATTAACCCCATAGCGGAGCCGATCTTTTCTTTCGGGAAGACGCGCAGAATCGTTGTCTGGAACAGCGGCATCAGCAGTCCCGCACCTAAGCCCTGAATGATCCGCCCGCATACAATGAAGCTGAATTCCGCTGAGCTTCCGGCAATAAGCGTACCTGCAGCAAAGGCGCCAACTGATGTAAAGAACAGGCCTCTCGTCGTGAATCTCCCGATCAAAAACCCTGCGACCGGCACTGTTATGCCGGCCATCAGATAATATACAGTAATCAGCCACTGTGCCTTACTTTCGTTAATATGGATATCCTGCATCATTCTTGGCAAGGCTGTATTCAGCATTGTCTGCATCAGCTGCCCCAGAAAATTCGCTACAACCAGCGAGGATACAATTAAGCCCGGCCTGTTCTTCATTATTCTCCACCTGTCTTTCCGTCTATCAAGTATATTATAGATATTCTAAGTCTTTGATAGCCGTAAAAAAGTCCATCCTGCAATTTCGCGGAGGTCTGGAACCTCAGAAGACAGCCGTCCAGTTCTCCGGCTGAACAGCTGCTCAGGCAGGATGGAGTAATTTTCCTAACATAATTCAAAGACTTAATGTATCTACAATATATCCAATTAATTGTGGTGTCAATCCTTAAATCTTAGAGCATTCACCTGATCCCCTTCACCCAGCAGCTCGAACTGGTTCCGGTTGAACGCAATCAGCCCGTCCTGTGCCATCCGCTGCAGCTCCCTGGATAAGGCGCTCCGGTCAACGGTCAGATAATCGGCCAGGTCGTTCCGGCTGAACGGAATTTCGAAGCTGGGTGAATTATTTTTCTTGGCCTGCAAATGCAAATAATACAGAATCCGCTCCCGCAATGATTTGTGGGAGACCAGATCCAGCTTCTGATAGACCGACCGGTTGTTCTCCAGCAGCAGGGTCAGCATATTCTCGATAATCCGCCCCCTTAAATGGCAGGTGGCCTGGCCGGGACGCACGATCTGCTTGATCTTGATGAACAGAATACGGCACCCGGCACCGGCAACCGCTTCATAGCCGCTCGGCTCCTGCTGCAGGCGGAGCGCTGTCTCACCGAGGATCTCTCCGCTTGTCAGCTCGGAGAAGATGAACCGCATCCCTGCACTATTGTCCTTGCACAGCAGGACACTGCCTTCCAGAATAATGCCGGCTGAATCCAGATATTCATCCGGCTTAAAGATCGTCTCCTTCTTGGCATAATCCCTGATCGTCCCCTGAAGGCAGCCCAGAGCCTGTTGCACTTCATTATTCCCGAAGCCCTTGAAAAGGACTGTATTTTGAATTTTGTCCATATATTCCTGCAATTTATCACCCTCCTGTTGCCATGGCAACAGAGTCATGGTAAAAACTCTGCTACAATTTAATGAATGAGAACGATTCTCACCAATATTTACATTATAGCAGATGCCAGAAATCATTCAACATATACAGGAGGACGACATGAGTGGAATTACCGCAGGAACTGTATTTCATCTGCAGGATTTAATTAATATCCGCCCCTTCCAGATCTCGAGCCGCACCTTGTCCCTGAACCATCTGGCCGGCAGCTCCGGTGAAGCCCCTGAATGGGTGCTCTATGCCATGGCTGCAGGAGAGACAATTAGTTCCGAGACAGCTCCCAGATCCAAGATTATTCATGTTCTGGAGGGTGAGCTGCATATGCTTGTGGCGGAGCTGCCCTGCCATTTAACCTCAGGAGCGTCGGTCATCGTTACCGCAGATACCTGGCATGAATTCGCTGCGCACAGCAGCTGCAAATTTATACAAATCAGCCTATAACACGGAGGTAACCCTTATGGAACAAGAGAACTATATCAAACGATTGCCGCAGGCCGAAGTTATGGATCTGCGCAAGATCATCACGGTCGAGGAGCAGCAGGTGTCCAGCATCACCCTGGTACAGCGGCCGAGTCTGGCAATGACACTGATCTCACTGGATAAAGGGTCATCGATCGGTGGACATTCCTCCCCCGGTGATGCCATGGTCAACCTGCTCTCCGGAGAAGCCCGGATTACTATTGCCGACAAGGAATACACCGTTTTGTCTGGAGAAAGCATTATTTTGCCGGCTAATATTCCCCATGCCCTATACGCTAACGAAGCTTTCCAAATGCTGCTGATCGTAGTGAAGCCTGAGAAGAAGGAGCTGAGACATGTTGAAAAAGGAAGTCGGTCATAATTTCCTGGCAAGACTGGGCAAGAAACGGCTGCGCCCCGGCGGTGTCGCAGCGACGAACTGGTTGATAGAGCATGCGAAGCTGAGCAACAACAGCAAAGTACTGGAAGTGGCGTGCAATATGTGTACTACGTCCATCCAGCTTGCCCGGGAATATAAATGTCAGATTACAGGGATTGATATGGACCCGCGGGCACTGGAGAAGGCAACGAAGAATATCAAGGATGCCAATCTGGAAGGGTATATCCAGGTCAGACAGGCAAATGCAATGAAGCTTCCGTTCGAGGATAACAGCTTTGATGTAGTCATTAATGAAGCCATGCTGACCATGCTGAATCAGGCAGCGAAGCAGAAGGCGGTCGCTGAATACTTCCGTGTGCTGAAGCCGGGTGGCGTTCTGCTTACACATGACATCACCTTTGCCAAAGAGAATATGGCCGAAGAGCTGGCGGAGCTGCGCAAGACGATTCACATCAACGTAGAGCCGCTGCCGGTAGCCAGCTGGGAAGGCCTCTTCTACTCCGCCGGATTCAAGCAGGTAGACCATGCTAACGGCACCATGTCGCTGATGAGCATCAAGGGGATGATCCGTGATGAAGGTCTGCTGGGTACGCTGCGGATCTTCAAGAATGCAATGAAGCGGGAGAACCGTGAACAGTTCAAGAAGATGTACAGCTTCTTCAATACTACCGGCAAGGATTTGAATTATATCGCCGTATGCAGCAGCAAGTCTTAATTATGTAAGCAAATAAAGAGGTCCCGGGCAGCAGTCACTGCTCCGGGACCTTATTTGCTTACGCGCTTTGCTCCGTAATGGACGCCATGACCTCTGCCGTTACATCTTTTCCGCCCCTCAGGTTCGTAATGAGCGCACCTATCGTATAGATCGGCCCCCAGGGAATCCCCCACCAGCCGACAATAGCGCTGAGCAGCGTGAACTTAAGCCCCGCAGTAACGGCATTCCCGTCCGCCCTGATGAAGTAGATGTCCGAGCTGCGTCTGAACGTCATCAGGATGATTGAAATGCAATAGGTGTAAATGACGAATCTGCCGCCCTGCTGCACCTGGCTCTCTATACTTCTGTAATCCATATTCTCGATCCCTTTAATATTCATCCGGCTTCCCCTTACTTATTATAGTAACTTCTGCAATCATGCTAATAGATTAATGAGCAAATACGGAATACCTGTCGCCACAGCGAAACCATAAATAAGATCCAGCCACAGAACAGAGCCGAATGAAAAGAGATAGATGAGACCGACAATGGGGGTCATTACTATTTTCACCAGCCAGGAGGTCTGCTTGTCCTTGACACTGTTCCATATATTCTTCGCGTCGCCGGTGCTTGGAATCGAATGCATGGCAATGGATACACCAAGCCAGATCAGGATGTAATCGACAATTGTCGGGCTTCCGAACCGCATAACCGGAATAGCTGCAGGTAAAGCGATTAAGGCGCCTATAAGCGAGTTGATGAAGAACGGGCCAAGGCCGATCCAGATTTGGTGCGAGTTCTTCCTCGGGTGCTCATGCACCACATACCCTGACGGATTGCCGACCCGGAAATAGCAGACATCCAGAACGGAGGTGCGGAAGAGCCGGCAGAACAGCTGATGGGCGAATTCATGAACAATCACACCCGGAAACGTAATTATGCTAATGATAAATCCCGGAATAAAAAACATCGATACCCTCGCCTCCGATTAGTCCCGCCACGCGGTTGTCTCATTAAAGACCGAATTCAGCTTATCCAGCTCCTGCTGGCTGTAATCCTCCCGGCCCGGCAGCAGGCCCGCCAGGCGGTCACGTTCATCCAGGCGCTGATTATAATGATTGGCTAGCGCCAGATTCGCGATATATGCCCCGCTGTCCGGATTCAGCTGATAGGCCTTCTCTGCATCGCGCAGCCCCTGCTCATCCTTATGCTGCTTCAGCTCAATCCGGCTCAAGGCAAATAAGGCACGGTCACTCTCTACGTTCCTCGCAAGCACAGACTCTGTTATACCGGTAGCCTGGTCGTATTGCTTCAACTCCCGGTAAGCGGCGGCAAGCAGCAGCTCCGCATCATCGAACCCCGGCTCCGTCTCCTGCAGCTTCAAGATTACTTCTTCAACCTTAGCAAACTGCTCCGCATCGAAATAACTGTCCGCCAAATAATAGCGCCCGGAGGCGCTCTCCGGATGGTCCGCTATGTATTTCTCCAGATTCGCAATCCGCAGGCTTAGATCCGCTTCCGCATAAATACCCTGCAGCTCATCATCTGAATAATAACGGCGGTCCAGCTCATCAATCGCATTGTTGATTTCATCGGCTATCACTGCATTCTCGGCTTTTTCCCCGCCGATCTTACTGAACACCTGAACCGCTTCGTTAATTCCGCCTGCATGATAGTAAGCCAGGAACAGCCGGGCAGTTATCTTGGTTGAATCGGGATACCGCTCTGCCGCCTGTTCGAACTCATGCACTGCCGTCCAGTTCTTATGCCCGGCATAGGCTTCTTTCCCCCGCTGGTAGTGAATTCCGGCAGCCAGTGAAGACGGGAATAACGTCAGCGCATAGATAAGCAATAGGGCGACTCCTGCCGCAGTCCCCTTGATCCACAGCGGCACCGGCCGTTTCGCCAGCTGTGTCCGGCATTCATGGCATAAGGGTAACTGGTACTCCGCTTCAACATCCCATCTTCCGCAGCTCTGACATCTGTTTTCTTCAAACTCTTGTTGAACCCGGTCCTCTGAAGACATGGATCCCATGCAAGGCTTCAACCCTTTCTGTAGCGAATGTGTACTGCTTCAACACGCCTTAGCATAATATGTATTTTCCGGGACTAATTGTACAGTCTGCACAGGTCCGGCAACAATGATAAATCTCCCTTAAAATAATAAAAAAAGCAGCCCTGCGAGCATTTGCTCTGCCTGGCTGCTTTTTGTATATTTACAGATGATTATCACAGTTAATCCAGCTGGGCTCCGCCACTCGCAATTACTTTTTTGTACCAGTAGAAGCTGTCTTTGCGTGCTCTGGCCAGTGTACCGTTCCCCTCATTATCCTTGTCAACGTAGATGAAGCCGTAGCGCTTCTTCATTTCCCCTGTGCCGGCACTGACCAGGTCGATACAGCCCCATGGAGTATAGCCGATCAGCTCTACACCATCCGCCAGCGCCTCTCCCATCGCTTTAATATGCTCCCGCAGATACTCAATCCGGTAATCGTCTTTGATGCTTCCATCCGCTTCAACGTTATCTACGGCCCCAAGGCCATTCTCTACAACCATCATCGGGATGCCGTAGCGGTTGTAAATATGATTCAGCGACCATCTCAGCCCCTGCGGGTCGATCTGCCATTCCCATGCGCTGGCCTTTAGGTAGGGATTCTTCAAGCCCATCGACAGGTTGCCGCCGATCGCTTCCCGGTCCGGATCAGCACTGACACAGGTGGATGAATAATAGCTGAAGGTATAGAAGTCTACCCGGCCGTCCTTCAGAATCTGCTCATCCCCCTCCTGCAGCTGAAGCACGATGTTGTTCTCCTCGAAATACCGTTTGGCAAAGCCCGGATACGCGCCTCTGACCTGAACATCGGAGCAGAGGAAGTTGCTGAGATTATCCTTCTGCTGCGCGAGCAGCACATCCTCCGGGTTACAGGTCAGCGGGTAGGAGCACATGTATGCAATCATGCAACCGATGCGGAAACCGGGATTAACGGCATGCCCCAGCTTCACCGCTTTGGCACTGGCAATGAACTGGTGATGCAGCGCCTGATACCGCAGCTGTTCGTTATCGCCGGCCGCCGAGGTGCCCAGCTCCGCATTACCCTGCGGCATAATGGCTCCCGCCAGGAAGGTGCCGAACGGCATCGTCAGAATATTGATCTCGTTGAAGGTCAGCCAGTACTTCACCGTATCCTTATACCGGTTGAAGATCACTTCACAATAACGGACATAGAAATCAACAGTTCGGCGGTCTCCCCATCCGTTGTAAGCTTCAGCCAGGTGGAACGGTGTTTCATAATGGGAGATTGTAACAAGCGGCTCGATATTATGCTTACGCAATTCAGCGAACACCCGGTCGTAGAATTGAAGTCCTGCTTCATTCGGCTCCGCATCATCCCCGTTCGGAAAAATCCGCGACCAGGCTATCGATAAACGGAATACCTTGAAGCCCATCTCGGCAAACAGGGCGATATCCTCCTTATAGCGGTGATAGAAATCAACAGCCTCATGGCTCGGATAATTAGCTCCGGCTTCCAGCACCGGTGTAATTCTTCTCGATACCGTATGGGTTCCGGCTGTAATTACATCTGCTGTACTCAGGCCTTTGCCCTCTGCATCGAAGCCGCCCTCCAGCTGGTTGGCAGCGGTTGCACCGCCCCACAGGAAATCCTCGGGAAATTCCGCATAAACCTTGCTCATCTATAATTCCTCCTCATAATGGCTGTTGTTTGGACTGCAATCAGATCATAACGGTCAGCAGATTCTCCTTATAATCAATGCTCTTCTGCTCCGTCTCAATCACATCAAGATAATCACCGGAATTCGAAATGATGACTGGCGTAGTCAGCGTATACCCGGCCTCTTTAATCGCCGCAACGTCAAACTCCATCAGCAGCTGGCCTTTTTTGACGGCATCGCCCTGCTTCGCCTTCGGGGTAAAGTGCTTGCCCTTCAGCTTAACGGTATCCTTGCCGACATGAATCAGAATATCTACTCCGTTGTCACTCGTGATGCCGATGGCATGACCGGAAGCGAACAGGGTGGTCAGAATACCGTCTACCGGCGAATACACCTTGCCTTCCTGCGGTTCAATGGCAATGCCTTTACCCATCGCACCGGTCGAGAAAGCTTCATCAGTCAGCTCAGACAGTGCCCGGATCTGGCCCTTCAGCGGACTGCCGACAGTCTCCTGCTTGACCAGCGTGCTGCGCGGAGAACCTGTGCTCTTGCCGTCAGCCACCTCTTCATCCTTGAAGCCGGAGAAGAACACGAGGATGAATCCGAGGATAAAGCTGATCACAATCGCTGCAATTGCACCGTAGAAGCCGTTGTCCATTCCGTCAGGACTGATATAGCTCGGAATGCCGAAAACGCCCATCCCGCCGAGAATGTAACCTTTGGTGCCCATCAGGCCGATAATCCCCCCGCCGACTGCCGCAGCAATGCAGCTAAGTACAAACGGCTTCTTGCGCGGAAGTGTAACCCCGTAAATAGCCGGCTCGGTAACTCCGAAGATCCCGGAGATGATTGCCGGAATGGACAGCGATTTGAGCTTGACGTTCTTGGTCCGCAGCAGAATGGCCAGTACCGCACCGGTCTGGGCAAACGAAGCACCGAAGGAAGCCGCCAGAATCGGATCGTACTTCAGCACAGCCATGTTGTTGAGCGCAATCGGTACAAGGCCCCAGTGCAGGCCGAAGATAACGAATACCTGCCAGAATGCGCCGACCAGCAAGCCTTCAATAACCGGGCTAAGATTGTACAGGAACAGGGTGCCTTCGCCAAGCAGCTGTCCTGCCCAGGTGGAGACCGGGCCGATAGCAATCAGAGCAAGCGGTACAGTAACCAGCAGAGTGAAGAACGGAACCAGGAAGGTACGCACCACGCTTGGAATTATCTTTTTGAAGAAGCCTTCCAGCTTGGAGCCTACATAAGTAGAGATGATAATCGGAATAACGCTGGATGTATAAGACATCAGAATAACCGGGATTCCGAGGAATGTAATATAGACCGGCGATTCAAAAATCGTTCCGCTAAACAGCGTATACAACGGCTCGGCCGTAGCCATGGTGCTGCTGAAGGTCGGGTACACCAGGGTAGCCCCGATAGCCATTCCGATGAAGATATTTGCGCCGAATTTCTTAGCAGCCGTATACCCCAGGAAGACCGGGAAGAAGTAGAACAGGCAGTCGCCCAGTGCATTCAGGATCTGATAAGTCCCTGAGGTATTGGTGATCAGCCCCATGGTGACGAACAGGGCAGTGAAGCCTTTAATCATCCCTGTGGCACACAGCACGCCAAGCGTCGGGGAGAATACGCCGGAGATCATGTCGATGAACCGGTTGAACAGGCTTGTTTTCTGGCCGGAGCCCTCTTCAGCCGCACCTTCCTGGAAGCCGCCCACAGACATAACCTGGGCATATACTTCAGGCACATGGTTGCCGATCACAACCTGATACTGGCCGCCGCTCTGAATGACGGTCACGACGCCATCCATATTTTTCAGCACATCCGTATTTGCCAGCGCTTCATTCTTCAGCTTAAAGCGCAGGCGGGTCACACAGTGGGATAAACCGTTTACATTTTCCTTGCCGCCGACATTTCTGACGATCTCTTTGGCCAGTGCATCATATTTCATAATGAGTCCTCCTAAATTCCTGATTAGTAAAAAACAGGCGAAACCATCACAGCAGTTAGTTCCCTGCCTGATTTGGTTTCGCCTGCATGACCAGTAACAATCCAAAGGTTGTTTGTATTAAGTTTGTCTTTGCGTCACACGCTGGATGTGAATCGTTAAGTACAGGATTTCCTCATCCAGCAGCTTCTCATTGAGATACTGCTCTATTTTGAGCACGCAGCTATGGGCTTTCTTGTATTTGGTCCTTACCTGCTTGAGGAGGAAATCATCCACCGCTTCACTTGGCTCCTGCTTGCGCGCCCGCTGGAAAAAGTACCGCAGATGGGTAATGAACCGTTCATAGCTGACAGACTGCTCATCAATCTCGTTGTTATAGGAATATTTAACAATATTGAGGATGTCGTCGATCTTCTGTGTCTGCCTGGCGACATCGGCAATTTTATGACCCGTGCCATTCATTTGCGCATTGATCAGGTGGAGGGCAATATTACCGGCTTCATCATCCGGCAGCCTTATCCCTGTACACTCAGCAATGATCTTCATGGCATTCAGCCCGATCCCGTATTCCTTGGGATAACAGCGCTGAATCTCCCAGACCAGAGGATTGGAATTGCGGATGCCCTGGTCCCATAGTCGGAGCGCATTGGTCAAATGATCTGTCAAGGTAACATAGATATAATCGCTTAACCTTGCTTTCAGGGACCGCTTGGCGTACTCAATAATATCGTAACATAAGGTCACATATTCAGCCGGCGCATCTGCCAGCAGCGCTTTGAATTTCTCGGACGCATCATTCTGCCTCAGTACGAAGGTCTTCTCGATGAGCGATTCATCCACCGGGTCACCGGCGTTCTTCTTGAAGCCGATTCCGCGTCCCATGACAACCAGTTCATCTTTGCCTGAATCCTTGGCAATGATGGCATTATTATTGAAAATCTTCTCGATAATCAACCATCTGCCCTCCCTTATCCCGAATTTCATCATCAATACAGGATGTAGACACCTGGCTGTAATACATTGGGCAACTTCCGTTCAGCTGTAACGGGCCGCCCGCCTTTCTGATTGATGTAGAGTGTTCAAGGAGCTCAGCAGCGTCCTGCAGGCCTTAACAACAAAGAAAGGCAAAACCCAAAACACGTGACCATGTTTTGGGTTTTGCCTTTTCAGTAACAATCCCAAATACAGAATAGCACTGAAATCCGGATTTGGCAACAAAAATGTTTACGCTTTCAATCTTGCTGTTTCAGTTGGCCGGATCTTCCCTTTTACAGAAAAATATCTGCCATAGGCTGAGTTAATTCAAGGGGCACTTCTGCCCTTAATTTCTGCTTCCCGCCCGGTTTCGGCGAATATAAGGGCACTTGTGCTCTTAATTCCTGCTTCCCGCCCACTTTCGGCGAATATAGGGGCACTTCTGCCCTTAATTTCTGCTTCCAGCCTACTTTCGGCGAATATAGGGGCACTTCTGCTCTTAATTCCTGCTTCCCGCCCGGTTTCGGCGAATATAGGGGCACTTGTGCCCTTAATTTCCGCTTCCCGCCCGGTTTCGGCGAATATAGGGGTACTTGTGCCCTTAATCTCAGCTTCCCGCCCACTTTCGGCGAATATAGGGGCACTTGTGCTCTTAATTCCTGCTTCCCGCCCGGTTTCGGCGAATATAAGGGCACTTGTGCCCTTAATTTCTGCTTCCCGCCTCAAGAAACAGAGCCGGATTCCCCACCCTTCCGGGGCGGATGAATCCGGCTCTGTGCCGCAGGGGTACATACTCTGCGGACGGATAACTATATAACCCGGCGCAGCACGCGCCTTGTCTTATTGAGAAGCTGCAACCCGGCCCTTCCCCCAGCGCAGCTTATACAGCTCAGGCAATACGACACCCAGCAGCACCAGCACAACGCCAATCCATTGCAGGCCGCTTACCTGCTCGTGCAGGACAAAGGACGAGAGCAGTACGGCAACCGGCAGCTCGGCTGCACCGAGAATCCCTGCCATGCCTCCGCCGATATGCGGAACCCCGATGGCGAACAGCACGGGCGGAATAAAGGCGCCGAACAGGCCGAGCAGGAAGCCGAACAGCAGCAGCTGCCCCCACAGCAGGCCGTTAAACAGGAAGGTTGGCGGGAACAGGATGAACAGCAGCAGCAGGCCGCCGGTAACCATCCAGGCGCTGCGGTAGGCCGGATGCGCAGACGGAACGGCCTTGCCGCTGAAGATAATGAACATCGAGTAGCTAACAGCTGACAATAACCCCAGAACCAGCCCTGTTGCATTGAATTCGGCAGCTCCCTGGTTAAGAATGCCGGCAGCGAGCAGTGTTCCGCCGAACAGCAGCAGCAGCGTCAGTACCGTGACCTTATCGGGGCGCTGGCGTTTGCTGACCGCCTGAATCAGCACGCTGATCCAGGTGAACTGGAAGAGCAGGATAATCGCCAGTGAAGCCGGTATGTACCGGAGCGACTGGTAATACAGCAAGCCTGTAACTACAGTCGGCGCACCGGCCAGCATCAGCAGCAGTCTGTGCTTCCAGGCCAGCTTCAGCGCCGGAGCCTGCCCGGAAGAAGCTGCGGCTGCATTGCGGCTGCGCTGCTTGCGGTTCTCCCTAAGCTTGGTAAACAGGGCGAGCAGCCAGGCGAGAATGCAGCCGGTAAGCAGCTGTGTTCCGACCACTTCTCCAAGCTTGTAGCCTTGCCCGTAGGCCAATACGACGATTGTAGATAAAATACCGTAGCTCATAGCGCCTACAAGCACGGAAATTAAGTATTTCATATCCTTCATTCTTATGATGCCTCCTGAATCTTCTGTGATTACTTCTGCCGCTAAACGCAAATAAACCTAACTCCGGGACAGGGACGCTGTTCATGCGGTCCTTGTCATCGTAGTTAGGAAGAGTAGGCTTCCTGTAGAAACCCTCGCCCTGATGTACCTGCCGGCTGCGAGGTTATACGAGAATACTATGTAATTAGCGGGTTAACGACTGTTCATATGTTACACGCCAAGTGAGCTGACGTCAACCCCTAATTCCTTAAAATTTGCAGATTTACGGGACATAAACCTCACTGACTGACTTCACCACAGATTCACTGACAGTTATCCTGCATGGAGGCCCCCAACTGGAAAACTGCTCATAATACGCAATAAATTCGTCTTTGCTAACACTCTTCTTCGAGCCTAAATTGTCCCGGTCGATCAGCTCATACTCCGTTTCCGCTGTAACTGTATAATGATCGTCAATCTTGTATTTATTAAGAATATAGAACCCTCCGGGCAAATCCTCCTCGGTAAGACCAAGGCCTGCAAAACGGGCGGAGTCTTCAAGTGTAAGCCACTCCACCTGATCGAAGCTCAGTTTGTCCCCCTCCCTCGCAAGGCCAGTCACATAACCTATGAGGCTGCTTACAGGCGTAACTGCGAAATCTTCAGCAGTTGCCTCATAGTTAATGACAAGCTTATCCCGGGACACAGGCAGGCCGATCTCGGTCTTGATGTATTGTACCGCTACCTGTACCGGATCAAGCAGCGCCGGCTCAGTCCCTGCATCTGCGCGTGCCTGCAGTCCGGCATAATAAGCTGCCGGACTCTCCCCCGTTTGCGGCACTGCGTAATATTCATTGCCGTTCGTATCCATCCAGCGTTCAACCGCCCAGATTCCCTGCTCTCCCCGCTTCACCGGCTGGGATAACAGCAGCTGGCTGGTATCTCCGCTCGTCAGCGGAAACTGAACCAGAATATGGCTGCCGCTGAACGTCTCATGCGGCAGCTTCCCCTGTCCTTCCAAAAACTTGCGCAGCGCCGTTTCCTGCCCGGCCGGCGTACCCAGATCATTCTCGCCGTTCCAGAGCTCCCCCAAATATTCCGGCGCGCTACTGCTGTAAGAGAACATCAGCACCGGCTTACCCATACTTCCGTCTTCCGTGATCTGGCCGTCCACAACCTGCATTCCGCCGGGCAGCATCACCTTATCCGGATCCTCTGGTGTGAGGCGGTATTCCAGGCGCCATAGCTTTACAGGTGCAGCCAGCAGATCTGAGAATTCAGCAATCTGCTCGAATTTCACAATCTTGCTGTCTTTGATGACCACCTCCGGCCATTCCCGCTGATATGACTCAATACTCTGCTTAACATACTGCTCAGCATAGTCCCGCTCCGTCAGTTCAGCAGGCTGCTGCGGATCTCCGGGCCATAACAGGACGGCAGCGGTAATTCCGCATATCCCCAGCAGTAATACGCTCCAAAACAGAGGTTTTCTAAACATATTCACTCCTCCTCATACACTTCTCTTTATCATATGGGAATAGTTTACATCTTTTGAGGCGGTCAGGTCTATGATGTAGTCCGCACACAGTATTTCTTGCAAATAACGAATCAAACAGAGCAGTAGGTAAATATACTCATTTAAGGGGGTGTTTATCCTGAATCATTCCAGACCTGCTATGCTGCTTGGCATCATTGCCGGAATTGTTGTCCTGAATATTGCCGTATTGTCACCGGGGCTCCTCGGAGTTGCCATCGGCGGAGACAGTACCCTTGAGACTGCAGCAGGTGTAACCCTTCTGATAGTCAGTCTGCTGATCGTCCTCTACGGGAGTTATACCCTGCTCTTCAACCCGCCTGTCATACACACTGCAGTCGCTCTGGAGACCCGTGAAGACTATATAACCGCGCTGAACCGCTACCGCAATGTACGTGTACTGAGTGAGGATGCAGCCCTGGCCCTGGATCAGCTGGAGCGGATTGATAAGAAGAAAAAAATACTGCTCCAGGTGCTGGACGGACGGTTTGAACGGACCGAGCTCAGCTTCAGGAAATTTAACACCGTAATTCAGGAGGTGGAGAAGCTGCTCTATCTGAATATCCGCAGTATCTTGAGCAAGCTCAGTGTATTTGACGCCGCCGAATTCGCACAGTTCACTGGTAAAAAGAACACCGGCAGATTCTCAAACGCCTTGCTTCAGAAAAAAAACACCTTGTATAACGAGTATTTTTCCTATGTTAAGAACTGCCTGGCCGCCAATGAAGAAATTCTGCTTAAGCTGGACCAGCTGCTGCTGGAGCTCTCCCGGCTTGGGAGCACAGATGCGGCTGCCGCGCTGGAAATGCCCTGTATGCAGGAATTAACGGCTCTGATCGGGCAGACGAAGCTCTATCAGCAGTAGAAAGGAAGATGACCATGGCCGGAAAAGGTAAAACCTTCATCGTGCTGGGCCTCATTGCTGTGACTGTCTTTGCACTTGTCTATTTCGGTATCAGCCTGACCTCTAATCTGGGTAAATCCAAGACAGAGATTACAGCAGAGGATGCGGATAAAGCACTGAACCGGATCTGCAGGGAGATACAAGTCAGCAGTGCGGCTCCGGTAAAAGGGCAAATTGATCTGGACCCGGTGTCAGTCAGCGATGCCCTGCCCGATATCTCCAAGTTTCCGCTTTCTGTGGACAGTAAGACGGACAGCTACGCAGAAATTTTTTCCTCGACTGAGAAATCCGGGACCGGCAACGACGGCTGGCTGAATGATGTGGCCGCTGATTTCAATTCGGCGGGGATCGTCGTGGACGGCAAGCCGGTCTCTGTCCGGGTCCGCAATATCGCTTCCGGGACGGCCGCCGATTATATCCGGTCCGGCAAGTACGTGCCTGACGCCTATTCTCCCTCGAACGAGCTCTGGGGAGAAATGGTCAAGGCCAGCGGCATCCCTGCTGAGCTCGTGGCCCAGCGGCTGGCCGGCAACGTTGCCGGAGTGGTCATGAGCAAGGCGAAATATGATGAGCTGGTAGAGAAATACGGCTCCATCAATGTCAAGACCGTTACCGACGCCATCGCGGCAGGTGAACTGGCGATGGGCTACACCGATCCTTTTGCCAGTTCAACAGGGCTGAATTTCCTGGTAACTGCGCTTACCACCTTCGACAGCAGTGATCTGCTGGGTGATAAGGCTGTTCAGGGCTTCGAGCGGTTCCAGGCGGGGATCCCCTTTATTGCCTCCACCACCCTGCAAATGCGTGAAGCTGCAAAGTCAGGCATGCTGGATGCATTTGTCCTGGAATATCAGACTTATATCAATGCCCCTGAACTGACAAGCGGTTATGTGTTCACCCCGTTCGGTGTACGGCATGACAGTCCGCTCTATGCCCTCGGCAATTTGCCGGCAGAGAAGCTTGCCATTATCCGGGAATTCGCGGACTTTGCCCTGCAGGAGAAGTACCAGAAATCTGCCGCAGCTAAAGGTTTTGGCGGTCTGAATGATTACGAGTCCGAGCTGAAGCCGGTTGACGGCATACTGCTCTCCTCTGCGCAGAAGCTGTGGAAGGAGAAGAAGAACGGCAGCACGCCGGTCGCTGCGGTATTTGTAGCCGATGTATCCGGCAGTATGGCCGGTGAGCCGCTGAACCGCCTGAAGGAATCGCTGCTGCAAGGCCAGAAGTATCTCGGCAAGGACAACAGCATCGGCTTTGTCTCCTACTCCAGTGAGGTGACTATTAATCTGCCGATTGCCAAATATGACACGAACCAGCGCTCCCTGTTCGTCGGGGCGGTCAACAGCCTGCAGGCGGCCGGGGGGACATCCACGTTTGACGGAATGGTTGTGGCCATGAAGATGCTCCAGGAGACACTCGCGCAGAACCCGGGAATGAAGCCGCTGATCTTCGTGCTCAGTGACGGGGAGACGAACGAAGGGCATTCACTGGACGAGATCAGAGGGCTGATTGAAAGCTACAAGATTCCGGTTTACACCATCGGCTATAATGCCAACATCAAGGCGCTCGAGAGCATCTCAAGCATCAATGAAGCTGCAAACATCAATGCTGATACCGATGATGTGGTCTATAAAATCGGCAATCTGCTCAACGTGCAAATGTAGAAGCAGGTTCATATTCCCGGAGGAGGTTCCCCATGTCATTTTCAATGGAAATACCCAGCAGAGAGAAGCTGAAATCCGTCATTGAAGCAGAGGTTCAGCCTGAGCCTGCCGAGGTTACGGAGCTGAAGGAGCAGGCAATCAGCAATGTCACCAGCATTCTGGAGCTTGATTTTTCCTCACTGGAGAAGCGCAAAGCGGTACTGCAGTCGATTGACAGCTTCGGAATGGGCACCATGCGCTCCTCATCGGAGACAAATGCACTGCTGCAGGTCTCTGTAGGCAATTTGTCCAAGACCGGCGACGAGGGCGGGCAGGTTGCCAAGGGGCTGACAGAGCTGCAGCTGCAGCTGAAGGATCTGGACCCGAGCGGGCTGGATTTTGCCAAAAGCGGGTTCCTGGGCAAGTTCTTCCATCCCCTGCGCAGCTATTTCGCGAAATACCAGAAGGCCGACAGCGTCATCTCGGATATTATTCTGTCCCTGGATAAGGGCAAAGCCGTTCTGAAGAATGATAATACGACACTTGAAATCGAGCAGCATAATCTGCGTGAGCTGACCAGACGGCTGCAGAAGGAAATTCAGCTCGGACTGCTGATGGATCAGGAGATTGAACGGCAGATAGAAGCCGCCGGACAGCGTAATGAAGACGCAGAGCGAATCCGGTTCATTACCGAAGAGGTACTCTTCCCGCTGCGGCAGCGGGTGATGGACCTGCAGCAGATGCTGGCCGTGAACCAGCAGGGCATTATGGCGATCGAGGTCGTCATACGCAACAACAAGGAGCTGATCCGCGGCGTTGACCGTGCGAGAAATGTTACCGTCTCAGCACTCAAAATCTCCGTTACGGTTGCCAGCGCCCTCTATAACCAGAAGATTGTGCTCAAAAAAATCGAGCTGCTGAATGAGACCACCAATAATCTGATCAGCGGCACCTCCAAAATGCTGAAGGATCAAGGCGCGGCGATCCACAAACAGTCGCTTGAGACCAGCATCTCTGCCGAAACGCTGAAGCAGGCCTTCAGTGATGTACTGTCCGCACTGGATTCCATCAGCTCCTATAAACAGGAGGCACTGCCTAAGATGCGGGAAACGATCAGCCAGTTCCGCGAGCTGGCGGACAGCGGTGAGCAGCAGATTCAGCGGCTGGAGAAAGGCAATACGCTGGGTTTATAAACTTACAACATTTATAAAAAATCCACAGAGCAGCGGCGGACTTCCCGCCCTGCTCTGTTTCTGCTTGCCGCCTGCTTGCCCGCTGACTGCTGGCGGGCGGAAAATCAGCGGCGGAGCGATTCTCCGGAGTGCTTCAGAGGTAATAAAGTTCAAAGGAGGATGAGTTATGCGCCGTCAACACTTCAAACTGCCTGCTGTCGTACTAGCCGTAATCCTAATGCCGCTACTGCTTCTGCTTGCTGTATGCTCTGCCGGAAGCTCTAAGGCCGCTGCAGCCGGGTTCTCTGAATCCTGGCCCTACAAAGCAGAAATGCTGCACAGCAGCCAGATAATCGTCGTTGAAGCGGTCTCTCCCCGTGCACAGACAGGCCGGCTGTCACTCCTGCAGAAGGTAGACGGACAATGGATATCCATTCTCCCCGGCATCCCGGTAACCTTGGGAAGCGGCGGCATCGGCAAAACCAGGGAAGGCGATAAACGGACACCTTCCGGAGTATTTCCGCTCGGTTCAAGCTTCGGATCAGCAGCAGATCCCGGCGGTCTCAAACTTCCCTATATCAGAACGACCGGGCAGGATTACTGGATCGATGATCCGCACTCCGTCCAGTACAATCAATGGGTATCCTACTCCGGTAATCCGGATCTGCACTGGCAATCATATGAACGGCTCCGGCAGCCGCTATATAAATATGCTGTGATTCTGCGGTATAACGATGCTCCGGTGGTGCCAGGCAAGGGCAGTGCCATCTTTCTGCATATCTGGAAGGCGGAAGACAAGCCGACCGCCGGCTGCATCGCCATGTCTGAGTCCAACCTGCTAAAGCTGATGCGTCTGCTCGACCCTGCCCTATCTCCGGCCATTGCCATTGGAGTATCCGGCTGACACAATTTCCTACGCAAAAGCTTGCAGAATCTGCATTGTATATCCTTCCAAAGTATTGTATATTTATACAGTTGTTATCATATACATACGATTCAGGAGGATTTATATATGCATTTTCTGAACATAGACAGTCTTACGGCCGCGCAGATTCTCGAAATCTTCGATTTAACGGACCAGCTCCGTTCCAGGACCGCCCAGCCGCTGCTCCAGGGTAAAACCATGATCCTGTTCTTTCCTGATACCAGCCTGCGGACCCGGGTCAGCTTCGAGAAAGGCATCCGGGATTTAGGCGGGGATTACATTACCTTTCCGCCCCAGACGCTGGATAAGCGGGAATCCCCCGGTGACATGATCCGCTATTTGGAGAACTGGGGTGACGCGGTCATTGTCAGGCACCCTAATATAACCAAGCTGGAGGAGCTGGCTGCTCATGCAGCGATTCCGGTAATCAACGCTATGACAGCGCATAATCATCCCTGCGAGATTCTGGCTGACCTGTATGCCTTGCGCTGCAGCCGGGAGAATTACCGCGAATTGACTTATACCTTCGCAGGACCGGCAGGCAACATCTCCCGAACCTGGATGGAAGCCGCCAAAGTATTGAACCTGAATTTCAAGCATGTCTGTACAGCAGGCCAGGAGCTGGGTACGGAGAACGCCAACTATAACTTTTATACCAGTCTGGAACAGGTACTCCCGGAGAGTGATATCCTTCTTACGGATTCATTGCCGGAAAGCTTCCTGAATGAGGAATACATCACCCGGTATCAGATTACGCTTGAGCGGATGAGACAGGCCAGGCCCGGTGCACTGCTGAACCCTTGCCCTCCGTTCTTCCGCAATGAGGAGGTCAGCGAGGATGCAATTGCTTCGCCCTATTTCGCCGGCTTCGGCTTCAAAAAAAGCCTGATCTATCTGCAGCAGGCAATTCTCGTGTATAGCTTGACACATTAATGCCGGCAGCATAGCCGGCACTCCATCCCTTCCATGCCAATGGAAGGGATTCTTTACATTCGAACGCAGCCATGAGAAAATCGCCTTGTTTTTGAAAAAAAGTGAGAAATAATATTCCTTGAGAGCGTCTTATAAGTAAATAAGTCCAACTGGAGGCAATAGATGAGGGACCAAGACAACACTGAAATGATTATTGCCGAGGTGCTGGCAGGAAACAGGGAGGCTTTCGCTGTACTGGTGGACCAGTACAAATCCGGATTATACCGTCTGCTGCTGGGGCTTGGAGCAAGCCATCAGGATGCGCAGGATCTGGCGCAGGATACCTTCATTCAGGCTTATCAGAAGCTGCGCAGCCATAACGGGCAGAGCAGCTTCTCCGCGTGGCTGTACACCATCGCCATCAACCGGTTCAAATCCCAGAAGCGCCGCAAGTCATTTTCTTTTACCGGAGGAGTGTTCCCGGAGCAGCGGGCAGAGGAGCCCACACCTGAAGAACGGTACATGATCAAGGAAAACAAGCTGGAGATGCAAAAAAAACTGGACCGGCTTCCGGAGCGTTACCGTATTGTCCTCCTGCTGCGCTACACGGGTGAGCTTACGTATGAGGAAATTTCTGCAGTTACGGGAATGAACCTCCATCAGGTGAAGAACCGCCTGCACCGCGCCCGGCTGAAGCTCAAAAAACAATGGCCCACAGCAAAGGAGGATTCCAATGAAAAAATGGGATTACCATACACAAGATAATGCTAAGCTTCCGGATATGACGGATGAGGATATGATGATGCCTCCCTTCCGGCATGATGATCAGACCATGGATGAAGATTTCACAAGCAGGGTCATGGAGCAAATCCGCAAGACGGAGATTCTGCCGGCTGCATCAGAGACAGCACCGGATTACCCGGCTGACCCTAAACGCAGAAAGCTGCCTATAGCGGCCCTGCTGGCAGGATCCGCAGCGGCTGTTATTGTTCTCACGTATCTGCTGCTAATCCCCTCCGTCACTAAGGGTCCGCCGCAGGTACAGACCGCTTCATCCCAGAGGCTGCTGCTCCTGCCTTCCGAGTGGACCGATCACCGGCTGCTGGAAGCCAAGAAGGCCGGGGTGATCAAACAGCCTGACATTGAGGTTACGGATCAGGGATACACTTTGACACTCCAGGAGGTCGTTGCCGACCCTAACCGGATGATGCTGAATCTCCGAATTACCGATGCCAGCGGGCTGCCCGCCGAAGAGATGATGGCCCGTTTCGATGTCAGCCAGCTGCAGCTTCAGAATGAGCAAGGGGAGCAGATTGGTGATTTGCAGTCCATCAATCATATGGATACGAAGCTTGCCGGGGATCAGTTCAGGCAGGAATATCTGCTGCTGACCTATTATTTCAAGAACGAGCCGCCCGGAGACACCGTGCACGTAGTCGGAATGGTTCATGAACTGATGAAGGACTCCAAGAACAATGCGCCGATTAGCGGTGACTGGAGCTTTAGTTATGCCGCAGATATGACAACCGCCAAAGCGTTGACAGAAACTACGGATCTCAATAAATTCAGTTATGCAACAAAGGACGGATTAAATATTCAGATGAACATGATCACCCATTCTCCGGCCGGCGTGAAACTCGAGTTCAGCACCACATTGACCGCCGGGCTGGCTTCCCGAGTGCCGGAGAACCGCAGAGTGAACCTCGGGGTCAAATATCATTTCGAGGATGCCAAGGGCCAGACGATTGGAGAACCTGTCAGCAGTAAATATAGCGGATATCCTGCAATAATCAGGGACAGCCAGGACCTTCAGATTCACTGGACCTACTATATGAACGAGCTGCCTTACCGGAATGAACCGGTCTACTTTGTACTCGACGGCTTCTCCATCCCGGTTAAGACAGAGGATTCATTGACCTTTCAGCCTGCACTCCTGAAGACAGCAGCTGCTGTATTTACAGCACAGGGCGACAGTCTGAACGTGAATACTATCAAGATCACAGAAACGCAGGCCATGCCGGGGCCGTCCGCCTGGATGGCAATCAGCGGCTCATTCCGCAACGGGTTCGATCTGGATGAATGGACGGCCCGCGACAATGAGGGGACTGAATATGAAGTTTTCCGCTGGGGCTCTTACCGGGACGGGGACCCTGTAACCTTCGGGCAGCGTGATGAGAATACCGACCTTGTGTATCTGATTGTTGACGGCATGACTTCGGTACCCGGGGAGCTGACGCTCATCCGTACGGTTACGGAGATGAACTTTACAGATGTGGACTGGAGATTTGAGCTGCCGCGGGGAAATGCAACTTCGCAATAATATTCGCGTCTATTTTCTACAACAGGGATTTAATCCCAGACACAGGAAATGGAGTGAATCTATGAACCGCAGCATCAGGTTAACCCTACTATTGCTTCTCTGCATAATTGTACTCGGCGGCTGCAATTCACAACAGAACGCTTCACCTGTCCCTTCCGCTTCGCCTGCTGCCCAGGATTCCTATGATTCTTTCCTTGGTGTCCGGCTGATCGGGAAGCAGGGGAACATTATTCAGGAATGGGCTGCAGATAACATTAACCTGTTTCAACCTGTGCAGACCGGTCACGGGCAGGAGGCTCAGCTGTTTATCTATCGCATGGCTAATGAGCAGCCTGAGCTTCTGCTGGAGGATGGAACGCTTATGTCATGGCCGGCACCGGATTGGACAGGCGCAGAGACCGGCTATGGCAATGATTATGGAAATAACGTACTCTATGCAGACAGGCTGCTGAATGATGAAATATTTGCAGTCAATGGAAACCGGACTTTATACCTTGTCAATATAAAAAGCGGAGCAGCCCAAAAGCTGTACTCAGCTGAGCGGCCGATTTACGGGATGTCTGCTTCACCGGATAACAGTATGGCCGCCCTGCTGGTTGCTTCAGAGCCGTACATCGGCCCTAACGCCGATCTGATTGTACTGGACCGAAAGGGAAATTCATTAGTCAATATTCAAAAGGCCAGTGTCCAAAGCCACAGCGACGGATTTCTGTTCATCTATCCCATGGCCTGGAAGGACCCTGTAACACTCGCCGTTCCGGCGGGCGGATACGAGCAGTATGGTAATGGCGGTGTGAATCTGGTGAATATACAGACCCGTCAGATGGAGTTCCGGGAGAAACCAGCGCTCTCTCCTGACCTGCTGCACCTCTTTGAGGAAGCTGCCGGACAGGTAAAATTCCCGGCTGAGCTGCATTTCCTGCCTGAGCCGGGAGAGCATCCTGTATATTATGCGGTTCAGGGCAATCACTCGGATATCTGGCTGCTTAATCAGCAGACAAGGCAAGCAGTGAAGCTCGGAAGCGGACGCCTGCTGAAATGGACCGGTGACGGAAATCTGCTTGTAGGTAAAACAACCATGGATGTAATGGAGTTCTATATTGGAACAGATCCGTTTTGACGCGATACCGTCTCCCCTTTGACCAATTCCGGAACAAGCTTCAGGCTTCTGCCGGGTCCGCCGTTCATCACTTCTACCAGCAGTTCAGCCGCGCGGGTTCCAATCGCTTCATAATTATGGCGTATGGTCGTGAGGGGAGGATTGGTGTACGCGGTGAAAAAAGCTCCGTCATACCCGATTACCGAGAGATCGCGGGGCACCGTCAGCCCTTTGCGGCCAAGCTCCATAATAGCCCCCATAGCCATAAGATCATTGGCGCAGCATACAGCCGTGATCCCGGGTTCTCTGTTCAGCAGAGTAAGGATTGCGCCGGCCCCGCTGCTGCCGCTGAAATCTCCGGCTTCCACGAATGAAGCGCCATGCTCCGCCCCTGTGCCGGAAAGTACGGCTTCCCTGAAGCCCCGGTACCGCTCTTTACAGATAAACAAGTGCTCCGGCCCGTTAATATAACCGATATTCCGGTGCCCCTGTTCCGCCAGGTAAGCGCCGGCCATCCGGCCGCCCTCAAGATCATCAGAAGCCACCAGCGAACAATGCGCTCCCAGCGCAGAGCTCATATTGACTGCCGGAATCTGCAGCCTAAGCACCTCCTTGATAACAGGATGCTCTTCCGCGAACGGCGGCATAAATACACAGCCCTGCAGATTGCGCATTCTGATCCAATTGGACAGGCTGCCCGGTTCATAATCCCGGAAGGGTACCGAGAATATCAAAATATCCTTCTGATACAGGCGTAAGGCTTTTCTAAATGCTGCGAAAATATCTTCAAACTCCCTGTTCGATTCGCCTTCAATCTCCGGCATGAACACACCGACAAGATTGCTTTTGCGGGTTACCAGCTGCTTAGCCCCGAGGTTCGGAACGTAACCCAGCTCTGCTGCCGTTTCCTGAACCCGGGCTATTGTTTTGGGATGCACTCCATAGCTGCCGTTCAATGCCCTGGATACCGTGCTGACCGACAGTCCCAGTCTGGCAGCGATATCCTCCAGCTTCATTTCCATCTCAGCTCATCCTTTCCTTGCTTCTGCCAGAATCCGTCCGGCCTTGACCTTTGTGAGTCCTTCCGCCGGATGCTTGACTCCGGTTTCCAGTTCAAGCTTTTGTAAGGCGTCCAGCTGAGTCCCAGTAACCGGCTGGGCCTGAATCAGAGCATCCAGGTTGTCATGGGCTATTTTACGGGCAAGCTCCGGGTCCTCCAGCAAATCAATGAACTGGTACATTGCTTCAACCGCCTTCTTCTCACTTTCAAGCCCATAACCCGAGTCTGTACTCAGCATGAACCGGTCCGGATATTTCTTCACCACCGGGATGAAGCCTTCCGGGTTGTCTTTAATCATGGTGAACCCGGCAAAGAAATCCGCATACAAATTAGGATGTGCCGCTAACAGCCGGTCAATCTCCTTCGGAGAATTATAGGCATTGATATGTGCAAAAATAAATACCGTATCCGGGTGCTCAGCAAGCGCCTGCTCCAGCTTCTCGACAGGCTTGCCGCTTGGCGGATCAATATGCAGCAGCAGCGGCGCTTTATATTCGGCTGCCAGATCATAAATCTGCGGCAGGTAGCCGTCCATCGGATCATTTGCCTTCCAGGCTACTTTAGACACCACCGGTGATACAGTAGAAGCTGCCGCGATCTCTCCGAGGCCAAAGAAGCCCTTCTCCAGATTCTCTTTCACAACTGACAGGCTGCCTGGATCATGCAGATCAAAGCCTGAGAAGTATGGAATGAACAAGTCCGGGCGCTGCTGATACGCACTCCATGAAATCCGGTCCGTCATGACCGCACTGGGCTCTGAGACATCTCCGAACAGTACCACCTGCTGCACGTTATAGGTTTTCCAGGTAGACAGCATCCCCAGGTATCTCACTCCGCTGGCATCATGATTATGTGCATCAATCAGCCCGAGTCCGCTATACTTGGCCGCCAAAGCGGCAAGCTCATCTGGCTTGGGGGTGGCAGGCTTCGCCGTTTCGCCCGTTCCTTCATTCCCCGCTGTTACACTTTGTACCGCTTCCGGGGAATGTACAGCCTGAGTCTGAACAGCTGCCGCCCCTTCCTGTGTAGAATCATTCCCTGCAAAAAAGAATGCCAGTCCCCCTAATACAATCACAATGCCGGCGAGTCCAACGATCCATCTTCTGTGCTTGCGCATCGAATACAGCCCTCTCTGTTTCGGAAACGTTCCCGATATTTGGAACAAGTATAATATTTTCCAAATAACCTGTAAATACATTTTCGGAAACGTTTCCGACTTTGACAGAAAGAAAAGCTTCGGCAGTTAAGCAGGGTACGGATGCGGCCGCTCCGGACAGGCCTCCGGAATTTGCATTACAGCAAGATACCGGAGCACAGCCGTCCAGATCAAACGCATGGAATTTACACAGCTTATGGACGCTGCCCGTAAGCTTTGCCCTCTTTTACCGTCTGTACCTGATACATATTTACTGTTGTGCTGAGGATATACGCCGGCTTTTCCTGTCCTCTGCTGTTCTTGTGACCCTGGACATGCGCATCGCTCTTCTCCCAGTTCTTCCACGCCTCCTCCGATTCCCAGCGGATCAGAATGAGTACCTCCTCCTGGTCTTTGGCCTTCTTATTGACCATGACACTGAGATCGATCAGGCCGTCCATCTCCTCAATCGCCCCAGGCTTACTGAAGCGTTCTACTACGGTGGCGCTGTTGCCCTGCTCAACGATAATTGATCTGGTTTGAATGTACATATGCTCATTTCCTCCCGGGAACGCTGCTATACAGGCTTTGCAGGCTGTTATAGCAAGCTTAGATTTATTAACCCTATTCTAATTGATAATCGTTATCATTTCCAGCGGGACTGTTAGATAAAGTTTGATTATAACCGAGTTCTCGCTAGGACCTCAGCCGCGTAAGAGGTTACAGTATTAACAGCAGACTATCAAACTATGGAAAGCAGGCAGAAGATGAAGACAGAACTGGGACTTACAAATGCGGATGAAGCTTATATAATCAAAAATATGTACCCGCTCTATCTGCATGATTTATCCGGGCATTACGGGCTTACAGCAGGGCATATCCCGAACCGGCATGGCATATTTGAAGATGATCCGGAGTGCCGCACACTGGCGGAACAGTATGAAGCCCAGAATATATGGTGGGACAAGCCGGGGGTGCTGTACCCTTTTCTGATCCGGGCCGATGAGCATCCTGCAGGATTTGTGCTGATCGCTACGCCGCCGCATTGTGCCCAGGGTATACAATATTTCGTTAATGATTTCTTTGTGCTGCAGCCCTTCCGGGGCACAGGCACCGCAGAGCAGGCTGCTATTCAGGTATTTGACAGGTTCCGGGGCGAATGGGAGCTGTTCACGAATCCGGCAGATAAGAATATAACCGCACAGGCCTTCTGGAGAAAAACTTTAACCCGCTACACGCGGGGCAGATTTGCAGAGAGAACCGGGGAGACGTTCGACGGACATAAGCTGGCTTTCCGGTTTAATAATATGGAAGAACAAGCCGGACAGTGTTAGAGGTAAAAAGCTGACCGCCTGTATCTGGGGCTGTCAGCTTTTTTTAGTATAGAGCTGCTGCTCACTCCGGCCAAACCGGAATGCTCAGTTCATATTTCTCTTTGCCGTTATCGTTTCTCATTATAAGCTTAATAGACTCCGGCTGATCCAGCAGATTGCTGGCGAATCTGCGTTCATATCCCTCGTAGTTCCCGAGACCCGTCGACATCTTCAGCTGTACGGTTCCGTCCTTGGTAACGGACTGAAGCTCATCCCCGGTGGCGGCAAGGAATGTCTTCTGCCGGTTCTGCCAGGTTACATCGGACTCATTCTTGATTACAACTTCCGACCGGATCAGCAGAGGGGAGATTTCCACCTTCGCCAGGGTCATTTCTATCCCGTCCAGAATGAAGTCTTCCTTCGGCTCAACAATGATTGTCGGCTGCTGCTTGAACTTCGGGTCCAGCTTGAAGCTGATATGGAGTCTGGGCGAATAATGCATATCCTTGGCAATGGTCCCGGTCTTCGGGTCCTTCAGCTTGCCGGGATCTACCGACGAGATCTGGAAGTCTGCCTCAAGCTTGCCCGGGAACGGCTTATTCCGGTCCAGGCTGATGACGCCGCGGCCGTAATAGATACGGTTCTCCTCGGGTCCGGTCCGCTCATCATGGGCACCGATCTGGTCTTCGCTGTCCAGATAAAATCCGGTGCTGAGATCCTTAATCCTTGCACTGCTAATATTGTAGATTTCCTGTCCTGCAGTGACCTTGGCTGTGTACAACAGGATGATCCGGTTCTCATCCGCCATAACCGCATTCAGCGTAATCTGGTAGCCTTCAGCCCCGGCACTCTGATTAATCATCTGCACATAATTATGCCGGATGGCCGAATCCAGTGTCGGCGCTTCATGATCAAACGGATAGAGCCGTTTGAACATCTCCAGCCCGCCCCAATTGACTGCTGCACGCGGGGCTTCAGGCTGCGGAGCGGAATCCTGAAGAAGCGGGAGGAAAAACAGGATCACCGCAACCAGCGCAGCTGCAGCCAGCCCGACGAAAGAGCCCCGTTGTAATCTTCTCCGCCAGCTTTCCCAGCCTCCCTGTTCTATGCCCGACTGAACCGCCCGCCTGATGGCCAGACTGCCGGTGTCCGCCTCTGCTTCTCCGTGAATACGCGCTGCATCTGCCAGCAGCAGCTGCTCTTCCCTGCTATTGTTCATCCCACTCACCCCGGTTCTTCATGATTGCCCGCAGCTGCTTCAGTCCTTTGTGCTGCCAGGTTTTGATTGTCCCCTCCGGCTTCTTCAGCAGCAGAGCGATTTCACTTAGAGTCATGTCGTTATAATATTTCAGCAGCAGCACATGACGGTATTTCAGCTTCACCTGTGAGAGCACCCACTGCATTTCCATCGTATGAGTGCTGTTATGAATAACGGGCTCCATCATGTGCTCGGCTGCAGTCGGTACCGTTCGCTTCCTTCTGCGCTGCTCGTCAATGCAGACATAGATCAGGATCCGGATCAGCCACGTCTTGAATGCCAGCGGGTCCTTCAGCGTCTTCCGTTTCATCCAGGCCCGGTAGGAGGTTTCCTGCAAAGCTTCAAGCGCGTCGTTACGGTTCCCCAGGTAGCTGTAGGCAATATGGTACAACTGGTCGCTGTAACCCATTACCGCCTCGGCAAAATCCGCTTCTTCGTATGGTACCGCAGCCGTCAGCCGTTTCATTTCTGCCCCGGACATCGTCATCTCTCCCTCTCCTCTCCATCATGATTACATGAATTAGACGGAGAGCTGATCCAAACAGTTTTAGGTGGCAGCACAAAATTCAAATTAACTCCACCAAGCAGAGCTTTAGTTCTGGTGCCAGTGACGTATCTTAGCAAAAAAAGCCGCAGCCCCCCCGGCTGACCGGGAAGCTTGCGGCCTTTCCTGCAAGCGGCAGCCAGAACGCTGCCGCTTGATTATGCTAATCTTCTGTCCGCTAGTTTCCGGCCTCTGTCTCTACAGAACCCAGTTCCCCTGGCGGAACACCGGCTCGATAGTCCCGCCCTCCAGCTCACCGTCGATATCCAGCTCGGCTGAGCCGACCATGAAATCGACATGTGTAAGGCTGACATTGGCGCCTCTGGCCAGCAGCTCTTCGCTGGTCATGGATGTCCCGCCTTCAATATTCACCGGGTAGGCACTACCCAAAGCGAAATGGCAGGAGGCATTCTCGTCGATACCTGTGTTATAGAATACCCTGTTCAGCCTGGAGATTGGGGAGTCGTGCGGCACAAGGGCTACTTCTCCCAGATACGCGGCACCTTCATCGGTATCCAGCAGCGTGGTCAGATGCTCCCGGCCGGATTCGGCATCATAAGCCGTAACCTTGCCGTCAGTGAAGGTAATTGTAATTCCGTCCACCAGCCGGCCGTTCAGGTTAAGCGGAAGCGTGCTTGTCACCGTTCCGTTTACACCTGTGCGGTGCGGCATGGTGTAGATTTCTTCCGTAGGCATATTGGCTACAAAATATATCCCGGCCGCATTCTCCCCGCCGCCGCCGCGCCACAGATGGCCTTCCGGCAGCTCCACCCGCAGATCTGTACCCGGCGCACGGTAATGCAGGCTCTTGTAGCGTTTCGCATTCATCCGGTCCTGGCTCACCTTCAGCTCACTGATATGCTCCCGCCAAGCGGCGACCGGATCTTCACTGCCTACACGGTTCATCTGGAATACCGCTTCCCACATAGCCTCAATCCGGCGCTCTTCCGGCAGATCTGCGAACACCTTGTCCGCCCAGGCGCGTGTCGGCGCCTTGATGAGCGACCAGCTGATTCTGCTGTTGCGGGTATAGTTCTGATATTTCCTGCGCGCCAGCGCTGCTGCCTTAACCGCAGTCGATACCTTGGCAGAATCAATCCCGCGCAGCAGCTCCGGGTCCGGAACCTTAATATGTAATATCGCTCCGCCCTCTTCGGCGAAGCCTTCCAGCATATCGGCATGCCACTGCGGATAATACCCGAAGGAATCTTCAGGAGCCTTCTCATAACGGATGCGTGTTACAGCTTCATCATCCCAGTCCACCAGCACATATTTGGCTCCTGCTTCATAGGCTTTGCCTACGATCAGCTGGGTAAGCTCTGCCGTCTCCAGCGGGGCATGAACCATCAGCACCTGTCCGGGCTGAACATTCACGCCAACCTTTACGACCAGTTCGGCATATTTCTCCAGCATTACAGCAAAATCACAATCCTTCATGTCTTCTCTTCCTCCGTATCTCTAATGTCTAGGGGCCCTGTAAACAAACTCCTCTGTTATTTTAACGCAAAATACAGCAGGTGGCGATGGTTTACCAGCCCTGCCTGTGTTAATTGACCGCTGTCCATGTTCCCGTATATACACCATTCTCATCACTGCGGATCATAATGCGCGCTTCGCTGATAACTGAACGGCTCCGGTAAACAGACACTGTAAGTTCACACCCGCTGCTGAACTGCGGCGCGGAAGCTTCTGTCAGCGGAGTCCAGTAGATGGTATCCCCCGGTGCAACGGTGACCTCTGTGCCCAAGCCGCGTACAGTATAGTCCGGCGGATTCCAGCCCACGAAACCGCCGCTGTCTGCACTCAGGCTAATCTCATCCGCCCCTTCAGCTGCTATAATCAGCGGAAATCCCGGAGACTTGCTGTCAGTAACGCGGTAGCTGTCATAGACAAATGTAACATTCGGCTGTACCTTCTCCGCCAGCTGCATGGCTGCATCCTTTGCTGCTCCGGCAGGAGCTCTAGAAGATATAAGTTCTACGGCAATCAGACAAAGTATGAGCAGTCCTGCCGCCATAACGGCCAGATACCGGGTCTGCTTCTTTCCGGCCGGGAATTTATCCATTATTCCATCCTCCATCATTATCAGGCTATTGAGGCTGCTGTATAGTAAGACGCGCCGCAAGCATGTTTGTTTCTTTTTTCCATGTACAAAAAGCTTTCCCGGGTTAACAGATTCCGGAAAAGCTTTATACTGGAGCAATCTGCTGCCGGCCCTGCTGTTATTGCTTATCCACCTGCAGCAGTGTTACCGGCTTAACGGTATACGTGTGGGCAATCTTCTCTTCAGCAATCACCTTCAGCTTAGCCAGGCTGGCCACCTTGGCCGGATCTGCCCTGGAGAGCAGCCGCCACAGCTCAGGATCAGACAATGTCTGATAGAGCTTGTCATCATCATATTCCTTGCGCTGCTGCGTCACCAGCTTCACCTTATAGCTGCCGATTACCGCCTCCGCCTGGCCCTGCCCGTTCAGATGATCCAGAATCTCCTGCCGCAGCCCGGCCAGCTCCTGCTCCTGCTCCTTCTGCTTTGCTTTGAGCTTATAATACTGCTTAACCTTCTTTTCCACTTCTGCTCACGCTCCTCTCCAGACATATGTATGCTGGAAAGAACGGCTAGAATGATTAAATCCATTGAGCAAGCTACTAAATAATTCTATAATGAAGTCGTTTCAAGCCAGAGGTGAAGAGGTGAATGACTCTGGTATGATAAGTATTCCGGTCCAATACATAAACCAGACAGCAGGTGTTTCATGTTCAAAACCTATCTTTTTCCAATATCCTATGCTTTCATGTCCTTTCCGTTTGCCGCACTGCTCTTTACACTGCCGTTCCTGATTGTACAATACCGCCGGTACGGATATATCAACAAAACCCGCGCGCTGGTACTGTATCTTCTGCTGCTGTATCTGCTGAATGCGTTCTTCCTGGTGTTGCTGCCAATGCCGGATTCACGCCATAATGCCCCGCCTTCCGGAAGCGTAATTCAGCCGGTCCCGCTGCAGTTCATCCAGGATATTCTGCGGAACACGCAGCTTACCCGTGATGACCCTGCCAGTTATTTTACGGTGCTGAGCCAAACGGATTTTCTGCTGGCGGCCTTTAATGTCCTACTAACAGTCCCCTTCGGACTGTTCCTCGGCTATTATTTCCGCACCCGCTGGGTCGTGTGTATTCTGCTTTCCTTCGTGCTGTCGCTGCTGTTCGAGATTACCCAGGTTACCGGTATTTACGGGTTCTTTGATCATCCATACCGGGTCTTTGACATCGATGACCTGATCACGAATACATTCGGCGGCATCGTCGGCTTCAGGATCGCCTTGTGGATCTCCGGGCTGCTGCCGCGGATTGAACAGCTGGACAGCCAAGAGGACTTATCCGCCAAAAAAGTAACCTATACCCGGCGCGGGATCGCCTGCCTGCTGGATGCGGTACTCTGGATCTCAGCAGTACTGCTCTTGAACCTGTTCTCCCTGAAGGTATCCTTCTGGGCAGTGAGCACGGCTTATTTCCTGCTCGTCCCCCTGCTTGCCAGAGGGCGGACCTTCGGCAAATGGATCGTCCGCATCCGGATTACCGCTGCTGACGGCGGACCGCCTAAGCTATGGAGGCTATGGGTCCGTTACGGGCTGCTGTACGGGGTGCTTGGCGGAATTAACTTTATAATGCTGGACACGGCGTTCGTGCTGAAGCTGGGACCAGCCTGGTCTACAGCAATACACAGCGCTGCCGCGGCGGCAGATCTGGTCTTCGCCATTCACTTTGTACTAAGGCTGTTCAGACGCGGCAAGCCGCTGTTCTACGAGCAATGGAGCAGAACGCGCACTGCCATTACCTGGCCGGAAGCCCTTCCGGCAGCCTCCGGGGAGCCTACATCAGCTTAATCATTAACGGCCGTTAACTTTAGAAAGGAGGCCATAGTTATGAATACTAATGAACCAGCTCAGCAGGCTTCTGTTCAGGATATACTGGATTGGATTATCGAAGCCGATATCGCTGCAATGCAGCATGAAATGAAACGGGGAAATCTGTCTTCGGAAGTGCTCGTTACAGTATATCTGGAACGGATCAGGCAATTGGACGGCCTGCTGCATGCCGTGCTGGAGCTAAACCCTGATGCACTTGCCGTGGCCCGGATGCTGGACCGGGAACGGGAATCTGGCGGATTACGCGGCCCGCTGCACGGTATCCCGGTGCTGGTCAAGGATAATATTGCCACAGCTGACAAACTGCATACCAGTGCGGGAGCCCTTGCTTTAGCCGAAGCCTACGCATCTGAAGATGCAGTTGTTATTACAAGACTGCGTGCAGCAGGTGCTGTAATTCTGGGCAAAACCAATATGACCGAATGGGCGAACTTCATGTCCGGCTCCATGTGGGCCGGATACAGCAGCCGCGGCGGGCTTGTGCTGAACCCCTACGGTCCAGGCGAATTATTCGTCGGCGGATCAAGCTCAGGCAGCGCTGCTGCCGTTGCCGCCAATCTCACAGCAGCTGCGCTCGGCACAGAAACCTCAGGTTCGATTATCAGCCCGGCGGCCCAGAACTCGCTTGTCGGCATCAAGCCGACCTGGGGGCTGGTCAGCCGGACAGGAATCATCCCGGGTATCGGCAGCCAGGATACTGCCGGACCGCTAAGCCGGACCGTCAAGGATGCCGCACTGCTGCTGGGTGTAATTGCCGGCTCCGGAGAACCGCTGCCGGCGGCTGCAGGCAGTGCAGCCGCCGCCGACTACTGTGTACATCTGCACAGCGGGTTTGTGCGGAGCAAACGCATAGGTATTCCGCGCTTTTATTACAGTGAACTGGATGATGAGGCCCTGCTGGTGATGGAGGCTGCCATAGCTGACCTGAAAGAGCTTGGAGCAGAGATCATTGATCACATTGAGCTTCCCGGGCAGCATGCGGAGTGGAACCCGGCAGTGCTGCAGTATGAGTTCAAGAGAGGGCTGAATGCGTATCTCGCCGGACTGCCTGAGTCCGCCCCTGTGCACTCCCTGCAGGAGCTGATTGACTTCAACCGGCAGCACAGCGGAACGGCGCTCAAATACGGGCAGGATACGCTGGAATGGCTGAATGTATCCGGGGACGGGATTACCGAAGAGGCTTATCTGGAGCAGCTTGCCCTCTCCCGTTCGCTGGCCGGTGCACAGGGGATCGATTATGCGCTGGAGCATTACGGATTGCACGCCATCCTGTTACCCGGATGTATGGGCGCTGACCTGGCGGCAAGAGCCGGTTATCCGCTGGTCACTGTTCCCGCCGGCTATACCGCTAACGGAATAATAGCTCCGGGCGGGTATGTCACGAAAGGTCCGCAGGGAATCACCTTCTGTGCTTCCGCGTTCAGCGAACCGCTGCTGCTCGGTATCGCCTATGACTTCGAGCAGGCAACCAGACACCGGGTTGCACCTGTCCTGGAGCCAGGCGGATTCGCTTCTGCCACCTGAACTAGGGTATAGTAGGTACAGTGGATTGAAGAATGATTCCAGGAGGCTACGAGCTATGTCACAGGATATTTGGATTAACCTGCCGGTCAAAGATGTTGAGCGGTCAACTGCCTTTTTCAATGCGCTTGGGTTTCAGGCGGTAAGCTTTGGTAACGAACGGGCCAAGCTTGACATCGGCCAGACAACGATATTGTTATTCCCGGAAACCACCTTTGAGAAATTCACAGGTGGAGCCATCGCAGATACCTCACATCATGCAGAAGTAATATTCTCACTTGGTGCGAAGAGCAGAGATGAGGTTAATGCAATCATTCAAAAAGTGGAGTTTGCCGGAGGCAGCATCTTTGGCCAGCCCGGGGAAACCGACGGCTGGATGTATGGTGCAGCCTTTGCCGACCCGGACGGCCACCGCTGGAACCTGCTGTACATGGATGAAAGCAAGATGCCGAAGCGCTGATCCAAACAGAAACCGAAAGCGAAGTTATCGTACGCAGCCTATACTTATATTTTCAAGAAGCCGGTCACCTGTTTAAGGTTACCGGCTTTTTTTATCTAATAATAATCGGAAATCAAAAAGCAGCTAAACTACTCTGAGGTCTGATCTTCCAGATGCAGCACGACCGGACAGTGATCACTGCCCAGCACACTGCAGGCAATCTCCGCATCCTTGAGACGCGGGGCTAACCGTTCAGAAGCCAGGAAATAGTCAATCCGCCAACCGACATTCTTCTCCCGGACCTTCGGCATATAAGACCACCAGCTGTAGGCACCTTCAAGCTCCGGATAGAAATATCTGAAGGTGTCCACGAAGCCCGCTTCCAGCAGTACAGTCATCTTCCCGCGCTCCTCATCGGTAAATCCGGAATTACCGCGGTTCGATCTGGCGTTCTTCAAGTCAATATCCTGATGAGCTACGTTCAAATCCCCGCAGACTATCACCGGCTTGACGGCATCCAGCTTGAGCAGATAAGCACGGAACTGGTCCTCCCATTCCATCCGGTAGTCCAGTCTTGACAGATCGCGTTTGGCATTCGGGGTATACACATTGACCAGGTAGAAATCAGCAAATTCCAGCGTTATAATCCTTCCCTCATCTTCGGTATCCTTATCCAGGCCATACCGTACAGACAGCGGCTTAATTCTGGTGAATACAGCCGTGCCGGAATAGCCCTTTTTAAGAGCATAGTTCCAGTACTGTGAATATTCCTCCCCATGGTCTAGCTCAATCTGCCCCTCCTGAAGCTTCGTTTCCTGCACACAAAAAATATCTGCGTCACTCTCCCGGAAATAATCATTAAATCCTTTAGTGACACATGCTCTCAGACCATTTACATTCCAGGACACCAGCTTCATCGTTGTCATTCTCCTTAACTCTACTAATATTAATTTCAGTGTAACATATTATTTGTCCTCCGGAACGCCTCCACATGATACAATGATTAAGCTTCACTGAACCGGCTCTGCGAGGAGCTGCGGCTAGGCAGTCTTCTGCTAAAGCTGTATATCTCTAATGAAAAATGCGAGGTTTCCTTAACGTTATGAGCACACCGAATCTGCTGCGCAGCTTTAACTTTCTGTACTTCGCCCTGCTGGCGATGTTCATCCCGTTCCTCCCGGTCTATCTGGACAGCCAGAACTTTAGTCCGGCACAGATCGGCCTTGTCATTGGCACCGGAGGCTTTATTACGATTATTGCCCAGCCGCTATGGGGCATGATCAGTGATAAAACGCGGACGATCCGCAATGTGCTTCTGCTTCTGCTGCTATGCTCAGCCGTCACCGGCTACCTCTTGTATAATTCGGGCAGCTATGTTCAGCTGATTCTGGTCGCCATGCTGCTGTACTTTTTCCTCATGCCGGTTGATCCGCTGACCGAGAGCCTTAATTTCCGCATTGCCGAGTCTTCGGGAATCAGCTACGGTTCCATCCGCACCTACGGGGCGCTGGGCTATGGAGTGATGTCGCTGCTGACCGGCTACTGCCTGCTCTATTTCGGCGCATTCGGCCTTGGGGTGCTGTTTGCCGGAACCAGCCTGCTCTGCTTCCTGCTCTGCTGGAGAATGCCGGACGCGCCGGTTACAGGCAAACCGGTCACGCTGGACAGCCTAAAACTATTCCTCAGCAACAAGGAAACGCTGCTGTTTCTGGTGCTCATCTTCATCAGCTCTGTTCCGGCAAGAATGAACGATACCTTCATCGGGGTGTATATTCTGGAGCTGGGCGGCAAATCCGCACTCGTCGGCCAGTCCTTTTTCATTGCGGCTATCAGTGAGATTGTTGTCTTCGCTTTAAGCTTCCGTTGGCTGAAAAAGGGGAAGGAGCTCATTATTATCACGTTCGCAGGAGCCTTCTACTTCCTCCGCTTCTTCCTCTCTGCCTGGATCAGTGACCCGCACCTGCTCACTTACCTGCAGGTTCTGCAGTTGCTGACCTTCCCGGTCTTCTATTCGGCAGCGATACAGTATCTGTACAGTATTGTTCCCGAAGAATGGCGGGCTACAGGCCAGACCGTACTCGCACTGTTATTCTTCGGAGTTTCCGGTATACTGGCCTCTTACGCAGGCGGGGCAATCTATCAGGCTTTTGGCGGCAGAGTGCTCTACCTGAGCATTGCCGCCATGTCTTTTGCCGGAATGCTCTTCGGGCTTCTCCTCTACCGCATCTATGGCAGACACACGAACAAGACCGGGCAGCCCGCAGAATCACAGCAGTAATACGCATAGAGTTCCAATAAGAAGAGCCTCCGCCCGGCAAAGGGAGAGGCTCTTTCTCTATGAATATCCAAGTGCTAACTATTGAAATGTGTTATTCTCCCAAGGCATTCGTTCTAGCAATCATAGTCTCACTGAATATAATATCCTATCAAACAAAGAAGGAGGTCATCACCATGGCTATCTTATTACCACAGCAATATTTCTCTCTGGCTGCCGGTGTCGGCAAATCTTATTACGAGAATCTGGCTGGCGGCATTAATGCTGCTGTTACCGTACAGAATGATTCTGCATTCCCTGTAGATCTCGTTCTCACCCGCGTTAACGCCCCGGTCGTCACTTACAGCATTCCCGCCTTCAACAGCTTGACGCTTTCCGTCAACCTGCTGCTGGTTGCTGCTCTGTTAGCTACACCTGCCGGACCTGTATTTGGCTATATTTCGATCGCAACCTCTGATTTCTAAATCTAATGTCAGAGTATCCCCCCTCATACTCTCTCATTATCATTCCCTTGTTCAACATCTCCGGCTGTTTGCGGCCGGGGATGTTTTTTGGTGCTCTGGGGGGAAGGGATCCGACTGTCAGGAAATTGTCTCTGATGCCGGCATGGGACCGGTATACGTAGACTGCGGGCGGAAGATCCGGTTACTCTCCGACTGCTCCAAAATATGTGCAGTCCAGCCGACAATTCTCCCTGCCGTAAATGTAGGTGTAAAAATCTCCGGTGCGAGATCCAAAGCCTTCAGAATTGCTGCAGCGTAGAACTCTACATTGGTGAACAGACGGCGTCCCGGCTTGTATTCCTCCAGCAGGGCAATTGCTGTAGCCTCGACATGAAGTGCAAGGTCGAACGCTTCATCCTTGCCGATCATCTCCAGAGTAGCAATCTGCAGAGCTTCTGCCCGCGGATCCTTAGTCTTATAGATCCGGTGCCCGAAGCCCATCAGCTTCGCCCCGTTATCCAGTGCACCACGCAGCCATGGCTCCGCACGGTCCTTCGTTCCGATCTCCTCCAGCATGGAAATCACTTCAAACGGTGCACCGCCATGCAGAGGCCCCTTCATCGCCCCGATCGCTCCGGCAACTGCCGCGCTGATATCCGATTCCGTCGAGAGTACCACCCGCCCGGCAAATGTTGAAGCATTCATCCCATGCTCCATGCAGAGAATCAGGTAGGCGCTGAGCGCCTTCACATGTGCTTCCTCCGGCAATTGTCCGGTCAGCAGATACAGGTAGTTCGCTGCATGGCCAAGCTCCGGAAGAGACTCCAGCGGCTTAAGCCCCTGCAGAGTGCGGTATCTGTATGCAATGATGGCCGGGAGAAGCGAGGTCAGCCGCACCGCCTGCTTCAGCGTCGGCGGCCAGGTGCTGTTCTCGGCATCACCAAGTGCGGCAACTGTGCTCTGCAGCACCAGCATCAGCGGTACAGTGGCAGGAATCAGCTCCAGCATCCTGCAGATATATTCAGGAATTGCTCTCTGCTGAGCCATCTCCAGCTTAAGCTGCGCCAGCTCTTCCGCATCCGGCAGATGCCCGTTCCAGAGCAGATACGCCACTTCTTCATAGCTTTTGCTTACCGCCAGCTCCTTCGCCCAATAACCGCGGTATACCAAATAGCCTTTCTCTCCATCCACCAGTCCGATATCTGTTTCTCCGGCAACTACGCCTTCAAGTCCTGTTACTTTAGCCATTGTTCTTTGCCCCTTTTTACGATCCCGCAGGAATTCATCTCATATAAGGAGTATAAACTTCAAACTCTATATTGCATATTTATAGTTTTTTATGAATCCATAAATAATATTTATCGCTACTGCAAATGTTGCTCCAGCAGCTGTTTCAGCTTGGACTCAGTGTTGGAATCTCCGGCCGGTGTGTAGATGCTGCAGCGCAGATCCGCAGCCCCCTGCACCTGGAGTGAAGTCAGATGGAACAGCATTTTACCTGCCTTGGCATGGCGGAATTCCAATACTACATCCGGTGCAGAGCTTACCCTGCTTTCCTCCCATAACTGATTGAATTCAGGATGCTGGCTTTTCATCCCGGCAATGAACTGATCGTACCAGCTGTCCTCCAGATATTGTCCGTAATAGGCACGGAATATTGACAGATACCCCCGGACAAACTGCTCCCAGTTCACAGCCAGCCGTCTGAACTCCTTGCGGACAAATAACAAAGAGATCATATTGCGCTGCTCGGGCGGCAGCTTGGCGAAATCAAGAAACACATGGGCCGCTGCTTCATTCCAGCCGACAATGGCACAGTGCCGGTCGGAGATCAGCGTCGGACAGGTCTTCAGCTCCTGCAGAATCTTCTGCAGGGCCGGATGGATAACCGGCTCCTCCTCCCGGGGATTGACTGCGTTTCCCGCCCCGCTCTCCAAAGCCAGCGCGAACAGGTAACTCCGTTCGTCCTTGGTGAGCTGCAGCGCCGCAGCAATGCAATCGAGCACAGACGGAGATACTTTGATATCACGGCCCTGCTCCAGCCAGGTATACCATGTATTGCTGACACCGGCCAGCTGTGCTACCTCCTCCCGCCGGAGTCCCGGTGTCCGTCTGCGTGTGCCCTCCGGCAGCCCCGCCGCCGCCGGGGAGATGGCCGCACGCCTTGATTTTAGAAATTCCGATAATGCCTGAAGCCTGATCTGATTGGACATGCTTGATCCCTGCCCTCCGGTCACTGAATGTACTATAGTGTTATTATGGTAGTAATTATACTAGTATAAACTGCAACTTGTAATAGGATAAATAAAATGAAAAAATAGCCTTATACAGCCTGTAACGCTGACAAACTTAAGCTTATGCTTCCGGGGCCAGTTTGTACGAAGCTGATTCGGGCTGTAACGCTGACAAACTTTTAGGAGGATCACTATGGAACGGGTAGTTATTACAGGAATGGGTGTTATTTCACCGCTTGGCAACACCGCAGATCAGTTCTGGAGCCGTCTGGCAGCAGGAGAATCCGGGATATCGCCGATCACTTCATTTGATACAGCACATTTCAAGACCAAGATTGCCGGCTCGGTTCAGGATTTCGATCCTGACGCAAGATTCGGCCGCAAGGAGGCGCGGCGGATGGACCGGTTCAGCCAGTTCGCACTGGCGGCCGCTGAAGAAGCCTGGACGCAGTCCGGCCTGAAGCTGGACAAGATGGACCGGGAGCGGCTGGGCGTCTATGTGGGCTCCGGAGTCGGAGGCATAGGTACGCTGATGGAGCAGGGAGATCTGCTGCGTTCGCGCGGGCCGGAGCGGGTCAGCCCTACGCTCATACCGATGCTGATCTCCAACATGGCCGCCGCCATGATCAGCATCAAGCTGGGAGCGTTTGGGCCGACGCTCTCCCCGGTCACCGCCTGCTCCATCGGGAACACGGCGATCGGGGAAGCGTTCCGCCTGATCCGCTACGGCGGGGCCGATGTTATTGTTGCCGGCGGGGCAGAAGCCGCAGTAACCGGGATTGCGCTGGCCAGCTTCGGCAATGCGACAGCATTGTCCACGCGCAATGCAGAGCCGCAGAAGGCCAGCCGGCCGTTTGACCAGGGCCGTGACGGATTCGTCATTGGCGAAGGCGGCGCGATTGTTATCCTGGAATCCCTCACGCATGCATTGCAGAGGGACGCGGTTATTTATGGCGAGGTAACCGGGTATGGCGCCAGCTCGGATGCCTACCATATGGTTGCCACCCATCCCGAAGGGCTTGGCGCTTATCAGGCGATGAAGCTGGCGCTTAAGGAAGCCGGCATTACGCCGGAGCAAGTGGATGTAATCAGCGCACATGCGACCAGCACCATCGTCGGAGACCGCTCGGAGACAGCGGCGATTAAGAAGCTGTTCGGCGAGGCGGCGTACCGTATCCCGGTAACGGCGAACAAGTCCATGACCGGTCACGCGCTGGGAGCAGCCGGCGGACTCGAAGCCATTGCCCTGCTCAAGAGCCTGCAGGAAGGGCTTATCCCGCCGACCATCAACCTGGAGCAGCAGGATGAACTATGCGATCTCGATTATGTGCCGAACGAGGCCCGCCGGGCGGAGCTTACAATCGGGATTTCCAACTCTTTTGGCTTCGGCGGCCATAATGCTGTTATTGTGCTGCAGAAATACGAAGACTGATCCAGAACAGGCCAGTCCCCGGCCAGGCTCGCTCGGTTACCCTCGCGGCGGCACATTGTATGCGGTTTTCCGCATACATTTGCCCGGCTTCACAACATAGAACAAACAGCGTGCTCCGGTTACCCTGGAGACACGCTGTTTGTCTGTTACCGCAGCTGAACCGCTGACGGTATATGAGCTTTGCTTTATTTTGCCGGGTGCAGCGTCTAGTCCCTAGTCAACCGGCTTGCCGGAGCTACTCCAGTCCTCATTGCGTCTTGTGCCGGATTACCTTACTTTTTCTCTGGTGACACATGGCTGCCCCAGACGGATATCCCCTCGCCCGACACTGCTGTGAAGGTCATTACATTGCTGGCGGTAGCCTCATTCCACTCACGCAGGAACACACCGCTGTAATCAGCCCCGCCGATAGTTAGCTGTGCCGTATGCTCATCTGAGAGGCTCCACGTTCCCGTCACCGCACCACTGATTGTCCCGTCAGCATTCAGCTCAATAATCTGGGATTCCACGATGTCAGCCGTGATCTCTTTGCCGTGGTTCACATATTTGTACTGGCCGGTTACGTCCTTGGCTGCATATTTGCCGATCTTCTCTCCGCTGTAGCGGTGAGGCGCCACAACCGGCCAGCCCCCGGCGTTCATGAACATCTGGTGCACCCGCACTTCATGCTGCTCGCCCAGGTACGGGAAACGGGTGTGGAAGATCAGATAATATTTGCCGCTCTTCTCATCATAGTAGGCTGAATTATGTCCGGGAGAGACATATCCATCGCCGCCCGAAGACAGCTCCTCATCTGTATTCACGAATTCGAAATTGCCCATCAGCTTCACGCCGTAAGGAGCATAAGCCGGATCATCAAACAACACTCCGGCAGTACCCTCTGCGTCTATCATCGCCTTGCCTTCAGCATCCTCAAATGGCCCATCCGGGTTCTTGGAACGCGCTACACGCATGTTATAGCCGCCATTCGCATCCAGACCGCCGAAGGACAGGAACAAATAGTAATAATCTGTCTCCGGACTGTACAGCATATACGGCGCTTCGATCCGCGCGTGGTTAGCGCCGAGCAGCTTCTTGCCGTAGCCCTGATCCGGAAGCGGGAAGCCGGTCGCCGGATCAAGCTCCAGAATGAAGATCCCCCCGGAATACGAGCCGTAGACCATCCACAGCTTGCCTTCCTTATCATAAAACACATCCGGATCAACCACATTCGGCTTCTGAGTGGCGTCATAGACCTCGCCGTCATCACCGATGCCGGCCATACCGGATTTCAGGATGATCCCTTTGTTCTTATAAGGACCTTCAACCTGATCCGCTACAGCGATACCCAGCGCTGACAGCGGCGAATCACCGCGGCAGGCATCGTAATACATATAGAATTTACCGTCTGCCAGCTGTATCACATCCGGTGCCCAAAGTGTATCCGATTGTGCCCAGCTCAATGTTTCGCTTAATTCTTCAGTCACATTCGGTATTAGGACGTTGTCATCACTCACACCGGATGAAATCTGTGTCCAGGACATCAGGTCCTTGGATTTGGCCGAAGCCAGATGTGATCCAAATACATAATACGTATCGTCAGCTTTAATGACCGAAGGATCATGCACAGACACATCTTCAAATACGGGCGGGCTGGTGCTGCTGTTACTGTTGCTGCAAGCGGACAGCAGGGCTAAGGATATCAGTGCGGTTAATGTTCTTTTTCTCATCTTAAGACCTCCTATGTATACCCTTACATTTTGCAGGGCAGGAGGCAAATAGTCAATACTTTTATTTATATATATAAATATTGTTTTAGGTTTATATGAAGTTAATCGTCATGCTCATGTGGACACAAGTACAGCAAGCCAAAATTGCGCATGCGCCTGAAGCACTGCATACTGCGTATCAACCATCTTCCTTTTCACCCGCTGAATTCAAACTGCCAAGCAAAAAAGCGCCAAGCCGGTAACGGCCTGACGCTAATCTTATCATTATGCACAATATTCCTGCTGGTCATTCCAGTCTTAATAGTCGCTGCTGTTCTCGACCAGAACCGGCTCCGGATAGGCATTGCTGAGGACGCGGCGTCTCTTCTGAACGACATCCGGCGGCTCAACCGCAGGTGCCATCGGATGCATCAGCCATGACTTCACGAGATGGGAATCAGATACCTTGTACATAGGAGGCTCTTTCTCCATATCGATTGCCATTGCATAAGAGCTGCGCAGTGCGAAGGCATCGCCCTTAGGCGGCTTAATCAGGTCCGGAGGCGTTCCCGGGATCGCTGTCAGAAGTGATCCTTTGCTCTCAAGGCTTGGCATGGAAGCCAGCAGACCCCAGGTATACGGATGTCTCGGATCGTAGAAGATCTCTTCCGCAGTACCCATTTCAACAATCTGCCCGGCATACATAACAGCTACACGGTCAGCCATTCTCGCCACAACCCCGAGGTCATGGGTGATGAAAATGATCGCTGTGTCAATCTTCTTCTGCAGGTCCTTCATCAGATCGAGGATCTGTGCCTGAATAGTAACGTCAAGCGCAGTTGTCGGCTCATCGGCAATCAGCAGCTTAGGGTTAGCTGCAAGCGCCATTGCAATTACGACACGCTGGCGCATCCCGCCGCTGAATTCATGCGGATACTGCTGGAAACGGCGTTCAGGTGACGGAATTCCCACCAGTGTAAGCAGCTCAATAGCGCGCTTGTAAGCATTCTCTTTGGTGATCTCTTCATGCTTGAACAGTACTTCGGTAATCTGCTTACCGACCTTCATCATCGGATTCAGGGAAGTCATCGGGTCCTGGAAAATCATGCCGATTTCTTTACCGCGGATTTTTTGCATTTGCTTCTCATTCTTGCCGATCAGATCCTGGCCATCGAACAGAATCTGTCCACGCTTATATTCGCCCGCAGGCTGGGGAACCAGCTTCATGACGGCTTGTGAGGTTACGCTCTTACCGGAACCGGATTCACCCACAATTGCCAGAGTCTCCCCTTTATTTACATGAAAGCTGACACCACGGATCGCCTGGACTTCTCCTCCGCGTGTTCTGAATGATATAGCTAGGTCTTTTACCTCTAAAAGGCGCTCCATATCCTGTCACCCTCTCTGTTTCTTTTCAAATTATGATAACGATTCTCAGCAGCTGAAAAACACGCAATAAGTATTATTTTATCTATGTTTGGGGGCTTACGTCAAGATTTTTCTGAAAACGCCATCGTATGTAAACATCCTTCTCAGCGGTGCTATTCCCTTGCCCTCTTCTTCATCAGCCCCCACACAACCAGCGGTGTCACAAGAAGCATGAGCAGCAGTGCCCAGCCAATGTCAGCTTTACTTACAATATGGTCATTCAGCAGTCGGTAAAAGGCATACATTGAGTACGGCAGCGCAATAAGCACTGCAGTCACAACACCAGGGGTATAGCGCTTCAGATAAACACTTTGTGCCAGATGTGTGAAGACATGCAGCAGAAACACGGCAAGCACCGCTAAATAGAGCAAATAATACTCTGCAAAAACCGCCGCAAAGGTTACACCCACTATAAAAATATACACGAACAGTACATCTATAGCAAAATTCCGGGTGGTTGTGTTGAGCAAAGGCGCGAACCGGTTCCGTAACGACGGTGAAAGTTCCTTCTCCACAGCAGCTCCGTACTTGCGCTTCCAGGTCTCAACCGTAATAATCTCTTCGAAATCATGGAACATGAACAGTATAGGCAGCAGCCATAACAAGCTTATCTTATCAATATGTACATTGAGCCAGTTCAACATGTATCCTTCCGCCCTCTCTGCCGGGTCCGCCCGCTGTCATCACTATGCAGGCTGCCCCCAGCGGCTTTACTCCTTGCCTGCAAACCAATCATTGCCCGGGTTTGCGGACTCAGCTGCTGCTTCAGTTCATTATAAGGCTACCCCGAAATCTTCTCCATGAAAAAATACTCACTCTGAATAAGAGTTTTGCTGTTATCATAGGCATATAGCCTCTTCTTCATCATAACTAATGATGCGGTATATAATTATTCCTGTTAATCTGCCATTACCGAAAGCGAGGTTAAATCGACATGATCATCAAACCGAGAGTACGCGGCTTTATCTGTACAACAGCACATCCTGCCGGCTGCGCGCAGCAGGTGCAGCAGCAAGTCAGCTATGTGCAGTCCCTGCCGCCGTTTACCGGCCCGCGGAATGTGCTGGTCATCGGCGCTTCTACGGGTTACGGGCTTGCCGCCAGAATCGCTGCAGCCTTCGGGGCAGGAGCTGCCACTATAGGCGTCTACAGGCCCAGCGCGGCCACTGAGACGCGGACTGCTTCCGCAGGGTGGTACAATTCTGCAGCCTTCGAGGAGATAGCCCATGCAGCCGGCCTGCGTTCTTACAGTGTATGCGGAGATGCATTCACTGCCGAAACGAAAGAACGTACGGCAGAGCTGATCGCACGCGAACTTGGCCAGGTTGATCTTGTGATCTACAGTGTTGCCGCCCCGCGGAGAACCGACCCGGCAACAGGCGAGGTTTATCATTCCGCGCTCAAGCCGATCGGCTGCAGCTATACCAATACAACAGTGAACTTCCATACCGGAGAGCTAAGCACTGTGACCATTGAGCCGGCCAGCGAAGAAGAAATTGCAGGTACGGTGAAGGTCATGGGCGGAGAAGACTGGGAGCTGTGGATTGAAGCGCTCCACAGCTCAGGTGTCCTGTCCCCTGATGCAGTCACAGTCGCTTTCTCTTATATCGGCTCAGAGCTCACCAGAGCCGTCTACCGCGACGGCACCATCGGCCGTGCCAAAGATCACCTGGAAGCCACAGCAGTGCAGCTTGATGCACGGTTGTCGGCTACCGGAGGACGGGCCTATGTAGCGGTAAGCAAAGGACTTGTTACCCAGTCCAGCTCGGCTATACCGGTTGTTCCGCTCTACATCTCCGCCCTCTATAAGGTTATGAAGGATCAGGGGCTGCACGAAGGCTGTATCGAACAAGCCTGCCGCCTGTACAGCGACTTCCTTTATAACCCCGGAGGGACACCGGTAGACGCGCAGGGACGGATCAGGATTGATGACCGCGAGATGGACCCTGCGGTGCAGCGTGAAGTTGAGCGGATCTGGCCACTGCTGACAAGTGACAACGTCTATGAATATACCGATCTGCATGGCTACAGACGCGAGTTCTTTGAACTGTTCGGCTTTGAATCCCCGGGTGTTGATTACGGGGCTGACTCGGACCCGGTTGTCGAAGTCCGGAACAGATACTGACAGCCATTAAGACTTACATGCTGCCCTAACAAGCAGGAGGCCGGATTCTCCGAAGAGAACCGGCCTCCTGCTTGTTTATTGTCATGTCAGCAACTGCACCTGCAGCAATGCTCCCGTACAGCAGACTTGAAGAGATACAGGTAACTCAAGAATGTGTGATTGCCGAGAGCTGTCTCCAGGTCTCTGAGAGATTGTCCTTCACCCAGCGCATGTGGTTCTCATCCGTGTACTGGCGCGGATAACACTCAACAACCATGATGAGATCCAGATAAAGATCATATAGCTTGATCCGCAGCAACTCATCCGGGCTGTCAAACTTGGTGCCATACCCTTCATAGAAGGCCTGCGAGTTCTCGAAATGCCGGAAATAATTCTCCATCAGCACATCGCCCCATAGCGCCCGTTCCCAGTCAATGATAGATACGATTACTCCATCCTGCACAAACAGGTTGCCGTTCCACAAATCCCAGTGTATCAGACGCGGCTCTGTCACCTCATCCAGTGCTGGCAGGCAATGCTCCAGCACCAGCTCTATTTCCGGCAGGGAAGCCGGTAATGGAGCACCCAGCCTCAGAGCATCCTGAAGCACATTCTGCAGCATCGAGCGGAAGACATCCCTCCACGGCTGCCCGGCTGACGCAGAAGCTTCTGCAAACAGGCCGAAGGCAGGTCCAGTGATCTCGTTAATCTGCCGCTGATACCGTCCAAGCTCATACTCAATCGAGAATTGCTGGTCCGCTGACAGGCTGTCCTTCACATCGCTGTAGGGCCTTCCTTCAATCTTCTCCATGAAGAAATAAGGGCAGGCAATGAGCGCGCAGCTCTCATCATAGAAATAGACCTCAGGCACAGGAATTCCGCCCGCAGCCCGCACCAGCCGGAGAGCTTCCACTTCAGCACGCATAATATCCTTCTCGTAGCTCAAGATTTCCGTCTCCAGAGCAGGTGCCACCTTAAGAATAACCGACCGGCCGTCACTTAGTTCCAGATCATAGGCTGTGTTAAAAAAACCTCCGGTCAGTTCCCTGCTGGATATAATCACAGCATCTGTACCAAATGCAACGGCTGTCAGAAGACTCTGCTGCTGTTCATCTAACCGGACCTTGGAGAAGCTCTCCACGGGTTAGACCCACCACATCTCGGAAAGCGGTTCTTCAATAAGCACCTGGCGGAGATTGTCTACCGCTTTGGAGAAGCCTTCCTCAATGGACATCAGACCGTCTTCATGCTCAATGCTGACCACATAGTCATAACCCACAAGGCGAAGGGCACTGATAATATCTGCCCAGACCTTCACATCATGACCATAGCCTACGGAGCGGAACTGCCAGGCACGGTCAAGCATATTCGTATAAGACTGCATATCCGTCAGACCATGCTTATTGACATTAACCGGATCAATCACCGTATCCTTTGCATGGAAGTGATGGATAGCTCCTGCACGCCCGAGAATATGAACAGCCTGAACCGGATCAATCCCCTGCCACCACATATGGCTCGGGTCGAGATTCGCGCCAATGGCATCTCCGGCAGCTTCTCTTAGTCTCAGCAGGGTGGCTGGTGTGTGTACAGAGAAACCCCCGTGCAGTTCAAGGCCGATCTTGACCCCATGCTCTGTAGCGAATGCAGCCTGCTCGGTCCAGTAAGGGATGACTTTGTTCTCCCATTGCCAGTCCAGAATTTCCTGATAATCATTCGGCCAAGGAGCTACCGGCCAGTTCGGATATTTCGCGCCTTCATGGTCGCCCGGGCAGCCGGAGAAGGTATTCACCACCGGAACACCCAGCTTCTGTGCCAGCTTGACGGTATTCACGAAATCTTCATGATCCTTCAGTGCCAGTTCCTTCTGCGGATGCAGCGGATTGCCGTGACAGCTGAGCGCACTGATGATCAGGCCGCGGGATTCAATCTGCTGTTTGAATTCCTGCAGTGCCGCTTCGTCCTCCAGCAGCTGCTTAGGGTTGCAATGACTGTTGCCGGGATACCCTCCTGTGCCGATCTCGACAGCCTTAAGGCCTTTGGATACCACATAATCCAGCGCCTCCTCCAGCTTGCGGCCGCCGAACAATACCATAAATACTCCAAGTTTCATTGATACTGCCACCTCTCCTTCGTCAGTTCTCAGAATCTATTATACTCCGTATATATCGAAATTCTTAATCGTCTCATTCTTCTCTGCCGCTTCAAAGATCGCTTCAATCAGAACAAGCACACGCAGCACTTCAGCATTCTTGACAATCGGCGCTGCCTTGCCTTCGATGACCGCAGCCAGATTGTCATAGAAGCTGGAGGACAGCTCTGAGGCTGCCGGCAGGTCTTCCGTAATCGTCGAGCCTTCCGACGGCGGAGCCATCGTCTTGGTTAAGCCTACACCTGCGCGGATAGGGGTAGGTTCTATTTTCTCGGATGCCTTGTTGCGGGCAACGATTCTCCCTCTCAAAGACCAGTCCTCAATAATAGCAGTCCCCTCAAGTCCCTTTACATACCATCTTGGCAGCGTGATGAAGTTGGTCGTGCCCACTTCAACGATAGCCTTGATGCCATTCTCGAACTGCAGCACGGCTTCAAAGCCGTCATCCACCTCGTTGCCCAGAATGAAGCTCAGGCTGCTGCTGACGCTCGCCACCTTGCTGTCAATCATGAACAGCAGCTGATCCAGCAGGTGAACGCCCCAGTCCAGCAGCATCCCGCCGCCCTGTTCCTTCACATGGCGCCAGTCACCGGGAATGCCGTTGGCACCATGCACCCGGGATTCAATCTGGAAGAGGGATCCAATCGTTTCTTTCTCATACATCTCCTTGATTACACGGAAATCCTCATCCCAGCGTCTGTTCTGATGCACCATCAGCACGCACCCGGCAGCATCTGCCGCAGCCTGCATCTCGGTGAATTCGGCTGAAGACATGGCCACCGGCTTCTCACAGACCACATGCTTGCCTGCCTGGAACGCCTGAACCGCAATGTCCTTATGCACATCATTCGGCGTGGCAATCAGAATAATGTCCACTGCCGGATCTGCCAGCGCTTCCTCATAGCTGGAATAAGCATTGTAACCTGCTTCGGCAGCAAAATTGCGCCGGTCTTCAAGCAGATCAAAGGCTCCGCCTACTACCACACGGTCGCTCTCTTTAATTAATTGTGCGTGATAGCTGCCCATTCCGCCGTAACCAACGATAACTGCTGTATGTTTGTTTGAACTCATGGATTCCACTCCTGTTTCTCTATTAGTCGCGTGAACCGGAAAGGCGCTTAGTTATCCGAGCTTCCGTCAAAATAAACTGCGCGTCCGGTACGTGCTGATTCATACACCGCTTCAAGAATCTGTGTTACAACGAAAGCCTGCTCCGGCAATACAACCGGATCCTTGTCTTCTCTTACCGCTTCGAGCCACAGGCGGGCTTCACGGTCTGCTTCACTCTCGGCACCGCCGCTATAGAAGGCAACTCCGCCGGAGCCAAGGTCAACCTTGGTTTCATAGAGGCGGCCGGCACGTTCGCCGTTCAGGCGCAGGCCGTCTTTCATGTCGGCTCCGCCTTCAGTACCGGCAAGCAGTGTCTTCGCTTCGCCGAATTCTGCCACATTCAGCGCCCAGCTGGCTTCAAGGACAATTGTAGCACCGTTCTCCATAGTAATGAAACCGAAAGCGGAATCTTCAACCTTGAATTGTTCCGGATCCCATGGACCGAAGGCATTGGCAGCGTTCTTTCTTTGTCCCAGCTTGTGGAAGGAAGAGCCTACAACCATACGCGGCTTGTAGTTATCCATCAGCCAGAGCGTCAGATCCAGTGCATGTGTACCGATATCGATCAGCGGTCCGCCGCCCTGCTTCTCTTCATCCAGGAATACGCCCCAAGTGGGAACAGCACGGCGGCGAAGCGCAATCGCCTTGCCGTAATAGATATCGCCAAGCTCGCCGCTCTCGCACAGCCCCTTCAAATATTCGCTGTCCGCACGGAAACGGTTCTGGTAAGCGATGGACAATTTCTTGCCGGTGCGCTTTGCAGCTTCCAGCATTTCCTTGGCCTGTGCAGTGGTCTTGGCCATAGGCTTCTCACAGAGTACATGGTTGCCGGCTTCCAGAGCCGCAACTGTAATCTCGGAGTGGCTGTCATTCGGGGTGCAGACATGCACAATATCAAATCCGCCGGCAGCCAGCATCTCACGATAATCTGTGTATACTACGGCACCTTCCGCACCGTATTTCTCGGCGGCTTCCTGGGCGCGTTCTTCTACGATGTCACAGAATGCCACCATTTCAGCATCCGCCTGACGGGAAAGACTTGGCATATGTTTGCCATTTGCGATACCACCGCAACCGATAATAGCAATTTTAAGTTTGTTAGACATGAATATTTCCTCCTTGTGCTTCGTATGTTTTGATCCAGTTCAAGCTGTCTGTAACACTGGCGAGCGGGTCACGGCTGCAGAAATCCTGCTCAACGACTGCCCACTCCACACCGGCAGCCGCTGCGGCTTCAATAATCGCCGGCAGGTTCACTTCACCTTCACCCAGCACTACGGTTTCCGGTGAGCCGTCTACATGTTTCTTCACATCCTTAAGATGGATGATCGGCAGACGTCCTGCATATTTGTTGATATATTCCACCGGATCATATCCGGCAAAGTGCACCCAGCAGGTATCCAGCTCCACCTGAAGCTGTTCTGCAGGGGCTGCTTCGAAGATGTAGTCAAATGCCGGACGGCCGTCAACCTTCTCCGTGAATTCAAAGTCATGATTATGATAAGCAAGCACGGCACCGCCGGCCTTGCATTTCTCGCCGATCAATCGCAGATTAGCAGCAGCTTCTTCCCAGTTGCGCTGTTCTTCTGTCAGATAAGGAACGATCAGGTTCTTGTTGCCGATCTCCAGGTTAAAGCTGATTTCCTGCTCCGTATCATTCAGCATCACATCATACGGACGGTGTGCCCCGAGAGCAACGAGCCCGGTTTCTGCAAGCAATGCCTTCACCTGCTCTGCCGTACGGCCGAAAAAGTGGAAGAATTCCACTCCGCTGTACCCCAGCTCTGCAACCTTGCGCAGGGTTCCTTCAAAGTCCTGCTCGAGCTCTTCTCTCAGCGTGTACAGCTGAAGCCCAACTTTCAACATAATTGTCTCACTCCTAAGTATGACCCAGATCGAACCCGATCTTGCCGCCACCGCACATGATTTGCGCTCATGTCAGGCAATGCACCTGAACAAACGGGCTGCAAACATAGGATGCATTATAGCGGACTTCCATCCCTCCACCGCATCCAGCGCCTGCCTATGTAACGATTAGAGCCGCAATACGGCCTCCCCTATGTCATTTATATGTTTTTTGCTTAGCTCCATGGTAATATGAAAGCGTATATAATAAAATGAATAATATGATTAAAACATGAACAATCTGCTTATCATTTAAACTGCCAGGAGGACTCATGACAACTAACGCAGCCTGTTACATTCTAACCGCAGGTTTCTCCTTCCACCACAAGCCGTTTCATATGTCACGCAGTGACGGCGTCCAGTATTATTTGCTGCGCCTGCAAACTGAAGGACGAAGCAGAACTATGGTCGGCGATACCCTTACTACCGTCGAGAGCGGCAATCTGATGCTGTTCGCACCAACCGATCCTTACTACTTAAGCATTGACAAGGAAGTTTATCCGCTCGGCAAGCCGCGGGTCGAGAGCGGCGATTATCATATTTTTTGCGGCGGTCCGTGGATTGAGGAGTGGTGGAAGCTCAAGCAGCGTCCGGCTGTGCTCCGGCTGCCGCTCAGCGATCATATTCTCGGCCTGTTCCGCCAGCTGGTGCTGGAGCAGCGCCGCCTATCGGATTCTTCACCAGACATCTCCGCTTGTTATCTGCAGATTCTCTGTATGGAAATTGACAGGCTGATGACCGAGCAGCCGGTGATTTCCCCCAAGGCTTATCTTGCATACCGGATGAAGCAATATGTTGAGGAGCATGCCTCTTATGCCTTCCGCCTGGAGGATGTGGCCAGCCATGTAGATATCTCCGTGTCCCGGGCTGTACATCTGTTCAAGGAGGCCTTCGGCACAACGATTGTCAAATATGTAAATGATGTCAGGCTCGATATGGCACGGGAAAAGATTACGTTCAGCCCGATGCCGCTGGAGCATGTCTCCGAGACCTGCGGGTTCGCCAACTACACCTATTTCCACCGTGTCTTCCGCAGCCGCTTCGGGATGTCCCCCAAGCAGTACCGCATACACAGCAGGGCACAAGCCTGAGCCTCAGGCAGCCGGCAGATATGCAAAAGGAGCGCCATCCTGAAAGATCCGCTCCTTGTGTTTGATCTTATTCAATTGCTCCCGCTTGCCTGGTGTCTTCCGTACATGCTGGGAAATTGCGCCGTAATCCCCGTTGACCCTGCGGTTTCGTTCAGCACACCAGGTGCCGGAGCGTTCTGCCTGAAGCAGAACTTTTTGTGTCCGAGTACGTGCCATAAGCGACAACACTCCATTTCCATATACATATTCAGCGCCTCACGGCACTGTCAGCTTCATTGTATCATAGCGGCCCTGCTGCTGCCCGGTATAATCAACTATAGGCGTTTATTACCAGGCGGGAGCTTGCAACGTCAACAGTGTATTCAGGCTTCCGGCTTGCAGGATTACGGCCTGTTACAGTATTCTTGATGGGCAAGGAACTGGCGGCAGGCAAAGGATAAATCATTCTCTGCGCACAGCAGAATCAGGAGGAGAAATGTATGAAATACGATGTGCTGTATGACGGAGCCTTCGCTATGCTGAAGGTAGTGCTCGATCCGGGCGAAAGTGTCAAGGCCGAAATGGGGGCAATGGTCGCTATGTCTCCGAATGTGGAGCTGCGCGGAACAGTCGACGGCGGGCTTATGCGCGGGCTCGGCCGGATGCTGAGCGGGGAGAAGTTCTTCTTCCAGGAGCTTACAGCAACGCGCGGGCAGAGCGAGGTGCTGCTGTCACCGGGGGCGATCGGGGATATCCAGGCGATCGAGCTGGACGGATCGTACAAGCTGCTTGTGCAAAAGGACGGCTTCCTGGCCGGAACCCACGGCATTCAGGTCAATACGAAGATGCAGAATCTGACTCGCGGCCTGTTCTCCGGCGAAGGCTTCTTCATCGTTGAGATCAGCGGCAAAGGCACGGTCTTCCTCTCTTCCTTCGGGGCGATTCACGCGATTAATCTCGGGCCGGGCGAAGAGATGATCATTGACAACGGTCACCTCGTAGCCTGGCCGGATTACATGAATTATAAGGTGGAAAAAGCCGCCTCCGGCTGGCTGAACAGCTTAACCAGCGGTGAAGCCCTGGTCTGCCGGTTCCGCGGCGAAGGCGTAATTCTGGTTCAGACCCGGAATCCCGGAAGCTTCGGAACATGGATTAAATCCTTCGTGCCGACAAGGCAATAACAGCGGCAGCACCATGCTGGCCGCAGCTAAGCAACTATTCATGCCATAAGCTTGTCCAAATGGCCGGCAATCAAAGAAATCATATCTTCCGGCGTCACCAGTTCCGGATGAATCACACTATGTACAACCAGTCCGTCCACTAAAGCATGCAGCCGTTTGATTTCCTGCTGCAGATCGAGATCCTTCCTTAACAGATTCACTGCATCAAGATACTCCAGCATCTGGCAGAATCCGCTGTACAGTCCATGGTGCACTTCCCGTTTCAGCGCCTGTATGGCGGGGTCTGCTGCTGCGCGTCCGACAAAAGCCAGCCAGACCTCCGCTTCCGCCCTCCTTTCTTCATCAATCGGCATTAATTCATGGATCAGCCTTTCCACATCCTGACGGGGATTCCCCGTAGATTCAAAGGCCCCGGTCCTCCGGTACACTTTCTCGCTCACAAGTCTCATTGAGAAGGCAAGCAGTTCAAATTGGCTGGCAAAATAATGCCGCAGCGATCCCAGCGACATCCCTGCCTCCCTGGCAACATTCCGCACAGAAACAGCCTCGAGCCCATCGCGCCGGATGATCCTCCAAGCTGCCTCCGCCAGATGATTACGGCGTTCATCATGATCGACTATTTTTGGCATAACGACATTATAGCATGGTCCTCCCCTGCAATTCCCTGCTCCATTAGTCGCATAATATTCCCCACAAAGTGAGGCCATTACATAGAAGCTGACTCAGGTACTTTGCGGGGACCCCAAAAATTCACAATCCTTAGCTATAAAAAAGACGCGGGCTGATCATCAGCCCAGCGTCAGTAGCTACATCCCAGCAGCCTAAGATACTGCCCGGCATTCCCGTTCTCCCTTGCAGCCGTTCCCCTTACAGGTGTTGTATGTGCCTTTGAAATCAAGCCGGTGATCCGTCACACTGAAGCCGTATTCACGGGCCAGCCGCGCTTCCAGCTCCAGCAGCCAGTCCTCCTTAATCTCCTCCAGCTTGCCGCAGACATTGCAAATCAGGTGATGATGCATATGCTCATGATCGTCATCGCGCAGATCGTACCGGGCCACGCCGTCACCGAAATTCATTTTCTCAACAATATGAAGTTCACACAGCAGCTCCAGCGTCCGGTATACGGTCGCCAGTCCCAGATGCGGATAACTGCGTTTAACCAGCATGTATACCTCTTCAACACTTAAGTGATCCTTCTCGTTATCCAGCAGCACCTGCACTATGGCCTCGCGCTGAGGTGTAAGCTTATAATTCTGTGCCGCAAACTGCTGGCTTATATTAGCTACTCGGTTCACCCGGGCTCCCACCTTTTACGGAAGTAATTCTATCTCCGCAGAGTATTAGTAATCGTTACGATATAAGCATAACAAACTTGTCAAGCAATGAAAAGGCCTGACACCACTATGACAACAAGAGATTATTCCGGAGGAGTTCATTTGTGCCTAAGCCGGATTGTACGCTTCCCCATATCTTATATAGACTAAATCTCTTGAAAGTGAGGATGATCCGGATGGCGAAAGTTAGACCTAAGCAGACAGGGCAGCTTGTAACAGGCCGTGTGCTGCGCAGAGTTGCCGCGTCCATGCTGCCGTTCTACCGGAAAATAGCCGGAGACCGCAGGTTCGCCGCAGAATGGACAACTGCCGTAATCTCCGCAGACCTGGATCTGATGGGCAGACTGCTCGCCACGATTCCCGCCCTGGCCGGAGCAGAAAATTACGGAACGAACGGTATCGGCTACTTCATCTCCTTCCCCTTCCCGCTGCCGGTTGCCTTCTATACCAACGGAACTACGATTCCTCCGGGAACGGTGCAGTTCACCTTTAATACAAACGCCCACCGCAGCATTGCCAAGTCCGTAATCCCCCTGTACCGTGAGCTTGCGGTCAGCAGCCGCTTTGCCGAGAGCCTTGCTGCGGCTATCCGCAGGAAGAACAGCCGTGCAGTGACGGCAATGATACGCAGCAGGGTTACAGCTGACTCGCTTAAATCGGTTACGATTGAAGAAAACGGCGTGGCCTTGCTGTTCAGAACCCGGTTCAGCAAATATCCGTACCGCAACCTGTTTTTTCAGGAAATGATGTGAAGACTGCAACCTTTACGGCATCCGGAGCGTCAAAGTAGGCAAGCAGAAGCGGTATCTCCTCCTCTTAGGGACGGTTCCCGCTTCCGGACGGCCAAGCGGCCCAACCTACACATCCGAGGTGGAATTCAAATGAAGATCAAAAAGAGCGCAATTACAGCGGTTACAGCGGCAGCGCTGCTCTCCTTCTCGCTCGGCGGGCAGAGCTTTGCAGCGGCGGGCACATTCAAGGATATCAGCAACGTAACAGGCAAGGATAAAATCAGCTCGCTTAAGGAGTAAGGACTGATTAAAGGCATCTCGGACACCCAGTTCCTCCCCTCCTCCAAGGTTACTGTGGCTCAGGGAATACAGTTCATCTCGGGCGGACTCCAGCTCAGCCTTGCTGCTATTGACTTCAACAAGGCCCCTGTGGCCAGTTCCATTTTCTCCAAGGTAAAGGATAACAGCTGGTATGCTGAAGCCTTCATCAATGCGCACTATAACGGTGTAGAGATTCCTGCGGATATTGACCCGGCGAAGCCGATTACCAAAGAGCTGTTCACGAACCTCCTGATTCAGGCCGTAGAGAAGGCCGGGAATCTGCCGATGATCAATATTGTCCCGGCTGACATTACGGATGCCGACGCGCTGAATCCTTCCTACCAGGGCAGTGTTCAGCGGTCGCTGAAGTACAAGATCAATACGCTGGATGAGAGCGGCAAATTCAATCCGAAGAGCGAGCTTACACGTGCTGAAGCAGCCGTAATGCTCTACAACGCGCTTGAATATCTGAATTCCCCTGCGACATAACTGCAACAAAGACAGCCCGGAATTCCCCTTCCGGGCTGTCTTTCTATGCATCATTGCCTGTGTCCTTCAGCTCACTCTTCACCGCTGAGCCGGTTCAGGAACTGCAGTGCACGCGGATTACGCGTCTGCTCAAGCACCTGCTGCGGAGTTCCCTGCTCCAGAATGACCCCGTTATCCATCAGAATAATCCGGTCAGCCACATCAGCCGCGAATTTCATCTCATGGGTGACAATAACCATCGTCATCCCTTCACGGGCCAGCTGCCTGATTACTTTCAGCACCTCACCGACCAGCTCCGGATCAAGCGCCGAGGTCGGTTCATCGAACAGCAGCACCTCAGGCTCCATAGCCATTGCCCGGGCAATGGCTACCCGCTGCTGCTGGCCGCCGGACAGCTGGTGCGGATACGTATCCGCCTTGTCAGCCAGTCCCACCTTCTCCAGCAGCGCGAGCGCCTTCGCCCGCGCTTCCTCCTTGGACCGCTTCTGCACCGTCACCTGTCCCTCCATTACATTGCCGAGGGCCGTCATATGCGGAAACAGGTTGTAGGACTGGAAGACCATTCCAGTCTGCTGGCGCAGGGCCAGCAAGGAACGCTGCGGGATTTTGACGCCCGGAGTGAATTCAAGCCGGATTTTATTTACGGTCAGCCGGCCCTTGTCAGGAAGCTCCAGCAGGTTGAAGCAGCGCAGCAGCGTTGTTTTCCCGGAGCCGGAAGGTCCGATTATCACCATCACCTGGCCATGCTCGACCGTGAGATCAACACCCTTCAGAACCTCCAGCGGCCCGAAGGATTTATGCAGTTGCCGTATTTCAATCATAGGTCTTCCTCCTTAACCGGCCGAATAACGGTCCAGCCGTTTCTCCAGGTATTTCTGCAGCACCGACAACACCGAACAGAACAGCAGATAGAACAGCCCGGCTTCACAATAGAGCAGCAGCGGTTCGTAGGTTGTGGCTGTGATCTGCTGTGCTTTTCTGAACATCTCCACGTAAGTGATGCTGGCGGCAAGTGAGGTGTCCTTCACAAGACTGATGAAAGAGTTCGATAAGGGCGGTACCGAAACACGGGCAGCCTGAGGCAGAATTACGCGCCGCAGCGCCTGCCCCCGGCTCATGCCGACGGAGAACGCAGCCTCCCATTGACCTTTATGTATGGACAGAATAGCCGCCCGGACAATCTCCGACGAATAGGCTCCGACACTTAGGGTGAAGCCGATAACGGCTGCAATGAACGGATCAAGCACAATCCCGACTGACGGAAGGCCATAGAAAATAATAAACAGCTGCAGCAGCAGCGGTGTTCCACGGATCACCCAGACGTAGAAGCCGGCGATCAGCTTCGGAATCCTCCAGGAGGATAAGCGGACCAAGGCTGTAATTACAGCCAGTGTAAGCCCGAGTACAAAGGAGACCAGCGTCAGCGGAATGGTAAAAGCCACCCCGGCTTTGAACAGAGGCAGCAGTGAATCGAGGAATATTTGTATTTTACGGTCATCCATCTCTCTGACACCCTTCCCGGACAAGCAGGACGGAGACTTCCGGCTCCGCCCCTGTCCATAAGTTACCTGAGCTTATTTCGATACGTCAGCTCCAAAATATTTCTCGGAGATCTTCAGGTACGTTCCGTCACTGTGAATTGCTGCCAGCGCTTCGTTCACTGCCTGAACCAGTTCGTCATTGCCCTTCAGGAAGACAGCTGCACTATGCGAGCCTTCAGCAATCTCATCCACCTGCTTGATCTTGATATCCGGCTTCTGCTTCTTCAGATCCAGGAACGACAAGCCGTCATTAACGGTTGCATCAATCCGTCCGGAGGTCAGCAGATCAATCGCCTGGTTAAAGCCTTCGGTAGATACAATTTCCGCACCGTTGTCGATAGCAATCTGCCCAAGGTTGCTGGTCAGGGACTGGCCGGCTTTCTTGCCTTTCAGATCAGCAAAGGTCTTGATATCCTGGTTGTCTTCAGGTACGATCAGCACCGCTTTGGATACGATATACGGGTCAGAGAAATCGTATTTCTCTTTGCGCTCATCCGTAATGGAAACTTCATTGAAAATGGTATCGAACCGCCCCGCATCCATCCCGGCAAATATGCCGTCCCATTGGGTTTCGATGAACTCCGGTTCCACGCCCAGACGTTTCGTCACTTCTTCAGCAATCTCTACGTCAAAGCCGGTCAGCTTGCCGTTCGCATCATGGAACGTGAACGGAGCATAAGTACCCTCGGTTCCGATCCGCAGCTTGCCGCTGGCCTTAACAGCCTCCAGGCTATTCTGCTCTGCCGGTGCCGCATTATTACCGGCAGCTGCCGTAGGCTCTGCTGCATTCCCCCCGGTTGCTGCACTATTATTATTGTTGCTGCCGCAAGCCGCAACCGCCACCATGGTCAGGAGCAGTACAAGTGTCAGGCTTAATTTCTTCATTAGATTAATCCCCTCTCATCTTTTCTCTTTAGGTCCCGGATGTTCCGGCAAAATGAATAGTAACATCGCCTTACTGCACGCGTCAATACTTTTTCCGATTATTTTTATCGGATTTATATTATTTTGTATTTTTGATAGTTTAGCTTACCCAAATTCCCGGTTATACATCAGCGGACGGGCAGATAATCTGCACGGAGAACCGGGAAATGGCACTGCTGAATATGCAAAACAGCGATCCTCCGGGTAACTGGAGAATCGCTGCTGTATTAAGCGGTTAGCACGCTGCTTCTAGCCGTGCATGATTTCAGGCACCGGCTTGTCCCGGCTGCTTCCGGCTTTGCGTCCCCGGCGCAGCAGCAGTCCGAGCACCGCGCCGCCCAAAGCAACAAAGATCATAATATGGAAGGTATCTGCGAACCCTTGAGCCAGGACAGTCTGCTTAGCCATTGTAAGAGCTTCCTGCGAGGCACTGGCAGTGTTCTGTCCGGCTGCCGCTTCCTGCATCTCCGCTCCGCGCGCTGCAGTTCTGGAGGTTAGAATGGTAACAAGTGTCGACACCGCCAGAGAATTAATGACCTGCTGCATGGAATTCGTGAGCGAGGTTACGCGGTTGACCAGATGGACGGGCGCTTTATTGAGCAGATGGGTGTTCATCGGCATCATCATAAGCCCCATCCCGGCACCGCACATGATTAGCGGAAGAATAAGCTCCCGGCTCTGGGTCGTCAGATCTACATGGGAATACTGGAAAAGCGCCCCGGAGACCAGACTCAGGCCGCAGACGACGAGCCAGCGAACCCCGATCCGGTCGAACAGAATCCCGGCAACCGGCATCATCAGTCCCGAGGCAACGGCCTGCGGCAGCAGCGCCAGACCGGTATCGAAGGCGCCGAACCCGCGCGCCTGCTGGAGAAATTGCGGCAGCAGAAATAACGCGCCGTATAAACCAAACTGGGCAATCCACTGGACGATAATGCCGGTGGTGAAATCAACCGACCGCAGAATCCGCAGCTCCAGGAGCGGGGTCCGGGAACGCAGCTCGGCAATCACAAAGGCAATTAATGCAGCTGCTCCAAGCGCCAAACCGGCCAGTGTCTTGTCTGAAGTCCAGCTGGCAGCGCCTTGACTGACCCCGTAAGTAAGTGAGGCAAAGGCCAGAGGCCCAAGAATCATCCCGAGCTTATCCATTCCGGGGACGCTTGTCCGTTTGGTACCCGGCAGCTTGCGCAATCCGATCAGCACACATATAATGCCAATCGGGATGTTGATCAGGAAGATCCAGCGCCAGGAATGGTACTCCACCAGCCAGCCGGACAACACCGGCCCGATGGCCGGAGCGAACAATACCGGAATTCCCATAATGCCCATCACAACACCGACCTTGCTCTTTGGTGCCAGCCTGTACACATAGGCCATGCCTACCGGGAGCACACAGCCCCCGCCCAGCCCTTGCAGAACACGGAAAGCAATCAGCCATTCTGCACTGCCGGGGGTTGCACACAGAATCGAGCCGGCTGTAAATACAATGACTGCAGTCAGGAAAACCGTCTTCGCCCCGAACCGGTCAGACAGCCAGCCCGACAAGGGAATCACTGAGGCCTGTGCAAGCATATATCCCGTAACAATCCACTGCAGGGTATGCAGATCGGTGTTGAAATCCACTACCAGTCTGGACAATGCCACATTCATTGCAGTACTGTCCAGCACAACCATAAATACACCGAAGATAATCGCCAACAGCGGAACTAGAATGCCGGACAGCCGGAATTCCTCATTCTCCCTTAAGGTCTGATCCATATTTCTGCTCCTCCTGGTCTGTCCGCAGGCTGCGTTGACCGGCGGACAGGTTTGTCTATATAATTGAGATAATCGAGCCATCGGACAACTGTCCGCACTTGCATTTCATAGTCTACGGACAATTGTCCGCTATGTCAATTCATTTTCTTTCGTTTCTGCAAATAGTGCAAAATAGTGCAAATAGAATATCTGTTACTGAAAGGTGATTTCATGAAAATAAACAAACCTGAAACCGGGCTTATGTCAAAAGCAAATACAGAAACTATTACGCCTTCTGTAAAAGAATCCGCTGATCCCTACGTGCAGCGGATTCTGGAAGCTGCCCGCCAGCTGTTCACCGAAAGCGGACTTGAGGCCGTCAGTATGCACCGTATCGCCAAGCGGGCCGGGATCGGCCAAGGCTCCCTCTACCGGCGTTACACGGATAAGGGGGAAATCTGTTCAGCCCTGCTGCTCGACAGCACGGAGCGGTTTCTCTCCGGGATGGAGCAGCAGCTTGCAGCCGGCACAGGCGGGTCATCTTCACTGGCCCGTCTGCAGAGCAGCATTGAGCAGGTAGTAGATTTCATTGAGCAGTATGCTGAGCTGCTGAACATGATCAAATCCGAGTTCACCGGCAAGAAGCAGCTTACCCAGTTTGAGCATCCTTTTTTCCAGCGGCTTGGGCTGATTATGGCTGAGCTGCTGCAGCGTGCATCTGCAGGCGGCGAGATTATCGGGATCGATCCCCGCTTCGCTGCCACCGCCCTCATCTCGGTCCTCAGCCCCGATCTGTATCTCTATGAACAGAAGCGCCACGGCTCTTCCAAGCAGGATATTTCCCGCGGAATTGTCACCCTGTTCGTAACAGGCTTGGCCGGGCGCTGAACAGCAAGGTCTTTACAAGCGGGGAAATTATGGTATATTAAGTAGCAATTACGAATTCAATAGCACCTGTTATTTCACTAGGGGAGTCGGCCGACTGAGACGGAGCTTAAGCTCCGGACCCTTGGAACCTGATCTGGATCATACCAGCGGAGGGAAGTGGAGCAGAATGTATATGCAGTTCCGCATCCGTGCGCAGCTTACTGTACCTTCAAGGCCCATTCATTTCCTCCGGAAATGGATGGGTCTTTCTTGTATTCGTAACGCTATTTCACTTAACCGGGAGGCCAGCTTCAACAGACTATGATTAACATTCATAACTTGTCTTATTCCTTTGATTCTGCACCGGGGAATCCGGTATTCGCCGGCCTCTCAATGAATATCCGACGCGGTGAATTCATCTCTGTCGTCGGCGCCAGCGGCTGCGGCAAAAGCACATTGTTCAAAATTATCGCCGGTCTTCTTGAGCCCGGCGGCGGTGTGCTGTCGCTGCGCGGCATACCTTCTTCTGCCCGGCAGCGGCTTGGTGAGGTAGGCTACATGCCGCAGCAGGATCTCCTGCTGCCCTGGCGGACGGTGCTGGGCAACTGCCTGCTGCCCTGGGAGCTGAACCGCAGCTGTTCCAGGGAAGAAGCTGCCGGCAGGATCCGGGACATGCTGCACCGCTTCGGCCTGGCAGAGGCCGGGAATTGTTATCCGCATGAGCTGTCAGGCGGAATGCGCCAGCGGGCCGCTATGCTGCGCACCCTCGCAGCCGGCAATGAACTGCTGCTGCTGGATGAGCCATTCGGCGCGCTGGATGCCATAACCAAACGCGGACTTCAGCGCTGGCTGCTGGAGTTATGGTCGGAGCTTAACAGGACCGTGCTGTTCATCACCCATGATCTGGAGGAAGCGCTGCTGCTCAGCGACCGGATCTATCTGATGAACGCAGGCGGCGGGGTAGAAGAATTCATCACCAATCTTCCCCGCCCCAGGCCGCATAGCCTGAATTATGAACCGCAGTTTACAGCAATGCGGCAGGAACTGGAGCTGAAGCTGAATGACAGCCAGCTTGCTTAAGAGACTGATAAGGAATTACGCCCCGGCGCTCCTGCTCTCGCTGCTGATTCTCACAGCCTGGGAGATTATAGCCCGCCTGGGGCTAACCCCCTCCTTCATCCTCCCGTCCCCGTCTGCAATCTGGACGGCACTGGCTACAGACCGCAGACTGCTGCTGACGGTTCATCTGCCCGCCACACTGCTTGAGGTTCTGGCCGGCTTCAGCCTGTCAGTAGTCTGCGGCAGCCTGCTGGGTACAGGCATGCATCTGTTCAGACCGCTGGCCAAAGCGCTGTATCCGCTGCTCGTCATCAGCCAGACGCTCCCGCTGATTGCCCTTTCTCCATTGTTCATTATGTGGTTCGGGTACACCTTGTGGAGTAAAGTAGCTATAGTCTTCCTTACGGCATTCTTCCCGGTAGTCGTCGGTACCTATGACGGGCTGGGCAAGAATACGCAGAGCTACAGGGAGCTGATGCTGACGCTAGGCGCGAACCGCCGGCAGATTCTTTGCAAAGTATCCGTTCCGCTGGCACTGCCCTCTTTCTTCTCCGGGCTGAAGCTGTCCGTTGTGTACTCGGTCATCGGCGCTACACTCGGGGAATGGCTCGGAGGCAGCCGGGGTCTGGGTTACTTCAGCCGGAGAATGGCCGGCAATCTGCAGAGTGCCGAGATGTTCGCTGCTATTGTTATACTGTCCGCACTTGGTATTGCAATGTTTCTCTGCATTGCCGGTCTGGAAACGATATTACTGAAGAAAAGAGGCCGTTATTCATGAATTCCCCTGTCATTTCCGGAAAGAAAGCCTGGCTGCCCTATATCCTGCTACTCTCTGTTCTGCTGGTTCTGCCGGGCTGTTCCGGCAATACCCCTCCGGCGGCTTCCGGCTCCACTGCTCCCGAAGCCGGACCCCCACGCAAATTGACCCTGATGCTCGACTGGTATCCGAACGCCGTCCACAGTTTTTTGTATGCGGCACAGAGTCAGGGCTATTTCGCGGAAGAAGGGCTTGAGGTCGAGATCCGGATGCCTGCAGACAGCAATGACGCCTTGAAGCTGGTGGCAGCCGGACAAGTCGACCTTGCTCTCAGCTATCAGCCGCAGGTCCTGATGGCCAGAGGGGAGCAGATTCCCGTGAAATCTGTCGCCGCTCTGGTAAGACACCCGCTGAATCATCTCATGGTTGCCACAGGCAGCGGGATTACCCGGCCTAAGGAGCTAGCCGGCAGACAAGCCGGCTATTCTTCCATTCCGCTCTATGAGGCCATGCTGAACACAATGGTCAAGCACGACGGCGGCGATCCGTCATCCCTGAAGCTGGTTGATGTCGGATTCGAGCTGGTTCCGGCCCTGTCTACAGGCCGTGTTGACGGAATCATGGGCGGCTTCATAAATCATGAGCAGCTGATTCTGGAGCAGGAGGGGGATCCTGTCCGCTCCTTCAATCCCGTAGATTACGGGGTTCCGGATTATTATGAGCTGGTGCTGGTTGCCAGTGAACAAGGGCTGCAGGACTCGCAGGGCTATTTCCAAAGCTTCGTAAATGCCATGCGCAAAGGCCAGCAATTCGTTCAGGCCCAGCCGGAGCAGGCGCTGAAGCTGCTGCTGGCGCATCAGGATGACACCGCACCGCTTGATCCGGCAATAGAGCAGCGCAGCCTGGAGATTCTGCTGCCGCTGATGGACTCCGGAAGCCTGCCTTTCGGCCATCAGGATACATCTTCGTGGGAGAATGTCCGCAAGTGGCTGAGCGATAACGGTCTGCTGGCGGCGGATGTGGACAGCGCAGATGCATTTATTAATTTCTAGTGGTGGTTTTGCGGAGTCATTCAAGGAAGCTTATGCTATCAAACTCAAAGCACATGCTTACGAAGCCAGTTTGCGGAGTCATTCAAGGAAGCTTATGCTATCAAACTCAAAGCCAATGCTTACGAAGCCAGTTTGCGGAGTCATTCAAGGAAGCTTATGCTATCAAACTTATAGGAGGAATAATCATGTCATTTATAACGAAGGTACGGCAGGCGAATCCGCTTGTACATAATATTACGAATATCGTGGTGGCCAACTTCACCGCGAACGGGCTGCTGGCGCTGGGGGCTTCCCCCTTCATGGCGGATGCACCGGAAGAGGTAGCAGATGTAGCTGCAATGTCCGGCGCCGTCGTGCTGAATATCGGCACGCTGAATGAAGCTGCCATCGCAGCGATGATCACTGCCGGGCAGGCTGCGAACCGGCACAAGGTGCCGCTTGTCCTCGATCCGGTCGGTGCCGGAGCTACGCCATACCGTACGGAAGTGACTGCAAAACTGCTGGAGGTGCTGCAGCTTACCGCTCTGCGCGGCAATGTGGCTGAAGTAGCCAATGTGGCCGGAGAGCAGTGGAGCAGCAAAGGTGTGGATGCCGGGGAAGGCGAAGGCGACGTAATCGCTTTGGCGGTCAAGGCTGCGCGGAAGCTGAACTGCGTAGTCATTATTACCGGCAAAGAAGATATCATCTCGGACGGTACCCGTACCTATATCGCCAGTAACGGACATTCCATCCTGACCAAGGTTACAGGAACCGGCTGTCTGCTCAGTGCTGTGGTCGGGGCTTTTCTGGCCGTAAGCGGCGGGGATGCCCTTGAGGCTGCTGCCGAAGCCCTCTCCTTCTACGGGGTTGCTGCCGAACTTGCTGCTGAAGCGGCAGAAGGCCAGGGTCCCGGCAGCTTCCAGACCGGCTTCCTTAATCAGCTGGCCCTGGTGACACCGGAGATCTACAGCAGCCGGTCACGCCTGCAGCTGCTCGTACAATGAACCTTGTAACTACAAAGGAGCTTACCCGATGACAAATACCCGCACAGCATTGACGATTGCCGGCTCCGACAGCGGCGGCGGCGCAGGCATTCAGGCCGATCTGAAGACCTTTCAGGAGCTCGGCGTATACGGAATGTCCGCGCTTACTGCAGTCACCGCCCAGAACACCCTCGGAGTTCAAGCGGTATACCCGCTCAGCCCTGAAGCCGTCGGGACGCAGTTGGACTCAGTCGGCAGTGATCTGCCGCCGGATGCCGTGAAGACCGGCATGCTGTTCAGCAGTGAGATCATCATTACAGCAGCCCGGAAGGTACAAGAATACGGCTGGCAGGACCGGCTGGTCATTGATCCGGTAATGGTCGCCAAGGGCGGGTCTCCGCTGCTGCTGCAGGAAGCTGTGCAGGCCCTGATCGCTTCCCTGCTTCCTCTGGCACAGGTGCTGACCCCTAACCTTCCTGAAGCTGAGATTCTGACCGGGATGAAGATCGGCAAGATGAATGACAGGGAACAGGCAGCACGGCTGCTGTATCAGATGGGACCGCAATATATCGTTCTGAAGGGCGGACATGCTCCGGAAGGCAGTGAGGTGGTCGATCTGCTCTATGACGGCCGGGAATTCCAGTATATGACCAGCCCGCGGATCGAGACCCGGCATACGCATGGAACCGGCTGTACTTATTCGGCTGCACTGACGGCCGGGCTGGCGCTGGGCTATAATATGCAGCAGGCTGTTCATACTGCCAAGGCCTTTATCCAGGCGGCTATCGAAGACAGCCTGAATCTCGGGGCCGGCCACGGCCCGACCAATCATTTTGCTTACGGCAAGCGCCGCAGCTTAAGGGGGGACCAGCCATGAGCCGGATTAGCCGGGAGGACATGCGCAGCCTCCTGCAGGTCTATTTCATTGCCGGCAGCGTGAACTGCCGCCGGTCTCCGGCCGATACCCTGTCAGCAGCGGCAGCCGGAGGCATTACCCTGTTCCAGTTCCGCGAGAAAGGTGCAGGAGCACTTACCGGCTCTGCACGGCTCGAGCTGGGTGCGCAGCTCCGGCACATCTGCCGCGGGCACTCCATCCCGTTCATCGTGAACGATGATCTGGAGCTGGCGTTGGCCCTGGATGCGGACGGCGTCCATGCCGGCCAGGATGATCTGCCCGCTGCCGAGATCCGCCAGCGGCTTGGCGGGCAGAAGATCATCGGCGTATCCGCCCATAATCTTGCGGAAGCGCAGCAGGCTATTGCTGACGGAGCTGATTATCTCGGAATCGGTCCGGTGTATCCCACTTCCTCCAAGGAAGATGCGGAAGCCGTTCAAGGGACCGCTGTCATTGAACAGCTCCGCAGCAGCGGCCTTCAGATTCCGCTTGTCGGCATCGGCGGTATCACCCTGGACAATGCTTTGCCGGTGCTCAAGGCTGGAGCGGACGGAATTTCCGTCATCTCCGCTATTGCCGGGGCAGCAGATATCGCTGCCGCTGCCGGTAACTTCAGGCGTCTTATGACTTAAGTTACCGGCAGCGCCGCAGAGTAACCTGATCAAGCTTTGCCCGTTTCTACAAGCACCCGCAGCAGGCGTGAAGCGCCGTTACTGCGGGTGCTTTTTGTGAATCCAGAAGAATCTCCCGGTCTTAACATTTACTTCCGGAAGATTCAGGCGTATAATCGTCAGGGCTTTAATCCGCGCCTGAGCGGCCGGAGAGCCATTATGAATACCCACTTCAGATAAAGCTGGTGATGTATAATGTCCAGAGGTTTCGGTCCTATGGGGTTCGGCGGGCCCGGGCACGGCAAATTAAAATTCGATGATGATGAAGCACAGCCGGAAATCTCCAAGGCACTGCTGCTGCGGATCATCCGGTACTTCCTGCCTTACTGGAAGATGACCCTGCTCGTGATGCTCGTGCTGGGCATTTCGGCTGTGCTCGGGCTGCTTCCGCCGATTCTGATCCAGCAGATTATTGACCGTGCGCTCCCTGACAAGAATCTGCAGCTGCTGGTCCTGCTTGTACTTGCCTCGCTTGCTACCACCGTAGTGTCAGGCCTGCTGGGTGTACTGCAGAATTATTTGAACTCTTTTATCTCGCAAAATATTGTCCATGATATGAAAAACCAGATGTACCGCCATCTGCAGAGCATGCCGCTGTCCTTCTTCTCGGGTGTCAGACAAGGCGAGGTCATCACCCGTATGACCAGTGATATCTCCGGTATTCAAGGAGTATTTAACAGCACGATTGTTAATTTTGCCAGCAATCTGTTCATTCTCGTCTCTACGGCAGCAACCTTATTCTTCATGAACTGGAAGCTCGCCCTGCTGGGTGTGCTTGTGATTCCCCTCTTCATCGTGCCGACCCGCAAAATGGGCAATGTACGCTGGAAGCTCGCCAAGGAAACCCAGGAGAAAATCTCCGAGCAGAATCAGATCATCCAGGAAACGCTCAGTCTCAGCGGCTATATGCTTATGAAGCTGTTCACCAGGGAAGAAGCGGAGCTGTCCGCCTTCAGAACAGTCAATGCCCAGGCTACACGCCTGCAGATCCGGGAATCGATGGCCGGCCGCTGGTTTATGATGGTGCTCACCACCTTCACCAGTATCGGTCCGCTGCTGATTTACTTGTACGGGGGCTACTTATTCATTCAGGGAGAGCTGACGATCGGGGCTATTATTACCTTTGTCGCATTGCTGGGCAGACTATACGGGCCCGTACTGCAAATGACCAATCTGTATGTGGATGTGAAGCGTTCAGTGGCGCTGTTTGAGCGGATTTTTGACTATTTCGATATGGACCCGCTGATTACCGATCAGCCGCTGGCACTGCCGGGCAATGCCGATGGGGCGGACATCGTCTTCGATCATGCAGAATTCGCTTACCAGCCGGGTAAACCGGCTCTGCGGGGAATTTCGTTCACGGCGGCCGCCGGATCACTGACTGCGCTTGTCGGGCCCAGCGGAGCGGGCAAAACCACCATCACCAACCTCATTCCGCGGCTCTATGAGCTGGATTCAGGTGCCATCCGCATCGGCGGCACGGATATCCGGGAGTTCACGCTGCAATCGCTGCGCTCGCAGATCGGTCTGGTCACCCAGGATACTTATCTGTTCAACGGAACCATTCGGGACAATCTGCTCTATGCCAGTGCCGGAGCAACTGAACCTGAAATAATTGCCGCCTGCGAGGCTGCGTACATCCATGATTTCATTATGAAGCTGCCTGACGGGTACGACACCATGGTCGGCAACCGGGGAATCAAGCTGTCCGGCGGGGAGAAGCAGCGGATCTCCATCGCCCGTGTGCTGCTGAAGAATCCGCCCGTTATTATTATGGATGAGGCTACCTCTTCGCTGGATACTGTGTCCGAGTATTATATCCAGCAAGCAATGCACAAGCTTCTGCAGGGCAAGACCAGTATCGTCATCGCCCACCGCCTTTCGACCATTATGGCTGCCGATACGATTCTGGTTATTCAGGACGGGGCTATCGTGGAGTCAGGACCGCATGAATCGCTGCTGGCGGAGCACGGCGTGTACAGGGACTTGTATAATAAGCAGTTTCTGGCCAACGGGCCGGCTACCTGAGTTCCGCTACGTACGGTTACAGAGCAAGTCCGGCAATTTTGTCAAAAAAAAGGGACACCCGGCAGCTGTGAACCAGCTGACCGGGTGTCCCTTTCGTGCTATGAGCAAGGCAACCTCACACCTTAACTCTATTATCTCCACAGATTACTTCGAAGTCCGCAGCGGCTTCAGCTTCCCCATCCATCCGGCAATTTCTCCGGCAGTCCCGCTGTTCTGCAGAAGCTTCTTGTACTCGTCGACAAAACCCCCGTCTCCGGCACGCTGCCCGGCCCATTCGTAGAACTCTTCAAACCGCGAGAGGGCAACACTACGCTGGCCCAGAACCAGATATGCACTCAGCAGGCTCTCGAACGTTGTCTCTGAGGGATTATTCTTATAATCCAGCTCCTTCAACTGCAGCTGTTCTTCCGCATATTGCTCCGTACGGGGGATGTCCGGTACATACTGTGTTCCTTGCAGCTCATACACAGCATATAGCGCTGGCCCGAGCGGAGTCTGCCCGAAATACGGGCTGGCCACCAGATCCTCCTCACCGTCCTGATCGGTATCCTCATACTGCAGCAGCACATTATCATTGACCGTCACCTGCATGGCACCGTCAATTTCCTCCACCACGATGAAGGCAGCTTCAGGACGGTTATCCGCCAGTTCAAACAGGAAGGAGGCCCGGTTATTCTGAATCAGCGCTTCTGCCCACAGTTCATCTTCCTCACTCCAGATGTACCCGCCTTGGGTGGAAATGTCAGCCCGCTTGCTGTCAAAGACAATGTCCCCGTTCTTCACAATCGCAAACTGCGTAAAAGCGAAATCCCCCTTATTCCAGTAATATACTTCGTAGACCTGCCCATTCAACTGAACCGCATCCATATGTACGAATCCTGAATACTTGTCTGCAATCTCCGGTGAAACCTCCGGTAATTCTTCTTCCAATCCTTCAGCGGCCGGCACATTAACGCTGTTATTCTCCTGTCCCCCGGCTGGTACAGCCGTCGCTTCCGAAGATACTGCTGTCCCTGACGGCTGTACAGCTTCCGTCTCTCTTTTGCCTGTTCCTGAGCATCCCGCTATAACCGCTAACGCTAAAAGTAAGCTTAATATTCGCATTTGATCCTCCTGAAGATTTTGTTCACACCTCACCCGGCTGCTCTTCCAGTCTCCTGTGCAGCTCCGCCAGCTCGTCACCGGTAAGATGCCTCCATTGCCCTTGCGCCAGCCCCTCGAGTGTAAGATGCATAATCCGCACACGCTCCAGCCGGAGCACACGGTATCCCAGCGCTTTGCACATCCGGCGGATCTGCAGATTCAGTCCCTGGGTTAAAATAATCGCAAACTCCTTATCCGAGATCCTGCGTGTGAAGCACGGCTTGGTCCGGGTATCAAGAATCTCTACACCTTCAGACATCTCCTGCAGAAAATCATCCGTCACCGGCTTATCTACAGTAACATGATATTCCTTCTCATGCCCATGCTCGGAACGCATGATCCGGTTAACAATAGCTCCATCATTGGTCATAAGCAGCAGGCCCTCCGACTGCTTGTCCAGCCGTCCTACGGCAAAGATCCGCGACTTGTAACCCACGAAATCAACAACATTCCCTTCCACCTGCGGGGCAGCAGTACAGGTAATTCCCGCCGGTTTGTTGAGTGCCAGATAGACCCGGTCTCCGCGGTCCGGACTTAATATAGTCCCGTCAACCGCTACAGTATCCCCGGGCTCAACCGTGGCCCCCGCTCCGATGACAGCCCCGTTAATGGTGATCCGGCCCGCCGCAATCAGGCGGCTTGCCTCCCTGCGCGGGTACACACCCGTTTCACTGATATATTTGTCAATTCGCATCTGTCGTCCTGCTTTCCTGCTGCAAATAATAAAGAACACCTGATTCCTGTACAAATCAGATGTTGCTGTATTGATGTATGGGACATGGCTGCCTTATTTGCCGCCTCCGGTTTTGTTCACGCTGCCGCCTTTGGCTGCACCTGTACCTGCCCCTGCTCCGGCACCTTTAGTCCCCCGGCTGCCGGGTGGTCCGCTCTTTGCCGGTTTTACAGGCTTCGCTGTTTTGTTCCAGCGGGTCCAGCCCTTGCTTCCGGTACCTCTGCCTGTACCGCCGCCTTTGCTCTTTGCCACAATATCACTCCGTCATGTATTCAGTTATCGTCATGCATTATTCTATCTTACCATTAAACCTGTCCCAATGTCAGGTAAAACCGCAAACAACCTGCACAGGAAATACCCGGCAGGCTGTGTTACGGCAGTAATATATAGGGCTCGCAATCCTTATTTAGGCTGAATATAGCCCTCTGCTTTGAGCAGCTCGGCAATCAGAACCGCTCCGCCCGCAGCACCTCTGACAGTGTTGTGGGACAGGCTGACGAACTTGTAGTCATACAGTGAATCTTCACGGAGCCGGCCCGCGGAAATCCCCATGCCATGCTCAATATCACGGTCCAAGCGGGTCTGCGGACGGTTCTCTTCCTCGAAATAAGTGATGAACTGCTTAGGCGCACTCGGCAGCCCCAGCTGTTGCGGGCGTCCCTGGAAGCTGTTCCAGCGTTCCAGAATCTCTTCCTTGGAAGGCTTCTGTTCAAAAGAGGCGAATACCGCGGCCATATGGCCGTCAGCTACAGGTACACGGATACACTGTGTTGTGATTACCGGCTGCTCGCTTTTGACAATCCCCTCATCCGTTACCTTGCCCCAAATCCGCAGCGGCTCCTGCTCACTCTTCTCTTCTTCACCGCCGATGAACGGAATGACGTTATCCACCATATCCGGCCAATCGGCAAAGGTCTTGCCTGCTCCGGAAATCGCCTGGTAAGTCGTCACTACAACCCGCGAAGGCTTGAAGTCATGCAGCGCATGCAGAGTAGGCATGTAGCTCTGAATGGAGCAGTTCGGCTTAACCGCGATGAATCCGGTTTCTGTTCCGAGACGTTTACGCTGCTGGGCAATAACCTCAAGATGCTCCGGATTAATCTCAGGAATGACCATTGGAACGTCCGGGGTCCAGCGGTGCGCCGAGTTGTTGGAGATAACCGGAGTTCCGGTGCGCGCGTAAGCTTCTTCCAGTGCCTTGATTTCTTCTTTCTTCATATCAACTGCACAGAAGATCAGATCGACATCCGCTGACACTTCCTCCACCTTGGAGGCATCCTGTACCATGATGCTCTTAACAGCTTCAGGCATAGGGGTGGCCAGCTTCCATCTGCCCTGCACGGACTCTTCGTACGTCTTGCCTGCGGAATTCGCGCTTGCCGCAATCGCCGTTACCTGAAACCAGGGATGATTCTCGAGTAGTGCAATGAAACGCTGGCCGACCATACCGGTGCCGCCAACAATACCCGCTCTCAACTTACTTGACATAAGAAATTCATTTCCTTTCAGGCAGCGCCTAGCGATAGGTGCTTTTTAATAACCGATTATAAATGATATATGCATGTTACACAATATGTGATTGTAAAGTAAGTGTTTCCTGTTCGCCAGAAATTACCGTGACATCCCCAGCCTTTTCGCCAGCTCACTAAGATCCTGGCCCTTCAGTGCGCCTTCGACCAGAACCGGCAGAAGTGCCGGAGTACAGGCAAAGCACGGGGTTCCGTCCCGGGTAAGCTGGGCAGCCAGCCGCTCATCGTAGGAAGGCTTGCCTTCATCGGAGAGCGCCAGCAGCGTCATCGTCCGCACGCCTGATTCGCGCAGGTCCCGCATCCGCCGGACCAGCCCGGCCTGGTTGCCGTTCTCATACAGATCAGACACGATGATGAACAGCGTCTTCTTCGGCTCTTCGATGAACTGCTCACAGTATTTCACCGACTTGTGAATATCCGTACCGCCACCCAGCTGAATACCGAACAGCATATCTACGGGATCATTCGCACATTGCTCAGTCAGGTCAACCACCTCGGTGTCAAAAGCTACCACACGGGTGCTCAGCGCCGGGATGCTGGCGAAGATGGAGCCGATTACGGATGCCCAGATGACCGAGCTGGCCATCGATCCGCTCTGGTCAATATCGACGATTACCGTCCATTCCTTGCTGCGGCGGGCCCGGTCGAAGTAAAAGAACCGCTCCGGGATGATCATCCGCCGTTCTCCGTCATAATGCTTCAGGTTGCGCTCAATCGTCCGTTTCCAGTCCAGTCCGCTCAGGGAAGGCAAGGGGGAATGCTGCCGCTTGTTCAGCGCTCCGGTCACCGCCCGGCGGATATCCGTCTCCAGCAGCTTGACCAGCTCATCCACGAGTGCCTGGACCAGCATCCTGGCCGTTTCCTTGGTTTTCTCAGGAATTTTGCCCTTAAGCGCGAGCAGCGTTCCGACCAGCTGAATATCCGGCTTCACCGCCGCCAGCAGCTCCGGCTCGAACAGCAGCTGCTTCCAGCCCCTGCGCTCCATCGCATCATTCTGGATCACCGAAACTACATCCTCCGGGAAAAAGCTGCGCACATCCCCAAGCCACTTGGACAGATTAATCGCGGCATGCCCGGAGCCGGAGCCCCTGCCCTTAACGCTTGAGCCTGATTGCCCGTTAGCTCCGCCGGAGCCGCTCTCATTATAGATGGCAGCCAGTGCCGCATCCATAATCAGCTCCTCCTCGCTCAGCATCTGGCCGCCGCCCGGCCCGTAGCCCTGCAGCGCGGTTTCCGCTTCCTGCCCCAGAATCAGCCGCCAGCGGGATAAGGCTGCACCGGGTCCGTTATTCGTTATATGGTCTGCCATCTACAGGTCACCGAAGTCAAAATCATTCAGGTCATCCAGCATTTTGGCTTCCTCCTCCTTCAGCTCACCTGTCAGAATCTCTGCCGCCTGCTCAGTATTCACGCCCCATAGCTCACCCAGCAGCTCGGAGATCATTGTCTTCTCCCGGGAGGAGAAGGTACTGAACGCCCGGCGCAGGAACACCAGGGCACGCTTGAATTCCTCATCATCCAGGGCATTAATATAATCATTCAGCTGCTCCCACAGGCTCATGCGGGACAGCAGCCCGTAACGGTTGCGCATTGACAGCCCTTCGAACCAGCCCGCACCAAGGTCAGCGGGAATCCCGGGCGACAGGCGGCGGGAGACTTCCGCCGCCACCTCTTCGGCCGAGACCGCTGCCCGTTCCATAAGGATCGCGCAGGCGAATCCGGACAGCCGGGCATTGCGGTCATCCCGCTGGGCCAGCTGCAGCAGCTCCTGCAGCCACAGGGTAGTGTCCGCAATTTCATCATGTTCGAGCGAGATGCCGTTCAGCTCGTTCATCGCGCTGATCATCGGCCCGGCTGCTTCATCGTTGCATCCGCTCGCATCCAGCAGGAACAGGCAGCCGCGCCGGAACAGCTCCTCCAGCAGCGGCACAAGCGGGGCGGTATCGACCCTGCGGATATCGCCGAAGCCGATAATCGCTGCCAGCTCGCGTGCAGCCTCTGCAATCGCGACGACATCGCGGCTGTCCACCGCCAGGCTCTGCAGCACCCGGGTGCTCTCCTCCATCTGCGCGGTCATCGCACACTGGCAGGCAATGCGGATCAGGGCCGAAGCCTCGGTAATCGAGTGGCATTCCAGCAGCTTCTCCCGCAGCACATACGCTGCGGCGGTTTCGATGGTCTCCCCGAGCAGAGTGGATTCCACGACCTGAATCTCCACCTCCGGTGACCACTGGATAACCCAATGCTCCCCCCAGGTCGCCCCCTTCTGCCCGCTTGGCACATTGCGGGCGAAGCTGATGCCGAGCAGTACCAGCCGGTGGAACAGCACGGAGCGGTGCAGGTCCAGATACGCCGCCTCACTGCTTGACACCCGGCGGTTCTCCCGGAGATCCAGCGCCAGGTCACTGGCTACGGTGGTCTTATACTTCTCCAGCTTGTAGCGCTTCAGCAGCCGGTTCAGGTCATCCTGAATCGGCGTCTGGCTGACGCCTTCAGCCAGGCTGCCGATGGCTGTGCCGACATCGGCCCGGGCCAGCGGCTCCGCTATAACGCCCAGGTCGCCGTGACCGAGCAGCGTCTGCGCGGCATCATGCAGGTCGCGCAGTGTAGGAGCGCTGCCGCCATGCAGCGCTGCCAGTGACTCGGCCAGCCGGACCGCTTCAATCACTTCAGCAGTTGAGCGGTGTGTTCCGGCGCTGCGGACATACCGCGCCACTGAGGACAGATAGAGATGCGGCAGCTCCGCTGCCCGTCCGGACTCCAGCAGCTCCCACATCATCTGATAGTAATGCGGAGCGGCGTTACCCGCACCGTAGCCGGACATGGTGGAGAGCTTATAGTACGAATATGGCATCAGCGTCAGCTTCGTGCTGCGGGAAGGCAGTGCTGCCAGCTCTTCGTCGCTCATACCAGATGCAAGATCCTCCAGTGCGGCCGCATGATAGGCGCCGCAGATCACAGCGATCTTCTCCGGCTGATGGCCTTCAGCAATCTTCCGCTGAATCTGCCGCCGCATATAAGCTTCGCGCAGGGCATTGTAGGCATACTCACGCGGCTGGTCCGAGCGCTCCCTGATTTCCGACAGCTCGCGCATCCGGGCAGAGAATTCCAGGATAGCTGCCCGGTAGGACCCGCTGCTGGTGTTATGCTCATAATTCCGCTCCCAGTACATCTCGTAATCATGCTCTCCGGCGAGCTGCGCTATCCGGGTATAGACTGATTCAGGCGCCTGCATCTCCTCAACGTCCGGCTCCCCCTGCTCTCCGGCTGCCGGCTTCAGCTCCGGACGGCTTCCGCCATCCTGCCGCAGGGCATCCTGCAGACCAAGGGTGACAGAGGAAGGCAGATCAATGAATTCCGCCTCCGCCCCGTGCTCCTTCGCCCACTGCATGCCCTGGAATTCCGGGGAATACACGGCGAACGGCCATAATACCGTCCGCACGGGCAGGTCTTCGGTAAAGGCCAGGATGGCAACCGGCGGCTTCGTTACATCGTGGGTCAGATGCCGGATCTCGCCGGTCGCATCACTGGGGCCTTCAATCAGCACAGCGGTCGGCTGAAGCTCATTCAGATAGTCCAGCACATGCTTCGCACCGCCCGGAGACAGATGCCGCACTCCGAATATATTCACGCCGGCAGCTGCCGCCCGGCTCACTCGTTCATCTCCTTACAGGCCTGATAGAGCCCGCGCCAGTCTGCACCTTTTTTCTTCATTACATTGTCGAGATATTCCTTCCAGACCAGCTTATCCTTATCGTCATCCTTGACAATGGCTCCCTGGAGCCCCGCTGCCAGATCCCCGTCAGTCAGTGCCCCGTTGCCAAAGCTGGCAGCCAGCGCCATGCTGTTCGTCAGCAGGGAGATCGCCTCCGCTGTGGAGATAACACCCGCCGGCGTCTTGACCTTCTCCTTCTTGTCGAGCGTCATGCCGCTGCGCAGCTCCCGGAAGATGGTAACCACCTTCAGCAGCGCTTCATCTGCCGGAACGGCAGCCTGCAGCTCATAGGAGGCAGCGATTTCGGCAACCCGCTTCTTCACAATGGACAGCTCCGTCTCCAGGTCAGACGGTGCAGGCAGCACGATAATATTGAAACGCCGCTTAAGCGCCGCTGACATCTCATTCACTCCGCGGTCCCGCGTATTGGCGGTGGCAATAATTGAGAACCCCTTGCGGGCGCTGGTCTCCTTGCCAAGCTCCGGTACAGAAATGGTCTTCTCCGAGAGAATGGAGATCAGCGCGTCCTGCACCTCCGAGGCGCAGCGGGAAATCTCTTCGAACCGGGCGATGCCGCCGTCCTCCATCGCCCGCATAATCGGACTCTTCACCAGCGCCTCCGGCGTCGGCCCGTTCGCAAGGAGCATGGCATAGTTCCAGGAATAACGCACATGCTCCTCACTTGTTCCGGCTGTTCCCTGCACAACCATTCCCGAATTGCCATAGATGGCGGCGGCCAGATTCTCCGACAGCCAGGATTTGGCCGTCCCCGGCTCACCGATCAGCAGCAGTGCCCGGTCCGTGACCAGCGTGGCGACAGCCATTTCAATCAGCCGGGTATTGCCGATATATTTCGGGGTAATCACGGTCTTGCCCGCCATGCCCCCCGCAATGAAGGTTAACACCGAGCGCGGCGACATCTGCCATCCTGCCGGAATCCGTCCTGTATCCTCTTTACGGAGGGCCTCAAGCTCCTCCCGGTACAGAACCTCAGCGGGCAAACGCATATAATCCTGAAGCTGACCTTGTTCCATTGACATGTATACCTCTCCTTATCTTACAGATCTATGGTCTAACTGCTGCAGTGAACTGCGGTTCCTATTGCTGCTGCGTATTCCGTAAGCGGTTCAGGATGTATTCCAGCTGCTGCCGGCAATCATATCTGAATTTGGGAAGAATGGCTTCCAGCCTGCTTACATAACCGGAAGGGAAACGCTCCATCAGGCTGAACAAATAGAAATCAAAGACATATAAATTAAAGGTCTTCGTATTCTCCAGCTCTTGCATAAGCAGTTCAAGGCGTTCCGGCTCCGCTGCCCCGGCACGCTCCAGCCCGACGAATAAGTAAGGGATATATTCATTTCTAAGCCGCCCCTGCAGCTCCTGCAGCTTGCCGAGCAGATAACTGCGGGCGCCCGGATGATCCCGCCGGGCAAAGGCACATACCAGATACACGGCATCATGCTGGATGAACCAGTCCAGCCACCGGGAGTCCCATGAAGCGGCAAGCTCAGCTTCCGGACGCAGCTCCTTGACATATTGGCCCCATAATCTCGCAGGCTCCCACGGTGCCTCATAAGTGGAGTGCCGGGTATACATAACCTGCTCCTCAATACTATGGATCAGCAGCTGGGAGCGCTGCGCGGCATCCTTGACATCCTTTTTCACCAAGGATTTCAGCTTATCCATAAACGTTCCGCCAAAGCGGTTAAACAGCTCCTTCGGCGTCATGGTCTGCTGGGCGGCACGGAAGAAATTCGGCAGGAAGCGGACGCTCAGCTTCTCCAGCGCTTCCAGCTCCTCCAGGGCCGCTCCGTCCGGCGTCCCCTCTTTATAGAGAGCCGCCTCTTCAATGAACGGGAACCAGCCCAGCGATGAGAACCGGGGGGATTCCCGGATTACATAGCTGTAGATTTCATCAAGCCGGGTGGTCCGCACCCGGCGCAGCGCGGTTACGAACGGGGAAATATCATTCCAGGCCGCATCCGTCAGCTTCTTGTCGGCATTGTCCCGGGGAGCATTCTGCAGCTCCTCCATGAACAGGTCCGAGAGCCTGGCGGATACTTCCGGGGAAGGGCCGGCTGCCAGCACCCAGGCCACCATCTCACGGTCTTTCTTCTTCCGGAACGCCTCAACCAGCCGGTCTGCGCCCTCCGGTGAACCGCCTGCTGCCAGTGCGGAATAAGCCGCTTCACGGATGCCCTTCTTCTTGTCCGCAGACCACTCCAGCAGTGCAGGCGTGTACTGCTCATGACCTGCAAGCCACTTCATGGCTGCCTTCCTTACTTCTTCACTGCCGCTTTCTGCGGCAGTAAAAATCTTCTCCAGGTAAGCTTCGCCGCCTACCTTGCCAATGACCTCAAGCTTGCGGACTTCAGCGCGCCCGCCCGCCGGATCAAAGCTCTCAAGCAGGTACACGGCAATCTCCGGTCCGTAAGAGGGCAGAATATCCGTCATCGCGAAATCAGCGAGCTCTGAATACGGGTCATTCAAGGCGGACACTGCCAGCGGCAGCAGCCGCAGATCCTGAAATACGCCCGCTTTGAAGGCGTCAATGACGAGCTCATACCTGCCGCTTCCGGTGGTACCCAGTGCCTGCTGCACCGCAGCCAGCTTCCGGTAAGACTGATTCGTCTTCAGGGTAAAGCTCCGGGGAGGCAGAGGTCCGGGGGTTCCTTCAACAGCCGTAATTCCCTGAGTGTAGAGGACGGACTCCAGCAGCAGTGTAAGCTCCTGCAATTGTACGCCCGGCGTTCCTCCTGCTGCTGCCGGTTCAATTAATGAAGCTACTCCTTCACCCAGCTTTTTAAAGACCGGGGAGCGCTCCCCCAGCTGCTGAAACTGCGGCAGCAGCCGCTTCAGGCGGAAATCTCCGGCCGCCAGCTCGCTTCCGGCAATATACAGTCTTCGAAACTCCTGATGCAGCTCCTGTAATAACGCTGTGCTCATGGATTATCCTCCTATATGAGTAAACTTGATATTTTTACTTACCGGCAGACTATTGCTCAATCAGTCAGGCTATTAATACAGCAGCCTGATAACCTCATCGTCCTTAATGACTGTAAGCGGCTGTGCGGTAAGCCGGCCCTGGTCCAGATTATGCTCGAACATCACCAGAATATAGCTGTCCATCTGGGCGTTCGCCGGCAGAAACGGCAGCAGATGCACCGTTCCCTGCGGCAGCGACGGGATATCCGCGAGCACCAGCTGGCTGCCGGATTCGTCTGTGATTACATATTGTCCGCTCTCCGTGATACCGAGGCTGGCGGCATGCAGCAGCAGGACCGGCAGCTTGTCGCTGAGCGGATTCTTGATCTGATTCTTCACCTTCTTAATTACGTCCGCGTAGGAGCGGTGAGCCTGAGCAGCTGCCCGTTCAATATCTGCAGCCTGCACTGGTCTTGGCGTCAGCGCCTCAAACCGGATGCGAGCATTCATATCCCCGGGATAGGTATAGACCTGCGGAACCACAGCAATCTCGAAGAAGCTGTCGTCCTCACGCATCAGCTTCGCAGCCTTGTACGGCCGGTAGTTCAGCGTACGGCGGATCTCTCCCCCTTCAGCCGTCAGATCCAGCCAATATCCGAGATCGACAAACTCCTGGCGGGCTGTATCATCGAAGCTGTAGAAGGCCAGCTGCAGCAGCTCGCCGCCTTCCTTCACCAGCCCGTACTCCTTCAGCTCACTCAGCTGCCAGGCATGGCCCAGCCACTCGTCAATGGTCGATTCATGATCGAGCGCCAGCTCCGGGTCCTCGCTCCGGGCCAGCAGATATGCCCGGCCCTTCTTGATGAACGCGTGGAGCCGGGTCAGCTGCTCCACCGCATATGTATAGTTCTGCTCCTGATCCTTGCCGCTGAACATCAGAATGGAGAAGCGGCGCAGCTCAATCTGGGCACCGGACAGATAATAGTTCCCGAGCTGCTTCACCTGCTCCTGAACCGTCTTCGCCGCTGAGCGGTCAAGGGTAGACAAGCCGCTGCGGACGAAGGACAGCACCAGCTTCTCCAGCAGATCCAGCCCTTCGAGCTGGGCCGAGATTTTTTTCTTAAGCGCGGATTTGTTGACCTTCTTGGGTTTGGCCGGTTCGCCTTCAGCGGCAGCCTTCGCTTTGTTCTCTTCCCGCTTCTCTGCCTTTTCACGCTTGCCGGCGATATCCTCCGGAACAGGAGCCGGACTGAATGTCTGGCCCTCTACAAAGGCGTAGAGCAGACCCAGCGCATGCTTGCAGGGGAACTGGCGGCTCGGGCAGCTGCAGCGGAATACCGGGCTCTCCGGCGTAATGAAATCTGCAGAGCATTCGTAGGGTGTCTTACCGCTCCCCGCACACTTGCCGAACAGCAGCTCACCGCCGTCAGACTGGTGAAGCTCGGTGAAGCTTTTTTTGCGGACCAGTCCCTGGCCGTTCTTCATAGCCGCAGCATTGGGTGCTAGTGAATCAACGTATGATGAAGTAAGTTCAGGCAAATCAGATTCCTCCCGGCTGAATTAGGATGTATACAGCATTAATAATAGTGCAGATACGGCACATGCATGTTATTACCCATTTCCACAGGATAAGATCACATGTTTGCATTCATCTTAGCAAAAATAAGGCTCCGGTCCAATGCCGCAACGGATCACGTGGAATAATCAGGAAAAAGGACCTATGCCTATAGGAAAATATGCGCCAGCAGAGATTTTCATACAGATGAAACGCAAAGAAACGGCCGCCCGGGGGACAGCCGCTGTTCGCTTAAAAGAATATCCTTCATAATCAGGTTAAATTACTTGAACCAGCCCTTCTCCTTAAATCGCGTAATCGCCTCAATCCGGTTGCCGACATCGAGCTTGTCCAGAATCACCGAAATATAGTTGCGGACCGTGCCGGTAGTAATGTACAGCTGGCTGGCAATCTCCTTTGTGTTCTTGCCGTCCGCAATCAGGCCGAGCACTTCCTTCTCGCGCTGTGTCAAGGGATTGGCTTCGTTGCTGTAAGCCTCATCCATCAGCTCGGGGGCATACATCCGCCTGCCGTCCATTACACTGCGGATCGACAGTGCCAGCTCCTCGCTCGGGCTGTCTTTGAGCAGATAGGCATCCACCCCTGCTTTGACCGCACGCTCGAAATAACCGGTCCGGGCGAACGTGGTCAGAATCATAATTTTGCAGCCGGAGCCCTTCAGTGCTTCCGCCGCTTCCAGACCGCTCATGGCCGGCATCTCAATATCCATAATGCAGATATCCGGCTGATGCTGCTTCACCAGCTTCACCGCCTCTTCCCCGTTGCCTGCGCGGCCCACCACCTTCATATCCTCCTCCAGATCCAGCAGGGCAGACAGCGCCCCGAGCAGCATCCGCTGATCTTCGGCAATCACAATCTTGATCATTGGGCATTAACCTCCATTTCCGGCCGCTGAGTCACATTAGGCACTTTAATGACTATCGTAGTTCCCTCATCACGCACCACATCCATACAGCCGTTAACGAATTCAAGCCGCTCTCTCATCCCCTGCAGGCCGTGGCCTTTATGATAGAGATTGGCGCCTTCGATGCCTCCGCCATTATCCTTCACCTGCAGGACCAGATCCGTCCGGGACGGCTCAATCCGGATACAGCAGAGCGAAGCGCCGCTATGCTTGACCACATTGTTCACCGCTTCCTTCAGGCACATGCTCAGTACGTTCTCCGTAATCAGCGAGGTGTTGCTCAGGATAGGATCGCCCTCAAGCATGTAATCAATCTCCGCTGCCTGAAGAAGCTGGCGGACACGGCTCAGCTCATCCTCAAGCCGGATTCCGCGCATCTGGGTAATCATTTCCCGCACTTCCTTAAGCGCGCTTCTGGCCGTCATCCGGACATCATTAATTTCTATCAGCGCCTGTGCCGGATTCTTGGTAATCAGCTTGCCGGCGAGATCACTTTTGAGGCCGATCAGCGACAGGCGCTGGCCCAGCGTATCATGCAGATCACGTGAGATGCGCTGGCGCTCCTCCATAATGACCAGCTCGGAGATGCGCTTGTTGGCATCCTCCAGCTGCCCCTGCAGCTTATCCTGGTTATTGCGGTTGTAGGTAGTGACCGGAAGCAGTACGACAGCAATAATACTGACCAGTACAAACGGCAGCTGGGAGAGAAATACCGGATTCCGCGTAATCAGCTCATAGTTGATCGCAACAATTGTAGTCAGCAGATGAATCGTATACAGGGTGAAGAAGCCGGCCCGCTTCTGGATATTGCCGATGAAGAATGCCAGGAACAGGGCAAAGTACATATACCCGAACATCAGCGTCATCGTGATCGAGACTACAATCTGCACACTGGTCCAGAAATAGACAACCCAGCCTCTCGACTTGAACGCCAGCACATAGCAGGCGAAGTAGACGATGATCATAATAATTCCGTACACCCAGCGGTCAGGCGAGGCGGAACGGATAATCGAATAGAAAGGAAGAATGTAAAAAACAACCCACACATAAGGGCTGAGACCTGTGCTTTTATGAAAAATATGATGCCACTTCTGCATATCAGCCATCCTTTTTACCAGCAAGTGTATACCCCCATTTTAGCATAAACCTTCCGGCAACCGGCAATAGCTTACAAAGTTTCATCTCAAAAAGAAAGACAGCACCGGCAGCCTGCGCTCACGGTCCTGCCTTCCTCTGCTCTATCCGCTCTATTCTCCTTGAAGCCCCGGCTTGATCACCTGCAGCACCTCGGCAACTCCAGGCTTCTGCTGCCGCAGCCGCTGCTTCATTTCCTTGAAGCTTATAAACGCCTTACGTTCCTCATCCCACAGCCGGTACTTCAGTGCCTGCAGGCTTGTGCTGAGCGTAATGGTTGTGGCCTTTTGCAGCGGCGGTGTGGCATTATGGGCCAGCTCCAGATTATAGTTAGGCACCTTCGGGCTCAAATGATGCACATGATGAAAACCGATATTGCCGGTAATCCACTGCAGCAGCTTCGGCAGCTTGTAATAGGAGCTTCCTTCTACTGCGGCATTCACATAACTCCATTCCTCATCATGCTCGAAGTACGTATGCTCGAACTGGTGCTGCACATAGAACAGCCAGATGCCCAGGAAGCCGGAGATGAATACGATCGGCAGCTGCACCAGCAGGAATGCCTGCCAGCCGGTCAGCATAATCAGTCCGCTGTAGAGCAACACAATCAGGACATTCGTCAAATACGTATTCATCCGTTCCTTGCGTCTCGCACCCTTGGCATTGAAGCGGTACTGGATGACGAACACGGCAATCGGACCGATTACGAACATAACCAGGGGATTGCGGTAGATCCGGTAATACAGGCGCTGCAGCGGCTTTGCCGCCGCATATTCGTCCACGGTCATGATCCAGATATCACCGATCCCCCGCTTATCAAGATTGCTGCTGCCGGCGTGATGGATGGAATGGCTGTGCTTCCACTGGCGGTAAGGGACCAGGGTAAGCACACCGGTCAGCGTTCCGAGAATATCGTTGGCTTTGCGGTTGCGGAAGAAGGAGCCGTGACAGCAGTCATGAAAAATGATAAACGTGCGGATAACAAACCCTGCAGCAGGAACAGCAAACAACAGCGTCAGACCGTAGGATACGGATAAGCTGAAGTACGCGGCTGCCCAGAGCAGCACCAGCGGCCCAAGTGTATTTATGAGCTGCCGGATGCTCGTTTTGCGGTCGTTTTTCTCATATGGGGCTACGCTTTTCTTCAATCCGGGAAGCTGGGATGTCTGTTTGGTGGTCACCTGGGATCAATTCCTCTCGTCCTGCACCCTGCCCTAGGATGCTTTATCTTTCTACATTATAGAGAAGGAAGTGTCACCCCTGTAAGGCATAAACGTCAAGCCTTCAGTATGACATATGTCATACTTGATTACGCATGTGCCGGCCCGGTTCCTCACGCAGCACGAGCGGCAGCAGGAGCAGCATCCCGATCAGGAACAGCACACCGCTGGCGGTAAATAACGCAGACAGTGAGAACATCCCTTTCAGATAACCGGCCGTTGACATCCCGATCACCATGAAACCCATGAACACCGGTCCCATAATTCCGCCGACCCTGCCCATATAGGCAGCCTCCGTATTGCGCAGAATCAGCGTATTGATACCGATATGGATACACGGGTAAAAGAATCCGGTCAGCGCCTGCAGCAGAATGGTCAGTCCCGCCTGATGCGACCAGCCGACAGCCACGGTCCCGGCAGCACTGACCAGGAGACCGAGTGCCAGCAGCGTCTGCGGCTTCACCGCTTTGCCTTTGCTCATAATGAGAACTCCGCCGAGCAGCATTGCTGCCCCGTTCGCCATCATCACCCACTGCAGGAATCCGCTTTCCCTTCCCAGATTCTCAATAATAACGAAGACCCCCAGCGGCTGGATCAGTCCGGCAGCAAGTCCGGCAAAGGCAAATGCAGCCCCGAGATTCCTAAGCACAGGGCTATTACGCACATAGCTGAGACCGGATTTCATCTCTGCCATAACACTCCCGCGTATTGTACCGGCTTCATCCGGAGCATCCCCGGGCAGCCTGCTAAGGATGAGTGCCGAGCCGATGAACATTCCGCCCATGACCGCCAGTGAGACCTCAATCCCGTAATGACCATAGATAAAGGCCCCGATCACCGGACCGATGACCATAAAGAAAGCCGACAGTGACTGAAACATTGCCATCACACTCTGCAGCTGCTCTTCCGGCACATGCTGCTTGAACAGCTTCATCGCTGACGGCTGCGAGAACTGAGACAGAATTGCCGATAACAGCGTTGCCAGCAGCAGCGCTCTCCACGACCCGGACAGGACTACCAGCAGCACGACGAATACAGAACAGGCAGATAACATATCGCTGATCATCATCGTCCGCTTCGGCAGCCAGCGGTCAGCAAAGGTTCCTCCGACAATGGCAAACAAAAAGACCGGCGCATACTCCGCCACCGAGATCAGGGATACATAAAACGGATCGTTCCCCGTAATCTCCGTCACATAGAGCAATATGGCAAAATTCCTTACCCACACGCCCAATTGCAGCAATACCCGGGACATAATTATTGTCCGCACATACTTGTTACTTAACACGATACACCCTCCAAATTTCATTATCGACTAAATAGATGAATATCTAATCTATTGATAAATATATAGATGTATATTTATTTTGTCTAGTAATAAATAAACATTCCATATTATCGTTTGCTTTTTTTAATCAGAATCGCCTTATTATTCACTTTGCAAAACTCTTAATTTATAGATGTCACTCCAGTGCAAATCTTGCACTTTTTGCAGGATTGTTAGGAAATGGAGACTCTTTAAGCGGGATTGTTGTTCTTAATGCAGGATTTCTGCCGGATGTAGGCCAATGTGAGCTAAATTGTTGTATCTGGTGCAGCATTATTGTGAAGCGAGGGATATCAGCAATAGCTTTGTTGTAATTTGTGCAGGATTTCAGCGGTTCTTAGAGCAGCGCAAAAAGGGCATCCGCAGATGCCCTTACATGTACTTACTGCTCTTACCGCTATACCTGCTTCACATGCTCCTCCCGGTACTCCGTGGGTGTCTTGCCGGTGGCTTTCTTGAACACCTGGGTGAAGTAACGCGGGTCCTGGTAGCCGACGAGCGGCGCTACCTGGTATACTTTTACATTGCTATTCTGCAAGATATACTTGGCGTTCTCCATCCGGCAGTGGGTGACAAATTCCAGGAAGGTATAACCTGAAATCTGCTTGAAGAGGGTACAGAAATGGCTGATGCTGAGATCGGCCACCTCGGATACCTCTTCGATGCTGAGATCCTTATGGTAATTGGCTTCTATATACCGTTTCGCCTTCTCAATAATGCTGCGCCCGTCCTCGCGCGCAGCGCTCCGGTGGCTCTGCTCGAGCCACTCACGGAACTCCGCCTTCAGCACAGCAATCATCGCCGGAAGTGTACCCAGCCCGTTCAGCTTGCTGAGCAGCCCCTCCATCGACCAGTCCTGGTGGGTATTCAAATGCTCGAACTGCCTGTACAGCACGACGCTCATCTCAATCATCAGCCGCTCAGCCAGCGGCTGCGGCAGGCTCTGGGCTTCAATGAACAGGGACATCTCATCGAACAGGGCAAGCATCCGCTCCAGATTCAGGGTACGGATGCTCTCAATCAGGGACAGCTCCAGCTCCTTCGGGTATTTCACCTCACGGCTGCCGGCAGCGGCGGTCTCCTCTTCGAGGAAGACCCCCGCCTGCCCGGAATAGAACCGCTGATATAGCGCCTGTGCCGCCAGAGGATAGATTGTGCTCAGCTGGTCGATCCCGCGTGTACTGCGGCTGATCCCCACTGAGCAGTTCAGCTTGGAGTACCGCTTAATGCCGGCAATCAGGTTCTCGCCGAGCTCTTTTTTGCCGGTGCTGATGCCGGCCGGGAAGAGCAGGATCCATTCCCCGTTATAGAACGGGAAGATGGATAACGCCCCGTTCTCAAGAGACCATTCCTCGAGAATATTGCGGACTGCAAACAGCCACAGATGCTTCTCCTCAGCACTCCACTTGGCAGTCAGCCCGGTATAGTCGTCCAGCCGGACCACCGCCATGAAATAATCCTCCTCCAGCTCGCTGTTCTCCAGCCATTTCAGATGCTGCAGCGGCCGCGGATTGCCGAGCGTGAACTCCGCCAGCATCCGCTCGCGGGCAAGCAGGGATAAGGTCTGAACAGACAGCATCAGCTGCTCGTTCTCCTTCTGGCGGTCCAGGCGCTCTCTGGCCCGGCTAAGCATCTCCGTCAGCTCGTCATGGTCGATCGGCTTCAGCAAATAATCGAATGCCCCGAGCCGCAGTGCCTCCCTGGCATATTCGAATTCCCCGTAGCCGCTGATGAAGATGAAGATCAGCTTCGCGCTGCGCGGCAGCACCTCCTTCATCAGGGCAATGCCGTCAAGCACCGGCATGCGGATATCGCTGATAATGATATGCGGCGCTGTCTCCTGAATCAGCTGCAGCGCAGCTTCCCCGTTCTTCGCCTCCCCGGCTATGCTCAGCCCCAGCTCCTCCCAGGGAATTGCCACCTTCAGGCTGCGCAGAATGATCGGCTCATCATCTACGAGCAGCACTTTATATTTCTCCTGATGCTTATTCATCCCTCATCCCCCCTTAAGACTTATTGGCCGGCCGAACTCCGGATCAGATTCCAGTATTGCTTCGACGCGGACTGAAGCTGCTCCAGCGCCTGATCTCCCGCAAGTCCGCCGTCAATCATCTCCTCGATTACACTCAGGAACGTCTTCTTCACCTCAGGCGACAGCAGATTATCGTACGGCACGAAGCTCTCGTGATTCTCCTCCATCAGATCCATCACCTGGGCAAAGACCGGTCCGGTCTGCTGCGGGTCAAACGAAATCCGCATGGACGGAATTCGAAGGCCTTCATATACAATCCTTGTCTGGATCTCCTTCGTGTAGAAGCCTTTCAGCAGTTCCAGCGCAGCTTCCCGCTTCGCTCCGCTGAGACTCGAGGAAAGTCCGATGCCTATCGTATACCCGCCGGCCATGGACGGTTCCGCTCCCTGGACGAGCGCCGGGAAGGGAATCACGCCCACCTGGTTCTGGAAATCCTCAGGCGCAGCCTTACCGGAGAATAAATTGATATCCCAGTTTCCGTTCAGATACATCGCCGCCTCTCCACCGGTGAACAGGCGGACGGCATTCTCGGTCGAGGTATCATTGGAGCCCGGACTGAAGGCTCCCCCTGCAATCCATGTATTCAGATGCCTGAACGCTTCCGAATATCCACTGTTCTGAAAGCTGGCCTGCTCTCCGCTAGTGACCAGCTTCTGGATCAGCTCCGGTCCGGCGTAACGGTCCATCAGATAGTGGGCAAAGATGCCGGCAGGCCAGCGGTCTTCGTTCCCGAGGGCGAATGGTATGTAGCCAGCCGCTTTCAGCTTTAGAATGACTGCGTCCAGCTCCGCAACCGTTGATGGCGCCTTCAGGCCAAGCCGTGTGAAGATTTCCTTATTGTAATAGAGCGGCTCTGCATTGCCTTCAATCGGCAGGCCGTAGATCCGCTCGCTGAAGGTCCACAGGTGCAGGTCCTTGAACTGGTTACGCAGTCCGTTCTCTTCTGTGAACTCCGTCAGGTCCATCAGCCTGTCGGAGCGCACGTAAGGCTCAATCTCAGCTCCCCCGAACAGGACGAACATATCCGGCGGTGTACCGGTGACCATCTCGCTCTTCAGCTTCTGCTCGCGGTGAATCGTCTGGTCCAGCCCCTCGAAGTTCACCTTCACATTGGGATGCTGCTCCTGATAGTTCCGCACAACCTCTTCGAATATCGCCAGCAGCGGCCGGTCATGCTCCTTGATCCAGAAGTGCCTGAAGGTCAGGGTGATTTTCTCGGGTGAATTATCCTCGATCTGCCCGCGGTCCTCCTGCATAATGAATACAACTGCACCGGCCATCAGCACAATGTAGAGCAGAATCCAACCCCAATTCGTCCACCACCTGGCCATCTTACGCTGCTCCTTCATTTCACTGCTCCTTCTGAGGCTGGCTGGATTCGCGGAATCCGGATACAGATGGCTGATCCGAAGCCCGGGGATGAGCAGACCAGAATGCCGTAAGGATTGCCGAACCGGATATTCAGCCGCTCATGCACATTCTTCAGCCCGACCCCGCTGTCACTGTATTTCTTGGGATTGGTGCGTTCCTTATTCCACTGGCTCATCAGCACATCCAGATCAAAGCCAGGTCCGTTATCCTTAACGATGATAATGATATCCTTACCGTTCTCCTGGGCTTTAACAGTAATCGTGCCATGCTCCTCCATCTGCTCAATGGCATGGTATAAAGCGTTTTCTACAATCGGCTGGACAATCAGCTTCTGTGTCATAACATATCTCAGCGAATCGGGCAATTCCAGCTCATAGGAGAATTTGTCCTCGAACCGGAATTTCTGGATATCCAGATAGTGGCGGACATGCTCAAACTCCATCTGCAGCGGAATCAGCTCCTGATTCTGGCTGATGCTGATCCGCAGCAGGCGTCCAAGCGAGACAACCATCCGGCTGATATCCCGGTTGCCGGCCAGCACCGCCATGGAGTTGATCGATTCCAGTGAATTATAGATGAAATGCGGATTAATCTGCGCCATCAGCGCCTTCATCTCCGCCTCTTTCTTGCGCCCCTGCTCCGTCTGCACCTGCTCAATCAGCTCATTGATCTGCGAGCTCATCCGGTTAAAGCCGTCAATCAGGGAATCACTCTCATCATTGGCCCGTGTCGGTACGGTAATCGGCATGAAAATCCCCTGCTTGACCCGCTTCATCCCGTTCACCGCACTGTTGATGCTGCGGACGAGCCTGCGGATGAAGTAGTGGTCGAACAGAAACGCGGACAGCAGCGACACCACACCGAGAATAACCGCGATATTGCGGATCGATACCGATTCTGAAGAGATCAGGTTCATCGGGGTAATGGCTGCCAGATACCAGTCTGTATTATGTGAAGGCAGGAAGGTGATCAGCGACCGCACTCCCTGATAATTGTCAATGTAATAGTCCTGCTCCTGCGTATAATTCTCCTGTAAAAAAGGAAAATCCGTCCGCTCGCCGATATGCGCTCCTGACTTGTTGAAGACAATATTGCCCTGCTTGTTGACCAGCAGGATATCCCCTTCCTTCAGGGTGGCAGCTTCCCAGAAAATCTGATCGAGCAAATCCGGTTTAACGTATACGACCAGATAGCCGATATCCTCCAGTGAATAATAATCCTTAACCACTCTGGCCTGCACGAGCACCGGCCTGCCGCTGCTGGACGAGCCGTTCTCGCCCGGACCGGACCAGACAGGACGCCCTTCGGCACCCTTCATTGCCCCGAACCAGACCTGCCGCTGCATGTCGTTGAAAGACATCGGCGCATTATATTGATAGAGCAGCCGGTCTTTACCGTAGAGGCTGAACGAAGTGATCATCGGATGGTTGATCAGCAGATTATTAATCTCCTGTTTGCGGTCATACGTAAGCACGAAATTCTGCTGCTTGAGCGATTGCTGGATAGCCGGCTGTGTAATCGCCGAATTCGTAATTGAAGTTATCTCACTGAGCGCGAACTTGAGCTTGCGGTCCGTCTCCAGCAGCGAGATCCAGTAGAAATTGCTTGATTTCTTCTCCATTGCATTGGAGAAATTGACATACGTAACCATCCCCATGACAATCACGGGAATGAATACGAGAAGAATAATAGCAAACAAGATTTTGCGGCGGAGCTTCATAACCGTTCTCTTCCTCCTGCTGTCTCTGTCCGAATAGAAGAATTTATATGTTTCACATGATAACTTATCCTTCTATTTCTCGCTGAAACGGTACCGTCCTATAAAAGGACGGTAAAGCCGTTTCCACTTGATTATTATTCTTCACAGCATTCTGTATTTCCTGTTACAGCCACGTGAATCGTGAATCAGCTCTTGATAGCGCCTGAGGTCAGGCCGGCAATTACCCAGCGGCTGAACAGCAGGAATACAATAAGCAGCGGCAGTGTCGCCGTAAAGGTCGCAGACATAATCATGCCGTAATCAAGACCGTCACGGGTCGTGAACAGCTGCTGCAGGGCAATCTGAATCGTGTAATGCTCTTTATTCTTCAGCACAACGAGCGGCCAGAAGAAATCATTCCAGACCGTCATGAAGTTCAGAATGCCCAGTGTTGCCATCGCCGGTGTAATGACAGGGACCGCGATGTTCCAGAAGATCCGGAAATGCCCGCCTCCGTCAATCCGTCCGGCTTCAATCAGCTCGGTCGGAACAGCTGCGGAGATATACTGGCGCATCCAGAAGATACCGAAGGCGTTGACCATCGCCGGTACAACCAGCGCCTTGAAGCTGTCAATCCAGTGCAGCTTCGCCATAATTACATAGGTCGGCAGTACACCGAGCTGCTGCGGTACAATCAAGGTGGCAATAACGAAGATGAACAGCATATTTTTGCCGGGAAATTCATATTTGGCAAACGCATAACCGGCCAGTGTGCAGAAGAACACGACCGAAATGGTTACCATAGACGATACGAACAGCGAGTTGCCGAGCGCCTGGAAGAAGTCCGCCTTTTCAAGTACCCGCTTGAAATTAACGAAGAACTGGTCCCCGATCGTCAGCAGCGGCGGAACATGGAAGACAGCCCCCTTGTCATTCGTGCCGACGACAAACATCCAATAGAACGGGAAGACCGAAACCAGCGCCCCGAGAATCAGCACGAAATAGAAGCCCAGCTTACCGAACAAGCCGAGATCATCCGGTTTTTTTCTGAATATCCGCAGTGTGCTCACGCTTTTTTCCCTCCAGTCTCTCTGCCGCCCCGTGAAATCAGCATATTTAGAACAGAGAACAGAATCGTAACGAGGAACAGCATAACTGCTGTTGCCGCCGCCGTACCGAAGAATCCATTACGGAAAGCTTCACTGTACAGATAAGTAACCATGGTAATCCCTTCCTGCCGGGTAGAACCGGTTCCCGATTGGCCGAGGAAGACATACGGCTCAGTAAACAGCTGCAGGGCACCAATCGTAGATTGCAGCGTCACGAAGATAATAAACGGCTTCAGCAGCGGCAGGGTGATGGAGATCAGCTGCTGCCTGCGGTTTGCCCCGTCAATCCGGGCGGATTCATACAGATCCATCGGAATGCTCTGCAGTCCGGAGAGGAACAGAATGGCATTGTATCCCGTCCAGCGCCACATCACCATGGTCGAGATGGCAATTTTGACCCCCCACCAGCCGGAGTTAAAGGCCATACTGTCCAGGCCTACCCCGTTCAGCAGCCAGTTGATCATCCCGTTGTTACCGAACAATGTACTGAACACGAGCGTTACCGCAACGATGGATGTAATGTTCGGCATGAAGTACAGGATGCGGAATGTTTTTTTGAATTTGGTCATGCCGGAATGCAGCAGCACCGCCAGCAGCAGCGCCAGGAATATCTGCGGCACCGTACCCATCAGGCCCATAATCAGCGTATTGCTGAATGAAATCCAGAAGGTCGGGTCGCTGGTGATGAGATCATAGTTTTTGAACCCTACATATTTCATAGGACCCAGTGCATCCCACTTGAAGAACGATAAATAGAATGTGAAGAAGATCGGATACAGTCCGAATATCGAGAACAGAATAAAGAACGGTGAAATGAACGTATATGCAGTGATGCGGCTCCGTCTTTGTTCGGTCAAAAAAGGACGTTTGCTCTCGGCATGCGGACTCGCTAATACAGGCTCAGCCATGTCACACCTCCAGGGAATTCATAACGTTATAAATCCGGACTCACAGAGGATGAAAGCTCACTGTGAATCCGGACAGTCGAGGAGAATAATTACTCCCCGTGTGGAATTAAGAAATATTAGCCGCGTTCTGCGAGCGTTTTGGCCTGCTTCACTGCGTCATCCCACTCTTTGGCCGGATCGGCTTTCTTCTCAAGCACGTTTTTCAGCGCGTTCTTGAAGAAGGTATCCGTCTGGTCATGCAGCGGTCCGTAGTATACCGGTTTAACGCGGTTAGCCGCTTTACCGAATTCCACTGCAGTCTGCTGGCCGCCGAAGAAATCATCCTTGAAGTCTACGAATGCAGGATCTTCATACAGTGCAGGAATGGAAGGCATCAGGCCTTTGGTCTTGAAGGATTCCAGCTGGCTGTCCTTGTTGACCAGGAACTGGATGAAATCATAAGCTTCTTTCGGGTGTTTGCCTTCTTTAGGCAGGGTAATGAACGATCCGCCCCAGTTACCTGCACCTTCAGGAAGCTGAGCGATTTTCCATTTGCCTGAAGAATCAGGCGCATTGCTCTTGATATTGCCGGCCATCCAAGCCGGTCCCATTACTACTGCGAACGAACCGTCGTTCATGCCTTGGCCCCACTCCGGCGACCAGAGCATAACATTGCTGATCCAGCCTTCCTGGATGCCTTTCACAGTAAAGTCATACGCCTTCTTCACCTGCGGATTCGTATCGCCGATGAACTTGCCGTCTGCTTTGCTGAAGTAGATTTCATCTGCCGACTGGTCACGAAGCGCATTGTACGTGAGATCTGTCAGGTCGGAGAAGTATTTACCGGTCTTGTCCTTGAAGGCTTTCGCTACCGTTCCGAATTTATCCCAGGTATCGATTGCTGCACTGAAGCCATCCGGATCGCTTGGCAGTCCTGCCGCTTCAGCCAGATCAGTACGGTAGTACACTACAGTCGGCCCGATATCGGTTGGAAGTCCCAGCTGGAAGCTGCCATCGACCGATGAAGCCTGCTTCCACTTCCAGTCCAGATAATTCGCCTGGATGTCCTTCGCGCCCAGATCATTCAAGTTGTAGAACTTATCCTGTGCTCCCAGGAAGCGCTCCATGAAACCGATTTCAAGTTGGAAAATATCCGGTGCGCCTGAGCCGGCCGAAAGGGCTGTTGTCAGGTTGTTGTGGTGGGCCGTCTGGTCACCGGTGTTCTGAATCTTGATCGTTACATTCGGATGTTCCTTGGTGTATTCAGCGGCCAGCTCTTCGTAGTTCACGTTACCAAGTGTCCAGAACGAAAGCTCAACCTTCTCTGCAGGCTCTGTTTTGTCCCCTTCAGTTGCCGGTGCATTTGTGCTTGCTGCGTTGTTACCCGTATTTTTCTCTGCGTTGTTGCCGCCGTTGTTGTTGCCTCCGCAGCCCGCGAGCGCCCCCACGAGCATGATCGACACCAGCCCCAGCGCCAGGTGTTTTGCATTTTTCATTCCTCTGTACCCCTCTCAAAGGTTTCTCTTACAAGATTTAGTGTACAGCAGGCAGATGTATTTTTTGAGGAGGTAAACTTCCGATTTATGGTGGAAATTATTCTGATTCTTAATTGAAGCTAGAATACATAGCTCATCATTACTTATTTTGGTAAAATAGGTTTAATTGTCAGCTCACTAATCTGCTATAAACTATGAAACGGGGTGATCCATTTGCTCATCTTTTTCAAATCCAAATCATTTCTAATAACCACAGTGCTATTCAGTTTACTGTTTATCGTTAACGTGACTGCTGCCCACTCCACACCAGGAGAGATTGCTCTTGCACTGCTAAAATGTGTATTAGCGGGGATTGTCTGCGGAGCCGTATTCGGAGGGATATTCTTCCTGCTGATGAATAGAAAGCAAAAACAGGATTAACACACTAACGCTAATCCTGCACTCAATGTAAATTCTGCTCATCTTTCAAGGCTCTATTCCCGCTTCAACTGCTTCGTATTAGCCAGATAGAGGGTAACCACCAGCACAAGGATGGCACCGGAGTAGAGAATCGTATCCAGCGGACTCTCATGGTCAATGATGATCAGGCGGATGATCGCGGTAATGCCGATATAGATGAAATAACGCAGCGGGAAATGGTATTTGGCTTCGAAATATTTGATGATCAGCGCAATGAATTCGAAGTACAGGAAATAGACCAGTATCCCTTCGAGCAGCTCCAGCTTGGATACGTGTGTACCATTATTAATGTAGCTGAAGATATAGAGGGTTTCCTTACCAAGGAAGATTACCAGGATTAAAGCGAGAACTACCAGCGACAGATTCAGCACCCATTGCAGCACCACCGGCACAAGGCCGAATTTACTCATTATTTTCATCAGATCAGCTCCTGCTCCAGGTTAATCCACAGTATAGAAGTGATTACGTTTCCAGTGCAAGCCCCGGTTTGCCCCGTCTGCCGGGCTGGATTAATAGCTGCTGCATGGGTATACTGGTTGTATTTGCTGCACTATATCTTTCCTACAAAAAGGAGAATTATCCCATGCCTATTAACCGTCCTTTGCTGACTGACAGTGACCTGCAGGAAGCGATTGACCGCAAGCTGCCCGTCCGTGTATTTCAGGATGATCATCTGGTGAATTCCGGCGCGACTGTTGTCCGCTTCACCGATTCCGATGTGGTAATCCAGTCCCGGGTCAGCGATCTGACCTATTATTCCCGCAGCCGCTGCGAATTCTTCGAAGTCCGGCCATAGCGAATGAAAGACCAAGCCTCCAGCAAGTGTGAGCTATGCGGCCGTTCCCCTCTTGCCACTACCGTTCATCATCTCATTCCCCGGGAAAAAGGGGGAGCGATGCTGCCTACCGCACTTCTGTGTAAGGCTTGCCACCGGCAGATTCATGCGCTGTATACCAATAATGATCTCATCGCTCTTGGCTTGACCACACTGGACAATCTCCGTAAGGACCTCCGGATTGCCGCTTATCTCAAATGGATTACGAAGCAGCCGCCAGGCTCTGAGCCCAAGCTCCGCAAATCAAAACGTGTACGCGGCGGACGGTAGCATAACCGGGTTACCGGATCTACCGGCTACCGGCTGCACAAATGTATAGATTGCCTGATTCGGAGACACTATAGAGCGGAGAATGGCCGGAAGGCTAACTATACCTATAGTGAGGCAGGTGCTTTCATGTTCAAGCGTTTTGATGAGATTGCCATCGAGATTCCCGAGGTAGAGCGTCCGGATGCCAATGCTGCGGCGGCAGTTCAGGAGCTGCTGGGCGGTAAATTCGGTGAGATGTCGACCCTGAATAACTATCTGTTCCAATCCTTTAATTTCCGCAGCAAAAAAAAGCTCAAGCCCTTCTACGATCTCGTCACGAGCATTACCGCAGAAGAACTGGGCCATGTAGAGCTGGTATCCCATGCCGTCAATAAATGCCTGTGCGGCTCAACCTCCTATAAGGATCCGGATCAGACTCCCCTGAATCCGTTCAAGGATGCCCGCAACACTTATTTCGCCCTTGCCGGCGCCCAGTCGGCAATGCCCTTTGACTCCATGGGCCGGCCCTGGAGCGGGGAATATGTCTTTAACAGCGGAAATCTGATTCTTGATCTGCTGCATAACTTCTTCCTGGAATGCGGCGCCCGCACCCATAAGATGAAGGTATATGAATTGACTGATCACCCCGCTGCACGTGAAGTCGTAGGTTATCTGCTTGTCCGCGGAGGCGTCCATGTCGTGGCTTATGCCAAGGCGCTGGAGGTAGCGACCGGCGTCGATGTCAGCAAGCTGGTGCCGATTCCGTCCCTCAGCAATAAGGCATTTAATGAAACGCGTAAATATGAGTCAAGAGGCGTACACACGAAGCTGTATACTAACAGTGACGGTGACTTTACTGCGATCAGGCAGATCTGGAAAGGCCTTCATCCCGAGGACGGACAGCCGCTGGAAGTCATTGAAGGCTCACCGAAGGGTTATCCGATTGCGGAAGCGCCTGAGGTACCGGAAGAATTCGCCCCGGGCTTCTCGGAGGAGGATTTCCTGAATATCGCCGCCCGTCTGCAGGCTGCCGCCAATATCCCTGCTTCTGAGCAAGTACATTAACATTTCCGCAGCTGCTTAGCGGTCAAAATAACGGGGGTGTCCCATAAGCCATGAAATGGCTGGGACACCCTTGTTTTGGAGTTGGATGGACGTTTGCGCTCGGTGAGGACGCTCCGCGAACGAAACGTTGTTACAATCGCTGTGCTCTCCAGATTTTTTTCATTCCTCTTAGCGGTGAAAATCCGGAGACCAAGGCGAACGCTTCCGCTTTTCCACAATCGTTCCGTCCTCTCCGCTGTTTAAGCGGGATACGAATACACATTTTTCAACAAAACAAAAAAGAAATCGCCTTTTTGGTAAAATGGAGGTACCACCCAACCATCCCAAAAGGAGCGATTTCTTTGTACATTCAATATACCATGGACCAACTTTGCCTGCCAATGGATTTAGAAGAAGACATTCCAGAAAACCACCTCGTTCGTGTCGTGAATGCCGCCGTTAGTCGGCTGGACGACGCTATCTTTGACGCTGCCTACCCTGGGGGCGGCCGTGACAGCTACCATCCTAAAATGCTGACCAAAGTCATTATTTACGCCTACACTCAGCGTATCTATTCCTCTCGCCAAATCGCCAAAGCGGTACGCGAGAATATTCCCTTCATGTGGCTCGCTGGTCGGCAGCGGCCAGACTTTCGGACGTTGAATCGTTTCCGTTCCCAACGGATGAAGACCGTTCTCGAAACCGTATTTACCGCCGTGCTCCAGTTTCTGGCTGACGAAAAATACGTTTCACTGGAGCAGTACTTTGTGGACGGAACCAAAATGGAGGCGAACGCCAACCGCTATACGTTTGTGTGGGGCAAGGCGGTCAGCAAACACAAAGCCAAACTGCAGGAAAAGGTGCATGCCCTGTTCACTGGCATTGAAACGGCAGAAGAGCAGGAACAACAGGCGAATCAAGGAAAAGATCTTGTTGAACTCGGTTCAAGTTCTGAAGTGAGCAGCGAGAAACTCGAACAAGCCGTGCAAAAGCTTGAAGCTCAGCTTAAGACAAGCCCCTAAAAAAGGCAGTACGGAAGCTACGCAAGGATTTGCTTCCGCGGCTGCTGAAGTACGAACAGTACCAAAAGCTGCTTGGCGACCGAAATCGCTTCAGTAAAACAGATTCAGACGCGACGTTTATGCGAATGAAAGAAGACCACATGCGAAATGGCCAACTGAAACCGGGCTACAATGTACAGATTGGGACCGAAAACCAGTTTATTTTAGCCTACAGTCTACACCAAAGACCGACCGACACCCGCTGTTTACAGCCGCACATGGAAAAAGCAAGGCATATCCTTGGGAAACTTCCAAAGACCGTAATCGCGGATGCAGGTTACGGCAGCGAAGAAAACTACGCCTACCTAGAAAAGAAAGAAATTCAGGCGGTCGTGAAATACGGCAGCTACCATAAGGAAAAGAGCAAAGCCTGGAAAGCGAATGCCGGAAAGATTGAGAACTGGACGTACGACGAAGCCGAGGATCGCTGGACATGCCTGGCAGGACAAACGCTGCATTTCCGCAAAGAGAGCAAGGAAATCTTAGAGAGCGGATATGAAATTCAGAAGCGTCATTACCGAAGTCAGAACTGCGAAAGATGTCCGCTAAAGGAAAGCTGCACGAAGGCAAGTGGAAATCGGGAAGTTGTGGTGAGTTTGGAACGGTTAAGGTACCAAAAGCAGGCTCGGAAAATGCTGCGAAGCGAGGAAGGATACCTCTTAGCCGTTCGTCGAATGACGGAGCCAGAAAGCGTATTTGGACAACTGAAGAACAACCGGGGCTTCCGGCGTTTTCTGCTTCGCGGCATGGAGAAAGTGACGCCCCAGGTCGGATGGCTTTCCCTTGCTCACAATCTACTGAAGCAAGCTGCGAATGACCAAAACGCAAAACAGTGATCCTCCAATAACCGAAGGATCGCTGTTTTGCTGTCATTTTACTTTTTCAAGATAATAAATTCCTGTCTCTGTTGTAAGAATATCTACTTATGAGACAGCCCCGTTTCTTACGCTGCATGTTCATTTAGTTCTTAAGTCGCTATACGCCTTCAGCTTCTCATTAAGCACATCCTGAAAGCTCTGAGTCTTATCATCCGTCCGTTGCGGCTTAGGATTAAGAACGGGCTGAGGTCTAAAAAACTGATGATTAAAAGCCATAAGATTATGTACGCTCATACTCATTGAAATTCAACCTCCTTCTTTAATCTCCAGCACGCTTTTCGCGAGTGCGAAGTATCTTATTCCTTATATAAACCGCTCCTTCCAGTCCTAAACAGTTAATTCTCATTTTCAGGAAAAAAATAATCTCCAAGCCGCTATTCCGGCTGGAGATTATGTGCAAACACGCAAATCCGTTCTACTTTTTCAGCGCTGACCAGGAAACCTCATTCAGCAGCTCCAGCTCCTCCCGGCTCAGCCGGAAGGCCATGGCACCGATATTCTCCCGGGCATGGCGGACCTTGGAGGCACCCGGAATGGCGACTACGGTATCGCCGTGATAATGAATCAGCCAGTTCAGCGCCACCTGGCCCGGAGTAACCCCGTACTTCCCGGCCAGCCCGGACAGGCAGTCAATCAGCGGCCTGCTGCGGTTCATACTGCCTTCGTCCAGACCCGACTGCATCCGCCGGATCCGTGACACTGAAGCAATCTGTGAAGGGTCTTGGTGGAAACGGCCGGTCAGAATGCCCTGCTGCAGCGGAGAGTAGGCAATAATTGAAATTCCCAGCTCCTTGGCAGCGTCCATCGTTCCGTTCTGCTCGATACTGCGGTGCAGCAGATTGTATTTCACCTGATTGGAAACCAGCGTTAAGCCGTACGTTTTCAATATGCGGTGAGCTTCTGTCATTTGCTTCACAGAATAATTGCTTACACCGACATAGCGGATTTTGCCTGCGGCAACCAGTCCCGCCATCGCTTTCATTTCACTGGCAATGCTCGATAAGGAGAAGGGCTGATGGATCTGATACAAATCAATTTCTCTTCCGCCAAGGCAGGCAATCCGTTCATCAATGGTAGCTGTAATCGAGCCTGCCGTCCGCAGCAGCGGCCACCATTTGGTGGCAATGAGCGGGGCGGCATGCGGGCTGCCTTCTTGCTTGAGCCGGTCCAGCACCTGGGCCAATGCCTGCTCAGATTTGCCCCCGCCATAGATTTCTGCCGTATCGACCCAGTTCATGCCGCCCGTAAGGCTCACGCGCACAATTTCCAGAATATCGTCATCGGTAAGATTGCTCCAGTAGCGGCCTACAATCCCGCTGCCCCGGCTGAACTGCCAGCAGCCAAGCCCAAGCGGTGATACGGATAAATCCGACCGGCCCAGCGGCCGTAATTGAACCTTGGTCAGAAGTGTCTCCATGCTTCATCCTTCTCTCAGAGATATAGTATTTAACACACAGCTTAAGACTTCCCCTGCAGCCTGTCAAATACAGGATGTACAGCAGCGATCCCCTGCTTATTTATAGAACAGGAAGAACCTGTATAATCGGTGATGGCCTCCCAAAAGGGGGATATGGTATAATGTCCCTGCCTAACTGCTCAACGCTGCAGGAAGCTCAAGCTACACAAATGTAACGGAGGGAATTCATGATTAAATTTTTAGGTGTCCTGCTGCTCTTTCAGCTGGTGGGCAATCCGTTTCTGGCCCTGATTATTCTGTTTGCCGTCCTATATTTCCTGGACCGCCGGTATGTTGGGATTATGCCCAGCATTGCCAAGCCTTTCCGCCGCAGCCGGCAAATATCCAAGCTGCGGACAACGATTGCCATGAGCCCGAATGATGTAACGGCCAAATTCGATCTGGCGCGGCTGCTCACTGAACGCAAACGCTACAGCGAATCCAAGGAACTGCTGACAGCCATTGCTGACCGTTATGAGACCTCCGCTGAATACTGGGTGGAGCTTGGCTATGCCAACCTGAAGCTGGGACAGCTTCCCGAAGGGGAAGCCCAGATGCTTAAGGGCCTTGACATCAACCGCAGGGCTCAATACGGCCAGCCTTATCTCCGCCTGGCTGAAACCTTCCGCCACACGGACCAGGACAAGGCCCTGTTCTATGTGAGCCAGTTCCAGGAGATCCAGACCTCTTCGAGTGAGGCTTACTATCTGGCCGGCTCCATGTATAAAGCGCTGGGCCGCAGTGAGGATGCCTCCCGGGCTTTTGCCGAATCCATTGCCATTTACCGCTCATTACCCAAATACAAGAAACGCCAGGAGCGCGGCTGGGCGCTGCGCAGTTACCTCGCTAAGCTCCGCTGAGAGAACCGCTACATACGTCCCGCAGTAACGGGACAGCCTTACCCGATATGCAACATTATGCAATGTATAGCGTGTGCATTCACTTGCCACTTGCCTGCTAACGCAAATAACCTCCGGGTTCTGCACATGCCCTGCGCAGCCCGGAGGTTGTTTTTTACTATTTTACAGGAACCGTGATCTCCAGCTCCGGAATATACGCCTTCAGTCCGCCCTCCTTCCCGGTATAAGGCTTGATTACAATATACTCCGGCGTCGTTTCAAAGGGTTCAAATCCAAAGCTGTAGGACAGGATATCCCCTCCGCCTGTACCGTTGCCGCTAATCATCTGAACCTCCCGTCCCTGTTCATCCGTAAGCTCAATTCCGAGGGCGAAATGGCCGTTGACCTTATATTTCTCCGGAATAGCCGCTTCTAACGCTTGGATTCCTGCTCCAGGCTCCCCTATTACCTCTGCCTCCAGCATGGTCGTAGTCCGGCTTACCTCCAGCCGCTTAATCTGCAGACGGATATGATCGTGGACTTTAATCTCATCCGGAGTGAGCACGAAGCCTTCAAGTGTATGCTTGCTCACCGGGAACTCGAAAATGAAGGGCTCAGCTTCTTCGGGAATGTAAACCCGCATTTTGAAATCAAACTGGTCCGGGACTTGCAGATTGCCTGAATTCAGTGTTGTAACAATGACAGAGTCAGGTGCCTCCAGCCCGCCGGGTGCAACGCCCCATGCCGTGTTTACAAGTTCTCCATCCACAAAAAACTCAATTTCATTTCTTTGCCCGGTCTCAGGATCAGGAATGACCCATGTATCGGAAAAGGACTCATGTGCATACACGCCCTGCGACCGGGTCAGCACCAGCGATAAGCGGCTCCCGTCATACATTTGCTCCGATACGGTCAGTGTGATCCCACCATGTGTAACGCTATGCCGGATCTCTGAAGTCAGCCCCGCCTCATTTGCTTTTTGCAGCCCCGTGTCTCCGGCCAGCCTGAATACACTGTCCAGGAACGGCAGCTTCTTCAGCGTTTCCGCCATTGCCGGGGAGACAAATCCGAGGCTGATCACCAGCACCAGCACTGCGGCAGCTGACGCTGCACTGATGAGTATCCGGGACAGCCAGGTGTGTTGTTTACGGTGCACTCTGGCTGTTTCTGCTTCGCCGTGCAGGTCCGTAGCTTCAAGCCCGGTTCCGGCCTGGCCGCCGATCATCAGGTAAGTGTTCTCCATGCGGGCCTTCACCTGATCCGGCAGCTCCGGGAGGGCCTTTTCCTTCAAGCCGGCCAGCCGTTCCTCTAATTGCTGCTCATTCATCCGTTCATCTTCCTTTCTGCAGGTTCTGTAAGGATTCCATAGAGTGTTTTCCTCGCCCTGTGCAGCCTGGTCTTGACCGCTCCAGCAGGCAGCTCCAGCAGCCCGCCGATTTCCTGGAGCGTCAGCCCCTGGTAATAATGAAGCGTCACAATTGTCCGGGAGATTTCTTCAAGTCCGCTGATGGCATTATGAAGATCCATATCCGTCTCCTGCCGGGATAACGAATGTATTCCCTCAGGCGGCTCAGACATTATCACCACCCGCTCCCGCTTCCGCAGAATCATATTGCATTCATTGATCAGAATCCGCATTATCCAGGTGCCAAAGAACGACGCTTCCTTGAGGCCGGATATCGCTTTGTAGGCTTTCAGCACCGTCTCCTGCATGGCATCGCTGCAATCCTCGTCGTTTCTGACAATCGACCGCGCCACACTGTACATCTGCCTTTCCCGGCCCTTGACCAGCCCAATAAAAGCTTCGCTGTCTCCTCCCTGTGCACGCCTGACCAGTTCCTCTAGATTGCTGTCCAAGTGGCTTCCCCTCCTTCCTTTCTGCTGATTAGATGAAGCACAGGCCCGAAAGGTTACTTCTTATGTAGACAAAAATATCCGCATGCATCCAGCTGAACAATAAAGGGCAGGCTTCACGAAACCGGAAGCCTGCCCTTATTCATTTCTGTTCAATCATACAGCAGCCTATAAATCCAGGGACCCGCGCTGTTCCTCAGCGGAGGCCGAGGCCGAGCCCGAGAACGGCCACCAGTTGGCCCGGCCGAACATCCGCACCATGACCGGCACGAAGAACGGCAGGAACACCAGCGCATACAGGGCAAGACCCGACAGCACCACTGTAGCAATCTGCATCATCGACAGCACCCCGGAAGGGTACATCGAGGCGAAGGTTCCGCCCAGAATCACTACCGCAGACAGAATTACCGTGCCCATATTCCGCATGGCATGCAGAATGGCTTCGCGCACATCCCAGGTTTTATTCTCATTGAACCGTGCCATCAGGAAGATGCTGTAGTCAACCCCGAGGGCAATCAGCATTACGAAGCTGAAGAACGGTGTCGTCCAGGTAATACCGGAATAGTTCAGCAGATGCACGAAGATCGCTTCCGTTACGCCAAGCGCAGAGAAGTAGGTAATCAGCAGTGAAATAATCAGATACAGCGGCATTACGATGGAGCGGAGCAGCACCACCAGAATGATGAAGATCCCGCCCAGCATCAGAATAACCGTACGTGTATAATCCTCATTCGAGATCGTCTGCAGATCATTGTAAGTGCTCGTAACCCCGCTCATGGCGGTCTCCGCATTCTCCAGCTTCGTCCCGGCTACTGCCCGGTCCACCGCTGCCTGAATGGCACCGACGCTGTCAATCGCTTCTGCACTGTAAGGATTCTCGGCAAACACAACATCCAGAGTCATTACCTTCCGGTCCTGCGACAGGTAAGTGTCAAATACCTGCTGAATCCCGTCCGCTTCAAGTGCCTCGGCCGGTACAAAGAACCCGCTCAGCTCTTCATCCTTGGCCTCCTGAATCTGCTTGAGATAATCCTGGGCGGAACTGAGCCCGCCCGTAATCTGCCCCAGGCCGTCCGCACTCTGGGTGAGTCCGTCCGTGAGCTGGCCGAGCTGGCCGCTCAGCTCGCCGAAGCCGTCCGCCAGCTGCTGCTGTCCGCCCTGCAGCCCGTCAAGGCCGCTTGTGATGGCCGGAATCTTCCCGGCAATCTGGCCCTGACCGTCTGCCGCCTGGTTCAGGCCCGACTGCAGCCGGCCGATTCCGGCCACAAGCTGATCCAGACCCTTCACCAGCGCGCTTTGCCCCGCTGCCGCCTTGACGTAGCCGGCGTTAGCCTCGGTAAGGCCGGCAGCTGCTCCCTGCAGCTGGCCGGAAATCTGGCCAAGCCCGCCGGCCAGCCCTGCAGCACCGGTCGCGCTCTGCGCTACCGTGCCTTTGATGGTCTGGTAATTCACATCCTGCAGCAGATCAGGATGACTTGCTTCAAGTCCGCTGAAGGAGCCGCTTAGCCCCGCCAGGGCATCAGCTACGCTCTGCAGCTGGGTCTGGACGCCCGCCAGCCCGCCGTTAAGCGCCGTCAAGCCGCTGCCGATCTTCTCGTAGCCTTCGAGCAGCGCTGTATTCGCAGCCGCCAGCTGCTTCGCGCTTGCCGCCGCCTGCGCGAGGCCGGCCTTGATCTCTCCGGCTCCGGCTGAGCCGCTGCGGATGCCGCTCTCGATCTGCGTCAGGCCCTCGCCCAGCGCAATGATGCCCGTCTTCAGCTCTGCCGTGCCTTCGGTCAGCTTCCTGCTTCCCGAAGCGGCCTCAGCCAGCTTCGGCTCATTCGCCTTAAGCTGCTCACCCGCTTCAGCCAGCCCGGCCTGAATTTTGGCCAGGCCTTCATTGCTCTGATCCAGACCGTCAGACAGCGTTGCCACCTGAACCGGGATCAGGAAATCATTAATTTGCTCCCCGGTCGGGCGCGACATGCTGCGCACAGCCTTAACACCATCCACCTTTTCCAGCTCCCGGCTGATTTTCTCCGCCAGTCCCATATACTCGGCGGTATCCATCCGGTCATCGTTCTTGATCACAATCTTGCCCGGCATGGACTCACCCGGCCCGAAGCTTTCCGAGATGATGTTGAAGCCTTTGACGGAGGCGTAATCCGAGCCGATTTCATCCAGATTGTTAAACGACAGCTTCCCGCTGTAAGTGAACAGGAACGGTCCTACAATGACTGCGACGATCAGCAGCGCAGCCCATGGTCTTTTTAAAGAAAACGAACCTGCCGCTCCCCAGATCCGGCTCTCGCTATGCTCCAGGTTGCCGCGCGAAGGCCAGAACAGCTTCTGCCCCAGTACTGCCATGAAGAACGGAACAATACTCACCAGTGCCAGCAGCATCACCGCGATGCCGACAGCCACCGCTACCGCCGAACGGTAGAGCATGAACTTGGACAGCCCGATGGCCAGGAAGCCGACGAATACCGCCAGCCCGGAATAAAAGACCGTGCCGCCAGCCTTGCGGTAAGTAGCAATAATTGCGCTTGTTGTATCCTCTGCATGGGCCAGCTCTTCCTTAAACCGGCTGATCAGCAGAATGCAATAATCCGTCCCGATCCCGAACATAACGGCAACCATGAAGATTTGCGTGAAGGTCGACAACGGGAAGTCAAACCGGTCTACCAGAAAAGCAACAACCGACTGGGACACTATGTAGCTTATCCCCACGGTCAGCAGCGGCACAAACGGCGCCACCAGCGAGCGGAATACCACGAACAGAATCAGCAGGATAAATACGACCGTAATATATTCCGACTTCTTGAGCCCTGCTTCCGAGCTGGCAATCGTATCCTCGGTAATCAGCCCTTCACTGGTCATATAATGATCCGCAGTGACATCGCCAAGCAGCGCCTCCGCTTTGGCCGGCAGCTCCTTGACAGCCTCTTCCCCGCCCTGCACCGACAGGGCAACCATGATCGTCTTGCCGTCTTTGGCAATCAGCGTATCTGCCAGCTCCGGCTGCGTGAACGGGTCTGTTATTGCGCTTAGCTGGAGAGATTCCATCTCCCCGGCCAGCTGCTCAACCCCCTGCCTGATGCTCGCGGTATCTGCGGCCTGCAGACCCTCCGGCTTGTTGAACACCAGCGCCACCTGATGGACAGTCTCTCCGCCCTTCGCGGCAGACACCTCTCTCATAATCTCAGCAGCCCGCGAAGAGGTATAGCCCTCCGGAACAGCAATTTGCCCCTTCTCCCGCACCAGATCAGACATTGCAGGCGCGCTCAGGAATAGCACGGCTGCCACAGCCAGCCAGATCACGATAACCGCCCATCTCGCTTTAAATATCGTTCTCAATTATTTCTACCTCCCGTATCCTGCATCAGAAATGCCAGCTTCTCAAACATCGTGATGAACCGCTCGATGTCATGATCCTCGAAATGAAACAAATAAGGTGAGATAACATCCTGCATCTGCTTCTCTGAAGTACTATAGACGCTCTTGCCCTGCTCTGTCATAGACAGATAGACCTGGCGCCGGTCATTCTCATCCCTGGTCCGCTGGATCAGCCCTGCTTCATCGAGCCGGTTGATGATGGCCGTAATTGAGCTTTTGCCTACGGCAACAGCTTCGGCCAGATAGGTGGAGGTGCATTTCTCCTGCCCGGCAATCAGCCGCAGAATCAGAAACTGGTCATTCGTCAGCCCTTCGCCAAAAATATCCCGGAGCCTCGCATTAATCTGCCGCGTAACGACCATATAAGCATCCACGTAGCGGTTAATCCATTCCTCCGCATCCTTTTTCAATGGGTTCCCCCCCTTTCCAGTAATAGTTCACGTGTAGAACAGTTTCACAGTAAAACTATATTGTCCTATCCGCAAAATGTCAACCATTTGTGGAGCATATAAATGCTTATATTTGTACAAAAACAGCCACCCTGCACCGTAACAGGTGCTGAATGGCTGCCCTAAATCAATTCATATCCGTATCGCAGCTACATCCTTACGGTGCTGCTGCGCTTACTCTTCATCCTCAGTCTCTTCAACCTCGTATACACAGCGGAACATTTCAATTCCGGCAGCGTTCTCACCCAGACTGTAGACCATAAACCCGAGGCTGCGGTAAAAATCTGCGGCTATCACATCTTCAGTCTCCGCGACCACATACCGCGGTTCACGGCTCGTGACCAGCTCAAGAATCATTCCGCGCGCATACCCCTTGCCGCGGTTCTCCGGCAGCACCGCAATATGACGGATATCCAGCGAGCCGTCTTCTGTCACTTCAAAGCCGGTAAGTCCGAGCAGCAGCCCGTCCTCTTCCCAGCCGCAGAGCTGCAGCGCAGCCTGCGTGCCATACTCCGCAGTCGTGCGTTCCAGCTCCTCCGGATCATCGATTACTGCATACGCCAGCAGCTCATTTACCTCGGGGTTTTGGGCCCGCGGCTTTAAATCAATCAGCATGTGTAAACCTCCTAGTAAGTATAGCATGTATAACCTTTATTTCCGCTCAGTCCTGCTTTGGCCCCATTCTAGTCCCTAATCAGCCGTACCAGTGCATAACCTGCCCAGACACCCAGCAGATTAAGCAGCAGATCATCTACATCCAGGCTGCCGACCCGCAGCAGCATCTGCATTAGCTCCAGCACGAATATACCCAGAACGGAGATCAGCGTCAACCGGAACAAAGAGTTGTAACGCGGCTTAACCAGCGGCAGCAGAATGCCAAACGGGACGAACACCGCAACATTGCCCAGTAAATTGACCAGCCTGCCCGAATAAGAGACCCCATTGCTCAGATCAAAATATAAACGTATTGTACGCAGCGGTTCCAGATTGTAGCGCAGCGGTCCTTCGGTCTGCACCGCCCGCCCAAAACCGAGAAACATCCAGTAGATGAGCATGGCGCTATAAGCAATCAGCAGCAGCCAGGCCAGGATCCTCCGCCCCTGCGGCAGAACCTGTCTGCCCGCCAGAGGTTTCCCTCCGGAACGGCGTTTACGGTTATTAGAGATTGCTATCACCCTCTATGATTTCAATCGTCCCGTCAGTCTTCCCGATGACCGCCATGTCTGCTATACCGATAAAGAGCCCGTGCTCGACCACTCCCGGAATACGCTGAAGGGAAAGAGCGAGCTCCGCAGCCGAGTCAATTGCACCAAAACGGCAATCGGCAATATAGTTTCCGTTGTCTGTCTTATACAGCTCATCGCCGCTGCGGCGAAGCTCTGCTTCACAGCCAAGCTTAATCAGATCAGCTACCGTCCATTCCCAGGCAAACGGTACAATCTCAACCGGCAGCGGGAATTGACCCAGTGTCTTAACGGCCTTGCTCTCATCGGCAACCACAATCATCCGGGTGCTGCCCATCGCTACAATCTTCTCGCGCAGCAGTGCACCGCCGCCGCCTTTAATCAGCTGCAGCGAGCCGTCCAGCTCATCTGCACCGTCAATCGTCAGATCCAGGCTGTCTACCTCGCTGAAGTTAACGAGCGGAATTCCCAGCTCGCGCGCCTGGTCCTCCGAAGCCTGGGAAGTGGCTACTGCGGTGATCTTCAGACCTTCGCTAACCCGTTCGCCCAGCTTGCGGATCGCCCAGTAAGCTGTAGAACCTGTTCCCAGTCCAACCTTCATGCCGTCCTGCACATACTCAACTGCTTTTTCCGCTGCCAGCTGCTTTACATTGATACTCATTTTATTACCCCCATGTTATCCGTTATAATATACCAAGAACGATACCTATTACACTCCAGGAGGATCCCCGGATGAGAACCCAGAATCAGATTCAATCCAAAATCAATGAATTGACCATGCAGCGCAGATCCTTGGAATCACGCCTGGCCCCCCTGCCGGAAGGAGATCCGCAGCAGGCCGCGCTGAATGCCCAGCTAACCCGGCTTGAGGATATGCTTCTGATGCTGGAATGGGTGCTTGAAGCACCGTCAGGCAAATACCACGCCTAAGCTGCGCAGACCTTTTCAGGACAGGCTTTTGCCGTAGCATAAGCTGTCCGGATCGCCAACATACGGCCCGAACAGATCAATCGGCAGGTAGCCATGCTTCACGTAGAGGGCAATGGCTTCCGGCTGCTTGATGCCCGTCTCCAGCCTGATTTCGCCGCAGCCTGCCGCAAGGGCACGGGCTTCCAGATCCAGCAGCATCCGGTCCGCAATTCCCCGCTTACGCGTACCCGGGTCCACATAGAACCGCTTCAGCTCCATGACGGAACCGGCCGGATCCAGCCGACGCAAGCCTCCGCAGCCTACCGGCTGCTTCTGCAGATAAGCCACTACGAAAGTCATCTCCTTAACCTTGGGATCAGCGAAATACACCACATAGATCGTCTCATGCGGATAACGTGACTTAAGCTCCTCATCCAGCCGCTCAATCAATGCGCGCAAATCCTTGTTCTCCGGATCAACACTTACAAATTCCACTTCAGTTGCCTTGTTCATGCCAGCTTCAAGCTCCTTCTATGTCAATAGGTTTCGTTGTCACTCTGCAGAAGACGGGTAGTGAGCATAGTCTCATATAACAAGGTATTTTCATGCTCGAAGCAGACAAACTCGATCCGCCGCAAGGGAAGCACCAGCGGTTCTACAGCGCGTACATAACGGATAATGGTGTCTACTGCCGTCTTACAGGCTATATCTTTCGGAAAGTTATACAGTCCTGTACTGATATTCGGAAAAGCAATGCTACGCGCCCCCTGCGAGCAGGCTATATCCAGGCTGCTGACGTAACATCTGGACAGCACAGCAGCTTCTCCTGCGGAGCCGCCCTTCCATATCGGCCCCACTGTATGTATGATCCCCCGGAAAGAGAGCATGCCTGCGCTGGTCAACGCAGCGTCACCGGGCAGAATCCCGCCCTGCTTCAGCCGGATCGCAGCACATTCCTCAGCAATCCGCGGACCGCCGGCACGGTGAATCGCAGCATCCACAGGACCGCCTCCATACAGTCCCGAATTGGAGGCATTCACAATGATGTCACCTTGCCAGGCAGTAATATCCCCCTCAGTTACTGAAAGAATTACATCGTTAACTCTGATCTGCATGGCGGGCCTCCTCTAACACTGCCTGTTCCAGCACCTTGATTAATTCCTTCTCGCCCCTGCGGGCGGCCTTACCGGCGTAAGCAGCGTATTCCAGCCGGATTCCCTGCAGCACCGCCTGACGGAGCTGGCCGAGCATATAAGTCTGCGCATCTGATAATACCATCTCACCTTTACCGGCGGCCACCCTGCACAGTGCATAAGTCGTCCCGGCTTCCCCTTCCGAAGGAGCTTGCGCATAACCGTCAAACAATGTGAACTGAAACAGAGGGACTGCTTCCGGGAGCTCCTTATCCGGAGAGAAATCCTGATTATATACTGAATACATCAGATACCCTGTGTAGGCTCTGGAGGAATCATTTTCCTGCTCCCTGATGATTCTGCTGTTCTGAAAGGCGATAATTCCGGCGGCCAGCAGCAGAAACAACGCAACGCTTCCGAGTAAAGCATACATGCTCATCACCCGCCAATATCATGAAATGGACAATACCGTTTCTATAATATCATGTAAGGAACTATGCCGTGAATGGCTCTGAAGGTTGAAATATTTATTTTGCATTCATTCCATAAAGTTATTTTGAGATATTCAAATTAACAGTTGAAAGTTGCTGCAGCATGTCTCATAATGAAGTGGAGCATACTGTTTTGTCAATCCATACGAAATCAAGGGAGGATACCTGGAAATGAAATTTTTCTTGGATACCGGAAATATTGAAGAAATCAAGCGTATTACCCGCCTCGGATTAGTGGATGGCGTTACGACGAACCCGTCGCTGATCGCCAAGGAAGGCAGATTGTTTAAAGATGTTATCCAAGAGATCGTGGCAATTGTTCCTGGTCCTGTAAGTGCTGAAGTAATCGGACTCACTGCGGAAGAAATGCTGAAGGAAGCATTCGAAATCGCTGAATGGGCTCCGAACGTTGTAATCAAGCTGCCGATGACAGAAGACGGTCTCGAAGCTTGTTATGAGCTAAGCAAGAAAGGCATTAAGACTAACGTTACCCTTGTCTTCTCTGCTGCCCAGGGCCTTATGGCTGCCAAAGCAGGAGCTACTTATATCAGCCCGTTCGTCGGACGCCTTGATGATATCGGTGTTGACGGCATGAAGCTGATCAAGGATCTGAAGACTATTCTGACCAACTACGGTCTGAAATCGGAAATCATTGCTGCCAGCATCCGCAACATTGCCCATGTTGAGCAGGCTGCCATTGCCGGCGCACATATCGCTACTATCCCTGGCTCACTCTTGCCGTCCCTCTGGAAGCATCCGCTGACAGACAACGGAATTGAGCGCTTCCTGAAGGATTGGGAGAAGGTTCCGCAAGCATAATATCATTATGGAGATTTCAGTCCAGCCCCGTTCCGCACTTGCGGAGCGGGGCTTTTTGTTATTGACTGATTTACTTGTTGTAATTATAATTGTCATAACAAGTATTTTAAAGGAGACTACTTTTATGCCGACTTCCTCACCTCAGCAATTCCTCGGCTTCCTGCTGGGCTCCACCTACCGGAGAATCTCCAACAGCTTCGCCCGGGCACTGCGGCCGCATGACATAACTCCCGAGCAATGGTCTGTGCTGCTGATGATCTGTGACCGCAGCGGAATCAGCCAGAAGGAGGTTGCCGCTGCCGCGGCCAAGGATCAGCCGACAACCGCCCGTATCGTAGAGCTGCTGATTAAGAAAGGCTTCATCCGCAAATCAATGAATCCGGATGACCGCCGGGCGTTTCAGCTCTACGCCACGGAAGAGGGGCGGTCGTTAATCGGAAGCACTATTGCGCTCGAACAGCAGACCATCGACAACGCCGTAACCGGGCTGAATCCGGAACAGCTTGAACAGCTGCGCTCCATGCTGGAGCTCATCTACAACAATACCGGAAATACTCATCAAGAATAGGAGCACCCCCTTTGAACGATTCATCAGAACGTCTATGGACTTCATCCTTCATTACGCTAACACTTTGCAATCTGCTGCTATTTACCGGCCTGCAGATGACCTTATCCACTCTTCCGGCGTATGCGGAAGGAACTTTGCATGCCACTTCCGTACAGGTCAGTCTTGTGACCAGTCTGTTCGCCCTGAGCGCGATTGCCTCCCGCCTCTTCTCAGCCAAAGCCATGGAGAAGGGCGGCCGCAATCTGCTGATCTTTCTTGGCCTGGCCGTCTCGCTGACGGCGGTAGCCGGCTATTACTTCGCAGGCAGCATTATTGCCCTGCTGCTGCTGCGGATACTGTTCGGCATCGGCTTCGGCATGGCCAGCACCGCGTTTCCGACCATGGCTTCTGACATCATTCCGGTCCGCCGGATGGGTGAAGGCATGGGCTATTTCGGTTTGTCCACCAGCCTTGCTATGTCAGCAGGGCCGCTAATCGGGCTTAGCCTGCTGCAAGGTCCCGGCTTCGGCTCCCTGCTGCTCGGAACCGGGGCAGCGCTTGCCTGCATCGTTCCGCTGGGCCTGCGGCTCTCCAGATCACTGCCCGCACAGCATAAAGAGCCGGCTGCCGTACCGGCGGCCGGCTCTCCCGGGAATGCATACCGCAGGCTGCTCCTGCCCTGCCTGCTTAACTTCCTGCTCTCCATCTCTTATGGCGGGCTGCTTGGCTTCCTGGCCCTCTACGGCACAGAACGGCAGCTGCAGCATGTCGCTTATTTCTTCCTGTTCAATGCCGTAGCCATTGTAATTATCCGTCCGTTATCCGGCAAGATCTATGACCGCTTCGGCCCGGCAGCCCTGCTTATCCCGGGCAGCCTGTTCATTATGGCTGGTCTGCTGCTGTTGTCCTTTGCAGCATCGACTGCCGCCCTGTTTCCGGCCGCCTTATGTTACGGCATCGGCTTTGGATCAATGCAGCCTGCCCTCCAGACCTGGATGATCCAGTCTGTCAGACCGCGCCAGCGCGGCCTGGCCAATGGAATGTTCTTCAATTCCCTCGATCTTGGGGTGGCGGTCGGCTCCATGCTGCTCGGCACGATCGCCCTGTTCACCAGCTATGCTGTGATGTACCGTTATTCGGCTCTGGCCCTTGTCCTGCTGCTGTCTGTCTACCTACCGGTATACTTAACCCAGCGGAATCATAAGCGGAAAGATCTCACTCAGGGGACGCTGAGCTGGGGTGAACAGCGAACAGAGTAAGCAATCCCCCGGCCGCAGCCAGCCCGGTCATCGTTCCGAATACCTGCCAGTGCCCCCAAGACATCAGCAGCGAGACCAGCGGAGGCCCTAATGCCACTCCGATGAACCGCATGCTGCTGTACAGGGCGGTAATGGTCCCCCGGTTCTCCTGTTCAATCCCTTCAGTAATCAGCGCATCCATACAAGGCAAGGCAGTCCCGATGCCGATGCCGCCGAGACTCAGCAGCCCGATCAGCCAATATATTCCGGCGGCGAATCCTGCCAGCAGCATTGCCGCCGTTAGCAGCAGCATTCCGCCGAATCCCAGCCATTTCATTTTGATTTTGCTGCGGCCGATGATTTTACCTGTAAGATAAGAGGCCAGACACAGCGCGGCCAGCGGAACAGCCAGCACATACCCCTTCGCCGCCCCGTGGAGCTTATACTCCTCCTCAAGCGTTTCTGACAGAAAAAACAGCACCCCGAAGGTTACAAACATGCTGATTCCGCCAACGCCGAAGATCGCGTACAGCCATCTGCCCTTCGCGCGCAATATCCCGGCAATAACGGACATGAACTCCCGCAGCCCCGTCTTAACCGGAGTCTGCCCGGAGTCCGGCTTACCGACCAGAAACCAGACAAGCAGGAAGGAAATGATACACAGCACCGGGATCGCTATAAACGGCGCATACCAGAGCAGGAGACCGAGATAGGCACCAAGAATCGGACTGAGTACTTTTCCGAAGGTATTTGCGGTTTCAATCAGTCCCAGGCTTGCGCTGACCAGCTTCTCATCCTTGAACAAATCTCCGACAAAGGGCATCACAATAGGAAAAGCACCTGCAGCACCGATCCCCTGCAGCAGCCTTCCGGCAATGATCAGCCCGTAAGCCGCTGAACCTTCGGTAAACCAAGCGGCAGCCACGCATACCATGCCGCCGACAGCAGCTGTGAGCAGGCTGGGAAGGATTACTTTTTTGCGGCCGAAGCGGTCTGACAAATAACCGGCTACCGGGATCAGCACAATCGCCATCAGCCCGTACACCGTAATCAGCATGCTGACCTGGAAGGAAGAAATCTGCAGCTCGCGGGAAATAAGCGGCAGCACAGGCAGAAGCATGGAATTGCCTAAGGTCATAATCAGCGGAATTGAGGCCAGTGCAGCCAGATCCCACTTCCGTTCCTTCATCGGTTAACCACCTTTAGGAGAAGTACTGTACGAATTCTCTTTATTGTGTATTAATCTCCGCCGCAGTATTCAAACATGCCAAATAACCCCGCAAGTGCGGGGCTTTGGCTGATGCAATTATTCAGGTACCGGTGCAACCGGAAGCCTTAGTCTTGGCGTGAGCCTGCGGCTGCAGTACCGCGTACGGAAGCCGGCAGGAAAGGGTTCGGCTGCCCCAGGCTATAGATGTGCAGCAGATGCATTGCCCGTGTGCAGGCAGTATAGAACAGCTTGCGTTCATGCTCACGGCCGTACCGCTCTGCGGAACCGTCGTAGATAATCACTGCATCGAATTCAACGCCTTTTGCCAGATAGGCCGGGAGCACAAGCGTGCCCTTCTGGAAGTTAGGCGTCTCCTTGGTAACCAGCCTGACCGGCAGCCTGTCTTGCAGCCTGCCGTGCACCTGTGCGCTCTCCTCCGCTGTTTTGCAGATTACTGCAACATAATGATAGCCCTGGGCATGCAGCTTCAGGACATCCTGCTCCACTGCCGCCAGCAGCTCTGCTTCAGTGTCTACTACGGTCAAGAGCGGCTCCTCGCCCCGCCGGTTGAACGGAACAATTTTTTCTCCGCCCGGAATCATCGCTCTTGTGAACTCAACAATCTCGTACGTGGAGCGGTAGCTGCGGGTAAGGGAAATAACCTCCGTGTTCTCTTCACCGTAAATACTGACCAGACCGGCCAGATCGCCAAGCACTTCACCCTGGGCATAGATGGCCTGGTTGAGGTCGCCGAGCACGGTCATTTTGGCCCGCGGGAACAGCCGGCGCATGAATTCCAGCTGAAACGGAGAGTAATCCTGCACTTCATCGACAATAACATGCCGGATCAGCGTATTCGTCCGGAACCCCTGGCTGAGCTCCTTCAAATACAGAAACGGAGTGGCATCTTCATACGCCAGCTCGTTTCCGCTGATGGAATCCAGCGTAAGTCTGCAGATCTCCTCCCATCCTTCCGGCAATGCCTCGCTCACGTTCAGGCTTTCCATCAATTCACGATCGCTGAACAGCCTGCTGTACAGCCCCTTCACATCGACGAACCGGCCGCGTTTGGTCCAGCCGCGCAGCGGCTTCAGACGCTGGCTGACAATATAACGGGCAAGCATCGTTTTCTCTGTATCATAATCATCAAAGCTCTCATTGTGCCCTCCGCCCTTACGGCGCGTCATATTGTAGGCACGCTGATAATCGCTGTTGTCCATCAGGTCGATCTGGTCCTCCACCCACGCAGCACTGCGCTCCTCCACGCTGAAAGCCGCGGTCTTCTTGAGCAGCCAGCCTGTCATCAGCTCAATCCGGTTAGCCAGCTTAATGCTGTGATCGTAGCTGTAGAATTGGCGGGCCATTTCTTCCTTGCTGACAACCGCCCTACCCTGGAACATCAGCGGCTTGAACAGCATGCCCTCATGCTCCAGCAGATTCACGTACCGCCGGATGACATCAAGGAAAGCCACTGAAGATTTATAGGCAATCGCTTCCCTGCGTATGAAGGCTTCCGGACCGTCCGGAGCCCCCAGCAGGCTTTCGGTCTGACTAAAGACATCCTCCAGCTGGAACTCCTGTCCAAGCCGGTGCTCCAGATACATCTGGAATGTTGTCTGCTGCATGTTGTCTTCACCCAGCTCCGGCAGGACCGTGGAGACATAACTGTTAAACAGCGGATTGGGAGAAAAGAGCAGCATCTGATCAGCTTGCAGCACTTCCCGGTACTTGTACAGCAGATAAGCTACCCGCTGCAGCGCAGCCGAGGTTTTCCCGCTGCCGGCGGCTCCCTGCACAACCAGCATCCGGCTCTTGTCGTTGCGGATGACCGCATTCTGCTCCTTCTGGATAGTCGCAACTATACTTTTCATCCGGTCATCAGCACTATGGCTCAGCACCTGCTGCAGCAGCTCATCCCCGATGGTCATCCCGGTATCGAACATCACTTCGATCTCACCGTCATCGATTACATACTGGCGCTTCAGCACCATCGTGCCTGTGATCACACCGCCTGGTGTATCATAACTTGCCGGACCCGGCGCACCGTCATAATAGAGGCTGGAGATCGGTGCCCGCCAGTCGTAGATCAGGAAATTGCCGTCATCCTCCATCAATGAGCCGATGCCGAGGTAGATCTTCTCCGCTGCCGTCTCAGCTGATTCCGAGAAATCAATCCGCCCGAAATAAGGGGAGAGCACCAGCTTTCTATACTTTTTGAGCGCTTTGCTGGACTGCAAATGATGACGCTCGCGTTCGTTCAGAATTTGTGCCTGCTGCCGCAGACTGGTTGAGGTTTCACCCAGATCGTCAGGGCTGCTGAAATTAACGGTAACCTCCTCCCAGAAGTCTTTACGCATATCTACAACATCCGTGCGGTGCAGGCCAAGCTCCTCCGACAGCTGCCGGATCCTGGCGGATAACAGCCCCGTAATGCCGGTTACCCGTGCCTGCTCCTCTTGCCACTCGTGGTCATGTTTTTCCAAGTGTATTTCATCCCCTTCAAAAGGTTAATCCTTTAAATTGTCACGGCTGATCTGGTCAGCCACCTTGTCCAGCCGGTCCAGCTGATAGCCGTAATCATAGATGGCTGCCGCGACCACAGACAGGCGCAGCTGCCCCGCCTTCTCCGGATCATAACCGTTGATGGCAGCTTCCAGGAAGCGGTCATTATCCTCTGCAAGCGGCTCTGAATCACCCGCACCCGGCTTCAGCTTATCTTCGAACTTCAGCAGGATATATTCATGATATTTAATTAACTGCTCCAGATGGCGGTCAAACAGCTCATCTGTCCGTCCCGTCCGCTCCGCCTGGAAATAATGACGGTCCACAGCCTCCAGGACCTGGAAGCCTTTCTGCAAGGAATTGAGCAGATTTTTGTATACTACCAGCTGCCTCGTCTGGCTGTATTTTGCCCTTCTCAGCTGGTTTTGCTCCTCTTCGAAGAGGGCATACTTGTCTGCAAGTGCCTTAATTGAACCCTCCAGCGCGTTCTTTTCATCCCGGAACACACTTTCCTTCATTTCATGTGACACCGCAGTGCGCAGCAGCAGCGACAAGCTGGTAAAAACGTTCTCGATCTGCTGGATGTACTGCTTGCGCGGCTTTGGCGGGAACACCGCTATATTAATTATGAATGCCGAGAAAATACCGGTCAGGGTCAGCAAAAAACGGGTCAGGGCGAACTCCCATTGGCCTGAAGCCTCCATTACGGAGATAACCGTAACCAGCGAGAGGCCGATCGTGTCCGCACGGTTCATTTTCATGCTGATCATAATGACCAGAATACATACCAGGCCGACCGCAATCGGTTCATTAGACAGCAGCATGCCCCCAAGCAGCGCAAGCACCGCCCCCATGGTGCTGGTCTGAATCTGATCGAGAAAATATCTCCAGGATCTGTATATGGAAGGCTGCATTGCAAAGATGGCTGCAATGGCCGCACCGACAGGCGAAGCGAAATTTAATAGGGCGGACAAATATAGAGCGAGTGTAACTGCAAGACCTGTTTTGAGTATGCGGGCGCCAAAAGCCAAATCCATTCCTCCTAAAGTTTTATGGAGCGCTGCTTCCTTGAATTACTCCGTAATAAAACTTGCTCCGGAAGCATCTGCTTTGTTTTATGGAGCGTTGCTTCCTTGAATTACTCCGTAATAAAACTTGCTTCGTAAGCATCCTCTTAGTTTTATGGAGCGTTGCTTCCTTGAATTACTCCAGCGCTGCTTCATACATTTATGTATATCCTGAGGCGTTTCGGTTAATCTCTAATATTTGCATACACATTATTACCCATGATGCATACTCAACACACATTTCAGAAGAGGTGAACCCATGAACAGCAACATTAGAAGAATAACCGTATTCGCCGCAGCTGTGATGCTCAGTCTGGCTCCGGCTGCCGCATTTGCAGAGCATCCCTCTGCGGGCAAGCCTACCGCTGCACCTGATTCCATTCATGCCGGCCAAGGCCACGGCCATCCGCACAGCCGGGAAAAGGGCTTCCGGACCGGCGGCCACTTCATTATCAGCGAATCAGCAAAGCTGCTTGAAATGGACCGTTCAGAGCTGATTAACAGCCTGAAAGCAGGCAAGACGCTGTACGGTCTGGCCCAGGAGAAGAAGGGCTGGAGTGAAGAGCAGTATATTCAGAAGCTGACTGAAGCAGCCGGCCTCAAGCTCGATGAGTCGGTCAAGGACGGGCGGCTGACCAAAGAAGATGCGGACAAGCTCAGAGCGGGCCTGCCGGTGATGATCAAGCTGAGCCTCAGCCACACAGCCCGGATTCAGCAGGGCCAGCCGTCTCAGCAGCCGTCTCAGCAGCCTTCGGCTCCGAAGAACAGATAAATACCAGAATGCGGATGCCTGGCATGCTATTTGCGGGGATCCGCATTTTTGCGTGGAATAACAGGCTTACGGCCCCTTGCATTCCGGTAAGCCTCGAAGCAGGCAGCCGACAGCATCAGCCAGGCTCCGCTGGCCGCGTACCCGCCAATAACATCACTGGGGTAATGCACCCCGAGATAAATCCGGCTCCAGCCGATTCCTCCAGTCATCAGCACTGTGAACAGAATCAGCAACAGCCGTTCCCGCCGGTTACGCATATGTCTCCAGAGCAGATAGGCGATTACACCATACAGGGAGAAGGCAGCCATGGAGTGACCGCTTGGGAAGCTGTAGCCGGCCTGCTCAATGAGCCGGTGGATGTTGGGGCGCTCCCGGTGGAACCAGAGCTTCAGCAGTGTGTTCAGCAGCTGCGAGCCTATGCCTACCCAGAGAAACAGAACGAGCTCCATCCGGTGCTTCAGGATGAAGAACAGAATCGCTATCGTCAGCAGCGATATTCCTACAGCCAGCTTGGAGGAGCCGACGAGAGACAGGCTTTTGGCTAAGGCAGTCAGACCCGGTGATTCCATTGATTGTACGATATTAATAACTGTACGGTCAAAGCCGGCGGTTTCGTCCAGCACAACCAGTACCGCAATTAGAATAAATCCCAGCAAAAACCATATAAAACGGCGAAATCCGCCGGACCAGTAATGATAATAAAGCATAACTACCCCCTTGTCTATTGCCAAGCCGCTTGAACAGATTTCCTGAGAGCGGCTGTCCCGTGTTATAATTGCCTAGAAGTTAATTCATATACAGATGGAGTGCTGCCAAAGTGGAAAGTCTAAAATTACAGGAACGTTTGTTGAACCAGTGCATCTCAACAAAGGTGCCCGTGACGATTTTTACAACTAACGGAGTCAAAATGCAGGGCCTCGTAACTTCTTATGACGCTTACACAATCACCTTGCAGGGCCAGGGTGACGGCAGGCAAAACGTGCTCTTCAAATCAGCTGTCTCCACTGTAGTACCGCTTAAGCCTGTCTCGCTTAAATAAGCAATCCGGCAGACATGCTCTTTAACCCACAATTACAATTATGCTGTCCCGAATCAAAAGGAACACCGGAGCAAGCTAATCCGGTGTTCCTTTTGTGATTCAATGGCCCGCTCAGGCATACATGCTGCCTAGTGCATGGCTGCGGTAAACACGCTGCTTACGCGCTTACTGCAGGAATGCAGCAGGCCGTACACAGACAGGCTTGGACAGCTCTGCCGTGTTCCCTGTGAAGTTCAGCAGCCCGCTGGCAGCATCCAAAGAGAAGACAACCAGATTGTTGCCGTCACGGTTAGCCACAATCAGATATGCCCCGTCCGGTGTAACTGTGAAATGACGCGGGTGGCCCCCACGGGTGGATTCATGCTGGACCACTGTCAGCTCAGCCGTCTCCGGATTTACCGCGTAGACCACAATACTGTCATGCCCGCGGTTAGAGCCGTACAGATACTTGCCGTCCTTGGAGAACGCAATTTCCGCACAGCCGTTCTTATCAGCCGGGTAATCATCAGGCAGGGTAGATATTGTATAAGCTGTCTGCAATGCTCCAGTGTCTGCATCATACTTGAACGAAGTTACGCTGCTGTCAAGCTCGTTAATGACATATGCAGATTTGCCGTCCGGATGGAACACAAAATGGCGCGGCCCTGCTCCTTCATGCAGCTTCGTATCCCCGATCACTTCAAACTTCCCGGTCTCCTCATGAATCCGGTAGCTGCGGATCAGATCCAGGCCCAGATCAGACACGAACAGGAAAGTTTCATCCGGGCTGAAAATAGCCGAATGCGGATGCGGCTTGTCCTGTCCCGGGCGGACACTGTGTCCTGTATGTACAGCAGTATCAGTCAGGGCAACCGGCAGTCCGGCTTCATCAAGCGCAAGCAGGCCAACCGTTCCTCCATGGTAGCTGCACACTACAATATGTTTATGGTCTGCATCTCTGTTAATATGGCAGGTTGTGGCCTGTGCTGTGCCTGCGGCAGACATCGTAGGAATCCGGCTCAGCTCTGTCAGCTTGCCTGTCTCCGGCTCAATTGCGAAGGTGATGACTTCCCCTTCTTTGCCGCCTGCCCCATTAGGCTTCTCTCCAATGGCATAGAGCTTCAGCCCGGAAGGGTCTACATTCACGAACGTAGGGTTCGTTATGCCTTCTGCTGTATCCAGCCGCTCAAGCGTACCTCCTGCTGCGCCGTCAAAAGCAAACACCTGAACCCCGCTCTCTTCTGCAGTCGCATAAGAGCCGGTAAATAGCAGCAGCTTCGTATTCTTATTCATCTGGGTACTCCTCCTCCAAGTTGTTATGGATGCTGTTCCGGCAACCGGATGGCATCAGCCATCTATATAATTTACAATTTTTCATGAGGTATGACAAATGCAACGGAAAAAATGACAAAAAACATTTCAAAAATAAGACTTCTCAAAGAGAAAAGAGTATGCTATAATGAAAGCGCTAACATCAATGTTAATTATGGATAAAGGGGGAACACGAATGAGCAGCCTGCTGGAAGCCAGAAATGTATATGAGGACTTCGAGGTGGAGACAGACATTCTGTTCTTTAAGGTCGGGGACCATGACCTGGTCATTTTTCACGGCAGAAACTACAATATTAAAAAAAGAATGACTGCCGAGCAACTGAACCGCTTATTGTCAAGCAACAGCTATTATCATGTGTACGGAGGCTGTTATGTCAACCTGAATAAGATCAGCTCCATCGAAGATGACTGCATCTATTTCGGGGAAATGGGCTTATACGCCAAGTCAGTGCGTGTTCCCAGACGCAAACAGGAAAGCATCCGCCATCTGCTGAGAGGACTCAGCTCCTGACGCGGATACATATCCGCCGTAACCTGCAACTTACCGTATTCAAAGTCTCTTCTCATCAGGCCGGAGCGCACATGGGGAACCATGGCTGCTCCGGCTTTTTCCTGTATCTTAATGAATTATTAAAAAGTTATTAAGCTTTTTTATACTTTCTTAAGGTTTGGAAATCTTTTTTCTGGTAAAGTTGTAGAAAGACAGGCACCACCTATATTGAAGGGAGTCATTACTTATAATGGACAAAAAAGATTTCAACGAAAATGAAGAGCTTCAAAACGGCGTTACACCGGAAGAGGGAAACGAACCTGCTGAGGCTGCACAAACTGATTCTGCACCTGAAGAAGTTATTGTTTCAGAAGAACCAGTGCAAGCTGCAGAAGTAAGCTCCAGCACACCTCCATCTCCGATTATTGAAGAAAGCGTTCCCGTAATGAATAAGGTTGGCGGCGCTACACCTCCTTCCACTCCGGCGGCACCTGCCGGCGGCAAAGGCTGGATGATCGCTTCGATCGTACTGGCTGCGGCGCTGATCGTTGTGCTGATTGTACAACCTTTCAAGAAGGATGATAGCAAAATTGCTGTGGCAACCGTTAACGGAGCGGATATCACCAAAGCACAGCTTTATGATAAATTGGTTGAAGCCGGCGGTAAATCCACACTGCAGAACCTGATCACTACTACACTAGTGGATCAGGAGGCCAAGAAAGCCAATATTACCGTAACCGATGAAGATATCAATAAAGAGATCGAAGACCTGACAGCACAGTTCGGCGGTGAGGAAGCCTTGAATTCTGCTCTGCAGCAGAGCTCCATGACCCTTGACGACCTGAAGAAGCAAATGCCTTTGCAGGTAGAAATCCGCAAGCTGGTAGAACCGCAAGTGAGTGTTACCGACGAAGAAATCTCTAAATATTTCGACGAGAACAAAGCCACCTTCAACCAGGAAGAAGAGGTCCGCGCATCCCATATCCTCGTTGAAACCAAAGAAGAAGCTGACGCCATCGTTAAGCAGCTGAAAGACGGCGCTGACTTTGCAGCGCTGGCTAAAGAGAAATCCGCAGATACCGGTTCGAAGGACAACGGCGGGGATCTTGACTTCTTCAAACGCGGCGATATGGTTGCTGAATTCTCCGATGCTGCCTTCAAATTGAAGATTGGTGAAACCAGCGGTGCGGTGAAGACCGATTACGGCTACCACATCATCAAGGTAACTGACCGCAAGGAAGCACATGAGTACACCCTTGAGGAAAAGAAAGAGGAAATCAAGAAAACTCTGACTTCCCAAAAGGTATCTGAAAAGTCCTCCACCTGGCTGGCTGATCTGACTAAAAATGCTACCATCACCAATACTTTGACTGATGATCCAGAAGCTTCCGCAACCCCGGCTGCAAGTGAAGAGCCTGCTGCCACAGCAACTGAAGCACCTTCCAAATAATACAGCTATACAAAGAGGACAGGCGGATTAACCGCCTGTCCTCTTTAATAGTTAAGAATACATATGTTTCGTGGTCAATGATTCTTTTTGCGGATCTGCTTATCCCGGTTCTCGCCCCATTCCTTGGCCTGTGCGGTAGCGATGGAAATCGCCCGCCCCTCCTCATACCCCTCCTCAAGCAGTGCATTAGCAATCTCTACCGCCTTATTCCTGATCGGTGCGGTGAAATTCTTCAGTGATTCAGGATAAACATCCTTATTCCATGGCATAGCAAAAACCTCCTTGACCGGACTATATACATACATAGCCTGATCAGGGAGGTTCTAAACCATCTGTTATTTGCTTGTTACATTATTTAATGAATTTCACGCGGTCTTCAATCGGCTGGAATTCCTTCTCGCCTGGAGCGGTTACGGTCTTGCCGAACGGCAGCTGGGCAATCAGCTTCCATTCTGCAGGAATGCCGAAGGTTGCCTTTACTTCATCATCAATCAGCGGGTTATAGTGCTGCAATGAAGCGCCCAGGCCCTCTTCTGCAAATGCCGTCCATACAACAAACTGCAGAATACCGGAGGACTGGTTGGACCAGATCGGGAAGTTCTCGGCATACAGGGCGAAGTTCTCCTGCAGATGCTTCACTACAGCCTGATCCTCGAAGAAGAGCACGGAGCCGTAGCCAGCCTTGAAGGAAGCCAATTTCTGTGCTGTGCCTTCAAATTGCTCTGTCGGAACGATTTTACGCAAAGTCTCTGCCGTAATATCCCACAGCTTATCATGCTGTTCTCCCAGCAGAACAACAGCTCTGGAGCTTTGGGAGTTGAAGGAAGTCGGGCTATGTAGAACTGCCTCCTCAACAATTTCTTTAATCCGGGCATCGGAGACCGGGGATTCTTTGCTGATCGCATATACGGAACGTCTGTCTTTTACTGCATCAAGGAAACTTTTAGACATAAAATAACTACCTCCATTAAATTAAGTTACTTACTTTTCTAAACTTTAACACTTTTATTCCTGAAACACAATACTTATTCTCAACTTTTTCCTGAAAATCATTCTTCATTTACACATCAGCCCTTAGTCTTGCTGGAATCCGGTTAATTATACGTCTTCCACTATTTTCATTAAGCTGATTTGCCGGCTTAGAAACATCGCACTAACTTTTCGTATATACACCTGGTAATAAATGCGCTACAATAATTCAGCAAAAGTGCAGAAAGAAGGCTAATTAATGGACTCTACTTCAATATACAGTTTCACCAAAACTGCCAGGCTCCCATTGCTGCTCCTGTTCTCGGTCTTGCTGCTTGCGGGCTGCAAAGACTCGGCTCCACCTTCATCACAGCCTTCCCCGGCAGTTACGGCTGCATCCGCCGATTCTACTGAACCCGTAGCCTTCTGGGTAGCCACAGATACTCATTATCTGGATAAGGCGCTGCAGGATGGCGGACAGGCCTTCCAGACCTATGTCACTGGCGGAGACGGCAAAATGCTTCCCTACAGCGATGAGCTGGCTGAAGCCCTCGTCTATGATGTGGAGCGCAAGCAACCGGATTTTCTCATTCTCAGCGGTGATCTGACTAATAACGGAGAAGCCTCGAGCCATACTGAATTAGCCGCGAAGCTCCGCCGGATCGAAGATATGGGTACCAGTGTCTATGTCATTCCGGGCAACCACGATATCAATAACCCTTGGGCCAGATCCTTTGACGGCGACAAACAGGTAGTTGCAAAGCATATTAACGCAGAGGATTTCGTGAATACTTACGCGGATTACGGATACAACGAGGCAATCTCCCGGGATACAGACAGCTTAAGCTATCTCGTCAAGGCGGCTCCGAAGCTCTGGCTCCTGATGATTGACAGTGCCCAGTATGCGCATAACGAGGAATATAATTTCCCGCAGACAGACGGCCGCATCCTCCCTTCTACGCTGTCGTGGATGGATGATTGTGTGAAGCTCGCCGCGCAGGAGCATGCTTCCATTATTACCGTGATGCATCATAATCTGCTCAGCCATACCTCTATGGCCGTCTCCGGCTTCAAGCTCAATAACAGTCAAGAGACAATGAAGACACTGCGCAAGGATGGTCTAAATCTGGTGTTATCCGGGCATATTCACATGCAGGATATCCGGCGTGATCCGGCTGAGGACTCCATTGATCCGGCACTGCCAGTCTATGATATAGCCACCGGCGCAATGGCGGTTAACCCCCATCAATACGGGGCGATGACCTTTGACCCGCTCTCCCGCGCGGTTACGTATACCGCAACTGCTGTGGATGTGGAGGCCTGGGCCAAAGCGAATAACAACACCGATCCCAATCTGCTGAACTTCAAGTCTTATGCAGAAAAGAGCTTTGCTGATGCATCTTATGGCAAGGCAATGAACAGACTGGCAGAGAGCACCTTCTCAGAAGAAGAGAAGCAGTCCATGGCCGAAGTGATGTCGGAGCTGAATGTGAAATATTTTGCCGGTACTGCTGCGGATTCACTGGATAAGATCAAAGCGATGCCTGGATTCACGCTGTGGGAAAGTATGGAGGGCGGCTTCATGTCCGGCTATATCCGCAGTATGGCTGAGCATTCCGGGCAGAGCAATGTGTCCCTGGAGATGGTACTAACCACCCAGTAGAAGGAGATTATATGGAAGGAGCATACTTCGTATGACCGATTCTGATCAATCGCAGCAAGGCACCAGCCTGCCTGTCAAAATCTCCAAGCCGGCAGACCGCGCACTCGCTGAAGCTGGAATTGTAAATTTGGAGCAGCTTACCGCGGTTACAGAAGCAGAGTTGCTTAGCCTGCATGGGATGGGGCCGAAGGGCATCCGGATTCTCCGTGAAGCGCTGGCTGCCAAAGGGCTGGATTTAGCCAGATAATCTTCCAAGCGGGATTTCAATTAAGTATCCCGAACCATTACGTTTATACAGAAAACGGCAGCCTGTGAACAATAATGTTCCGGGCTGCCGTTTCTTTATTCTTCAATTATTTCTGCAAGAAACCCAGCAGTTACAACCTGTTTGGCACTCATTATAGCAGCAGTTAGCATTTCTATTGATTTCTATTGCAATGCAGGGTTATTTTCTCTATAATTTCTTCGTGACTCACCACTGAGAATCAATCTCATCAATATCATGATAATGAACCAGGAGGATTTCCGGATGCGGCACACCTATGAGGAGCTTGCCCATTATTTCGCAGCAACACCTATTCATCTGTATGGTGTATACCGCACCCGGCTGGAGGGCAACCGGATCTATGGCGGCCATGTCAACAAGCCTACTGCCAAATGTGCTGTCATCATCGCACTTGATGGGGAAGCCTGCTTCGACTTTGACGGGGGAGAACAATATGTACTGAAGCCCGGCCGTATTCTGATCGGCGGAGCAGGCAGACGCCTGGAAATCACTCCAAGTGAAGACGGTTTCTTATATTGCCTGGCTCATTATCTGCCAAGCGGTGCAATTGAACAGGGACAACGGCAGAACCGGGATATCTCCTGCCTGGACATCACGCTCAATCCGGAGCTGCTCAGGCTTGTAGACCAACTGCTAAATGCAGCCTCTGCTCCCGATGTGATGGATCAGCTGAACCAGCGGTCATTATTTTACCAGCTTGTTACGAATGTGCTGCAATCCGAGCGCTACCTCCAGAATGAGGGCAGCTACCTGATCATAGAGGATGCCATCCGGTATATTCAGCAGCACTTCACTGAACCGCTCACACTCAGCAAGCTGGCTGACCGGTATGAGCTTAAGGCCAAATATTTCTCTTACCTGTTCACCAAATATACCGGAACCGGCCCGATCGATTACCTGATCCGCTACCGGATGAACAAGGCGCATGAATGGCTGCTGACCAGACAATTCTCAGTCACGACTGTGGCTAAGAGTATCGGTTACTCAGATCCTTATTATTTCAGCAGATTATTCAAAAAATATAAAGGTGTAGCTCCCAGCCAGGTTGATTTCACCAGCCGCGAGGACTGATTATTTTACTTGGATGAAGGCGAAATTGTCCAGCATCCCATCGGGAATCTCTACATTCTCATTAGGCCGGGTTGATGATACTATGGAAAATGTAATTGATAATGATCATCATTTTCAGGCAGAGGAGCCCCTTACTAATGAAATTTTGGCTAACCCATTCACGTTTCGCCATTCTCGCAGGTCTGCTTAGCATGCTGCTGCTGCTGAGTGCCTGCTCCAGCAACACTGCAGCAACCAATCAGGCGGCAGTGCCTGCTCCTTCCCCGGTGCCTGCAGCAGCTGAACAAGCAGCGGAAACAACAGCTGCCGTCGCATTCCCGCGGACCATCGAAGCTGCTAACGGCAGCATCGTCATTGACGAGCAGCCTGAACGTGTCGCTGTTGTTCATTGGGGTTACAATGATTCTATTCTGCTGTTCGATCTGAAGTCTGTTGGACTCGCCCTGCCATTCACGAAGGCTGACTCTTCACTGACCACAGATACATACAAGCCATATGCGGACAAGGTCGGTGAACTGGCTATCGTCGGTGAGAACACGACTGTCAATCTGGAGGCTTTGCTGGAGTACGCCCCGGATCTTATTATTGCCGGGAATGCCGTCAATGCGGAAATAACAGCTCAGCTGGAGCAGATTGCCACCACAGTCGTGATCGATGAAACCAAGACTGATGTATGGGGCAACTGGCCGGCGCTGGTCACTAAGTTCGGGGAAATTCTCGGCCAGGAAACGGTGGCAGCAGATTTCATCAGCGGATATGAAGCGAAAGTGGCGGACGGTAAAGCTAAGCTGGCTGATCTCGGCGGGACTGTTGCCTTCCTCCAGGTGCGCAGCAATGCGGTTTGGCTCGGCGGAACGAAGTATCTGAACCCTTATTATGATAACGGTCTTGGACTTAAGGCACCGGATAGCCCTTCCATGACAGAGGGTGCGGAACTGACCCTTGAAGGTCTTATTGCCCTGGACCCGGATTATCTGTTCCTCGGTTATTTCAACTATGAGCAGCCCTCAGCAGCCTCGGCGACTGATGAATGGGAGACAACCGAAGTATGGAAGAAGCTAAAAGCCGTCCAGAACGGGCATGTATACTCCATTAACGGATCACTGGCCATGGGCTATGGGCCGCTTGGCAACAGCTACGGTGTAGGTGCGGTACTGGAAGCGCTGGGTAAGTGATGTTTGAACAGAACACAACCTCTCATCCGGATTGCGGAGAGAGGTTGCATTTTTATTGTATACTCAATAGCTTTCAAGGAACTGTAAAGCCCGCATGGTATGATATTCAGCGATATTTCTGGCCGTCTGCTGATCCGGATACTCTCTATGAACCAGCTTCAAGCCTGCTGCAATCAATGACAGATGATGATGATACTGGTAGAACAGCATCCGGTCCGGATCAAGGCGCTCATTCCCCAAATACTGGTATAATTCCCCGAAACGGAATTTCATAAAACTGTGCTCATATTCAATATCAAAGAAACCGGCGCCCTCAATATCTATCAGGCAAGGCTCCAGATTCTCAAGGATGATGACATGATTAGGGCCAAGCTCCCCATGAATATAACCATAACGGTTTCGGGGTTCTATCTTAGCTGCAAGCCGGTTTGAAATATCGACCAGCTTATCCCGGTTCTTCCTTATCGTATCTACATGCTCAGAGGCATAGGACAAATGAGCTTCAGCACTTACAAAATGGATAAGATGGCATTGCTCCTCATTCGGGCTAGTCTGATTCGGTTTTCCGTATATATTGCTTTCATCAGCATGCATCTCTGAGATCATGTCACCCAGCTTAAGGAATACAGTATCTTTAACCTGCGTATCGCCATGGCTAAAATATGCCTCGGCACTTTGTCCCCCTGTATACTCTACAAGGGCATAATCAAAGGGATAGCGGCTTCTTTCCTGATTCAAGTTATAGAGCACCGGTGTCCGAATGGAATGCGCGGTTAAGTATCTGTTATTCACTTCAAATAAATTACTGCCGTACGACTGACTATGGGTTGTATTGCCGGCGATCTCTTCTTCAAAATAATTCTTGGTTACATCCCACACGTACAGGACACAGGAGAATCCATTCGTGCAGTCAATTTTATAGACGAGCTTTTGCGCGCCGCCATGCATTTTCATGACACCGGCGACAACAAATTTTGCCCCAAAGACATTCCTGATATATTCCTGCAGATCCGCTGAATCGAGATGACAATCAAATTTCACTTAACAACACTCCATTCTTCTTGTATTGCCGGCTACCCAAATGTATAATATTCCCCGGCAAAAATATAGACTATTTCTTTCTGTTCTGCTAGAATATTGAATTAGGTCTTGATAAAAATAGACATACAAAACAGGCTTTGGAATCATTCCAAGGCCTGTTTTGTATGCACCGTTCTGCCCGCTGACCTCCAGCATCATGAGAAATATAACCACCGCCACGAGGATATACTATCCAGCCGGTCTATCAGCCCGCGCAGGCCCGCCTCATCCACCGCATACTGCCGTACATCCTCGCCCTGCCACCTATCGACCTCTTCTCTTGTAAACGGGAAACTGTAGGAAACGCCATCGTATTGTCCCGTATTATCAATAAGGGTGTAGTTTATTTGATCAACATTATCTATCAGACTCAAGAGCAGCACCGAATTACGGTAGAATGCTTTGCGGCTTAATGCTTCAACCTCTTATCCCACACTTCCCCGTACTCATTCATGACGTAATTGATAGTCAGTTCATACGGACGGGAGCCTGTCTGCAATTCGATACCGGCACCTTCCAGTCCTTCAGGCCAAGGCAGTTCACCAATAAGCGCAGATACCTTGCTGAAATCACCTACGTAACGAGTCCGGTTCTCTATAAGCTTATCCACGTTGTAGCCCGAATACAGTGATTCTTGCGGTGATACTATAGGCTTGGGGTTGGCAGTGCAGCCTGCTACCAAAGCGGTAATTAGGAGCAGACACCCGGCGGTTCTTCTGGAAGAGGGCGGGCGGTAAGCGAGAATGTTGGTAATTCTGGTCTTGACACTGCCCTCTACAAAAGCCAGCGGGCCTCCGGGAGGCAAACCGCTGCTGCGCATGGAAAAAGCTAATAGTGATGCGGAATAACTCCCCTTAATCTGCATACCGAGCTTGTTGACAACGGATTCGTCACAGGACATCTCCATGTCTTTACTCATGAGTGCATAGGAGAGCCACATCAGCGGATTAAACCAGTGCAGGATCAGCAGCAGAAACATAAAAGGTTTAATCAGGTAATCCCGTCTACGGATATGAGTCTGCTCATGCAAAATAATGTATGACCGCTCAGACCCGCTTAATCCGGCAGGAATGTATATCCGCGGCCGCACAAAACCGCAGACAAACGGCGTCATAATCAGATCCGTCTCGAATATATTATCGCTGACAAGAGTTGCTGTACGGACTCTGCGCAGAATTCTTATGTAAGAGAAGGCACTGTATGCCAGAATGATAACAACTCCGGTTAGCCAGATGATACTCCCGGCCCACAATAGAACCTGCACAGGATTCACGCTTGCCTCAGGTACTGCGGCGGGAAGCTCTACCAGGCGGTTGATGCTGCTAATGCCGAGATCTGCAGCAGGCTTCAGCTGCATTCCAATGTCCTGCGGTATGAACCCTAGACTGGAGCCGGCATGACCGGCAGGCTGTACCAGCTGCAATAGACTGAAAGCTGAAGTGAAGCTTACAGGAACAGCAAGCCTGAAGATGACAGCCGTCCACAGCAGATAAGAGAATATTTTCGGCGCACGCCGGAGCAGCAGTCTCACCAGCATTACGGCAATAGCCACATAACTGGCCGTAATACTCATATTAAGGACTGCCACAAAAGCATTCGTCATTTGGCTGCCTCCTCAATGATCCGTTTCAGCTCCTCTGCCTCCTGCTTGCTCAGCTTCTTACCACCCAGAAAGGCAGTCAAAAACTGCGGTAAAGAGCCATCGAACGCCTTCTCCACTACAGTCTGGCTTTCATGCTGCTGTGCCTCAGTTTTTTTGATAACCGCTGTTACAACAGCCCCCTCATTCCTGAGAATTCCCCGCTCACACAGCTTCCTTAACACAGTGTAGGTCGTAGATTTCTTCCAGCCCAGCCGGGCCAGGCTAAGCTTCACCAGCTCCGTAGAATTGATCGGCTCGTGTTCCCAGATCAGGCAGGCAAATTTATATTCAGCATCAAAGAGTTTGTACGGCTCCATGCTGCTCCCTCCTTATAAGTTTAGTACAGTAAACCTTATAAGAGGAGTTTATTGGAATAAACCTCAAGTGTCAAGGTATACAGTACACAAAAAAAACCGGAGCCGCCCGATATCTCGGGGGCTCCAGCTTTTTAAAAAATATAGGTCAATCACAGTATTAAGGACGTTCAATCCAGATATATCCGTCTTCATCCACATCAATTGTAGCATGCAGTCCTTGCGCCAGCACACGCAGCGGCACATTCGCATCACCGTATTCATCCACGAAGACCGGCTTCACCAGCTTCACAGTGGTACCGCCGATCAGAGCCTGATCGGAGCCGATTTTGAATACAAGCTTATCGCCGTACACATCATCGGTAACATTAATGGCACGGTTGACTGCATCCCACTCTACAGTGGCATCCAGATCTTCAGCCACATAACGCAGCGGAACAAATGTGGTGCCATTGATAACCACAGGATAATAATAGTCATCATCCGGGGCAATCATCAGGCTTCTGTACGTAATCCCCATATCATCTTTGAGCAGGTTATAGATATCTGAACCTTGTTCAAAGCTTCTCAGCGTCTCACCCGGAGTGAGCTCAGCTGTAGAGTAATTAATTGCCCCTACTGTACTGATCGGATCAGCCGTCACCGGACCATTGACATTCCAGGTCTCTGAAGCCAGCTTCACATTGATACTCTGCAGCGGGAGATCATCATTAGCCGGCAGCGCAACATGGAGGTCGATATTTTGTTTGCGGATATGGAAGCCGCTGTCTACGAACAGATCTACTGCCAGCTTCGTATCCTTACCCAGGATCGTTTTCAGCTCAGGAGTATCCTTATAGAGGTTCTCCAATTGCTTGTCGTAGACCAGCAGGAGTGCATCAACTGCCAGTTTGGCAGCATCATGCGCTACAGTAACTACATCTTCCTTGTTCTCCAGCGGGATTTCACCGAAGCCCAGGCTATCGAGATCATCTCCGGAAGCCTCAATCAGCGGATACAGATAATCGTAAAGGCCGCTGATCAGAGCTGTGAACCCTTCTGTATCTTTGGAGACGGCTTTCAGGAAGGTCTTCAGTAAGCCAGGGAGTTCCTGGCCTGAAATCTCTGTGTGCAGCTTGGTCAGGCCTACCTGCTGGCCATATACGGATTCTGTAACAGATGCCACCGTAATAGCCTCAGGATTCGGCAGATTTTTAACTACAAACTGCGTGACCAGCTTCGACAGCTCGGTTACCTTCGTCTGATCAAATCCTTCCAGGCCAAGTACAGGATCATATCCCGAAATCGGGTAATAGAACGGCTGCTTGGCGCCTTCAGCTGTGAACACAATATTCGCTGAATCCATAAAGAATGAGAATGGAATCTGCATCTGCTTGTAACCCACAATACCGGATGCCGAGACATTGCCGTTATCCTGCAGCTTCACACTTCCAAGCGTGAGGGAGAATGAATTAATTAGATCGACTATTTCCTGATCCTCTGCACTGATGCCTGCGGCAGGCACTGCGTTCAAGCTAAGTGTAGTGCTGGATTCAGAGGATTTCACATCGAGATCCCCCAGCAGCGCCTTGTTCACATCGAAACCGCCGACGGTCTGGCAGCCTGCGAGAATCAGCAGTATTGCTAGAAACGGCAGCAGCCATTTGGTGATTGTTGCTTTCTTTGTCCTCATAGCATGTCTCCTCTGGTTCAAATTTAATAACGTATCCATCATCTCGGGAAGAGGAAGGATTGTAAATTAAGAGGGCTGATTCTATCCATACTTCAGATACTGAATAGACTCCGCCACTCTATAGATACCCATTCTTGGAAAAAGAGAATCTTTACCAGCGCAAGTACAGCCAGATGTGCCGGATAAAAGGACCACCATACCCAGCGCGGCAGGCGTTTCTGCGCAAGCAGCGCCCATAATGCCGGAGTGAGCGCAATAAGAATAGTAGGTATAATACTGGCCATCTGCACCAGCCAATTATAGTAGAACAGATAAAAAATATTAAGCGCTAAATGGGCCAGCACCAGCCAGTAGGAACGGGTATAGCGGAAAATGAGCACCAGCAGCAGCCCGTACGCATTATAATCCAGCGGCAGATAATCCATAATCAGCACAGCCGCAATTATCACGGGTATGCCGTACCAGAGGTTAGGCAGCTTATCAAGCAGCGTCAGCACAAGTGCAGACAGCAGAAGCGTGAATACAACATTCCATCCGCCGGGATCGATGGCCAGATTGTACGGAATCTGGGCAATCAGGGCAATGACCAGCAGCCGCCGCAGGTAACGCGGTCTCGATGATGTATGTATATGCCCCTGAACCAGCGCGTAGCAGTAGATTGGAAAAGCAATTCTCCCTATGTATCTCCAGGCAAGCTCACCCGGAAAAAATATAAGGCCGACATGATCAATCAGCATGGTCAGCATGGCGATGATCTGCATCTGTTACCTCCCCCCGATAATATTTAAAATTTGTTGGTCCTAGATGTTATTATCCATGTCCGGGGGGAATGGCGCAAGCGTTACATTTTATTACACCTGAACATACGCTGTTGTAAGAAAGAGGTGACCGCAATTGAAAAAGCTTAAGCAGCAAGCCCCATCCTTAGCTTTACAGAAGGTAAAACCCAAATTTCCGGTCTATAATTTACTTAAAATTGATGTTAGAGAAACAACAATTGATGAAGTAATGCCCACGCATTTGTATTTTTATGTGGACAGCCGTTTTACCCCGGCACAACTTTCCAGAATAAGACTTATACTCATGCAGGCCGTCTTCTTCTGGTCAGATTATTATGAACAAATGGATAACAAAGGAACATCAGATTTAGCAAAAAACGTGAATTTATATGCACGGTTTAATCTAAGCCCGGTCGCGATAGATGAGAAATTGGCAAATGGCCGGGTTGCAACAGACGTTATGATGAGTATTATTACTCAAATATTTCAAAGCAATGGCTTTCAGCGAGCAGGAAAATCCTATATTAAATATAAAATCCCGGCAAAAGGAACTAAAAAACATTTCACTATTAGCGCCGTTGATGGAGGTGAGGATTTGGAGCAGGCAACGCTAACAGTCACCATTAATCCGCAAAGTCTGGATAGAAAAGACCTTGGCGATGTAACTTTAACCGGCTCTTTATTCCACGCCTGGCTCCATCGCATCGGTTACCGGCATCCTGCCTCTAAATACACCTCTTATTTCATGGTTGAAGCCGCACTGTCAATAATGAGGGCTACAGCTGACAAAACTTCTGGTACTAAAGATAGTCTTTTCATTAAATATCTAGACTGATGATAGCCGAGGAGATTGTAGCTTATGCCAGAAGTTATGAAGGCAGGCAGTATAAACACAATTCTAACCTAAATAAAATTGACTGCTCCCTATTCACCCAAATGGTATACCGGAAATACAACATCCGGCTCGGCAGGACAGTACAGAAACAATCATTACAGGGTACTACAGTTGAGAAGGCTTGTCTTCAAAAAGGGGATTTATTATTTTTCTTCGTAGACGGCAAGCATTCAACGAATGAAATAGCCGGCCACGTGGGTATTTATGCGGGAGAACAGACCATGATTCACTGCATTCCATACTCGAATTTCTTTATCACCAATCTGAACAAAGCACATTGGAGCAAGTCCTATCTCTATGCACGAAGAATCCTGGAGGAATGCTGATCCATTCTGCAAATAGGCAGACTCAGAGGAAAAGAGCGGGATTCCCCCTGAACTGGAGAATTTCCGCTCTTAAATAGTGAATGTTATCCTTCTGGACGAGATTGTTCTAAGCCGTCTTCGACTTATTATAAATATCAAAGCCTACCGCCAGCAGCAGCACCAGCCCCTTGATGCCCTGCTGCCAATCGACGCCGAGGCCGACAAGCGACATCCCGTTGTTCATGACCCCCATGACGAGACCGCCGATGATTGCCCCGACCACCGTCCCGATCCCCCCGGAAGCCGAAGCTCCGCCGATGAAGCAGGCCGCAATGGCATCCAGCTCGAAGTTCGTTCCGGCCTTTGGTGTAGCCGAGTTAAGGCGTGCCGCGAATACGAGACCGGATAAAGCAGCAAGTACGCCCATGTTGACGAATACCCAGAAGGTCACCCGTTTGGTTTTGACTCCTGACAGGCTGGCCGCCTTCTCGTTGCCGCCCAGCGCATAGATATGCCGGCCCATGGTCATACGGTTCATTACGAAGGAATAAATAACGATCAGCACCATCAGGATAACCAGAATGTTCGGAATCCCGTTGTACTGGGCAAGCACATAAGTGAACAGGTTGATTACAATGACCAGCGCCGCTGCCTTGGCCACCGAAATCCAGAGCGGAGCCTGTTCAAAGCCGTATTTCACAGTGATCTTGCGGCTGCGGTATTCCTGATAGATTACGAGGAGTGACAGGATCACCCCGATGACCAGGGTCAGAATATTCAGCGGGCTGCCGCTTGCGATATCAGGCAGGAAGCCCGAGCTGATCTTCTGAAAAGCCTTCGGAAATGGCGCAATCGACTGCCCGTTCAGCACAATCATCGTCAGTCCGCGGAACAGCAGCATGCCTGCCAGGGTGACGATGAACGCCGGGATTTTGATATAAGCGACCCAAAAGCCCTGCCAGGCACCGACCAGCGCGCCCATCAGCAACGAGAGCACTACGGCCAGCACCGGATTCAGCTGCATATCCACCATCATGATTGCAGACAGTGCGCCGATGAAGGCGGCTACCGAGCCAACCGACAGGTCGATATGTCCAGTAATGATTACAAGCACCATTCCGATGGCCAGCACCAGAATGTAGCTGTTCTGCAGAATCAGGTTCGTTACGTTCAGCGGTTTAAGCAAAATGCCGTCAGTCAGAATCTGAAAGAAAATGGAGATAAAAATCAAGGCAATGATCATGCCGTATTGGCGGATATTCTTTTTGAAAATGTCAGTAATCGCTCCCATGCGGTGTTACCCCCTGCTTCGTGTCATAAATTTCATCAACAGCTCCTGCGATGCATCCTTGCGCTCCACTTCACCGCTGATCCTTCCTTCGCACATCGTATAGATCCTGTCGCACATTCCGAGAATTTCCGGCAGCTCGGAGGAGATGACCAGCACTCCCTTGCCTTCAGCCGCCAGCCCGTTAATAATGGAGTAAATTTCGTATTTGGCCCCGACATCAATCCCGCGCGTAGGCTCATCCAGAATGAGAATATCCGGCCCGGTGTAGATCCATTTGCTGAGCACTACCTTCTGCTGGTTGCCGCCGCTGAGATTCACTGTTTTTTGCAAAATGCTCGGCGTCTTAATATTCAGCTTCTTCCGGTACTCCTCGGCCACCAGCACTTCCTCATTCTCATTGATTACGCCGCGGCGGGACAGCTTCTTCAAGTTGGTCAGTGAGATATTCCGCTTGATGTCATCGATCAGAATAAGGCCGTAATGCTTACGGTCCTCGGTGACATAAGCCAGCCCGTTCTCAATCGCCTGTGTGATGTTATTCAAATGGACTTCCTTGCCGTGCATGAATGTCTGGCCGCTGATCCGCTTGCCGTACGACTTGCCGAATACACTCATCGCCAGCTCTGTCCGCCCGGCCCCCATTAGTCCGGCAATACCTACCACCTCGCCGCGGCGGATATGCAGGTTAATGCCATCGAGCACTTGGCGGTCCTGCTGCGTAGGATGATAGACATCCCAGTTCCGGATCTCAAAGATCGTCCCGCCCAGCTCCGGTGTACGCTCCGGGTAACGGTTCGTCAGATCACGGCCGACCATCCCTTTAATGATTACATCCTCAGTCACCGCATCCTGCTTCATGTCCAGTGTCTTAATGGTCTGTCCATCACGCAGAATCGTTACAGAATCCGCTATCTTCTCGATTTCGTTCAATTTGTGGGAAATGATAATCGAAGAGATCCCGCGCTTCTTCAGCTCCAGAATGAGCGTCAGCAGATTCTCGCTATCATCCTCGTTCAGCGCCGCTGTCGGCTCGTCGAGAATCAGCAGCTTCACTTCCTTGGAGAGCGCCTTCGCGATCTCTACAAGCTGCTGCTTGCCGACGCCGATTGTTGAGACTCCGGTAAACGGCGATTCCTTGAGGCCGACGGTGTTCAGCAGTTCCTTGGTCTTTACCGTCGTTTCGTTCCAGTTGATCACCCCGCGCCTTGCTTGCTCATTGCCGAGGAAAATATTCTCCGAAATCGACAAATACGGAATCAGCGCCAGCTCCTGATGGATAATAACAATACCCAGTCCCTCGCTGTCCTTAATACCCTTGAACTGGCAAACCTCTCCCTGGTACAGAATATCCCCTTCATAGGTTCCATACGGATACACTCCGCTCAGCACCTTCATCAGCGTGGATTTACCGGCTCCGTTCTCTCCACAGAGCGCGTGAATCTCTCCGGCCTTGACCTGGAGGTTCACATTCGACAGCGCTTTGACGCCGGGGAATGTCTTCGTAATGCCTTTCATCTCCAAAATATACTCACTCACGTATCTCACCCTGCTTTCCTTGTGACTGTAGCAGCGGCCAGCCGGCGGCCCGCTCCTCTGGTTACCGGAGCGCCGCCGGCTGGCTGCTAAGTAAGCATCTTAAGTACAGCAGGCTACTGGCCCAGCTGTTCTTTGGTATAGTAGCCGCCTTCCACCAGCACCTTATCCACATTGCTTGCGTCCACCGACACAGGCTCGAGCAGGTAGGAAGGTACGATTTTCACACCATTGTCGTAGGTTGTAGTATCGTTAACTTCGGCTTCTGTACCCTTCAGTACGCTTTCGGTCATGTCTACAGCCTTCTTCGCCAGCTCACGCGTATCCTTGAATACGGTCTGGGTCTGCTCACCGGCAAGAATCGATTTCACGGAAGCCAGCTCGGCATCCTGTCCGGTAACAACCGGAAGCTTCTTGTCGCCTGAACCGTAGCCAACACCTTTAAGTGAGGACAGGATACCGATACTGATGCCGTCGTAAGGAGAGAGCACTGCATCCAGATTGTCGCTTGCATAGTTCGCGCTCAGCAGGTTATCCATCCGGGCCTGCGCAGCAGCACCATCCCAGCGCAGCGTAGCCACCTGATCCATCGTAAGCTGCTTGCTGCGGACCACGAGCTTGCCGGAGTCAATGTAAGGCTTCAGGATGGACATTGCCCCATCGAAGAAGAAGTAGGCGTTGTTGTCATCCGGCGATCCGCCGAACAGCTCGATGTTGAACGGGCCTTTGCCGTCCTTCAGGCCAAGCTTCTCTTCAATATAGGAGCCCTGCAGCACGCCCACCTTGAAGTTATCGAAGGTTGCATAGTAGTCTACATACTCGCTTTTCTTAATCAGGCGGTCGTAAGCTATAACTTTGACATTAGCATCATGCGCCTTCTGCAGCACATCGGTCAGCGCCTCGCCGTCAATTGAAGCGATTACAATCGCATTCACGCCTTTGGTAATCATATTCTCAATCTGGGACACCTGGTTCTCTACAACATCCTCTGCATACTGCAGATCCGTGCCATAACCCAGCTTCTCAAATTCCTTCACCATGTTGTTGCCGTCATTCACCCAGCGTTCCGATGATTTCGTCGGCATGGCGATCCCGACCTTGCCTTTGGACGAATCACCGCCGCTGGCCGAATTCCCGCTGTTATTGCCGCATGCGGATAAAATAAGTACGAGTGCCAATGTCAACATAATCAGTGAATATTTCTTCATTCCTGCACTACCCCCTGGACTATTCTGTTGCCTGCACGGATGCCCCGTGTGACAAGTTGAGTATAGCAACGGAGGCCAGAAGGCGTATTTACACTCAGGCTACTGTTTTTATAAAAATCTAACTTTTGTGATTTGGCACGCGGGCAGGGTGAATAAAAAGCTGAATGGCGGTGCGGAGGCAGGGATGGCTTCTGTATGCGGCAGAACAGGAGAGGGTTCGGGCTTGCGTATGCGGGAGCGGCAGGGGCTGGGTTAGTACAGGGTTAGGCTTGCGTCTGCGAAAGGCAGAGGCAGGACTACGGCAGGTGCCTGTGTAAGCGTGAGATTGCCCATGGCGAATGGTGCTAACGGACACAGATGCACTTATTTCAAGCTACCCCAGTAATTTAGGTTGTTTGCGGACACCAGCGCTCTTAAATTCGGATTTTGCACCTAAAATCAGCTGCATATGCGGAAATAAGTGCACTCAGGTCCGTTAGCCGGGGAAAAAGCGCATTTTGGCGCGGATAAGGTCTCTCAGGTCCGTAACGAATTGCGTTGGAAGAATTCGTGCCAGATTGTAGTTCTCGCAGCGCTTGTGCAGCAAGAAACCTCCTTATGGGCTAAGGAGGCTCCTGTATTGAATATTGAATCGGCATGGCTGATAAAGCCTGCTTAGCAGATTAGCGGCGCAGCCTAAACCAGCTTGCTGAGTAACGCCTTAATCTCCCCCAGCTCCTGCTTCAACTGGGTGAACAGGCGGCTGTTATGGTCTGAATCTTTGTTTTTGAAATTTGTTTTGCCTAAGAAAGCCATATAAACACCAGCGATTCTTCTGGTGATACTCTCCGCTCCGGCAGGCTCTGAAGAGAGCCCGAAGAAATGATTCATCTGCTGTCTGGTCTTTTCCGTAAAGGCAGATTGCTCCAGACACGACTCCAGAATTCCGATACTGCCCAGGGCAGCCAGCCTGTATTCGCCGGCGGTTCCGGCATCTTTACTGCCAGGGTTATCTTCAGGGTTATTACTGAATTCAATATTAATCTTGCCTGCCTTCTCCAAGACTTGCCCTCCTTGCAATTATAGATAGTATAAGATTACTCATCACTGCGCTTACTGCCTCCATCCCCGGCCAGCACGCCTTTGCGGAATTGCAGCGGGGATACTCCCGTCTGCTTCTTGAACGCCGTGCTGAAATAATGCTGCGTCTCATAACCTGACTGCTCCGCTACCTCATTGATGCTTAGCTCCGTGGAGTTCAGCAGCTGGGCCGCCCTGCGGATGCGGATCTGGGTCAGGTACGTGCCGAAGGACTCGCCCAGCTCCTGCTTGAACAGCCGGCTGAGATAGACCGGCGAAGCCAGCAGCTGGCCGGCCAATCCCTCAAGGGTAAGCCCGTATTCGCTGTAATGCTCCTGGATATACTGCTTGGCCCGGCGCACAAGCGGTGACAGCGGCTGCTCCTTGGCCAGTGCAACCCGGCAGCTCCGGTATGCACCTGCCAGCTCAGTAATTCCACCCTGCACAGGCTGCATTCCGATTTCAACGGCAATCTTGAGCGTGCTGCGCACCGCACCTTCAGCCCCGGCCAGCACCCGCTCTGCAGCGGCATCCCACAACAGAATGACGATCAGTCCGGCGGGATCGCGGAAGATAACCTTGATATACGGCTCCAGCAGCTCAGCGATAATATTCTCAATCGCGAACAGAAACAGCTGCCGTTCATTCTCCTTCATCCCCGGGTTCTGCCCTTCCCATCTCCAGCGGACAATGCTGAGCAGCTCCGGCCGCTCGGCCGGCAGCTGGAGAAATTGCAGCTGCTCCCGGATCTCCGCCTGGCTGAGATTGCCGTCCAGCCATTCCTGGCAGAACCGCTCCCGCAGCAGCGGGAAATTCCGCTGCAGCTGCCGGGAGGCCTGCTGCAGATGCTGGCTCTGCTGCCGCTCCGCCTCCAGCTCATCGCGGACGCCGCGCAGCACCTGCATCAGCTGCTTCGGCTCTGCAGGCTTGAGAATATAATCGTTCACCTGCAGGCGGATCGATTCCTGGGCGTACGAGAACTCATCATGTCCTGTGATGACAATGATTTTACAGCCGGGCAGCTGCTCTCTCAGGCATCGCATCAGCTCCATTCCATGCATTATCGGCATATTGAGGTCAACCAGCGCGATATGTATGGAATGCTGAACCGCAAGCTCGAGCGCCTCTTCCCCATCCTCCGCCTCCGCTGCTACAGTCATCCCAAGAGCGTCCCAGTCCACACACTGGCGGATGCCTGTGCGGATAATCCCTTCATCGTCTGCAATCAATACCTTCCACTTCTCCATAAACGGCCCCCTCCTCCTGTTCGCTTAATCCTTCTCCGGATAGCTGTCACGGACCACCGGATGGCGGATGGTTACCACCGTGCCTGCTCCCGGCTCACTCTCAACCGCAATCCCGTACGGCTCCCCGTAGGTCAGCCTGATCCTTGCCTGCACATTCAGAATGCCGTAGCCGCTGCCGCCGCTGTCCGGAAGCGGAGCATCCGCCCCGCCGTGCCCGCGTTCCTGTGTTCCTACAGCGGCAAGCCGCTGCTTCAGCAGGGCCAGCCGCTCTGGAGCCATTCCCGCCCCGTCATCACGCACGGTGAGGTACAGCTCCTTCTCCCGCTCCTCCACTTGGATGGAGAGATGCCCGGGTCCGCGCCGTTCTTTGATCCCATGGTAGATCGCATTCTCCACCATCGGCTGCAGCAGCAGCTTAAGCACATACAGCTCCTGCAGCTGCGGCTCCACTTCGATGGAATACGTCAGCTTGCTGCTGTAGCGGACATGCTGAATCTTCAGATAACTGACGATATGCTCCAGCTCATCGGAGAGCGGAATAATATCACTCCCTTTGCTTAAGCCCAGCCGGAACAGCCTGGACAAGGACTGGACCACCTCGGCAATATCCTCCGCCCCTTTGCTGCGGGCCATCCAGTGAATCGTGTCGAGCGTATTGTAGAGAAAATGCGGCTTAATATGCGCCTGGAGGCTGCGCAGCTCTGCTTCACGCTTTTGCCGCGCCTGCAGCTCTGTCAACGATAACAGCCGGCCAATCTGGGCCAGCATCGTGTTGAAGCTGCGGCCCAGCAGCCCGATCTCGTCGGAGCGGCTGCCCCAGTAGCGGATCGTCAGATCGCCGGACTCCGCCTTGCTCATGAATGAAGCCAGCTGTCCGATCGGCCGCGAGATGGAATATGCCAGATAGAACGAGGCAGTCATGCCCAGCATACAGACCACAAACACAAAGCTGACGACGCTGAACGTAATCTCCCGCACGCCGAAGGCAGACTCGTCCATCGGGAACACTCCCATGGTAGTCCAGCCGGTAAACGGCGAGGTCCGGTAGATCAGCTGCAAATGGCGGCCGTCCACCGTTTCCGAAGTGATGCCCGAGGACTCTGTGATCAGGCCGGCCGGAATCTTTTGCATAAAAGGGTGCTGCGGCGCGTAGATCATCTCCCCCTTGTCATCCACAACGGTCAGATAGCCGGTCTTGCCCAGCGTAACATCCCTGGCCGTCTCGGCGATAACCCGCAGCTTCAGATCCACCAGCACCACCCCCTCCACAACCTGTGTTTCGGGATCAACAATCGCCCTTACCGCGGAGACGACTTCACTTTCCTTATAATCTACATGGGACATTACAGCCCGGCCATAGGGATGCCCGACGATCCGGAAGATCCCCTTGTTGGCAGCCGCCTGCTTATACCAGTCCTCCTCTGTCACCTGTGTGCCGGGACGGGCATACATCTCATTGCTGATGAACTCGCCGTCACGGTTAACCAGCATAATGCCGGCAATCTCGGAGCTGAGCGTAGTGAAGCCCTGCAGAAATTTGCGGATGTTATACTCCGCCGATTCACCGTTACCTCCATTATCCGGCTGCGCTCCTGAGTGGAGCTTCCCTTTGAGAAATTGCTGCACACCCGGATCAAAAGAAATCAGGTACGTAATTTTCTGCAGATTCTCCACATCATTCTCAATGGCTGTGTTCACCTTGCCGATCAGCTGTACCGTGTTCTCATTATTCTGCTCCTCTACAATCCGGTCGACCGTCCAGCCAATCAGCAGCCCCAGACCTATAGCAGGCAGAATACTGATCAGCAAAAAGTGGATAATCAGCTTGTAGCGGATCGGCATATTATTCAGCTTCAGCTTCTCCATGTTCAGGCTGCCCCTGCGCATCACATAATCCCCCTCTGCCGGCGCCTACTTGGCATAATAATTATCTACGTTGGCCCGGGTAACCACATCAATGCCCGTATCCACCAGATCCGGGACAGGCAGCGGTTTATTATTCGCATAAGCCGCAGGATCTGCCTCCAGATCCCGGTGCAGATGAAACAGCTCGGTCAGCGACCAGTAGCCCATATTCCAGGTGCCCTGCGCCATCGTTGCGGCAATCTTGCCTTCCTTCACCAGATCGAGGGTACCCTTATCCGTATCAAAGCTGATAATCTGCGGCGCCGGGCCGCTGCCCCGGGCGGCATCTACAGCCTCTGCTACACCAATACCGCCATTAGATTCCGTAGCAAAAATCCCCGCAAGCTGCGGATATCCGGCTAACAGCTGCTCGGCAGCATCACGCGAGGCCACCTGATCGCCCCGCCCGTCTTTTACAGCTACAAGCGTCATCTCCGGGTACTCGCTCTTAATCGTGTCCCTGAAGCCGTCTGTCCGTTCCTGATGATTATGCTGATCCGGTGTCGTAATCACAGCCACTTCACCTTTGCCGCCGGTCAGCTCGGCCATCTTGCGGGCAGCCTCGGTTCCTGCATTATAGTTATCTGTGCCGAGGAACGAATACGCCTTGCTGTCCGGCGCACCTGAGTCGAACAGCACTACCGGGATGCCGCTCTCCACGGCCTTGTTGATCGTCGCTGTAAGCAGCTTCGAATTCACTGCCGAGATGGCAATACCCGCCGGCTTCTTCGCAATCGTCTGTTCCAGCACGGTCATCTGCTCACTCGCATTATGCTGGGTAGACCCGTGATATTCCACGGACACATTCAGCTCCTCGGCTGCATCCTCGAAGCCCTTCAGCACGCTTTTCCAATAGTCGATACCGATCTGAAAAGTAACCATCACATATTTATCTTCAATATTGCCGCGCAATCCTGCCGTCTCCCACGGGTCAGCCGTGTCCGCCTGCTGCTTATAATTCAGCACGTAGATAAGGAAGATGCCGATCAATATTACGTAGACTAGCCAAAGCTTCTTCACTAATGTAACCCCTTTCAAAAACAGGAAGTAAGTCCGGATGGCCAAAGCGCACCAACCCATACCCAGTCTAGTCTACGTGCTCGGCAGGTTTCCGTCAATGAGGATCGGGCTACAGCCGGATTACCGGACGGAGTCTGGTGAGTAGGGGCTGATGGGGCATATATTCTGCTCCATTAATGATACGACATTTTATGTCGCAGCAAGTATTCTATACTGAAGCGGTAACAATCAATTTACCGAAAAGAGGATTAAACGATGGTAAAAACAAAACGCGGGCGGGTGCTCTGGACTCTCCCTTCCCATGGCCGTGGGACCTGTCCGGTCTGCGGAACTACAAGAATCAAGGTGCTCTATACAAAAGTGAAGGCCGATGGAACTACGCTTAAGGTATGCAAGCGCTGCGATAAGGCGCCGCAAGCGAAAGTAGATGCCGTATCCCGGTAACCGGTTGACCAAGACGCCCGCTGTGCTCATGCTGATGGCATGCAGTCCGGCGGGCTTCGTTATTTCCATGCGGCGTAATGAACGGTATACTGACTGTAATCAGGGAAGGAGCGGAGCCGCTTGAGCCATATTCACCGGATTCAATGGTTTGACCAGCAAATCCGAAATCAATGTTATCCGAACAGCCATACTCTTTCCAGCCGTTTCGAAATCTCCAGACGCCAGGCCCAGCGGGATATCGAATACTTGACCGAGTCCCTCCGGGCCCCGTTGCGTTATGTAGCTAAGCAGCGCGGGTACATGTATGAGGATAACAGCTTCGTGCTTCCCCATCTGTACATTACAGACGAAGAACAGCGTGTGCTGAAGTATCTCGCTTACCGTTACAGTCATTATGATTACGAGAACAGCGGGACCATCCGCCGGATCGGCGCCCTGCTGGAACGGTTGACAGATCAGACGCAGCCGGAGGAGATCCGTCTGCCGGTATTCGAGGTTAATTCCCGGCGCCTGCAGATGATTGAATTGCTGCAGCAGGCCATTCAGGCCCGCCGGGTCATACATGTGCTTACCCGCCAGCAGCCGGATGGGCCGCAGGAGCTGTACCTTTGTCCGCTCACGCTGAACCGCCGGCTGGAGGAGGATTATGTCCTTGCCGCCATCGAAGGAGACTGCCGGACAGAATCCTTCAGCCTGTCCGGTATCCGGGAGCTGGCATTGACAGACCGGCACTTCACCCCGGCCGGAGAAGCTGCAGCCCCCCGGCAGAAACAGGGCAGGCCGCTTAAACCGTTCACAGCCAGGCTCCGCCTGGCCAGCCGGCCTGAGGATAACGCCTGGAGGGGTTATCCGGTTCGCGGGAACAGCGGTGAGGCAGGAGATATATATGAGATTGAGTTTTTTGATCCCGAAGCTTTTCTGGGGCAGCTGCTGACATCGGAGTGGACCGGACTCCTGTCTCCGAAATGGCTCAAAGACAAACTCCGCAGCAGGTGCAGGGATGTCCTGAAGCTGCTGCCTGAACAGGAGAACCAATGATTCTTGACAACATTCAGATGAAGCGTGAATCGAAATCATTCACCGACGCCCTTTATGCGGTCCTGACCGCTGCCGGATTGTTTCAAGGACCGAAATTCCTGCTCTCCGGCCTCAGCGGCATGGCCTTCAAATTCACCGTTCATGAGCAGCTGCTTCCCCTCTCGGTTACCGCTTACGGACAATGGGGGGAAGCGCATCAGCCGGCTATCGATAATCTGGGCATCTTCACCAGCAATGACGGCGGACGGACAAGACATGAATCATTCGCCGTTTATCAGCAGACTGCTGTAGACAGTGTGAAGCGGAGCCTGGACCGCGGACTGGCCTGTATTTACTGGATTCCGGAGTTCGGCGTCATCCACGGTTATGACGAAGAGGACCGGGTGTTCTATGTGCAGGACGGCTGGTCCCGGGAATCACACTGTGTGCTGTATGATAACTTCGGGGTTAATATTACAGGCTTCTGGTATTGCCAGTTTGTCGGCGATCATGTAGTCATCCCCCTGCGGGACACGGTACTTGAGTCGCTGCGGCTGGCTCTAGATGACTGGGAGACGCCGCACCGGACACTGCCGGACCGGAGCCTGGCTTCCGGCCGCCTGGCCTACAGCTATCTGCTTCGCGGCTTACAGCAGGGAGACTCCGATACCGGCGGTGCCGGATATATTCTGGACTCCTACCTGAGCGCAAGAACAGAGATCCGGATGTACCTGGAGGAAGTACAAGCTGAACTGCCGGGACTCAGCAGCATCCACAGCTTGTATGCTGAGCTTGAGGCTGTCATGCGGGAGGCACTTACCGCTGCACGTCCTTCATTCAAGGAACACAGCAAAGGGACAGTAGGGCAGCAAGTGCCCCTGCTCTGCCGTTCACTGGAGCTTGCCTGTGCCCTGGAGGAGCAGGCGATGCAGCAAGCCCGGCTGATCTCCGGGCGTTATCCTGATCTGAAACGTTCCATTCTGCCAAGATGGGGGGCGCATACAGCCAGATGAATAATAATTATCAAGCTGACTTTGAACCCGCTTCACACCCCAGGAAGCCATCTGCCTTGTCTTATGTGGATGCTATGCACCGGGTTCTTACCGCCAAAGCCTGGTTCACAATGCCCAAATTTATGTTATCGGGAATGACAGCTTCGTGCTTCCGCCTGTCTCTTCACAGACAGCTGCATGAGGATTCACCCACCGCCTACAACTGGATGGCCGAGCATACGGTTGCTGCCGATCTGGCCGGCATTGTTGCCGGACAAGCGGCCGGGTTCCATTTCTCGCCCACCTTTCCGCTCTATCAGCGCCGGGCCGTAGAGGAAATCCGCCAATCGCTTGATCAAGGCACGGGAGCCGTCTGCTGGAAGGACCAGTTCGTTATCATTACCGGCTATGATGATGCCAGGCAGGTCTTCTACTATCAGGAAGGCCAGGCCTCAGCTGCTCAGGAGCTGCCGTACTGTCAATTCGGTAAGAATAAGACCCCCTATTGGTACTGCCAGATCTATGAGGGGCAGATCGGCAAGGAGCTGCCGCAGATAATCCGGGAGTCCTTCATCCAGGCTGTCTATAAGGCGGAGACACATGATCCGATGCTGCCGGAGGAGCAGTATGCCTGCGGCCTGCAGGCCTATGATGCTATGCTGGAAGCCTTCTCCAGCGACCGTTATGATACTGGCGGAGCATACGAAACTATGAAGTATTATGCAATCTGCAAAAAAGATGCCGCCCTCTATACCAGAGAAGCCTGCACTATCTGGCCTGAGCTTGAGGAAACAGCCAGCCATTACGACAAGCTCTCGGCAGTATATGAACAGCTTGCGCTGCTCCTGAAGCGGGAACCCGATCACTCCCCGGCTCCCTGTACAGATATCCTGCTGGAACTCGTCCGCGAAGCTAAGGCTGCCGAAGCTTCAGCGATAGAGTCCATCCGCCGTCTGCTGCGGGAACCGATTGCGAATCGTTTCCTTGATATAGGCCTGCGCTAACCGGCGCCGGATCGCTCAGAACATAAGGTCTTTGGCATACTGCTCCCCTTCCAGCAGATCATACTCGATCAGCCGGTAATCTTCGAGCAGCCTCTGCTGCTCTGCCGTAAGTCCGCTCAGGACCCCGCTGTTGCCCGGACCCACAAGCACCTGCTTGCTAAGTCCAGGCAGCTCGGCCTTCACCTGCTCAAGCAGCTTGTAGAAAGGAGGCAGCTCCTGTCCGGAAAGTCCGAAGACGGCCGGGCCGAGGAAGGCCGGGCTGAGTGTGCCAAGCGGTTCATTACCGATATCATAGTTGGCCAGGATCATCAGCTTCGTCTCATGCTTCAGCCGCGGCTGCTGATCCCAGCCCGCCGCCGTATAGATTCCGGCCGATAACGCCGGCAGATGATCCCCCCAGAAGACTGCGATGCTTGGCCGCTTAAGCTTCAGCAGCTCCTGCTGCAGGTAAGCCAGCGCCTGATCGGTCAGCTTGGTACTCTGGACATATGTCTCCAGCTCGTCCTTCTGCTCCGGCTGTCCGCCGGTAACTGTGATTGTGTTCGGGCCGTTCAGCCCTTTGGTGAACGGGAAATGATTCTGCATGGTGACCAGATGGAGAAAGACCGGTCCCGAAGCCGCCTGCAGCTCACGGACCGCCTCATCCACCGCTGCCTTATCCGAGATGTAGCCGTCCGGTGTCAGACGGGCTGCATCCGGCAAATCCTTTTCACTGGTGAAACGCTCAAAGCCGAGCACCGGATAGACCGTGTTGCGGTTATAAAAGGTCTCATCGAACGGATGCAGCGCCAGGGCCTGATATCCTCGCTCCTTCAGAATACTGACGATGGACGGCAGCGAGGACATCTTCACCAGCCGCTGCTGATAAGGAATGGTCCCATCCCCCAGGAAGTACATGGACAGCCCCGTCAGCGCCTCAAATTCAACATTAGCCGTATTGCCGCCGAACTCCGGTGAGAGCAAGAATCCGGATGGGGTCTTATTGTCTTCTCCATGAATAAAGGCCAGCGGATCTTCACTAAACATGTAGCCCGGCAGCCGCGTCGGATCGAAAAACGCCTCATCCATCATAAAGAGAATATTCGGCTGTTCAGCAGGGATGGCCGTTGCCTGGCTATCCGGCAAGGCCGCATATTTCGCTGCTGCCGCTTCAACCGCCTCACGGCTGTAGCCTTCAGGCTTCTCCAGCAGGTTCTGCCGCAGATTACCCGCAAAGGCAAACAGAAAGCCGTTCTGGGTATAATTCACTTTCTGATTCCAGAAAATGTTCTGGTACTTCAGCGCGGCAATAACGGGGGATTGTCCGCTGACCAGCACAAGAAACCCAGCAGCCAGGGCCATAGCCATTCCGCCCATCCCCATACGCAGCAGGAAGCCCGCCTTGATCTTAGGCAGCTTGACAATTAAGAACACCAGAACGGCAACCATTATCACAGAGGCTACAAGCACAAGCGGTGAGATCATGCCTCTTGTAATTTTGCTCATTCCGGCAGCATTCTTCACCAGCATCAGATCCCAGGGAAACAGCGGCTCTCCGGTAGTAGCGAGCTTCTCGTAACCCGTAATGCCGAGCAGCAGGAACACTATACTAACAACTGCTGGACCTGTATATGGATTCGGCACTATTACCGAGCCTATGATCAGGATACAGAACAGAAACAGGCTGCCCGCGCAGTACAACCAGGGATAGGCCGATACCCACAATACTGCGCTAAACAAATTCATTCCCAAGGAAGCTGCCTGCAGGAACAAATTCAGCATGCATCCCCCGGCCAGCAGAACTAACAGCAAATAACATAATCGTTTGGAAGGCAATAACTGCGACACTCTTATCCACTCCTAACTAGACTAAAGGAGTAGTATACGCCTTTTAGCTTAAAGCCGCCTTAAAATGTGAGATTTCAAAGCAGTACACCCTCACAGTATGGGCATCTCTCCCCCTGTTCATAATCCAGCGCGGCCGATTTGATTGCCAAAAAAAGAGAGCAGCCTATTTCGCTGCTCTCTCTGCTTCTCACTCCAAAATATATAAATTGAAAAAAATATAACAACAAGCGAAAGGACCGGAGGGGAAATTTGGAACTGTAGGAGCGGTAGCGACCGCCTTTGTCACCGGATTTCCTCCGCAAATAGCGGTGAAAACAAGAAATCTGGGGACAACAGCGGCCGGAAGTCCAAATGTTCACCGCAGCGACGTATACGCTAATGTTGATCTCTTTAGGTCAATTTATATAAAAACTACTTCACATACAGGCGGCTGCTCTCTTCCCAATACTCCCCTGGCTCAAGACCGAACAAACCGATCTCATCGGCGGGAAGATCCACTTTAGGCGCATTCACCAGATTGATTTGCGGTTCCGGGCAGAAGAAGCCTTCGGTTGCTCCGTTGTTCCAGATCATCCATTGCTTATAGGATGTGCCTACATCATACACCAGCGTAACTCCCGCTTTGGTGTCTGTAAGCTCCATCCGGTTACGGCCGTTCTGGGCCACTGCGGTGTAGTGGTTATCCATCGAGGCAAAGAACGGATTCACACCTTCATCACGCATTGCCTTCTCCTCTGCCGTCAGCTCCTGGAATTTGCCGGTCGGCAGCATCCGGTCGCTAAGCTCCCAGCGCTCGCCGAGCGTCAGCTTCACCTTGTAGTCCTGTGCTGTACTGCCTTCTGCAAACGGGGCATTTACAGCAGTATGGAATGCCAGCAGACACGGCATCAGCTCCTGTCCGTCATTGTGGACCAGCAGCTGCTGGGACAGGCCGGCTTCCCCCAGCGTATAACGCAGCTTGATGGTGTATTTGAACGGCAGGTACTTATAAGACGGATGATTCTCGTCCACCTTGATTGCGACCGTGACGAAGCTCTCATTTTTGCCGGCGCCAAATTCTTCTACTTCCCAGGCTGCTGTATGTAAGAAACCATGCAAATGGTTGCCGGTCTTGGCTTCATTCACCGGGAGATGGTAGGTTTGTCCATTCCAAGGGAACTCCCCATCCTCATAGCGGTTTGGCGGGAACAATACAGGAATGCCATGAATGCCCGGACTGGCCTTGAACGCCTCCATCTCTTCCGCACCCGGCTCATGCAGGAAACGGTAACCGTTCTCAGTATCACGGAAGCAGATCAGGTTTCCGCCAATTCCCGGCAGAATAGCAGCCTCATAACGTCCAGCCTTAAGCCAGACAGCGGCTTCCCCCTCGTAAAGTCCTTCATATGCAGTAATCGACATAATCATTTCAATCTCCCTTCCATATGTTCAAAACGACTCTCTCATAGATAGAGTACCACATCTTCCGGAACGGCAACATGTCATTTTTACAGTTGTTCCACTTCAACGCTCATGACATGCTCAATTTTTTTGACATCATAATAGATCTCAGTGGCATAGTCCCGGTCCGGTGCCGAGATGACCATATCAATCAGCTGTCTTCCGTCGTCCAGGTCCTTAATCTTCATCCGCCGGATGGTCCGGCCGGTTTTCCGGGTTTTGCGCTGCTCGGTGATTACATCACGCTGCTCGATTTTCTGAATGACATCGGTCAGAATATAATTCGGCTCCATGATGATCCGGATCGATATTTCATGCTTGTTCAGCACTTCAGGGCCAACCGCCTTAATCAGATGCGGGACGGCATTCACCGCGAACATCAGCAGCACAACCGCATAACCCGCTTCTACATAAAAACCAGCGCCGACCGCAATCCCTATGCCCGAAGCTGTCCAGATCAGCGCCGCTGAAGTCAGCCCGGAAATAGCGTCCCCGCCTCTGCGCAGGATTACACCCGCCCCGAGAAATCCGATCCCGCTGACAATCTGCGCCGCCAGCCGCATCGGGTCCATATTGGGATGATCCGGTCCGCCGAACTTGTCGTACGCATGGATCGAGACCAGCGTGACCAGACAGCTGGCGATGCTGATGACCATACTGGTCCGGATTCCCAGCGGTTTCTGTTTCAATTGCCGGTCAATCCCGATGAACAGCCCGAACAGCATGGCCACAAGCAGCTTCACAATTGATTCCGTATGCAGATTAATATCCATCGCTGCTCCTCCCTCCCTAAGACAGATAGAATCAGTATACCTGAAATGAGCGGCAGTTTTTAATTATTTTTGATATGGCAAAAAGCGGACCAACGCCCTTTCACCGGCACTCAGGCAGTACCTGGAAAGCTCCGGCAAAGGAACATCGTCCGCTTCAATAAATGCCTGCACCTCATTTACTATATGAGCGTCTAATGGCGGATAGAAGAATCAGCCGTGCAGCAATGACTCTGCCCCGTCGCAATATATTTCTGTACCCGTAATATGATCCGAATCACCGGAGGCCAGGAAGAGCGCCAGCTTCGCAACCTGGGCAGGGCGTCCCGGCCCCTTTTCCAGCGGCTGTCCGCCATCCGGGAATTCTACCGGAATCTGTACCTCCTTGAGATCTTCCGAAGGATAAGTATTATCATCGATATGGGTCGTGATGGCTCCCGGACAGATGGCGTTGACACGGATTTTGTATTGGGCCAGCTCCAGTGCCGCCATTTTCATAAAAGCGACCTGGCCGGCCTTCGTGGTACTGTATGCGGAGAAGCCGATGTTCGAGAACACCCGGTTGCCGTTAATTGAGCTGTTGATCAGAATACTGCCCCCGCGCTCCTTCAGATGGGGAATAGCATACTTGACTGTAGCGAACGTCCCCCGCAGATTGATCTGGATCGTCTGGTCCCAGGACTCGATATCCATCGTTTCGATCGGGGTCATCGCCCCGTTAATTCCGGCATTGGCGAACACAATATCCAGCTGTCCCCACTTGGCAACAACCTGCTTCATGGCATCCTCCACCTGCTGCGGCTCGGCGATATCACATTCGAATACGGCAGCCTGTCCGCCTTCCTTCTCTACCTCCCGGACCACTTTCTCGGCGTTTTCTACAGTGCGGTCCAGCAGTGCAACCTTCGCCCCGTTTCTCGCGAACTCCAGGACGGACGCCCTTCCGATTCCTGAGCCGCCTCCTGTAACTACTGCTACCAGGCCATCGAGTTTAGTATGGGTTGTATGGGTCATCTTTGCAGTCTCCTCCCCGTATTCCTTGCTCCTTAGCATAAGTTACTGTCCTTAACCCTTACCTCTCCTGGGGCAAAATGAATCGTTCAGGCCCTGCTGTAAGATGCAGGTTGAACCGGAGATATGTCTTATTCTGTGCACGGGGAGGATTATTACTCTTGCCGGTGCAGTTTTCACGCTCCATATTCAAAAAGGCTTAGGCTCTGTCTGTGTAAGAGACATCGCCCAAGCCTTGATTAAGCATTAATTATAATTAACCCAGCATCATCCGGTCATCCGCCAGCTTATGTCCGCTGATGGACTCAAATTCGCCAAGCAGCCGTTCAACCGTCAAATCCTTCTTGCGCGCTTCGTCGAAATCAAGAATGACCGATCCCTTGTCCATCATGATCAGCCGGTTGCCGAGCCGGATCGCCTGATCCATGTTATGGGTGACCATCAGGGTGGTCAGCTTCATCTCACGGACAATCGATTCGGTCAGCTGCGTAATCAGTTCGGCACGCGAAGGGTCAAGTGCGGCGGTATGCTCATCCAGCAGCAGAATCTGCGGCTGGGTGAAGGTTGCCATCAGCAGGCTCAATGCCTGCCGCTCGCCCCCGGAGAGCAGGCCGACCTTCGCACGCAGCCGGTTCTCCAGGCCAATGCCCAGCTTGCTGAGCTGTTCACGGAACAGCCCGCGTCTGGCCGCATTGACACCGAAGGACAACCCGCGGCTCTGACCCCGCTTGTAAGCCATGGCCAGATTCTCCTCAATTGTCATATGCGGCGCCGTACCGGCCATCGGATCCTGGAAGACCCGGCCGATCCAGCGGGCCCGCTGATATTCTGCCAGGCTGCTCAGCGAGCTGCCTTCGATCCGCACTTCACCCAGATCCGGCTTCATTACCCCGGAAATAATGTTCATCAGGGTGGATTTACCCGCCCCGTTGCTGCCGATAATCGTAACGAAATCACCGGCACGCAGCTCCAGATCAATGCCGAGCAGCGCAATCTTCTCATCAGGAGAGCCGGGGTTGAACAGCTTGGAGACATTATCAAGCTTTAGCATCAGCTGCGCCTCCTCTCTTGCTGCTGCGCGTCAGCTCAGCAAGCTCCTCAGTCCGTCTGCGGGCCATGCTCTTCTGCTTCATGAACCGCTGAACAGACGGGAAGACCAGGGCAATAATAACGATAATCGCTGTAATCAGCTTCAGATCTGAAGGATTAAGCCATGGCACACGCAGTGCGAGTGCAACTACAACCCGGTAGACAATGGAGCCGAGTACTACGGCCAGCGTCGCCCGGAATACGTTGCCTGCCCCGAATATAGCTTCCCCGATAATAACCGAAGCAAGTCCGATTACGATCATCCCGATGCCCATTGAAGAATCGGCAAAAGTGGAATACTGCGCAATCAGCGCGCCGGAGAGCGCTACCATACCGTTAGCCAGACTAATACCGAGAATTGTCGTTGAATCCGTATTAACCCCGAAGCTGCGGATCATGCGGGAGTTATCACCGGTAGCCCGCAATGCAAGACCGAGATCTGTACGCAGGAACAGGTCCATCAGTATTTTAACCAGCAGTACTACAAAAGGCATAACCAGCAGCGGGTTCACCGTGGTGAACAAGGATACCTCACCCATCAGCGACACGTTCGGCCGGACCAGGATCCGTAAATTGATCGAGTACAAGGCGATCATCATCAGAATTCCTGACAGCAGACCGTTGATTTTGCCTTTGGTATGAAGCAGGCCGGTACACATTCCTGCAAGCATTCCGCCGGCCAGCGCACAGATTGTAGCCAGCCACGGAGAATATCCGTGAGTAATCATCACTGCGGCAATTGCTCCGCCGGTCGTGAAGCTTCCATCCACAGTCAAATCAGGAAAATCGAGAATCCGGAATGTAATATACACACCCAGAGCCATGAACGCGTACAGCAGACCCATTTCCAGGGCGCCCATTAATGAATTATACATAGATGACTTCCTCCCTCAAGCGGCAAAGGGCGCCCGCATGGGAACGCCCCGTAATAATGTCTGTATTTTATTGAATAATATTATTGTCAGGATCTGCAACTTCAGCCTTCATGGCATCCGTCACTTCAATTCCTTGGGCTGCTGCTGCTTTGAGGTTAAGAATAAGGTCCAGCTTCTCCTGCATCGTCACCTTCATATCACCAGGGCTGGTGCCGTTCTTAAGCACCTCTGCCGCCATTTCCCCAACCTGATAGCCGTGGTCATAATATTTGAAGCCTACTGTAGCAAAAGCGCCTTTCTCTACCGTATCGCGGTCTGCCGAGAAGAATGGCAGCTTGTTGTCGTTGGCAGTCTGAATGATAGTATCCACACCGCTTACTACAGAGTTATCAAGCGTAATATAAATAGCATCTACGCGTCCTACCAGTGATTCCGAAGCCTGCTTCACTTCCGAAGTATTCGTGATCGGCGCCTTCACCAGCTCAATGCCATGCTTGTCCAGCTCTTCCTTGGCGATATCAGCCATCACTACGGCATTCGGCTCACCTTCATTAATAACGAGCCCCAGCTTCTTCACGTTCGGGAACTGGGTGGAGATGAAGCTCATCAGCCGTGTAATTGCTTCCGGATTCGTATCAGAAGCACCGGAGACATTGCCGCCGGGATGATCCAAATCACTTACAATCTTGGCGCTAAGCGGATCAGTAACAGCCGCGAACAAGATCGGCGTATCCTTCACTTTCTGTACAATGGATTGTGCAGACGGTGTAGCGATGGCCAGCACCAGATCATTCTTGTCACCGGCGATCTTCTGGGCAATCGACAGGTTGTTAGCCTGGTCTGCCTGTGCATTCTCAAGATCAACGGTCAGGTTCTCTCCTTCGACAATACCCGCATCCTTCAAGGCAGCCATGAAGCCTTCACGGGTGGCATCCAGGGAAGGATGCTCAACATATTGCGAGATGGCAATCTTGTAAGACTTCGCATCAGCAGAGCCGCTGCCCGCCGGAGCATTCGTAGCCGTACCTGCCGGAGCATTTCCTGCATTGTTCCCTGCTGCATTGTTGTTGCTTCCACAACCGGCGGCCACCAGCATTAAGGACAAGCTGAGGCCCAGCAAAATGTTCTTTTTCTTCATCGGATAACCCCTCTTCTTTTACGGTTTCAGCGCGCGAACCTGGGTTAGCGGTTCAGCATTATCGCTTTCATCTTTAAAAGCATTAAAGCAAACATTCGCGCCCAAGTGACATCTGCTGCCGCAATCTATTAAACATATATTATATGTAGGTTGATTTTCCGTCAATCATTTATGTCCGCTCCATTTTTTACAATAAACGCACAAAAGCCAAACACCCGGACCACAATTTGTCAGTTAGTCTTGACATTGATTGCTAGGCCCGGATTCCACATAAAAAAAACTGCCCTGCACAAACTTTACTTAAAGTTTGGAAATGGAGCGTGAGAAACGATGCCAAAGATGAAAATATTCAAAACAGCCGTCACTGCAACAGTACTGATAACCGCAATTCTTGGTTCTGCCGGCTGCAGCTATTCCAGCAAGGACACCAGTACCCCGAAGGTCAACTCCGTGACCCCCGCCGGAACCTTTGCCGGAAGCTATTATGAGAAGAACTCCATCACCGACAAGGAAGGAAAGTACTGGATTCCGCTTAAGCCGGCAGCAGCTTCAATCGGCTACAGAATGAAGGACGACACCTCAAGCGGAGGTTATACGAAGCTCGGCTACACCGACGTAATGTACATGCTGCGGCCGGATTCCAGCCAGGTATTCTCACTGGGCCAGACAATCACCCTGCCGGATGTGCCCATCCGCCGTGAGGGCCAGATCTACATTACCCCTACCGCATTGTCCAAGCTGCTGCAGACAGAGGTCGGCTGGAATCCGAGCACGGGTGAGATCAACATCGCCGCTCCTTCAGACAGGGAAACTGCCGCCGGTACAGGGGGCAGTGAAGCTCCGCGGCCGCTGCGGATTCAAAGTGTATCTAACGTGGATACCGGAGAGCTGATTTCCTATGCCAAGAAATTTCTGGGCGTGCCCTATGAATTTGGTGCCGGACCCTATGAGGAGACCAAACGCTTTGACTGCTCTTCCTTTACCCGCCATGTGTTCAAGAAATTCGGCGTCGACCTGCCCCGGCTGGCCAAAGACCAGGACAACCGCGGTACACGGGTATCGCGGAGCGAACTGGAGCCGGGTGATCTGATCTTCTTCACTGTGCCGGGCCGGTTCGAGAGCGACGCTGTTCCGGGTCATGTAGGCATTTATATCGGCGGCGGAAAATTTATTCATACCTGGGGGGATCCCGGAGTGCAGATCAGTGAGCTGGACAGCGGCTACTGGAGCAATGTAATCATTCACATGCAGCGGGTGCTCTAATCCTGCCGGCGTACCGGCACATGACATATAACCCAGAGAAGGCAAGGAAGACGGCGGCTTCTATGAAGCACAGGCTTCCCTGCCTTTTTGTCGGTTTTCAAGGTTGGTCCATCGGATTACTCCCAGTTCCTGCTGCGCCCGCTTATACGGACAACAAGCTTCACCAGTTCTACCAGAATCACGATTGCCAGAGCAGCTCCGCAGACTATTCCCCATTGCAATCCGCTCAGATGCTGCACACCGAACCACCCGTTTAGCCCCGGAATAATTATAACCAGCACCAGCAGCAGTCCCGAGATCACCGACGCCCCCAGCATGAAGCGGTTGCTGAACAAGCCAATCTGAAACAGCGATTTCGTATTCGACCTTACATTGAATGCGTGGGTAATCTGCAGCAGCCCGAGCGTGGCGAACGCCATTGTGACGGCAACGCCCTCATCATAATGGGTATGGGCCCAGTAAAAGACCAGCAGTGTCAGTGCCGCCTCCAGCAATCCTTGATAGATGATGGAAATCCCCACACCACCGGCAAAAATACTGCTGCCCGACTGACGCGGCTTCTTCGACATCACATCACGGTCCGCTTTCTCCAGCCCCAGCGCAAGCGCAGGCAGCGTATCCGTAACCAGATTGATCCAGAGAATATGAATCGGCTCCAGAATCCGCCAGCCGACCAGCGTGGCAATGAAGAGCGTAAGGACCTCCCCGAGATTGGCCGACAGCAGAAATTGGATCGCTTTGCGGATATTGCTGTATACCTTCCGGCCTTCCTCGACAGCGACCACGATTGTAGTGAAATTATCGTCCGCGAGCACCATATCGGATACCCCTTTGGCGACATCTGTACCTGTAATGCCCATCCCGACGCCAATATCCGCCGATTTCAGGGCAGGCGCATCATTGACCCCGTCACCCGTCATGGCGACAATTTTCCCCTTTTGCCTCCAGGCTTTAACGATCCGCACCTTATGCTCTGGCGAAACCCGGGCATACACGGAATAATCAGCCACTCTCGCGGCAAAATCCTCCTCACTGATTCCATCCAGCTCACTCCCGGTCAACACCGCCTTGTCATCCTCGATGATGCCAAGCCGTGTGGCAATCGCGGCAGCCGTGTCCCGGTGATCGCCTGTAATCATTACCGGTCGGATCCCCGCCCGCCTGCATACCGCAACCGCATCCCGGACCTCTTCGCGCGGCGGATCTATCATGCCGCTCAGGCCAATGAAGACCAGCTTCTGCTCTGTCGCATCCGGCGAAGGCTCCGCAGGCTGCTGCTCATGATCGCGGTAGGCAAAAGCCAGCACCCGCAGCGCTTCATCAGCCATTCCTTTATTGCTAGCCGTGATGCTGCGGATATGCTCCTCTGTCAAAGGAATGATCTCACCATGTATACTGATGTGGCTGCATCTCGAGACCAGCACATCCGGTGCACCTTTGGTCAATACACGGAATATACCGTTTTCCAGCCGATGGATGGTCGTCATCAGCTTGCGGTCCGAATCAAACGGCAGCTCATCCACGCGCGGATACCGCTTTTCCAGCTCCCGCTTATCCATTCCGATGCTGAGCGCATAATCGACAAGCGCGGTTTCAGTAGGATCGCCAATAATAGCTTTACCGCTGCGCGTCGCCCCGCCTGACCCCGGCCCCGCCTCAGTCGCGGCTCCTTTAGCACCGTCAGTCCCTTTCCCTTCGTCAATACTGGAATCATTACACAGCGTCATCGCCTGCAGCAGCAGCCCGCCGTCCGGTGTCTCATTAAGCTTGCTGTCCGCTTCCACAATCTCTCCGTCCACATACAGCTTCTCGACAGTCATCTTGTTCAGCGTCAGAGTTCCCGTCTTATCGGAGCAGATAATTTCAGTACTGCCCAGCGTTTCTACCGCCGGAAGCTTGCGGATGATCGCCTTCCGCTTTGCCATCCGCTGCACGCCAAGGGCCAGAATAATGGTGACAATCGCAGGCAGACCCTCTGGAATAGCTGCTACGGCGAGCGAGATTGAGGTTAGAAGCATATCCAGCAGCTCTCTGCCCTCCAGCCAGCCGATGACGAAGATGACCACGCATACGCCAAGGATGATAAATGTAAAATATTTTCCCAGCTCATCCAGCTTTTTTTGCAGCGGGGTAACTTCATTCTCAGCCTCCGAGATGAATCCGGCAATCCGGCCCACTTCTGTATTCATCCCCGTAGCCGTGACCACACCAACACCCCGTCCGTAGGTTACACTGCTGCTCATGTAAGCCATGTTCGTCCGGTCACCGATGACCAGATCACTGCCCTCCAGCGCCTGGGAACGCTTCTCTGAAGGCAGAGACTCCCCGGTTAATGCAGCTTCCTCAGTCTTCAGGGACGCAGCCTCCAGCAGACGGAGATCGGCAGGCACCACATTGCCGGCTTCCAGGAGCACAATGTCACCAGGCACCAGCTCCTCGCTTTTGATCTCAGTCACCTGAGCGCCCCGCCGGACTCTGGCTTGCGGAGACGACATGCTTTTGAGCGCTTCCAGTGCCTGCTCCGCTTTATTCTCCTGAATGACTCCAAGCACTGCATTCAGGACCACTACGAGCAGAATTATTACAGTATCTGTCCACTCCCCGAGTATTCCCGACAGCACAGCTGCCACAAGCAGAATAAAAATCATTACGTTCTTGAACTGCTCAATAAATTTGGCCAGCAATGATTTGGGCTTCACTTCCTGCAGCATGTTCTTGCCGTACCGCTCCAGCAAGCGCGCCGCTTCTTCCGCCGACAGCCCCTCCTCCCGGCTCTCCAGCCGTCTCAGTACCTCTGCCGGCTCCAGCGTGTGATACGGTTTATTGTCCTGGCTCTTTCCTTTGGCAGCATCCGATTTCAAGCCATCAGCTCCTTCAATGATCTATTTAGAGCAGTTAACCCTTCTATGGAGTTTTACCCAAAAATAGCCGGAGAATGCTGAAATATTATGTATATTTATATAGTCCCCGCCCGTACAAATCCCTTGAACCGGGTTCCCTGATAGGACAGCTGTCCCCTGTCACCTTCAACAATCTGTGCAAAAGCCTTAGCCTTCACCTCCAGCTCCATCCGGGTGCCGTCGTGAAATTCAAATGTGACGTAATAGCTGGTATTGGCCTGTGCATGCCCTCTTCCGCCCCAGACCTCTATCCGCTTGGTCACTGCAGTCACCAGTCTGGACTGGAGAGGACTGGCATTATTAGTCATCCAGGTCTTCATTGCCTTTACAATCGTATATGCAATGTAACCGGTTATCAGCAGCAGCACCAGCTTTAACAGAATAGGCCCTTCAAAAAAGAAGCCGCGCGAACTGCTCAATATAGCAGAATTCATCAAAACGTCAAAATTGCCCTCTGGATGCAAATTATCCGCTCCTTTGCCAAAAATAAATATAAAAAGCTCATTTTACTTAGAAATACGCTGATTTTCAACGCCGGTTTCGTTTTTTGGCCTTTATTCCTCACCAAAAACAGCGGCAGAAATTTGGTCCTGCTAAGAATCATATGTTATGCTTTAACTACAATATACAGGAAGGAGGTGTTCTTATGATGAGTTATCTGGAAAGATTGTCTCTCCCCAGACTGCTGAAGGCCGCTTTTATTCCAGTGCTTCTTCTGACCTTCCTGGCTGTTTCCTCCCAGTTGCTTCACGAACAGGAGCCGGAGGCGCAGCAGGCCAGTCTGGAACGGTATGAACATAAAATGGCACAGCCGGCCCGTACCCACAGCAGCCAGATTCACTACATTCCTTCTGTGCGGCAGGCTCATCCCGAGAACATTCTGGCACTTTGGCCGGAAGCGTCCGCGCCTCTGCTCTGTATTTCAGTTTTTTCCGTTATTTATATCATCCTGAAGCGGCTGCTGCTGTATCCGCTTAAATATAATTCGCATTTCATTCGGATGTAAGGTCTGATGTCACATACCTGATCAGGCCCCCCAAGACCTATACACTGGAGGCTGGAAATCCAATGAAAATCAGATATAGGGGCATTGCCCCGCTGCGCTATTCCAAACTGCTGCGGCTGCTCTTCGTCATCGGAGGAGGACTGCTCGCTGCAGTAGGGCTTGAATTGTTCCTGATGCCGCATAAGCTGCTTCCCGGTGGAATTGCCGGATTGTCCGCCCTGCTGTCACATATCACGGAAATGCGCCTTGGCTTATTCCTGTTTCTGTTCAATCTTCCGTTCATTCTGATGTCGCGCAGTCAGATTAATCTGCGGTTCGCACTGTATACCATGCTCGGATTGGTTGGCCTGACCGCTGGCTCACTGGCTCTGCATCACTTCCCTGCGGCCATCAGCGAGCCGTTACCCGCTGCTATCGCCGGAGGGCTGTGTCTGGGATTCGGACTGGGTATTTCAGTCCGCTTCGGCGGGATTACGAGCGGCAGCGAGAAGCAGGGTGTCGCCCTGCTGAACGGCGGTCCGCCCAAATCGGCTGAAATGTCAATTATGCTGTTCAACTGTGTCATTCTGCTCTTTGGCGGATCTTTATTCGGCTGGGATCAGGCGATGTACAGCATTATTGCCTACCTCCTGGCCTTTGAAGCACTGCGCTTCTCCTTAAGGGATCTGTCCCTCTCACAGGCAGTCTGGATCACAAGCAGCAACGTTGAAGAGATCCGCCGCAAGCTTCAGCAGTCCCTCGACCGTGAGGTTAAGCTTGTGAAATCCTCCGGCCCCGAGGGCCAGCCGGGTACGGTCTTCTGCCTGGCGAGCAGACTGGAGGAAGAGGAGCTCGCTTCCATTGTGCACGGCTGTGACCAGGACAGCAAGATTGTAATCAATACAGCCCGGAACAACCGGATTTCAGCGCTTTTCCGCCATAAGCCGCCGGGATGATTATCCGTTACCGGCCCGTGAACAGTATTCTGCTTCATATCAAAAAGCGTTCCCGCCTATTTCCGGCGGGAACGCTTTTTGATTATGATCCGCTCCTGGAGCAGCCCCGCTATTTCAGCGGAACATTCCCCACAGCCGGATCAAATGAAAGGTATTGCTCGGATCAATTTTCTGGGCGATCACGAATTTCACGATTTGCTCTTCCTGCGCCGAAGTCAGCTTCTCATTCAGCACTGCTGAAGCATTGCGCACCAGCCTCCGTACAACAGCTGTATCCTGCAGCTCCTGCCGCGATATTCCGTTGATCATATTCTTGATGCGTTCCTTAACCGCCGGATTCTTCATCTTCAGCTTAATACGCTCCACCAACTGGGGACTGATTCCGAATTGCTGATAACCCAAGCCCAGCACCTCCCGTCATATCAATCATTCACAGTATATGAGGGCCGGGGGCCGCATGTGCCTAATCAGTCAATTAAATCCCCCTGGAAAATTTGCTCCTGCTGCAGATAGCCGCGCAGCGGGGCATAATCAGCGGAGGTCCAGAAATCGGCAGCCCGCAGCAGCTCTGCGGCATCATCCCTTGCCTGCTCCAGAATCTCGAAATCAGCCGTCATATCAGCCAGGCGGAATTCCGGCAGCCCGCTCTGCTTCGTCCCGAAGAAGTCTCCCGGGCCCCGCAGCTCCAGATCCCGGCGCGACACCTCGAAGCCGTCATCCGTATCGGTCATCGCCGTCATCCGCTCCCGTCCAATCTCTGATTTGGGATCAGCCATGAGCACGCAATAGGAGGCATGCTGGCCCCGGCCGACCCGGCCGCGTAATTGATGCAGCTGCGACAGGCCGAAACGGTCGGCATCCATAATAATCATCAGCGTGGCGTTCGGAACATCGACACCTACCTCTACTACGGTCGTAGAGACCAGCAGCTGCAGCTCATTGCTGTAGAAGGCACGCATCACCTCATCCTTCTCGCCCGGCGTCATCCGGCCATGAAGCAGTCCTACCTTATATGCCGGGAAAGCCTGGGACATCTGCACATGCAGATCAATCGCATTCTGCACATCCAGCTTCTCCGATTCCTCAATCAGCGGACAGATCAGATAAGCCTGCCGTCCCTGCTCAATCTCCCTGCTGACCAGATTCAGCACCCGCTCCAGCATATCGGGCTTTACCCAATAGGTCGTAATGGGCACACGTCCTTTAGGCCGTTCTGACAGTGTAGATACATCCATATCCCCGAATACGGTAATGGCCAGCGTCCGCGGAATCGGCGTTGCCGTCATGGTCAGCACATCCGGGTTATACCCCTTGCGCCGCAGGACACTGCGCTGGTTCACCCCGAAACGGTGCTGCTCATCGGTTACCACAAGCCCCAGGCTGCGGAAGAAGACATCCTCCTGAATCAGGGCATGGGTGCCGACTACAACATCCAGCATGCCCAGCTGGAGCGACGCCAGCAGGTCCTTGCGTTTGCGCCCGGTCACGCTGCCGGTCAGCAGACCGACTGTAATCCCGAACGGCTCGAACATCCTCGTCAGCGAGCGCATATGCTGCTCCGCCAGGATTTCGGTCGGCACCATCAGGGCGCCCTGGAATCCGGAGCGCACTGTAGCATATAGCGCGATAGCCGCAAGCACTGTTTTGCCGGAGCCGACATCCCCCTGAAGCAGCCGGTTCATACAGAACCCGGAACGCATATCATGCAGAATCTCCAGCTCTACGTGCTTCTGGGCATCCGTCAGCTCAAACGGCAGGCTGCGGACGAACTGCCGTACGGTAGCATTGTCCACCGTATGAACCACACCGTCCATTCTGCCGCGGTTCAGCACCCGGAAGGCTTGTACCTTAAGCTGGAACAGAAAAAGCTCTTCATAGACCATTCTGCGCCTGCCCTGCTGGCCTTCACGGGTATCCTCCGGCTGGTGGATGGTCGCGATTGCCCGCTTGCGGGACATGAAGTCATACTTACGCATAATACTGTGGGGCAAAATCTCCGGAATCAGCTCCCCATACTGCTGCAGTGCCTGGGTAATAACTTTACGGATCCATGATTGCGTAATCTTGCCGCCTACGGAATATACCGGCTGCAGTGTTCCGGTCTTGCCTTCCCCCCGGTCCGGGAATTCATACCCTGTCACCGTAATCTGGCTCCGCTTCTGATCCCATTTCCCGGTCAGCACCACTTCACGGCCTACGGTCAGCTGCTCACGGACATAATGCTGGTTGAACCAGGTTGCCGTGAACATCCATGGCTCGGATACCATCTTGCAGCTCATGCGTGATTTGCCCCCGAAGCGCTGCAGCACCGGTATGCCGATTACTTTGGCAACCAGCGTTGCCTTATCGCCATGCTTAACCTCACTAAGCGGTTTGGGACGGAAGTCCTCATACCGGAACGGATAATACTCCAGCAAATCCTTCACTGTAGAGACGCCAAAGGCGTGAAGCTCGCTTTGCTTTTGAGCACTCACGCCAGTTACTTGCTTCACTTCAATTGCATCCAAAGATAACACCAGCTTCATCCCCTATACTTAGGCGGGCCAGATGAATACGGCTAAGGTACCGTTGCCGACATGGCTGCCTACAACAGGGCCGATGTTGGTCAGCACCTTCTCTTCCAAGGTGAAATGCCCGGCTAATTCCTTCAGGAATTCTTCCCCGGAAGCCGGTTCAGCCGTATGACCCACGGCCACATTGATTTTGTCCACACCCGGCAGATCGCTCTTGAACAGCTCGATCATGCGGGCAACTGCCTTCTTGCGGCCTCTGACCTTCTCGACTGCGTAGATAATGCCTTCCGCATCAATCGAGAGGATCGGCTTAATATTGAGCAGCGTGCCCAGGATGGCTGACGCTTTGCCGATCCTGCCGCCTTTTTGCAGATACTCCAAGGTATCCACAAGGAAGTACAGCTTGCGCGACCGGCGCAGACGTTCTACCTCCTCCAGGATTTGCCCAGGTGCTTTACCCTGCTCTGCAAGTCTGGCAGCTTCTACGACCATAAATCCGAATCCGTAGGAAGCGGACAGGGAATCAACCACGGTGATAGCTTCCCCTTCCTCTTCCAGCATGGATTTGGCCAGAACCGCAGACTGGTACGTACCGCTGAGTCCTGAGGAGATATGGAAGGACAGTATAGGACTGCCCTGGTAACGTTCCTGAATGCTGCGGTACACATTCATATATTCGACCGGTGACGGCTGTGAGGTGGTCGGCAGCTGCTGCGAGCGGGGAAGACGTTCATAGAACTGCTCCGGCGTCATATCCACATTATCCCGGAATGCCTCTTCGCCGAACATTAAAGTGAGCGGAACAACTTCAATGCCGTACTTGGCCGCCAGGGCAGGCGGGATATCGGATGTGCTGTCGGTAACGATTACGGTACGATTCATGGATTTCCTCCCCATACTGTATTTTTGCTGATCCACACTGCTTGCTTATATCTATGGCTCCACGGAGAAAAGATAGTAATACAGCGGCTGTCCGCCTGCATGTACTTCAACCTCAACCTGCGGATAGGTCTCTTCCAGCCAGCTTCCGAGGGCATCCGTAATATCAGCTTCGGTGTCAGCACCTGTCAGTACGGTAACGATCTCATCGCCGTTCACCAGCATGCTGCCAAGCAGCTGCTTGCTCACTTCCAGCAGTTCATCCGCCGCAGCAACGATTGTGGAATTGGAGATGCCGATATACTGTCCGGACTTGATCTCAAGGTTCTCAAGCACCGTATCACGTACAGCGTTGGTGACTTGTCCTGATTTCACCTGGGCGATCGCCTCCAGCATGTTGCTGGTGTTAACCTGGGCATCGTCTTCTTCCTGGAAAGCGAAGGCAGCAGAAATCCCCTGCGGAATGCTCTTGCTCGGGATTACAGTAATTTCACGCTCATTCTCCAGCAGGTCCTTGGCTTGCTGTGCAGCCAGCACGATATTGGAGTTATTCGGCAGAATGTAAATATGCTTTGCTGAGATTGAAGAAATCGCATTAACGAAATCCTCTGTGCTTGGATTCATCGTCTGTCCGCCGGCCAGAATGGCATCCACCCCAAGGCTGCGGAAAATATCAGAGATCCCGTCGCCCGAAGATACTGCAATAAAGCCGTAAGGGGCCAGATCATCCGCAGGCGGAACTGCAGGTGCCTGTACACTGGATTTCTCTTCCGGAATATCCGCGAAGACATCCGGCATTGGCGCGATATCCATCCCTGCAGTCAGCAGATCACGGTGCTGCTCGCGCATGTTAAGGATATGAATCTGCGTAATCTCACCGTGCACCAGTGCCAGATTCAGCACCTCGCCGGGAGTCTTCGAGTGCACATGGACCTTGATTGTCTCGTCATCCGAAATGACGATAATCGAGTCACCGTTAACTGACAACGCTTTCCGAAAAACATCCTCATCGAAATCAGATTTCACGGCTCCGCCCAGCTGGCGGTTGATGAAAAATTCCATATCATATAAAAATTCAATGTCTTCCGTATGAAGCTGGGATTGTGCGGAGGACTGCACAGATGAAGGCACTGGCTCATGCTTGGTCAGCACGGGTATTGCAGCCGCAGGCGCAGGAGCTTGTCCCTGCACAGAGGCAGGTTCAGCCGTAATTCCGCCAGTCAGATACTGATGGAAGCCTTCATAGATGTAGACGAGACCCTGGCCGCCGGAATCCACAACACCAACCTGCTTCAGCACAGGCAGAAGCTCCGGAGTATTCGCTAATGCTTCTTTGGCTTTGGACAATACTTCAGTCATCAGTTCGGTAACATCAGTAGTACGGCGCGCATAATACACTGCATGTCTGGCAGCTTCCTTAGCTACCGTAAGAATAGTACCCTCTACCGGTTTGACCACTGCCTTATAAGCGGTATCCACACCGGTCTGCAGGGCTGCAGCGAACTGCTGCGTGTTTAATTCCTCATATTGGGCTGCATAACGTCCAAGACCTCTGAACAGCTGCGACAAAATAACGCCGGAGTTCCCGCGTGCGCCCATCAGGAGTCCCTTGGAAAGTACTCCTGCACATTGACCGACAGAGGCAGTATTATTTTTCTTCAATTCGTTAGCGCCTGCGGTCATCGTCAAATTCATGTTCGTTCCCGTATCGCCATCCGGCACCGGAAATACATTTAAGGAATTGACATGCTCTGCATGCTGCTGCAGTTTTTCCGCACCGGCAAGTACCATTGCGGTAAAATCTGTTCCATTTATAGAACGCTTACTCAATGAGAATTCCCCTTCCTAACTTCATGCCTAATCAATTCTATGATTAACTGGACATAATGCACTAATTTATATTGTACTATAAGAGTCTAAAGAAATAAATGTTTTTGAAGCGGTTGACGTAGCAAATTTTGCTGTGATATTATATTTAAGTATTGTTTTATGCAGGTGTAAGTAACAAGGAGGTGTAATCTATGTCCCGCACATGTACAGTAACAGGCAAGAAACCGGGAAGCGGCAACCACGTGTCTCACGCGAACAACCGTAACCGTCGCTCTTGGGGAGTTAACGTTCAGAAGGTCCGTATCCTGGTGAACGGCAAACCGAAACGCGTGTACGTCAGCACCCGTGCTTTGAAAGCCGGCAAAGTTGAACGCGTCTAGTCTTGGTTTAATCCAGGGCACTTTATAGCGCATAGCATATAAAGGCTTGTATTTGTAGCAAAAAGCACCCTTTACATTCGTAAGGTGCTTTTTTTCATGTTTTCTATTCTTTTTCCGCTCAGCTCTTCTGAAAAGTATTCAAAATCGCTTTAACAAAACCTCCCAAAAATCTTGGCAGCTTGAACGTGTAAAATTTCATGATTTACCCTCCCATCGATTCATGCCGTGCAGCAGGAGCCTATCCTGTCATGATGTATATCCGGCGAACTGCAGACCTCCCTTATCAAACCAAAAAAGGCTACATGAGATTTCTGCTCATGTAACCATATTTATGCGGGCACAACTTGGCCTATACCTTATCCCTTAAGTGAGATTACCGGACCGCTGTCTCAGCAGCACTGCGGATCGCCAGAATCGCTGCAGCACGGTCTGCCCGTCCAAATACTGCGTTACCTGCCACCAGCACGTCTGCACCGGCTTCAGCTGCAAGCGGAGCTGTAGCCTCACCTATGCCTCCGTCCACTTCGATGTGCAGGCCCTTATGATTGATTTCCCCCGCCCATTCGCGGATCTGGCGGATTTTGCGCAGGGTAGCCGGAATGAAGGCTTGTCCGCCAAATCCGGGGTTCACTGTCATTACCAGCACCAGATCCACATCCTCCAGCACTTCACGCACCGCTGCTGCCGGAGTGCCCGGATTAATCGCTACCCCCGCCTTCAGGCCGAGCTCCTTAATCTGATGGACTACACGGTGCAGATGCACGCATGCCTCCGCATGAACAGTAATTACAGCAGCTCCGGCAGCGGCAAAATCAGCGATATACCGCTCCGGGTTCTCAATCATCAAATGAACATCAAGCGGCAGTGCAGTATGGGCTTTGACTGCCGATACAATGGCCGGTCCCAGTGTAATATTCGGCACGAAATGGCCGTCCATCACATCTACGTGAATCCAGTCTCCACCGCTGGCTTCGGCTTCGGCTACTTCTGCGCCAAGTGCTGCGAAATCTGCCGATAATATAGAAGGAGCAACAATAACCATGAGTTTAGTACCTCCGCTTTTTATCTTTCATTTCGTTGTAGAACGTCTTGTAATGCTCATAACGGCTGCCGGCAATTTCACCTGTCTGCACAGCCTCAATGACCTTGCAGCCCGGCTCGTGGAGGTGGCTGCAGCCGCGGAATTTGCAGCTGTCCGCATAGGAGGCGAATTCCCGGAAGCAATGGGATAATTCCTCCACCCCAAGCTCCAGGAAATCCAGCTGGCTGAATCCCGGTGTATCGGCTACAAAGCCGCCGTTCCCGATATCCATCAGCTCTACATGACGGGTTGTATGCCGCCCGCGGCCCAGGCGCAGGCTGATCTCGCCTGTCTCCAGCGCAAGGCCCGGCACCAGCCGGTTCAGAAGCGTTGACTTGCCTACACCGGACTGGCCAGAGAAGACGCTGATGATTCCGGCCAGTCGCTCGCGCAGGGCATCAGCACCGAGTCCATTCAGTGAGCTTGTGACCATCACTTCATAACCAATCTCCTCGTACATAGCTCTGACTGCCTCAGTAGCCTGGCCGTCGTCCTCCTCCAGATCCTGCTTCGTCAATACTATCAGCGTGTCCAGGCCGGAATGCTCAATATGAACCAGGAACTTATCCAGCAGGTTCAGGTTCATATCCGGTTCACGTACAGAGAACAGGAGTACCGCCAGCTTCACATTTGCTACCTGCGGACGGATCAGCTCGGATTCACGGGGAAGGATTTCATCAACCATTCCTTCGCCGTTCTCGGTCAGCATATAGATAATCCGGTCACCGACCAGGGGAGCCGTTCCCTTTTTCTTCAGGATTCCGCGCCCCCTGCACTGTACCGCCTCTTCTTCTGTCACAATCACTCCGTCATGAAGCGGCTTGACATAATAATAACCGCTGAGCGCTTTAATAATGATTCCTTCAGGCATACATGATGAGCCTTCCTCTCCTGATTTTGCGCAAATGACCCAAGTGTGGAATCACCGGGTCATTTCGCTGCTTCAGCTGCCCCAGGTATCAACCGGGAGGCGGCATAGCTTATCTCTTCTTATTTATGGTTGCCTTTACCTTTAGCTTTACCCTTGCCGTTGTTGTTGCCATATCCGTTAGCGGCGGCGATCAGCTTGGTTTCGCTGCCCTGGCTTGGCACGAAGCCGGTAGCCGGCTCTTCCGTGCCGGTATCCCCGCCCTCACCGGAGCCCGGAGGCAGGATCTCAGGTTCAATTGTCGGCTCAACCGGAGGCTCCGTTGGCGTAACTGTCGGTGCCGGTGTCTGGGTCTGTACCGGAGGCTCCGGCACCTGCACATTGTTATTCTTCACATCTACATAAGTGACCGGGTATGTTTCCAGGAACTCTCCGTCACGGTAAACCGATACCATTCCGTCCTTATTCGGAGCAAGTACGAGATTTACAGACAGAATCTGGCTCTTGCCGATGGTCCGGGTGCCCCACTCCTGGTTCTCGCCTTCATTACGCGCATCTGCAAAAACAATCCGGATCTGGCTTCGCTTGCCGTCTGCTGCCGGTGCTACCGGTACAGGGAAGGTATATTCCAGCGCTTCCGGCGGATAACCTGTACTGAGATAAATCGTAATCTTCTCACCTGGAGGAACCAGATCACCTTTCTCATATGCCCATTGCTTCGTTACTTTGCCCTGTTCATAAGTGAAGCTCGGCTCTTCCTTGATCTCATCCAGTACCAGCCCGGCTTTCTCAATTGCAGCCTTCGCTTCCTTCTCGGTCATGCCGAGCAGTCCCGGCATCTCAATGCTTTCTTTTCCCTTACTGACGATCAGGTTAACTGTCACCGTCTCAGGATCAAATTCCGCGAGCGGGGCAGGCTCAGAGCTGATTACCTTGCCTGAGTCAAAGTCCTCGCTGAAGCGGGGATCCTGATTAATTCTGTCCCGGGCGATGCCCAGTGCAGCCAGTTCCTTGACCGCATCCTCATAGCTTTTACCCGAAACATCAGGAAGCTTAGGCAAGGTCTTGGCTGTGCCTACCGTAAGAATAATATGGGTTCCCTCTTTGACCATCGTATCTTTCTTGCTCTGCTCCCAGACGATGTTCTCTTCAACATTAGGGTTGTATTTCAGCACCGGCGGCTCCTCGGCAAGCAGGCCAACCTTTTCCAGTTCGGCCTTGGCCGCTTCAAAGGTAATACCGGTAACATCCGGCACCGCTACTTCGTCCACTGACAATTTGGAATTAAAATACCAGACTACTCCGGCCATAGCAATCAGCACGACCAGTGTAAGGCTGATCCACAGCACCGGCCGTCCCCATTTACGCTTGCCGGAAACAGGAGGAGGATCATCATCCACACTGCGCATACGGTCTTCTCCGCCGCTGCGGCTGCCCAGCCCGCGCTGAAGCGGTTTGATCGCGGGGATAATCCGCGTTCTGTCCTCATCATCATCATCATGGAATACCGCTTTGGCCTCGCTCCGCCGCTCAGGCAGCAGGCAGGTCTCCAGGTCCTGCAGCATCTGCTTGGCCGACTGATAACGTTCCTCCGGGTTCTTGCGCATCGATTTGAGAATTACATTCTCTACACTCTGCGGAATAAGCGGATTAATCAGGCGCGGCTCCTCGAATTCCTCCTGCAAATGCTTCAGCGCAACACTGATCGGACTTTCCCCCAGGAAAGGCAATACTCCGGTAAGCATCTGGTACAGCACAATACCCAGGGAATACAGGTCGGACTTCTCCCCTGTAGTCACCCCTTTGGCATGCTCCGGGGAGAAATAATGTACTGAACCGACCACAGACCCTGTCTGGGTAATAGTCGTCGATGTCACCGCCCGGGCAATTCCGAAATCTGTTACTTTCACCCGGCCGTTGCGGCCGATTAATATATTATGAGGTTTAATATCGCGGTGAATGATCTGGTTCTGGTGTGCATGGTCCAGCGCATCACAGATTTGCGAAGCAATCCGCACGGATTCATCGACCTGCAGCGGCGCCCGTTCTTTAATAATTTCATTCAGGTTCTTGCCTTCGACGTATTCCATCACAATGTAATGAACGTCCTCTTCCTGGCCGACATCATAAATGCTGACTACGTTCGGATGAGATAACGATGCGGCTGACTGCGCCTCCCGCCGGAAACGGCGGATGAATTCCTCATCATGCACAAATTGATTGCGCAGTACTTTGATAGCAACATTCCGGTTCAGCAAAATGTCATGGGCTCTGTATACCAGGGCCATGCCACCTCCGCCAATCCGTTCGATGACTTGGTAACGGCCGCCCAATTCGTGACCGATCATCTATCCCACTCCTTTGTCTCGGGCACTGCGGCCTCTCCTTGATGTTCTAACATAGCAACGCTGATATTATCGCTGCCGCCGGCAAGCAGTGCCAGCTGAAGTAATCGGTCCGCTCTTTCCTCGAGTGAAATCTCATGAATACCGGCTACCTTGCCCATATGCTCCCGGCTGATGAAGTTGCTGAGCCCGTCACTGCACAGCAGCAGAAGCTCGCGGGGAGCAAGCGCAACAGGGATCAGATCGGCAGATACCGCGGCATCCGTTCCCAGTGCTCTGGTCAGTACATTGCGGCGCGGGTGGCTGCCCAGCTCTTCCAGGCTGATCTGGCCGTTCTTGAACAGCTCATTGACCAGCGTATGGTCTTCGGTTAATTGTACTGCGGTACCGTCCTGAATGAGATAGGCTCTGCTGTCTCCGATGTGGCCGATAAATCCTGCTGACTCTTTGAGCAGTGCCGCTACGATGGTAGTCCCCATATTATGGTACTTCTCATCGCTCTGTGCCTCCTGGTGGACCGTGTGATTGGCCTCCATAATAGCGGCAGACAACGCTTCTCTCAGCTCCTCCTCCGGGAGGTCAGGCTGAAGTGTGTCCAGAATCCCGCGGACCGTCTCCAGCGCAAGCCTGCTCGCGGTATCGCCAGCCAAATGTCCCCCCATTCCGTCGGCGATAATGCCGAGGGTATAACCGTGGCGCGTGGCGCCGATCCAGACCGAATCCTCATTGACCGTACGTACCCGGCCAATGTCGCTGGCTTGAACTGTTCTGATCAAATATCCTCACCCCAACTCCATATGTTTGGCGCGCAGCTGTCCGCATGCGGCCGCAATATCATGGCCTTGTTCACGGCGGATCGTTACATTTACACCGTTGTCGGCCAGTATACGCTGAAATTCAAAGATATCATTGCGGGAAGTCCGTACATACTTGCGCTCAGGCACGTGGTTGACCGGAATCAGGTTGACATGGCAGAGCATGGTCTTAAGCACATCTGCCAGCTCCTGGGCATGCTCAGGCTGGTCATTCACGCCGCCGATAAGCGCGTATTCGAAACTGATCCGGCGGCCTGTTTTGGCCTGATAGTAACGTAAAGATTCAATCACATCATCAAAGGGATAACGGCGGTTAACCGGCATCAGCTTGGAGCGGAGCTTGTCATTAGGTGCATGAATCGAAATCGCCAGATTAATCTGCGTGTCTTCATCAGCGAACTTATAAATATTCGGTACGATGCCGCTGGTGGATACAGTAATATGGCGCTGGCCGATATTAAGGCCCTTCTCATGAATCATCAGGCGCAGGAATCTCATCGTTGCATCATAATTCTCAAACGGTTCGCCGGTACCCATAATGACTATGCTGCTTACGCGCTCACCCCGGGTATCCAGAATCTGCTGGGATCGGACGACCTGGGCAACAATCTCCCCGGCAGTCAAATCACGCTTCAGCCCGCCAAGTGTCGAAGCGCAGAACGTGCAGCCGATCCGGCAGCCTACCTGTGTGGTTACACATACGCTGTTGCCGTAATTATGCTTCATAATTACCGTCTCAATCGCATGGTCATCATGCAGGCCGAACAGGAACTTCACGGTGCCGTCTTTGGACTCAAGCTTCGTAATCTCAGTCAGTGCCGCAATCCGGAACTGGTCTGCAAGCTTAATGCGCAGTGCCTTGGAGAGGTTGCTCATCGATTCGAAGTCGTTGACACGCTTCACATACAGCCAGTCGAAAATCTGTCCGCCGCGAAAAGCCGGCTCGCCGTTATCCTTGGCCCACTGCTGCAACTCTTCTAAAGAAAAATCATATATTAAAGGTTTCATTGTTTTTTAGCACCTGTACTTTCTTAATTTATATGCGTATTATTTCTCATTCTTCCTATTTTAACACAAATATTAGAGACGGTAAAAGAAAAGCCCGCCGCGCAGGGGCTCTGCGGGCGGGAAGCTGTAATTCCTTACGCAAATCACTATATTACAAGAGTCGCTCTAACCGGGCAATATAGAAGCCGTCGCTGCCGAAATGCTGCGGAAGCAGCTGCATGCCTTCACCTGCGGCGATTGCAGTGCCTTCCAGCCGTTCCCAGGCGGCTGTCTTAAAGGTAACCGGTGCAAACCCGGGATTATCCGTCAGGAAACTGCTGATAATCCTGCTGTTCTCTTCCTGCTCGGTAGTGCAGGTGCTGTACACCAGCACACCGCCCGGCTTCAGCAGCCCGGAGACGGACTGCAGCAGCTCCCGCTGCAGCGCAGCGATGCCAGCCACATCCCCCGGCTGCTTCCGCCATTTGAGATCCGGCTTGCGGCGGATGACGCCTAACCCCGAGCAAGGCGCATCCAGCAGAATGCGGTCGAAGGATCCGGGCTGAAGCGCCTGGCTAAGCTCCAGTGCATCTCCGCTAGCCGTGGTAATGCACTCAAGTCCCAGGCGTGCCGCCTGATCCGTAATGAGCCCGGCCTTGTGCTCATGCAGGTCATTGGCCAGAATTGTGCCCTCATCCTTCATCAGCTCGCCCATGTGGGCGCTTTTGCCTCCCGGTGCTGCACAGCAGTCCAGCACCTTCATACCGGGCTCCGGGGCAACAACCTCCGCTACAAGCATGGAGCTCTCATCCTGGACGGACAGATAGCCGTCCTTATACCAGGAGGACAGCGCCAGATTGCCGCCGCCCCTGACAGTCAGCCCGAAGGGGCTGACCGCAGATTCAGCGGCATCCAGCCCGGCTGCAAGCATCTCGGCCAGCAATGCCGCACGGCTGATCATTGTCGTGTTCACACGGACACTGACCGCTGGCGGCTCATTGTTCGCGGCACACATGGCTTCTGCCGTGTCCGCGCCGTATTCCGCAGACCAGCGCTGCACCATCCACAGGGGATGGGAATGAAGAATAGAAATCCGCTCTTCACGGCCAAGGCCATCCGGCAGCACCGGCAGCTCTCCGGCCCGCAGCACACTGCGCAGCACGCCATTAACCATGCCGGAGATTCCCTGATGTCCGCGCTTTTTCGCTGTATTCACCGCTTCGTTCACCGCGGCATGCGAAGGAACCCGGTCCAGATACATGATCTGGTACAGGCTCAGGCGCAGCAGATTGCGTACCCAGGGCTCAAGCTTATGCAGCCCCTTGCTCACGAAGCTGCCCAGCACATAATCCAGCGTAATCATCCGCGAGAGGCTCCCGTAGACCAGCTCAGTAGCAAGTCCTGTATCCTCCCGGTTGAGACCCGCTTTCTGCAGGCTGCTGCCAAGCAGCAGATTGCTGTAAGCGCCTTGCTGCTCTACACGGACCAGCACATCAAGCGCTACCTCCCGGGCTGTAGCCGGTGCAGCAGGCTTATAACCTGCCTTGCTTTTCCCTTGACCGGCAGCAGCTCCCTTACGCGGTCCGCTGCCGCCCTTGCCGCCCGCGCTCAACCCAGCACCGTCCCGGCTGCAAGGCTCGCACCGCGGCTGAAGTCAGCCGCACTCATCGCTTTTTTCCCGGCAGGCTGTACCGTGGTCAGCAGGATCACTCCGTCTCCTGTCTTCACTTCCACACCTCTGCTACTTGCAGCCAGCACGGTACCCGGAGCGGCACTGCCGCCTGTACTGTGCGGATCAGGCTTCTCAGCCGCCCACACCTTAAAGGTCTCGCCTTCTAGCAAGGTGAATGCACCGGAGAACGGCACCAGACCGCGGATGCGGTTGTAGACCGCAACCGAGCCGGCCGTCCAGTCAATCCGCTCGTCGTCCCGGCTGAGATTAGGCGCATACGTAGCTTCGCTGTCATCCTGCACAGCCGCCTCTACACGTCCTGCTGCCAGGCGCGGCATTTCAGCCTTCAGCAGTTCCATTCCGGCAATACTAAGCTTCTCAAACATCGTGCCGGAAGTATCTTCGTCCTCGATCGGCACCTCTACCCTTGAGATCATGTCTCCGGTGTCCAGACCTTCCGCCATATACATCAGCGTAACGCCGGTAACTTGCTCACCGTTAATAATACTGCGCTGAATCGGGGCACCGCCGCGGTACTTCGGCAGCAGCGAGCCATGCACATTCACACAGCCGTTCTTCGGCATATCCAGCACACTTTTCGGCAGAATCTGACCATAAGCGGCTGTTACAATCAGATCCGGCTCATAGGCAGCCAGCTCAGCAACCGCTTCAGGACGGCGCATCCGCTCCGGCTGCAGCACCGGCAATCCAAGCTCAAGCGCAGCCTCCTTAACCGGAGACGGCACAAGCGTCTTCTTGCGGCCCTGCGGCCGGTCCGGCTGGGTAACAACAGCCGCTACCTCATAGCCTTCTTCCAGCAGCATCCGCAGGGAAGGCACCGCGAAAGCCGGGGTTCCCATGAACACTATCTTCATTTCATTCACTCCTCAGTTTCACTGCGTTCTGCTGTATACTCATATACCTTCTCGGCGATATCCGTAAACAGCACACCGTTCAGGTGGTCAATCTCATGCTGAAAGGCCCGGGCCAGCAGGCCGCTTCCGGTGATCGTTATTTCAGTGCCTTCACGGTCAAGGCCGCGCACCGTCACCGTCTCCGCACGGCGCACATCGCCGTTCAGGCCGGGAATGCTGAGGCAGCCTTCGGGTCCGAACTGCTCTCCGTCCATACTCACAATCTCGGGATTGATCATCTTGATCAGTCCATGCTCTTCGTCAGCATCCACAACGATCAGCCGTTTCAGGATACCGACCTGCGGTGCTGCCAGGCCGACACCTTCTGCGTCATACATGGTGTCCGCCATATCGTCGAGCAGCTTTTGTACATTCGGGGTAACCGTAGTTACCGTTTTCGCTTTCTTGTGCAGCACTTCATCCGGTTCTTTCACAATCAGCCTGATTGCCATTACAACAACACCATCCTTGTTCTTAACATGTCTATAGTATATGAAACGAAGAGCAGCCCTTCATTTCATAGTAAAGCTCCTGAATAATACTTTCAGCAGAAAACTCCTTACCCATTGTAACACGCCGGGAGATTACATCAACATCTGCGGATCAACATCGATGCTGATCTGCAGACCCTTATCCCGGACGGAATCCTCCAGCTCCTCGGCTGTCTTGCGGGCCAGACCGATGGCATCAATCGCCCCGCGCCATTTAATAATGCACTGGAATCTGTAGCGCCCCTTCAGGCGGGGCAGCGGCGAGGCCACCGGACCCAGCAGATCGAGCGCATCGGAGGAAAGCTTGTCCAGGCTGCCGTACCAGCGGAGCTGCCGGGCCTTGCCTTGAATACTAAGAGCATAATTCTCCGCAAGCTTCAGCAGCAGGGGAAGCTGCTCATGCGACAGAGTGACCAGAATAAGCCGGCAGTACGGCGGATAATGCAGCGCCTTGCGGTGCTTCAGCTCATCCCGTACGAAGGATCTGTAATCATGCCCGCTGGCATGAATGATGGAATAATGCTCCGGAGTATATGACTGCACGACCACCTCGCCGGGAAGCTGATGCCGTCCGGCCCGGCCTGCTACCTGCGTCAGCAGCTGGAAGGTTTTCTCGGCTGCCCGGAAGTCCGGCAGATTGAGCGCAGAATCCGCAGTGATTACACCGACAAGGGTAACATCCGGAAAGTCGAGGCCTTTGGCAACCATTTGTGTTCCAAGCAGCACATCAGCCTTCTTATCCCTGAACTGGTTAAGCAGCTTCTCATGCGAACCCTTCTCCGTAGTTGTATCCACATCCATACGGATTACGCGGATGCCGGGGAACAGCTTGCCCAGTTCCTCCTCCACCCGCTGCGTCCCCGTTCCGAAGAACCGGATATGCTCACTGCCGCATTCCGGGCATGTCTTCGGAGCCGGCTCGGCATGACCGCAGTAGTGACAGCGCAGATTGTCGCTGCGGCTGTGGTAGGTCAGCGAAATATCACATTCCGGGCAGCCGGCGACATATCCGCAGCTCCGGCACATGACAAAGGTGGAGAAGCCTCTGCGGTTCAGCAGCAGCACCGTCTGTTCCCCGCGCTCCAGTCTCGCCGCCAGTGCAGAATGCAGCCTGCGGCTGAACATGGAGCGGTTGCCCTCCTTCAGCTCCTCACGCATATCGACCACATCCACCTTCGGCAGCTCATTACCGAGCGCACGGGTCGGCATCTCGAGAAGTACAGGCGAGAAGTGAATATCGATCTGTGATTTTGCTGCATAGTAGCTTTCGAGCGACGGGGTGGCTGAACCCAGTATGACCACCGCTCCGCCCTGCTCTGCCCTGCGGACTGCTACATCCCGGGCATGGTATTTCGGATTCTCTTCCTGCTTATACGAGCCTTCATGCTCTTCGTCCATGATAATCAGCCCCAGATTGGCAAACGGGGCAAATACCGCCGAGCGCGCTCCAACTGCAACCATCGCTTTTCCTTCGCGGATTTTGCGCCATTCATCATAGCGCTCACCGACAGACAAGCGGCTGTGCATCACCGCCACGCCGCTCCCGAAGCGGCCCTTGAACCGCTCAACCATCTGCGGGGTCAGGGCAATTTCCGGTACAAGCACGACAGCCTGGCGGCCCTGCTCGATACAGCGCTGAATACACTGCAGGTAGATTTCCGTCTTCCCGCTGCCCGTAACACCATGCAGCAGAAACACCTCATGCATCTGCTGCTCCACGGCGCCTACAATCCGCTTATACACAATCTCCTGCTCCGCAGTCAGCGGCAGCGGAGCGGTTGGCTTGAAATCACGCCCGCGGTAAGGATCACGGTATACTTCAATTTCACTTATCTCGATATAGCCCTTATCCTCAAGCGCCTTCACCGTTCCGGCAGTGACCTGGAGAACTGCCAGCACATCCTTAAGCGGCATAGGCAGCATAGCTTCCATATCAATCAGGAAGGACAATACTTCCCGCTGGCGTGCCGAACGCGCCGGGAAGCCCGACAAGGATTCACGGGCAGCAGCAAGCCCAATCGCCAGATCAACGGCCTTCAGCTTTTTTTTGCCCAGCTTATCCTTGATGGACTGGCTCTCTGACAGCACCCCGCGCCGCAGCATGAACTTTACGGTCTCCGCTGCCTCCGGAAAGGTGCGGGTCAGCTGCTTCATCGTTACCTCGCCTTGACGTCTTACGAAGTCCGTAATTAACTGTTCTTCCGGGTCGGCTTCAAGGAACAAGGGAAATAGCCCGTCTCCCGATGCTGCCTCCTCCTCACCCGCATCCCCTAGCGAAATCAGCCGCTCCGCCTTGCCCTTAAGGGCAGTCGGAAGCATCGCCTGCAGGGCAGAAATCCGCCTGCAGGCATATCTTTGGCTCATCCAGTCGCCAAGCTCCACCAGCTCCGGGGAGAGGGGCGGAAGCAGATCCAGCACTTCTTCAACCGGCTTCATCCTCGAGACGCTGCCGGTCTCCCCCGATTCAAGAGAGACCACAAAGCCCTGCACCGTACGGGGGCCAAATGGAACTGCTACTCTGCTGCCTACCTCAATCCATAGTTTCAATGATTCCGGAATCAGATAATCAAACGGCCGGTCGGTGCTGCGCACAGGAACATCGACGATGACCTTGGCAATATCCATTATATTAAGGCTCCGCTGACACGCTCCGCAGCAAGCCGGAGCACCTGGCGTGCGACCTCATCCTTGGAGACGAGCGGAAGATCCAGCACCAGGCCTTCAGCATCATACACTGAGACTATATTGGTATCCGTACCGAACCCGGCACCCTCTACAGCAACATCATTAGCCACGATCAGATCCAGGTTTTTGCGGACCAGCTTATCCTTGGCGTAATATTCGGCATTCCCTGTTTCTGCGGCAAAGCCGATCAGGAACTGCCCATCTTTAATTTTGCCCAGACTCTCCAGTATATCTGTAGTTTTCACCAGTTCAAGCGTCATGGTGTCGCCGCTCTTTTTGATCTTGGAGCCTGCACTGTGCTTCGGCCGGTAATCGGCCACAGCCGCCGCCTTAACCAGGATGTCGCAATCCTTCCAGCGGGTCATGACCGCATCATACATCTCCTGTGCGGACTCCACACGAACCAGCGCAATACCGTTATCGCGCGGCGGCGCTTCATCGGTGCGTGCTGCAATCAGGGTAACCTCAGCCCCCATGTCACGGGCAGCACGGGCCAGGGCAAAGCCCATTTTGCCGGAGGAATCATTGGAAATATAACGGACAGGATCAATGCGTTCTACTGTTCCTCCAGCGGTAACAACAACCTTTTTACCTTGAAGGGGACCCGGCTGCTTGTCCGGCTGCAACGCAAAAAAATTCTCCACTACCTTCACAATTGTCTCCGGCTCCTCAAGCCGCCCTTTGCCTACATAACCGCAGGCCAGCAGCCCTTCCCCCGGCTCGATAAAATGAACTCCCCGCTTATAAAGGGTATCCATATTGGCAAGCACAGCCGGATGCTGGTACATATGCACGTTCATTGCAGGTGCGACCATAATAGGCGCCGTGACAGCAAGCAGTGTGGTAGAGAGCATATCGTCAGCCAGGCCGTGTGCCATTTTGGCGATCATATTGGCGGTAGCCGGGGCAATCAGGACGAGATCGGCGGAATCCGCCAGATCGATATGCGAGATGGACGACGGGTCACGCTCCTGAAAGGTATCACTGTACACCCGCTGCTTGGACAATGACTGGAGCGTCAGCTCCGTAATGAACTCCTTGGCCGACGACGTCATGATTACATGCACCGCAGCCCCCTTCTGGGTAAGCTTGCTGGTCAATGCCGCCGCCTTATAAGCTGCAATTCCGCCTGTCACCCCAAGAATAATGGATTTCCCCTGTAAGCTCTTCAATTTGAACTCCCCCCTGTTCCTTATCCGTACCCACTCTAAATGCAGATATGAAAAGAAAAGATGAAAATCTTCATTTCCTCTTATAAATAGAGAAAAAAATAACAACCTTCCGGTTGTCAGGAACAGCCCGGTACGGGCCATTAATACTTCAGTTACGGCAGTGCCTGGCAGAAATGGTTCTGCCGACCTTATTCAAGGGCGGCACCATTTCAGCTGTAAGCCTTAAAACAGGATCACCTGAGACTATTCTTCGCCGCGGGTTACCACAATACGGTCTTCATAAATCTCTTCGAGCGCAACACCGACAAACTTATGCGATCTTGGAGCTTTAATATCGGTTTTTCCGCCTTCACGGAGCGCTCTAGCCCGTCGGGCTGAAGCGACAACCAGGGAATACTTGCTATCAACCTTGGTCATCATTTCGTCAATGGATGGATATAGCATGTAAGGCACCTCTTCATCTTTTACTGTAAATCTGGGCAAGTCCTGTATAATCTGTTATCTCACCTTACAATGTTCGGCGATAATAATACTTTCTATTCGCTTGCAGGCCAGATCGATCTCATCGTTCACAACTGCATAATCATAATGACGGATCAGGCCAATCTCATCTTCAGCGACAGACATCCGGTGATTGATCACATCAGGATGCTCCGTGCCGCGTCCGCGGATGCGGTCCTTCAGCTCGTCCATGGACGGAGGCAGCAGGAACACAAAGATTCCTTCGGGGAATTTCTCTTTGACTTTGAGCGCACCCTGAACCTCGATCTCCAGAATGATATCTCTTCCGCTCTCAAGTGTCCGCTCCACAAAGTCACGCGGAGTACCGTAGTAATTGCCTACGTACTCTGCATATTCAAGCAGCTGGTCAGCTTCAATCATCTCAGCAAACTGCTCTCTGGATTTGAAGAAATAGTTGACTCCGTTCTCTTCGCCTTCACGCGGTGAACGCGTAGTGGCAGAGACAGAATAGACGAGTTCAGGCATCTTCGGCCGCAGCGCCGTGCATACCGTACCTTTGCCGACACCGGAAGGGCCGGATAATATAATCAGCAATCCTTTTGACATAATACACTCCATTTGTTGTTATTCGTCGTTATCGTCATCTTTGCTGGACAGGCGGTGAGCCACGGTCTCCGGCTGAACCGCCGAGAGAATGACATGATCACTGTCTGTAATGATGACGGCCCGCGTCCGTCTGCCGTAAGTGGCGTCGATCAGCATGTGCCGGTCTCTGGCTTCCTGAATGATCCGTTTGATCGGTGCAGATTCCGGGCTGACAATGGAAATAATGCGGTTGGCCGACACGATATTTCCAAAGCCGATGTTGATTAGTTTGATTGCCATGTTCCGGTTGTTCCCCCCATAAGTAACATCTTGGCTTGCTTCAGGTCTCTGTTATTCTAAATTCGCCGCCTGCTCGCGTATCTTCTCAAGCTCTGCCTTCATATCAAGCGTAAGATTCACGATATTCAGATGATTGCACTTCATCCCGATAGTGTTCGTCTCCCGGTTCATCTCCTGAACGAGAAAATCCAGCTTGCGTCCTGCCGGCTCACTGTCCAGCAGAATTGCCCTGCATTGTCCCAGGTGACTGTGCAGACGGGTCAGCTCTTCATCTATATTGCAGCGGTCGGCAAATACAGCCAGTTCCATGCCGAATTTATGCTCGTCCCAAGGAAAGCTTCCGTCATTAAGTCCGCCAAGCCGCTGCCGCAGCTTCTCGCGGTATTCACTAACAACCAGGGGAGCAAACCCGGAAATTCCGGCATGCAGCTCTTCCAGATGATCCAGCCGGCGTGACAGATCGGCAGCCAGAACCCTGCCCTCACGGGCGCGCATCTCCAGTAAACCCTCAAGGCTGGCTTTCAGGCCCTGCTCCAGAAGTGCGGCAAGCTCTCCCGACATATCCGCAGCAGCAGGGTTAGCATCTTCCTTCAATTCCATAACCCCGGGCATAGAAAGTATATCACGGAGAGTCAACTCTCCCTTGAAACCGTACTTCAGGCGGAGCATCTCCGCTGACTCCAGATAGGAATTCACCATACCCATGTTCAGCGCATGACCATCAGCCGCCCCGTCAGTGAGCTCTCTATTAATGATGATATCTACCCGTCCCCGTTTGATATGCTGCTGCGCGAGCCGCCGCAGCATATCCTCATAACCTGACCAATCCCGGGGCATCCGCAGCACAACTTCGCAGTACCGGTTATTCACCGATTTGACTTCGAACGTAATCTTGTGTCCACCGAATTGCAGGGATGACTGACCGTATCCGGTCATACTAAATGACAACGGAATCACATCCATTACACTATTGTAATTGATTCTTACTAGCGAAACAAGGGGGACAATTTGCGCCCCTGCTTGGCCCAGATATACTCCAGCAGCTGTACGCTCATATCATAGAACATAAACGGAGTGATCAGATAAATGCCGTTAAAATGTGCTATTGCCGCATCCAGCAGCTCCTTCGCGATCAATACGCCTTCCGCCCGTCCCGCTTCACCCTCCAGTCCCTGCATCCGGCTGCGCACCTCGGCGGAAAGCTGGATACCCGGAACCTCGTTATGCAGATATTCGGCATTGCGGCCGCTCGCAAGCGGCATAATACCGATGAAGATCGGAATATTGAGATGCTCAGTGGCTTTGGCTATGCGGGCAATCAGCTCAGGATCGTATACCGGCTGGGTCATAATATAATCCGCACCTGAAGCGATCTTCTTCTCCAGCCGCTCCACTGCCTTATCCAGATGCTTGACATTGGGATTAAAGGCGGCGCCGATGACGAACCTGGCCTTCTGCTTAAGCGGTTTGCCCGAGAAGGCAACCCCGTCATTCAGCTGTCTGATCATGCGGATAATTTCGAATGAGGTCAGATCGTAAATGGAGCTTGAGCCAGGCAGATCGCCGAACCGGGCCGGATCGCCGGTTACGGCGAGGACATGGTCTATACCCAGGGCATCGAAGCCCATCAAATGCGATTGTGTCCCGATCAGATTGCGGTCCCGGCAGGCAATGTGCACCAGCGGCCGCAGCCCGGTACGGGCCTGAACCAGATGTCCGAGCGCCATGTTGCTCATCCGGGTGACAGCCAGCGAGTTATCCGCCAGCGTCAGCGCATCAGCGCCGGCTCTGCGCAGCGCCTCCGCCCCCTGCATGAACTTCGCAATATCCAGATCCCGCGGCGGATCGAGCTCCACAATCACGGTATGCCGTTCCTTAACCAGATCCACAAGCGTCGGCTCTCCGCCGCCCTGCCCGGCATCTTCAGCGAGATGCTCATGCACTGTAATCCGTTCCGCCGCCTTGGATTCAACAGGCTCAGGAAGCGGAAGCACCTCGTAGCCCTTAAGCGCAGCGGAGATCTCCGCAATATGGCGCGGGGTTGTCCCGCAGCAGCCGCCGATGATCCGGCTGCCCATATCCGCGAAGACCGGGGCCATCTGGCCGAAATATTCAGGCGACGCCCCATAGCGGTACTGGCCGTCAACGTAATCCGCCACACCGGCATTCGGATAGATGGACACGGGAAGCACAAGACGCCCCTGAAGCGTACCCAGCGCCCGCTTGATCCCGTTAGGTCCGGTATTACAGTTGAAGCCGATGACATCTGCCCCGTCCTGCTCCAGAATGCGGAAGGCTTCCGGCAGGGTGAGCCCGTCCAGCGTACGGGCGGAATCATCCACTGCCAGCTGGCAGATCACAGGCAGCCCGCTCAGCTTGCGCACCGTTCTTAAGGCAAGATGCAGCTCCTCCACATCATAGAAGGTCTCCAGCATAATGCCGTCCGGCTGCTCTTCCAGCAGCGCAGCTATCTGCTGGGAGAAGAATCTTTTCAGTTCTGCCGAAGACAGGTTGGCCCGCTTGCCGGCACGGATAGAACCTACAGCCCCGACAACATATCCCTGCTCACCCGCGGCACGCCGGGCAATCCGGATTCCCGCACGGTTGATCTCGGCAACCTTGGATTCCAGTCCGAATTTGGACAGCTTATCATAGTTCGCAGAATAAGTATTACTCTCCAGCAGAACAGCACCAGCCTCGATGTAGCTCCGGTGTACATCCTCAATAACCTCCGGAGAGGTCAAATTCAATTCCTCGTAAGAGATACCGACCGGGAAGCCCTTTTGATATAAAAAGGTTCCCATCGCTCCGTCTCCGACCAATACGTTATTCTCCCATGCAGAGCGCAAATCCGGCTTCACCGCAAGAACCTCCCCTTGTGTGGCATTAGTTTCATACTAATGTAACATAAAACGGGATGGATGATAAGCTTTCACCGGGAAATGAGGCTGGTGCCTCCGCTGCCTTGCATGCCTGCGGGGAAAATGATTCATACTACTCCTAATTCTTGCAAAGGAGCCTCAAAATGAAGAAAAAAACAAGAAAGCTGCTGCTGCGCAAATACGCGGTCATTCTGCTGTTGTCCCTGTTCTCCCTGCTGTATCTGTATCTGGGGGACTGGCTGTTCGGCTACGGCCTTGGTAACATCAGCTATATCGTCGATTATCTGCTGTATACAGCTTCCGAGAAGCTCGCCGCGGCCGTTCTGGTGCTGTGCCTGCTGGTGCCGGATGCCGTGTACTGGATTCGCGGAAGTCAGCCGGGCCGCGGAGCGGAGAAATGAGCGCGGACCGCGGCGACAATAATCAATACGGCAGGAATGACCAGCATGAAGAACGGGTACACCGTATACAGCAGCGCCCCGCCTTCATCCAGATGCTCAGTGAAGCTGCGTGCATCCAGCATGGAGGTGAAAAGAATGATGAGCGCGCAAGGATAGAGCATTCTCCGGTAGGATATCCTGAACAGCTCGGAGATACCAATCAGCGCAGCAGCGAAGAACACAGCCATTTTGAAAAACACCCCGATGATCAGCACCATCACCACAAAGATATCCACCCGCTGGATGAAATCCGAAATCGAAATCTTGCTGATCGTCGGCATCAGCGGCAGCGGGGAACGCTCGACGATGTCTGCTCCCAGTACAGAAATATTAAGCGCCATAGTAAAGCTGAGCAGAACTGCCGAGAAGAGCATGGCGGCAGCGATGACCCAGGGCCCTTTTTTCACATCCGGCAAATAGGGCATCAGCATCGTGAAACACACCATCTCCCCAAAAGGGAACATATAATTCTGATGCGCCACCGAGGCAAGCACCGGCTGCAGGCCATCCCCCAGCACAGGCAGCAGCCTGTTCAGATTAATCGAGCCGGAGAGCATCAGCATAATGGTCCCGAACAGCCCTATCAGCATGACTACCAGCGCGAATACCATCGAGGTTCTGCCCAGCACCTCCACACCCTTATGCAGCACGTAAGCTCCCGAGAGCAGCATCAGGGTACTGAGAATGAACAGCGGGGTGTTATGCATGGTAGCCATAGCGAGCATAGTACTGCCGTCGCGCAGATCCCGGGCGGCCAGATTAATGTACAGTATAATGTAAGCTAAACCGACCGGAGCACCGATGTATTTGCCGAGCAGCTTGCGGGTATATGCGGTAAAGGGAAGGTCCGGATGCTTCCGGTACAGGTAGGCATAACCCGTAAAGACAATCAGACCGGCAGCACAGCCGAGCAGTATAGATATCCAGGCATCCCTGCCTGAACTCATCCCCAGATTCACCACCAGCGCCGTCCCCAGCTCAAACAGCACCGTCAGGCAAAAAAACTCGCCCAGTCCGAATTTAACAGTACCCATTCTGAACACCTCCAGGGAATTATAATACAGATTTGTGCAGATCCATTATTGAAGCGGCTGGTTAGTTGATCTGAAAAGAGTTGCTGCGCATATCCGTGTGCCGGATGACCGCATCTGCTTCGAATTTAAGCTCACAGCGGGCAAAAACTTCCTCCCAATGGTTCTTTATCTGCTTCCAGCCGCGCGGATTGCTCCGCTGCATTGCCTGCCCGAAGCCGAGATAATCGCTGTTAAACTCCCGGGCTGTAGTTACCGCCAATCTGATCTGCTTCACCGTCTCCCCGGTAAGCTGCTCCGACAAATCTTCAAGCACCTCCGGGGAGGTGAGATCCAGGGAATTGGGCGACTCCTTCACAGCAGCCTGCTGCCTGATTCTGATGGTAATAACGGGATGCTCGGGATCGGCAGACTCCACCTTCAGCGATACCTGCGACTGATACACATTGAAGGCAATATATCCGCCCTCACTGTGTTTAATCAGGACGGGGAACTGTTTGGTTTTGTTATGCAAAAGAACCGTACCCAGCGCAGCGTCGCCATCCAGCCAGCCCTTCATCTTATCATCCTTGAACGCGGCAAACCCTGATATCCGTAAAATGCTCTTCGGTTCAATACTCTTCAGATTGTCATTGGTATCCGCCTGTTTCCGGCTTCCGGACGTAAACACCCCGTTAATAATCGGCCCTCCCCCTCTCAGCTGAATGCCTCTGATCACATCATCCACTTCCATCCGGAAGTTATAGCCGAATTGCTTGGAACTCGTTTCCAGCTTTTCTACCAGGTCGTTGGCAGGGATCTTACTGAACACCGTCATCGTGGACATCAGTGTAAGCGCCGGCTGGCCCCTCGATATAAAGATCAGGCTGGTGAGCCTGGTGTCACTTTCGCGCTCCAGGACATCCAGAATGTCCTTGATTCCCTCACGGGCAAACTCCTCGGAGATGACCAGCACCCGCACATGCCCCAGCGACAGGAAACGCGCCGTCTGCCGCGAGGCGTTGGCCAGCGCCTCAAACATAGTCCGTCCCGTGCCTGTGTAGAGGGCAACCGGCGAGATTCCCCGGGTGTTCTCCCCGGAGATTTCTTCAGCGACGATGACCTGAAAAGACAGCCTGAACTTCTCGGCCTCTGTCTCCCCCCTGTCAATCGCTACACCGGAGACAATTGCCCGGCGGTTCAGCTCCACACTGTCCCAGCAGCCGGTCAGCAGCAATAGCTGGACAAGAGCCAGCAGTATCCCGGAGAGCTTAAACGGTTTATTATTCATTCGTTTCATGGTCTTCACCTTCAGCCTGCTGCCCTGCAGCGGAATTGTTCTTCAGAATAAGCGGGGACAGCTGCTCGTCATACCCTGTAGTGACCCGCATGTATTCAGGCATCTCCGCACGTATCTGCTGCGGGGATTTGCCGGATCCCATCACCCAGAGCGGCAGCCGCAGAAGGGTATCCTTCTGCCCCTTGACCGAGAGCGGCACAAACGGGGAGAGATACGGAATTCCGAACGAACGCAGGCTGTTCATATGTGCTACCAGCACGATCAGTCCCAGTGTAATCCCGTAGAAGCCGAACATACTGCCCAGTACTACGAAGGCGAAGCGGATAATTCTGCCGGCAATCGCCATGTTATACGCCGGAATGGCGAAGCTGGCAATCCCGGTCAGCGCTACAACAATAACTATGATTGGGGTGATGATCCCCGCCTCCACAACAGCTGTTCCCAGAATCAGCGCTCCGACTACAGATACTGTCTGCCCGATTACGCGAGGCATCCGCACCCCTGCTTCACGCAGAATCTCGAAGGCGGTTTCCATCAGCAGCACCTCGACAAAAGCCGGAAACGGTACATTCTCCCGCTGCGAGAGCAGATTAATCAGCAGCGTCGTCGGAATCATTTCATAATGATATGTAGTCAGTGCAATATATACAGACGGTCCCAGAAGCAGGACGATAAAGCTCATATACCGGACCAACCGCATCAGGATGGCAATATCGAACCGCTGGGAATAGTCCTCGGCAGACTGGAAAAACTGCGTAAATACCGCCGGAAGAATCAGCACAAACGGTGTCCCGTCAACAATAACAACCGCCCTGCCCTCCAGCAGATTCCCGGCAGCCACATCAGGCCGCTCCGTATTATAGATGGTCGGAAACGGCGTGAACGTCTTATCCTGAATCAGTTCTTCAATAAAACCAGACTCGAGCACTTCGTCGATGGATATCTTCCGGAGCCGGTCCCTGACCTCCTGAACGAGCTCCTCCCCGGCGATCCCTTTCATATACATCAGCGCTACATGAGTCTGCGTCTCTGTGCCGACCTTCATGTATTCAAGATGCAGCTTGGGCGATTTGATCCTCCGCCGGATCAGCGCAATATTCGTCGCTGCCGATTCCACGAAGCCGTCCTTCGAACCGCGGACCACCAGCTGCGAGGTCGGCTCGCTGACTGCACGCTGCTCCCCGCCCCTCGTCTCACAGATGATGGCCGTTCTGTAGCCCTCCAGCAGTATCGCCGTGTCCCCTGAGAGAATGGCCAGCATCATCTCCTTCCACTCCTCTATGAGCACCGCATCCCCGATTTCCAGGGCACGGCTTAAGAGAAGCTGCGGAAGCGGGGGCAGTTGCAGAGCTTCGGCTTCCGCGGCAGCAGCGTCAATTGCTGCGGCGGGGCGGATGCCTGGGGTAACGCTGGTGTCACCGGCGATAGGAGCGCCGGGGGCTGCTGCGGCCGGCTCGGCGGTGGGAGATGCGGCGGCTCGGGCGACATCGCCGGGGACGGCGGGTGGACCGGCACCGGGACGGGTGGCAGGTGCGGCGGTGTGACATGTACGTGAATACCCGGCAGATGCAGATTTAGCCGATCCTCTTCCTGTTCTGCCGTCTGCAATGTCCGCAAACAGCTCCTCTGTATTGGCTAGCAACGAGCCCATAACAAATTCGTTGACCGCTACAGTATCAGCCAGCCCGCTAAGATGGACGGCCGCCGCCTCGATCCGGAGTTCTCCTCCAATCAGGATGCGGCGGATCTTGAGGTCCGGGCTGCCGCCCAGCTCAGACTGAATATAGCTCAGGCTCTGGGCGACGGTATCGGCCAGGCATGGGACAATGCGAACGGGTTGTTCTCCCGGCACCTCAGTTCCTGTTGCCTGTGCATTTCTCTTTGTCATCGACTTCATACATGCCACCTCCTCCCCTGTTTATGCAGAGTCCTATTATTCGCGGATAACCTTACCATTATTCGGATAACCTTCCACTCTGTCACCTAAACTGCCTACTTTGCACCGGGCTTAGTCTCATGCAACTCACTTTCAGCCTCAGTAACGGGATTTTTCACTCTAATCTCCTCGTACAGCCCGATTTCCGCCTCAGTAATGGGATTTTTCACACTAATTTCCTCCTACAGCCCGATTTCAGCCTCAGTAACGGGATTTTTCACTCTAATTTACTCGTACAGCCCAATTTCCGCCTCAGCAACGGGATTTTTCACACTAATTTCACACGTACAGCCCGATTTCCGCCTCAGTAACGGGATCTCCGCATCCGGATTACAGGGATCAAGACAACCCCCGAGCAAGCAGCAGCTCCTTAAGAAGTTTCTTTTCCTTCCCAGCACAAAATGCCCCGCAAGCTCGCAGCTTGCGGGGCACCCATGCAAAACATAAGTTATCTTACTAAAGTAGTGTGATCGAGCCTCTTTTATACATCCACCGAACCGGTGTACACTACCTGTGCAGGACCGGTCATGTAGACATGATTGTCTGCCTCATTCCACTCGATATACAGGTCGCCGCCCTTCAGGCTGATTACAGCCGAGCGGTCGGTCACACCGTTCAGCACCGAGGAGACCAGCGTAGCACAGGCTCCGGTTCCGCAGGCCAGCGTAGGTCCGGCGCCGCGCTCCCAGACGCGCATATCCACATGTCCGCGGTCAATTACAGTGGCGAACTCCACATTGACTTTGCGCGGAAAGAGCGGATGCACCTCAAGCTTCGGCCCCCAGGTGCCAAGATCGAAGGATACCGCATCGTCGACATAAATAACTGCGTGCGGATTGCCCATGGAAACTGCCGTAAACTTGAATTCAGTCCCGTCCGCTTCAATCGGCTGATCCAGTACCGGCTCGGCATCGATAGCTACCGGGATCTGCAGGCCTGACAGCACCGGCTCACCCATATCCACCGTAACCGTCTCTACCACACCGTCTTTAACTTTTAACGATACCTTCTGCTCACCGGCGCCGATCGTCTCAATAACAATCTGCTCCGACTCGACCAGTCCGTGCTCATATACATATTTGGATACGCAGCGGATGGCGTTGCCGCATTGCTCAGCCTCCGAGCCGTCGGAGTTCATGATGCGCATCATATAATCACCGCGCTGCGAAGGCAGAATGTACACCAGACCGTCAGCGCCGATGCCGAAGAACCGGTTGCACAGGGTAACCGCCAGCTCTGAGGCATTGGCCGGCAGCTCCTCTTCACCGAATACGATAATAAAATCATTGCCTAAGCCATGCATTTTTGTAAATTCCATTGGACCGTCCACTCCTAATGTTTTGTCAGCATTCACTACTTCCGAATCCGCTTCGTACAAAACTTGCTTCGAAAGCATACGCTTAGTTTTGTCAGCATCTACTACTTCCGAATCCGCTTCGTTCAAAACTTGCTCCGGAAGCATACGCTTAGTTTTGTCAGCATTCACCAGCTCATTCAAGCATAAGCCAAGCTGCCCAGTGAAACCAGCATACCTTATAGGAGTGGAACTTTGCTATTGATTTTATGCCGAAAACTTTGTACTTTTTATCATTTGCTGTCCGCCGCTGCGCATGCGGTTGCGGTTCTTCTTGCCGCCCCAGACACTGCCCGCCCCCATCACGAATGTAGGGACACCGGCCATAACCAGCACAAGGCACCATTCACGGAAGCTGAGCGGAACGGTCTTGAAGACCGGCTGCAAGAGCGGAATATACATGACTGCCAGCATCAGTATCACGGAGGACAGGACGGCGAGTACCAGATATTTGTTCTGGAACGGGTTACGGTGGAATACCGAGCGTGAGCTGCGGCAGTCGAAGACATGGATCAGCTGGGCCATAACCAGTGTGGCAAAAGCAACCGACTGTGCGCGGATCAGCTGCCCGGCATCATGCGGGGCAATCCGTAGGGTCAGCCAGAATGCGGCGAGTGTGCAGAGGCCGATCAGCAGTCCGCGGCTGACGATTTTCCAGCCCAGGCGGCGGGCAAAAATATTCTCCTTCGCACCGCGCGGCTTGTGCTCCATTAAATCCTTCTCCGGCTGGTCTACGCCAAGCGCCATGGCCGGCAGCCCATCCGTCACCAGATTGACCCAGAGGATCTGGATCGGCACCAGCGGCAGCGGCAGGCCCAGCATCATGGCGAAGAACATCGTCAGAATCTCACCGACATTCGAGGCCAGCAGATAGCGGATGAACTTGCGGATGTTCTCATAGATATTCCGGCCTTCTTCGATGGCTGCAACAATCGTCGAGAAATTATCATCGCCGAGAACAAGCGCCGAGGCTTCTTTAGTGACGTCAGTTCCGGTGATCCCCATTGAAATTCCGATATCCGCCGCCTTGATCGCCGGCGCATCATTAACCCCGTCACCGGTCATCGCCACCACATGGCCGTGGCGCTGCAGCGACTTGACAATGCGCAGCTTATGCTCCGGAGATACCCGGGCGTAGACATACACGCTGTCGGAGACCTTATCGAGCGCATCATCATCCATCCGGGTCAGCTGGCTGCCGGTCAGGACCGTGCCGCCCCGCTGCAGAATCCCGAGCTGATGGGCGATCGCCTCCGCGGTTGTACCGTGATCGCCGGTAATCATCACGGTTTTGATGCCTGCCCGGCGGGTCACCTGGATTGCATCGCGCACTTCCCGGCGCGGCGGGTCAATCATGCCTGTAAGTCCGGCGAAGACGAGCTGGCATTCCACTTCCTTCTCACTACCGGCGGCTTCTCCGGAGCGGATATCGCGGTAAGCCATCCCCAGCACGCGCAGCGCACCGGAGGCCATTTCTTCATTGGCATCAAGCACTTTCTGGCGCAAGGTCGGCGTTAACGGCACCACTCCGCCTTCCCATAGCATGTATGTGCAGCAGTTCAGCAGCACATCCGGCGCCCCTTTAGTGCAGATCATCCGTCCGCCGGGATGGCTGACGATGACTGACATCAGCTTGCGTTCAGAGTCAAAAGGAAACTCTGTATCCCTGGTAAAGGTTACGGCAAGTGTACTTGCCGATAAGCCCATTTTGGCAGACAGGGCTACCAGCGCACCTTCAGTCGGATCGCCCTTCAACTCCCAGACGGATGCTGTACCCGCAGCAGGATCCGTATCGGTACCTTTTCCTTTTTTCTTGCCGCGTGTATCCGTAACGGTCTCTACAATTTCCGCATTGCTGCACAGTGCGCCTACCTGCAGCATCCGCCGTAGGCTCTGGTCGTTTTTCAGATCAACAGGCTTGCCCTTCTGGAGTACATGTCCGGTGGGAGCATACCCTTCTCCGGTTACCTCAAGGCTCCGTCCGGCACTCCAGAGCCGCGTCACCGTCATTTTATTCTGTGTCAGCGTTCCCGTCTTATCAGAGCAGATAACCGAAGCACACCCAAGCGTCTCTACCGACGGCAGCTTGCGGACAATCGCCTTGCGCTTGATCATCCGCTGGACACCGAGCGCCAGGGCTATGGTTACAATGGCCGGAAGGCCTTCCGGAATCGCCGCAACAGCCAGGCTCACACCAGCCAGGAACATGGCTGTCGCCGGCTGCCCGTGCAGAATACCGGCAATGACAACGACGATGGTAAGTCCTAAAGAGACATAGATCAGAATCTTGCCCAGCTGTTCCAGCCGGTGCTGCAGCGGCGTTTCCTGCGCTTCTGTATTCTGGATCAGATCGGCAATCTTGCCCATTTCCGTATCCATACCGGTACGGACCACCACTGCCCGGCCGGTCCCGCGGGTGACCATCGTGCCCATGAAACCGATATTTTTCTGATCGCCCAGCGGGATCTCTTCGGACCTGATAGCCTGTGCATGCTTCGAGACCGGCAGGGATTCACCCGTCAGTGCCGACTCCTCGGCATAAAGCGCGCTGCACTGCAGCCAGCGTACATCTGCAGGAATCCGGTCCCCGCTCTCCAGCAGGACAATGTCACCGGGCACCAGCATTCTGGCCGGGATATTCTCCTGCTTGCCCCCGCGCAGCACCTTGGCCGTAGGCGCAGAGAGCTGCTTAAGCGCCCGGAGTGAACGCTCGGCGCGGAATTCCTGGACGAAGCCGAGTATCCCGTTAAGCAGAATAATAGCGATAATCGTAATGGCATCCAGATACTCCCCGAGGAGGCCTGATACCAGTGTTGCACCCATCAGCACCAGCACCATGAAATCCTTGAACTGATTGAGCAGCAGCATCACTGGCGATACTTTTTTCCCTTCCGACAGCTCATTGAACCCGCTCTCTTTGCGTCTTTCCGCAGCAGCCTCCGCACTCAGACCCGCGCCCGGCTGGACGCCGAACATCTCCTGCAGCTCCTCTGCACCGAGCTGGTGCCAACTTTTTTGTTCCATGTCTTATCTTTCCCCTCCCGGTCGTTTCTTGACTTCCGGCGGCGCACAGCTTTTCCACCTGTTTAGTCCAAAGTGTATTCAAGGTCGTCCCAAATTATCACCCCGGGAGACTTTCTCCTTTTGCGCGAACAAGGGAAAGTATGGCATCATAGGGAGAGTACATCATTTTAGCGACAGGAGAACCTTATCATGGCATTAGACGGAATCGTTACCAGAGCGATCGTGCATGAGCTTCAGGCCTTTATCGGTGCACGTGTCAGCAAAATATATCAGCCCAGCACACATGACCTCATCTTCACCCTGCGCGGTGCGGGCGGCGGCGGCAAGCTGCTGCTGTCTGCCAATCCGACTTATCCCCGCCTGCATCTGACAGAGCGGAATACTCTCAACCCGGCGGAGGCGCCGATGTTCTGCATGCTGATGCGCAAGCATTGTGAAGGCGGGGCCATTGAGAGCATCACCCAGGTGGGCATGGAACGGATCATTCATATCACAATCAGAACCCGGGATGAGCTGGGGGATGTCTCGGCCAAAAAAATCATTATCGAGCTCATGGGCCGGCACAGCAATATCATTCTGACGGAGCTGGCCACAGGGACCATTATCGACGGCATTCATCATGTCACGCCGTCCATCAGCAGCTACCGGGTCGTTATGCCCGGGGCCGCCTATACGCAGCCGCCGCAGCAGCACAAGCTGAATCCGCTGGACATCAGCGGATCCGCTTTCGTTACATTGATGGCTGACGCCGAGGAAGCGGCGCGTTATGCCGCCGAGCATCCCGCCGAGCCCGAGGAGGATATGATTGAGGGCGATATCGCCGGATTGCTGGCCTCCCTTGGAGAGCCGCAGGCTGACGGCACCGGCGGCCCTTCTCCTTCAGCCGATCCGGCCGGCTGGATGGTCCATGCTTTCAGCGGATTAAGCCCGCTGATTGCCGCAGAGATACTGCTCCGGTACAAGCAGCTGCAGGGCGGGGAAGCCGAATACAGCAGCTTAACAGGAGCAGACAACCCTCAGCAGCTGTGGGCGGCTTTCGATTCTGTGATGGAGCCGGTAAGGAAGCAGGAATATGAGCCGGTGTCCGGCCTGAACGCCAAGGGCAAGCCTGTCTTCTCCGCTCTTGCGCTGAGACTGATCGGCGGACCGGTGAAGCGGTTCAGCTCCATAAGTACCTGCCTTGAGGATTATTACGGGGATAAAGCGGAGAAGGACACGGTCAAGCAGCGGGTAAGCGATCTGCTCCGCTTCCTCGGCAATGAGCGCAGCAAGAATATCAAGAAGCTGGCCAACCTGCAGAAGGATAGGGATGAGGCCGAGGATGCCGACCAGTACCGGATCTGGGGCGAGCTGCTGTTCGCCTCCTTGCATTCCGTAGCTAAAGGCGATAAGGCCGCAAAGCTGGTTAACTATTATGATGAGGATCAGGCAGAAATTACGGTCCCGCTTGATCCGCTGCTCAGCCCGACAGATAATGCCCAGCGGTATTTCAAGAAATACAATAAATACAAGAACAGCCTGCGGGTAATCGGTGAACAGCTGCTGAAGACCCATGAAGAGATCGCCTATCTGGAGACACTGCTCCAGCAGCTCGCCCATGCCTCGCTGAATGATATTGAAGAGATCCGCGAAGAGCTGGTGACCCAGGGCTACCTGCGCGACCGCAGTAAGAAGGGTAAGAAAAAGAAGAAGGCGGCCCGGCCGACGATCCAGGTGTTCACTTCTTCTGAAGGTGTAGATATCTATGTCGGCAAAAATAACCTGCAGAACGAATACGTCACCAACCGTCTAGCCTCACCGAATGACACCTGGCTGCACACCAAGGACATTCCGGGTTCGCATGTGGTGATCCGCAGTGAAGAATTCGGTGATGCCACACTGGAGGAAGCCGCTCAGCTCGCCGCTTACTACAGCCAGGCCAAGCAGTCCAGCAGCGTGCCGGTGGATTGTACCCTGATCCGCCATGTGCGCAAACCGAGCGGGGCCAAGCCGGGCTTCGTGATCTATGATCATCAGCGGACGCTGTTCGTCACACCGGATGAAGAGCGGATCAAGCAGCTGCCGAGTGTGCTGCGGAGCTAGCACAGAGCAGACTAAAATAACCCTACAAAGTGGGGCTTTGGCTTCGAGGCGAACTCAGGTACTTTGCGGGGACCCCGAAACCTATCAATTCTTATCTACAAAAAAACAACCTCAGGTCCAGAAGCGTCGCCGCTGCTGGACCTGAGGTTGTTTTCGGTTAATCTGTACTTGTCCGCCCAAGAGGGCTCTTCCCGTCAGATGCCGCCTGCGGCCTTCAGCTCTTCCAGGACAGCGACCGGCACATTGACACTGCCGAGATCCCCGTGGAAAACAACTCCCTGCCGCGCCCCATGGAAATCGGAGCCGCCGGTAACGAGCAGCCCGAATTCTCCGGCCAGCGCCAGATAGCGCTCATGCTCTGCCGGGCCATGATCGGAATGGTAGACTTCTATTCCGCGCAGCCCGCCTGCCTGGGCGAGCTTCCGCACCAGGGCATCATCCCCGTATATTCCGGGATGGGCCAGCACGGCTGTACCGCCTGCCTCCTGAATCCACTGGCAGGCCGTTTCCGGCGTAATCCGCGGCGGCGATACATATGCCGCTGCACCTTCGGCCAGATATTTGTCGAAGGCGTCGCGCATATCTGCAGCCGCGCCCAGCCGGACCAGCTCATCGGCAATATGCGGACGGCCGATGCTCTCATCCGGCTTAAGCTCCCGGCCCATGCCGGACACAACCTGCTCCAGGGTAATCTCTATACCCAGCTCCCGCAGCTTGGCGAGAATCGCTTCATTCCGGCCGAGCCGGGTACTCCGCTGCTCTTCCAGCCGGGACAGCAGCAGCTCCTGCTCAGTATCAATATAGTAGCCGAGCACATGAATCTCTTTCCCTCCGGCCCGCGTGCTGATCTCAACACCGGGAACCACCGTAATCCCGTACCGCTTACCGGCCTCAAGGGCTTCCGCGACACCGCTGACCGTATCATGATCAGTAATCGCTACCGCCGCCAGTCCCTTTTCATAGGCGAGCCGTACATTGTCGGCCGGAGGCTGCATGCCGTCCGAAGCCTGCGTATGCGTATGCAGATCGCAGCGCCCCGCTGTCACGTTTACACCGCCGGTCTCATTTTCGCCAAGCTGAATGTGCTTCTCCATATAATTCTCCGCCTCCGGGAATAAAGTCTTGTCCTGTTCCAATTCGCTACTGGCCGTCTGCATGCTGGCGCAGGAAGGTCAGGAAGGTTACCGCCGAGATCGGCAGCAGCGTCGATTTCAGATGAATCGCATAGAACTGCCGTTTGAATGAAGCATCCTGCAGATTCACGACCTTCAGCAGCCCGAGCGCCACCTCATGCTTGACCGACGAGGTCGAGATAATCGTAATCCCCAGCCCCGCCTCTACAGCCGACTTCACCGCCCCTGTGCTGCCCAGCTCCATCACAATCCGCATGGCAGCAGGGTCCAGCCCTTTCGCCAGCAGCTGCTCCTCCATCACCCGCCGGGTGCCCGATCCCTGCTCGCGCAGCACGAACGGATACCCGAGCGCATCGCCAAGTGTAACCTCAGCCCGGTCCGCCAGCGGATGATCACGGGGAACAATCAGCTTCAGCTCATCGCCCATGACGGGCTCAATCTCCATATCCGGATGGGAGACCGGAGCTTCAATCAATCCGAAATTCAGCTGATGCTTATGGATCTCATCCATAATCTGCGAGGTGTTCATCACCTTCATCATGATGGAGATATTCGGATATTCACGGCCGAAGGGGCCGAGCAGGCGCGGAAGCACATATTCGCCGATCGTCAGGCTCGCCCCGAGCTGCAGCCGGCCCTCCAGCATATGCGTGAAGGCCGACATCGCCTGATCCGTCTCCCGCATCAGCTGCATGCTGCGCAGCGCGAACGGCATAAGCGTGCGCCCGGCTTCAGAGAGCATAATTTTTTTGGTCGAGCGGTCAAACAGCTTTGTTCCGAAATAATCCTCCAGCGCCTGAATCTGCATGGTCACCGCCGGCTGGGTCATATGCAGTGTCAATGCCGCCGCCGAGAAGCTGCCCCGCTCGGACACGGTGTAAAAAATATGAAGCTGATGAAAATTCATAACTTCCTGACTCCTTTGCCTGATTTCCGATTCCCCCGCAAAGCGGAGCTTTAGCTTAGATAATGACCCCAACAGGTAAAAAAAGGCACGCAGCCTCCGGCCGCATGCCTTCGTTCCTTCCGTCCCCTTACTTGCGTCTGCGGCGCTTCTTCATCAGCTTCATACGGCGGGAGTGGCGCAGCCACGAATAATACGTTTTGAGGTCCCGCAGCTGGGGCGTCACCGAGATTTTGCCGAGAAAGGACACGATTACCATAACGTACAGCCGCTCCCCGGAGAGCGCTGTGACCCCCTCAAGCTGCCTGAAATCTGCTACAATGACCGTATCATTGTCAATCAGATAAGCGTTATATTCACTTCGGGAGTAAGGCCGCACCCGGTTCTGCTTCAGGCATTGCCAGAGCCAGGCTGTCACCTCACTGTCCCCGCCGTCCTCCTGGGCAATCCGGTCACTGTAACGGCTCTTCGCATGCTGGGTCAGCACGACATCGGCAATCCCGTATTCATTCAGCATGATATGAAAAGGCTCATAGGCCCCCCACCATTCCATCCCCTTGCCATGCATTGTCATCACACTCCACGTAAAAGGGTCTTGGCATGCTCTTATTGTTGTCAATCTTACCGCATTGACGACTGTTGATCAAGCATACCTGTTACCCCTGTGAGCTGTGATGGGTGCATGTCTCAACGCCTGCTCCTGTGCATGCTGATATCGCTATCATCCACGTAGCTGCTGCCCTTGATCATTTTACAGCTTTTTTTGAAGCGGGCCGCTTCTTCTGACAGGTCTTCTATGGAGTCAAATCTGCGGCTGCGGTTCGTCACAACGGCGATGGAGATGGAGACGAGCGGAATTTCCTCCATCCGTCCGGAACGGCTCTCCGTCAGCACATACTGCTGGGCCAGATGCCCGGCATGGTAGAAATCCTTCACTGCAGTCTCGAAGGCCCGGATGATGCTCTTGCAGCATTCCTCATAGTTATAATCACTGATAAATATAATAAAATCATCCCCGCCGATATGCCCAAGAAACCCGTCCAGGCGCAGCGCCTCATGCTTCAGAATCTCTGCCGTAGCCTGAATCATCCGGTCGCCTTCCTTGAATCCGTAGGTATCATTGTAGGCCTTGAAATGGTCAAGGTCGATGTACAGCACACTGAACTGCTCCTGAAGCAGCGATTTGATCATCCATTCCGTAATGCTGATATTGCCCGGAAGCCCGGTTAAAGGGTTCAGGAAGCTTGCAGCCACCGCCTGGATTTCAGCAAAATTAAGCAGCAGATCCCGCACACTCACCGCTCCGAACAGTGTATTTTCATGCGTAACGATGACATAATCGTACAAATTCTCTTCATTCCTCGCCATGGCCAGCCTGCTCACATCAATGATCGGCGTCTTGTAATCCACTACCAGCGGATTTTTGTCCATCACCAGCTCCACAGATCTGCCCATGTACAGCGTATACCCGTATAAGGTCCCGATTTGCTGATAAAAGCGGATCCGCATAATTAGCGCCACTGTACACCCGTTCTCAGTGACCGCAACACCCTGGAGCTGCGGATTGCTTTTAAAAATCTGATCTACAGTTTCACATTTATGATTTAGTGTAATTTGCGGAATCTGTTCGGCAATTTCACCGATTTGAAGAAACATGCCTATAACCTCCCCTAACTGGAAACTGCAGTGCCGATGCCGGAAACCCTCCATATCCAGGGTGATGGGCCGGTCTCCCGAGCGCATACCCCTGACCAAAGTCAACCCCGGCCATCTGTAAAAATTGCAGCTCCTGCACCGTCTCGATTCCTTCAGCAATCACCCGGGTGGATGAGCGCTCCGCATATTCCCGGACCAGCTCCAGGAGCTCCTGCTGTTCCCGGCTGCCGTGGATTCCGCGGATCAGGGACTTGTCCAGTTTGATGAACTCCGGCTTGAGGTAGACCAGCGTCTTAAGGCTGTTATAACCGGAGCCTGCATCGTCCACGGCAATCCGGAAGCCCTGCTCCCGGTAATGGGAAAGCACCTTCTCGAAGCCGATATAATCCTGAACCGCCTGGCGTTCCGTCAGCTCGAAGACCACCCGCTCGGGCGCAAGCCCCAGCTCCTTAAGCAGCATAAGGGTTTCTCCGCTTTTGTGGCGGGAATCATTAAGCACTCCCGGGTGCACATTAATAAAAACAAGCTTGTCCCCGTCAGCATCCTCCACCGGCACTCTCTCCATATACCGGGACAGCGACATTCTCCGGCAGTACTGCTCAAACCTGAACATCTGCTCCGTCCGCCCGGCAAAATCATAAAAATGCTCCGTGCTGGGAAACTGCGGGGAGCTCGGCGGCCTGTTCAGAACCTCATGACCGACAGTCTTCCCGCTGCGCAGGTGCAGAATCGGCTGAAAGTACGTATCCAGCAGTTCATTGTTCATAATTTCAAGCAGCATGGACAACCTGCCCAGTTCCCTCGCTTCCTCTCTGAATATGCCGCCCAGATGCTGGAGATACTGCGGCAGAGCCGCCAGTTTACGGGCCAGCGCCCCTGATTTATTCATCATATCACCTGTATGCTTTTCTTCGTGAATTTTGTCACTCTTTCTTCAGCATAGATTGGAAGTATTAAGCAGGTATAAACTACGATGATTAGTCAATGCCTTCTGCCGACAATTTTTGCAGATTGGACATAATTTCATTCCAGGCTGTCCCGGGTATACCCCGTATTCACATTTCCATTGTAATCCTAAAAAAAACAGGCGCAGCAGCGCCCGTCCAAGTTATTGCTATATCTGAATTCACAAAAATTACAAACCATAGTAACGGGACTTGTCCGGTCCGTTGCTGGTATATTCCGTCTTAAGTTCATTGCGGTAAGAACGCTCAATCTTGCGTACATAGGAAAGTCTGCGCACATTCTTCATGACTTCCTCTGCCCGCTCCGCATTTACATACATTACTGCATAGTGCATTTTTCGGGAAACATAATGCAGTGTCCCGTACTTCTCCAGATTCCGCGCCGCTTTGACGTCGCTGACCCATACGATATAACCTGTCCGTTCCGCAAACATAAGCTCATCCGCCTTTCTGTCTCTATTTCCTGTCAGGGCCAGCTTATCCGCAGGAGCATTTGCCGCCGCTGCCGCATCCGCCTTTGGGGAGCGGATCATTGCTTGGCACCTTGATGCTGTCCGATACCGAGAAGGCAATCGCTTCAGACATGGAATGCAGAATATCATCCAGCGTCTTCTCCGCATCCTTGAAGCGGACAACCTCCTCGAACTGTTCCAGTTCCCGTTCTACCAGCTCAACCTGATCCTTGGCCGAATGATAGTTCGGGTGAAAATGGCCAAACCGCTGTGTCTCCTCAAACAGCTCCTTCTGGGCTTGCAGCCGTTTGATCATGGCCTGGATTTCGGGGTTCTGGTCGACCCGCCCCTTCCAGTATAAATAATCCGACACTTCGGCGGATTGGTTAATCATATCGCCTAATTCATAGGCGTATGTCAGCACTTCGGCCATATCAACCGTATTCAATTCCGCTACGCTCATGAACTTCATCTCATTTCCGCATTAATGTTCTACCGCGGGCGGTAGACTACCTTATCATAACATATCCGCCCGCTTCAGCAGAAGAGGAATTTCCATATTTGAGCGGAGACAGCAGCTGCATTTCCTGCCAGTCTCCGGCGGCAAGCTGAATCTCCTCCCCGGCCTCTGCTCCGGGAAGCAGCATAATCCCCCGCACAGACCACGGACGCCCGCTGAGCTGCTCCGGAATAAAGTCGCCCTGCTGGCCCAGGCGCGAGATTCTGACCTTGATTCCCCAGGCCAGCGCCTGCTCCATTACCTTCTGTGCGGTAGTGGCATGATATTGCCTCCACTGGTTCATCCACATCTGCGGAACCGCTTCTTCTCCGGGGAGCTGCCGCCCCTGCTCTTCAGCCCCTGTTCCCGGCGGCAGCAGCTGCGGAGGAGCCCCCTTGCCCAGGAGGCCGCGTTCCTCCGCCTTATCCGGCAGCCGGTAAGGGATATCCGCAGCCGCAGGTAATCCGGGAGCTTCAGACCAGCAGGCCGGCCTGTCAGCCTCCTCCCGCCCTCCGGACAACATCTGCGGGTTCATGCCCGAGCCTGCCAGCTCACTGCGCAGCTGCTGGATGCCATCCGGGCGGACAAGGAAATGGAGCGGGCCGATCCGGGTAATAATATCCTGCAGCCGGGGATGGGCTGCAATAGCCTCCCCGTCTGCTTCACCGGCACAGGACAGAAGGATCACCTCTGATAAGGCTGTCCGCCCGATGCCTCTGGCCCACTGCCGGAGCGCCAGCTCCACCTGCTCCGGCAGTCCGCCGGTCGTATGGGCCGCCAGCCAGGCAATGCTCTGCTCAGGCGGGCTGCCCTGCTCCGCTGCAGTCTCCAGCAGCTCCCGGGTCAGCCGGAAGCTCCAGAGATCCTCATTATGCAGCAGTTCGGCATATGCGGCCAGCCGCCAGCGGATGCTGAAGGGAACGTCCGGCGGTACAAGAACCTCAAAGTCCGGCTGAACAATGAAGCCTGCTGCCGGATCTGCCTCCGGCGGGCCGCCGCTGCCCGCATTCCACTCTGCCGCTGCCCGCTCCGCTTCCAGCTGCGGTTTCCCTGCCTTCCAGCGGAAGCAGGCTTCCCCTTCTGCTGTATACCCCAGGTCACACCAGCCGAATCCGGCCAGGCAGCTGAGCCATGCCTGTACAGCTCCGTTAAGTCCTGAGCCGGCCGCAGCATCCTCCTGCTGCCCGGGAGCAAGCCCGCGGCCGCTCATCCAGTCCAGAACGGGGGCGGCAGCGAACCATTGCCCCGGCGGGAATTCCGCCGCAGCGATCAGATGCCTGAAATGCTGCACAGCGGGCTCTGAACAGCTGTAGCGGCTGATTACGATCCGGTAGAGCAGATCCGTCATCTCCGGCTCCGGCTTAGCCAGCCATTGCTGCAGCCGTACCGGGTCGGGCTGATATGCGCCAGGCTCACGGCTGATAAGGCCCAGCACAGCCATCAGATCTACAATAACCATTACCGGCAGCGGATATTGCTCAGGGCCGGACTGTTGCAGCAGCAGCCCGGACAGATGCTCCTCACGCAGGGCCAGCTGCCCGGCCAGACGGCCCAGCTGCTTCTTATGGATGACGCCTTTCGCCGTCAGGGGCAGCCCCTCGCGGGCTGTAAACAGCAGCGCCTTGAACAGCTCGGCGGCGAGCCCTGTGCAGGCTGGATATTCCAGCCGCACAGCCGCCTCATTCAGTGGCTGCTGTGCGGGCGGCCCGAAGAGGCGCTGAATCTGCGCCAGATGCTGCTGCGGAATCTGGTACAGCGTATCGCCCCACAGCTTGCGGCGCAGCTCCAGCATCCCGGCCCGGCGCAGCTCCTGCAGGGCCAGCTCCTGTTCGGCGCGGCACAGGTAGTCCGGCCGCAGCCGCCCGGCTGTCTCCGCCGGAAAGGGCAGAGCCGCGTGAGCCGCACAAATCCGCTCCAGTACAAGCCGCGCCTCCGGCGACAGCTGCGTTAATGCTGCATGCAACTCCGCCGCCATCACAGAACAGCCTCCTCTGGCGGCTCCAGCTGCCGGACCGCATATTCGTAGCCCTGCTCGGTCAAGAACATCCGGCGCCGCAGGGCGAAATCCAGCTCGCGGCTCTCACCGGAGACCAGCGTATAGAAGTACGCCTTGTTATCGCCGGGCTTAGGACGCAGAATCCGGCCCAGCCGCTGCGCCTCCTCCTGCCGGGAACCGAAGGCCCCGGATACCTCCACCGCTACTGAAGCATCCGGCAGGTTCACGGCAAAGTTAGCCACCTTGGAGACGATCAGTAGCGGCAGCCTTCCCTCGTTGAAGGCTGCGTAGAGTGCACTGCGTTCCTTATGCGGGGTTTTGCCGGTAATAAGCGGCGCATCCAGCTGCTCTGCCAGCTGCTGCAGCTGATCCAGGTACTGGCCGATCACCAGTACCGCTGCTCCAGGATGGGCTGCAGCAATCTGCGCGGCAGCCGCAGCCTTCGCCTGATTCCCTGCGGCCAGGCGGAACTGCTCCTTCGCTCCGGCGTACAGATATTGCTGCCTCAGCCGCTGATTCATCGGAACGATCACCTCGATGCAATCCACAGCCGCAATAAAGCCCTGCTGCTCCAGCACCTTCCAGGGCAGATCATAACATTTCGGGCCGATCAGCGAGAACACGTCGCCTTCACGGCCATCCTCCCGCACCAGTGTCGCGGTCAGGCCGAGCCGGCGCGTTGCCTGAATATCCGCTGTTGCCCGGAAGACAGGGGCGGGCAGCAGGTGGACCTCATCATAGATAATGAGCCCCCAGTTCCGTTCATTAAACAGGCTCATATGCAGGAATGGCCCGCCCTTTGCACTCCGGTGTGTGAGCATCTGATAGGTAGCTACGGTTACTGGCCGTACCTCCCTGTTCTCGCCGGTATACTCCCCTACCTCTTCCGGCAGAAGTGTCGTACGCTGCAGCAGCTCCGCCCGCCACTGTTCCACCGAAGTAGTGCTGGAGGTGAGGATCAGCGTTTCGCACTGCAGCTTCTCCAGTACGGCAAGGCCGACTACTGTCTTGCCCGCGCCGCAGGGAAGGACAACTACTCCGCTGCCCCCGGTACCGCTGATGCCCTGGAACCGGCTCACAGCCTCCTGCTGGTAGGCGCGGAGGCCGAACTCCGCACCTGCATGATCCTCCCCGGCTTCGTCCGCCTCCCGTAAGGCCAGCTTCAGCTCCTGCCCGTCCCGGTAACCGGCATAATCCAGCACGGGATAGCCCATTCTAGTCAGCTCCTGCTTCAGCAGACCCCGGTTAGCCTTGGGGCAGTGGCTCTCTACCGGACCTGCCCGGTGCAGGCCCAGCTCGCGTAAGCTCCGGCTTCCTTCCAGCAGCTCCAGTTCATCCAGCAGTCCGGCCTGAGCGGCAGACAGTGTAACCAGCAGCGGATTGCTCTCATGCCTGCAGAGCTGCAGCAGCCCGTAACGGGACATCAGCAGCGTAATCTCCCCTTCAAGGCCGGAAGGAATTCCCCAGCGCGAGAGCCCGCGGAGCGTATCAATCACGGCTTCCGGTGTATGTCCCCTTGCCGCTGCATTCCAGAGCGACAGCGGGGTAATCCGGTAGGTATGATAGGCGGGCGGGCTTTTGAGCAGCTCGGCAAAATCAGCCAGAGCCGCCCTTGCCGCCTCATATCCGGGATGGGCACATTCCAGCAGAATGGTCCGGTCGCTGCGGGTAATGCATGCTCCTGTCTCTGCCCCTTTCATAGCAATGCCTCCTTGTAATAGATATGACAGCGGTCCATCAGCCGGATTGGCTCTGCCCGCAACAACAAAGAAGCCCACCCGCAGCAAGCGGACATGGGCTTCTCTCGTATCGGTCTGGCAATTGTCTTCAAGCAAGAACCCCTCCGTCCTGTAATCCTGGTATACGGAAGTAGGTTCTCCTGAGAAAAGCGTAATTATACAGAAAAAAGGCTATTCGTTCAGACAGGAGTCCGCCATGGCAACTAGCAGCTTTGCACCATACAGCATGGCATCCTCGTCAAAGTCAAATTTGCTGTGATGATGCGGATAGACAGCATCCTTATCCGGATTGCCCGCACCCACAAAGATGAAGCAGCCGGGAATTTCCTTCACATAGTAGGAGAAGTCCTCCGCCGGCATAATTTTCTCCATCAGCATAACGTTTGCTTCTGCTCCAAGGGCAGCGGGAGCCACACGGGCAAAGCGGCTATATTCCGCTTCATCATTCACCAGCGGCGGATAGCCCATCAGATAATCCACCTTCGCTTCCGCACCATAGGCCGCTGCTGTCGCGGCAGCCAGCTCCTCAATTCTGCGGCGGATCAGATAACGCGTCTCTTCATCGAACGCCCGCACGGTACCGGTAATCCGGCAGCGCTCCGCAATAATGTTCTGGGCCGATCCGCCCTGAATGGTCCCTACACTGACAACAGCGGGACGCAGCGGATCAACCGACCTGCTTACAATACTCTGCAGCTGGGTAACCAGCGCAGCACCGGCTACAATGCTGTCTACTGTGCGGTGCGGCATGCCGCCGTGCCCGCCTTTGCCGGTTATATCGATAAAGAACTCATCGGCGGAGGCCATCAGCGGCCCTGGCGCACTGGCTACTGTGCCGAGCGGAAACGGCGTCCACAAATGCAGACCGTATACAGCATCCGCAGCGTCCAGCACGCCTTCCGCGATCATCCCCATGGCCCCGCCGGGGCAGACCTCTTCCGCAGGCTGGAACAGAAAACGGATCTCTCCCTGCAGCTCCCCGCGGCGTGCGCTGTAATAGGCAGCAGCAGCGAGGAGCATCGCCGTATGCCCGTCATGCCCGCAGGCATGCATAACACCGGGACGCTGCGAAGCATAGTCCCGCCCGTTCTCCTCCGTAATAGCCAGCGCATCCATATCCGCGCGCAGCACAACTGTCTTGCCGGGCGTATTCCCCTTCAGAATTCCCGTCAGCCCGTAGCCTGCCCCGCTCTTCTTGACTTCGATCCCAAGGCCGGCCAGCTTGTCCGCTACATAGGCCGAAGTCTCCTTCTCCTGGTAGGACAGCTCCGGATTGCGGTGCAAATGGCGCCGCCATTCCACCATTTCCGGCAGCAGCTCCTCTAATGTTAACCTCACCATACTTCTCCATTCCCTTCTCCGGCAGCATCCGGCGCCGGCTCCCCGGCGTTCTCCCTCCATGCTGGCTCATGCCGCAGTATGCCATATCTCTTTATTGTAGCAGAAACGCAAAAAAGTGGGTATCGGTAGGCCCTCTCTACCTTGCACAACCCCGGGAAACATACTATCATGAGGAAGAACATGGGCAATTTCTATTTTCAAATGTACTATTATACTTCATAAGGGGGAGTTGTGCGCTATGATATTTGAGAACACGGGCCTCGTAGGATTGACAAGCGACCTGCTTTATCTCGACGAAAGTGCAGCCAAAGCCGGTTTCATCCGCTGGCAATGGGAATACTACCGCGCTACTTACGACTGCAAGATAGAAGACCGCCAGAACGGCGGGGAATACTTCCTGCGCATTAACACGCGGGCCGTGGAAGGAAAGCTGGAAAAGGCGGATGCTGTACTCGCGATTGAAGCCGTCTACTTGGGCAAAGCCACTTTCCCGCACGGCCTGGAGTATGATTCTCCGGTGCCTCAGCCGGTACTCGATGCCGCGCAGAAGCATATATCGGAATTGAAAGGGCTGCTGGAGGCTTGAGCACAGCGAAAGGAAAGACCGCCCCCAAAGCCCGCCTGCCCAAAAGAGGGACGCCCGATTTCCAGCTTCTTATTCTCACTCTGCTGCTCGTCGGCTTCGGACTGGTAATGGTGTTCAGCTCCAGCTCCAGCCTGACACTGGCCAGCGAGAAATTCGGCAATGATGCGTTTTATTTTGTCAAAAAACAATTAGTCTGGGCTCTAGCCGGAAGCTTCATCATGTTTGTGGTAATGAATATCCACTACAGCAAATTCAAGAAATGGTATGCCCCGATTTTTGTCATAACGTTAGGATTATTGCTTGCCGTTGCTTTCGCCGAGCGGATCAATGGCGCCCGGAGCTGGCTCAACCTCTTCGGGCTCGGTATCCAGCCTACAGAGCTGGCCAAGATCTCAATTATCCTGTACCTGTCTGCACTCATCACCAAGAAGGGGGAACGGCTCCGGGATCTGCGCACCGGCTACATTCCCGTGATGATCATCGTAGGCATCGTCGCCGGACTGATTATGATGCAGCCGGATTTCGGGTCCTGTATGATTCTGGTAGCCACCAGCGGACTTGTTATCTATGCCGGCGGAGCAAGCATGAAGCATATTATCGGTTCGATCGCCCTGCTGGTGCTCGGGGTTGGACTGGTGCTCGGGACGATGACTGCCATCGAGTCCATCACTCAGCCGGCCGCCAAGGTCGAGAACGGCCAGGATTACCGGCAAGGCCGCATCGAAGCGTTTCTTGATCCTGAAGCCAACTCAGAAGGCAGCGGTTTCAACATTATGCAATCCCTTATTGCCTTAGGCGAAGGCGGACCGCAGGGAGCCGGTTTTGGCCAAAGTGTCCAGAAGCTGCACTATCTGCGTTACCCGTATACCGACTTTATCTTTGCTGTTATCGGCGAGGAATTAGGCTTCATCGGAACCTCCATCTTCCTGCTGCTGTATCTTTATTTCATCTGGCGGGGAATTCTGGTCTCGCTCAGGTGTACCGATCCCTTCGGGACCCTGGTCGGTATCGGGGTCATGGGACTTATCGCCATTCAGGCCTTTATTAATATCGGCGGTGTAACCAATACCATTCCCCTTACCGGGGTTACCCTGCCCTTTATCAGCTACGGCGGCTCTTCTCTGCTTGTCAGCATGCTCTGTATGGGGATTATGCTCAGCATCTCAAGGGAAACCAACCGTCCGGCGCAGAAGGAAGTCACCAAATCCGTGACTACTGTCCGCCAGGTACGCCCGCGCGCAAGCGCCCGCTGACAGATATCTGCACTTTTAAATAACTTCACAACTTGAAAAGGCAGCCCGGAGCTTCTCCGGACTGCCTTGTTTTGTACTGCTCACCCATATGATTGGCATTGATCGCTCAGTGCAGCGCTTACGAAATTTCGTCATTCTTGAAGGCTACGCCCTCAACCTTAACATTAACCTCCACAATGTGAAGCCCGGTCATGCTCTCGACAGCCTCGCGTACATTCTGCTGCAGCATCCGGCATACCTCGTGAATCGGTGTTTCGTACAGAACAATAATGCGCAAATCCACTGCGGCTTCAAGCTGCCCAACCTCGACAGTTACACCCTTTTGCACGTTCTTCCCGCTCAGGCGTTTCGCCCAGCCTTCGGACAGTCCGCCAGACATGGCTGCAATCCCAGGAGTCTCCAGTGCTGCCAATCCGGCGATCTTCGAGACGACGTCATTCGATATCCGTATATTTCCCATTTCCAGTTGAAGTTGTTCCGCCATGCCATATCCCCCCTACACTCATTATCAATTATTGTAATTCGAAAACAGGCTAAAAAGCAAATGACTTTCTCTCACCCCCCGTTTACAGTCAGGAACAATTTGGTTATATTGATTATGAAATCAACCTACATACTAAAGACTGGAGTGTGCCTTACCTTGAAAAAATGGATCTCACCGGCGCTGCTGGTCATCACCTTCCTGCTCAGCGCAATCGGACATTATGCGAACTGGGATCATACGCTTCAGTTTATCCTGTCCGCCATCTCGGTTATTTTCGTAGCCGGCTTCCTCGGCCGGGCTACAGAAAGCGTGGCCCACTACGCCGGACAACGGCTGGGAGGCTTCCTGAACGCCACCTTCGGCAATGCGGCCGAGCTGATCATCGCTTTTTTCCTCGTCAAGGAAGGACTCTTCGACATGGTTAAAGCAAGTCTCACCGGCTCAATTATCGGTAACCTGCTGCTCGTACTCGGACTCAGCATCTTTGCAGGAGGCATGAAGTTCAAAGTGCAGAATTTCAACGTTACGCTTGCCGGGCTGAACGGCTCCCTGATGATTGTTGCGGTCATCGCCCTGTTCGTTCCCGCCATGTTCTTCAACACCCATTCCATCACAGAGAAGGATACGGATGTGCTCAGCCTTGTTGTAGCCGGCCTGCTGATTGCTGCCTATATGGCCTGGCTGGTCTTCTCGATGATTACGCACAAGAAGTATCTGGCTGATGTCACCGATGACCATGCTGAAGAGCTTCCCAATGAGCATGCGCCTGTCTGGTCCAGAAACCGTTCGATCCTCTATCTTATTATCGCTACGGTTATGGTCGCATTCGTCAGCGAATGGCTCGTCGGGACACTGGAGACCCTGACAGAACGGTTTGGCTTCAGCGAGCTGTTCGTGGGCGCCTTCCTGGTAGCGATCATCGGTAATGCCGCTGAGCACAGCGCAGCCATCATGCTCGCCATGAAGAACAAGATCGGCGCCGCTGTAGAAATTGCTGTGGGCAGCAGCCTGCAGATTGCCCTGTTCGTCGCACCGGTGCTGATCTTTGCCAGCTACTTCATGGGCAACACCATGTCCATCGTGTTCACAACCATAGAGATCGTGGCCATTGCCGTATCTGTGTTTATCGCCAAGTCCATCATTCAGGACGGCGCGACCAACTGGTACGAAGGCCTGCTGCTTCTGGCGGTGTACGTCATTCTCGGAGTATCGTTCTATCTGGTATAAAATCCACTGCAAAGTGGGGCTTTAGTTCTCACTCCAGCAAAAAAAACGCACATAAACGGCCCCGCAGGGTCCTTATGTGCGTTTTTATGAATGAACGGTTCTACATCTCCCGCTCCTCTGCCTTCTTATTCAGTGCTTCATAGAGTACCGCCAAATTACGCTCCAGCTTGCTCAGCACCTGCTTGCCCGTAAATTCCGGTACCAGCCCTGCTCTAACCGCAAAGTCGACTTCTCTGGAGAAACCATACATCTGGGTATCCAGCACTTCCTCATAGAGAGGGCAGTAACGAGTCGCCAGATTCTCCATCTGTACTTCAATAAGCTTCTGAATTTTATCGGCATCTTCTTGAAGAAGATTGATTGCTTTGATATTTAGCTGTTCCTGCAAATCCGATGAAGTCATGCATTTTCCCCCCCATGTCCAAAAGTTACAGCTGCTACTGCTTATTATTCTTAATATTAGTCGAAATTAGGACCTAATACAAGAATTCAGTTCAGGATATTCACGAAGAATGGACAAAAATAAATTTATTCATAGCAAAGACGCCCTGCCGCAAGGCCGGACGTCTCCTGTGAATGATGGATTACTCAGCTACTACTGTAAAATTCAAATTGTGTTTGGCAAATACTTCGCTCATTGCTTTCTTGGCTTCCTCGGCATCTGTGCCATGTACATGAAGCTCATAGCTTTGGCTGGAGACCAGGGTAGTGAACAAGCCAAGGATGCTCTTCACATCAATGTACTTGTTGTCCGCTTGGAGAACGATAGATGAATTAAACTGGCTAGCTGTCTGTGCAATATCCACGATTGCCGCATTGTTGGACATAGGAATCCCTCCGCAACTTGATTATAAAAATGGGTTCATTTGCTACCAATTCCATGATACATTGAATCCGCTTACTCACGCAAGGTGTTTCTTTAAAACAAGCCCTGATAAGCTTGATTACTGACCTTACTGCTATATGTTATTTCAGATTCTCCGGATTCAGACCTTCCAGTTCCGGCACGACGAAGATCCCGTCCTTGCGGATCAGCACATCATCGAAATAAATCTCTCCGCCGCCGTACTCCGGACGCTGGATCAGCACCAGATCCCAGTGAATGGAGGAGCGGTTGCCGTTATCGGTCACATCATATGCCTGGCCCGGTGTGAAATGCAGGCTGCCGGCGATTTTCTCGTCAAACAGAATATCCTTCATCGGATGCAGAATATACGGATTGAAGCCGATCGCGAATTCACCGATATGGCGTGCGCCGTCATCGGAATCAAGAATTTCATTCAGCCGCGCTGTGTCATTGCTGGTAGCTTCGACAATTTTGCCGTGCTCAAACTTGAACTTCACATTCTCGAAGGTAATGCCGTTATACAGGGTGGCCGCATTGTAGCTGATCGTCCCGTTTACGGAATCGCGTACAGGCGCGCTGTATACTTCACCGTCAGGGATATTTTTCTGGCCGGAGCATTTCTCGGCGCCGATGCCTTTGATAGAGAAGCTAAGCTCTGTTCCCGGTCCGGAGATCCGCACCTTGTCGGTTTTGCGCATCAGCTCTGCCAGTGCATCCTGGGCTTTGTCCATTTTGGCATAATCCAGATTGCATACTTCAAAATAGAAGTCTTCGAAGGCTTCCGTGCTTGTGTTGGCAAGCTGGGCCATGCTGGCGTTAGGGTAGCGGAGCACCACCCATTTGGTGTGCTTGACGCGCTGCTCACTATGTACCGGGTGGGAATACAGGGAATTGTAGAGCTTCATGTTCTCTTCCGGCACGTCCGCCAGATCGTTAACGTTCTCGCCGGCCCGGATTCCGATATAGCAGTCCATCTGCTTCATCCGGTTCAAATCGATTTCCGCCCAGGCCTTAAGCCCTTCCGGAGTAGCATATTTCAGCATGCTGCGCAGAACAGTACGGTCCGTCAGCTGCACAAATGCATGGCCTCCGGCTTTGCCCACTTCTTCCACAACCGCTTTAATCAAGTCTCTTTCACTGCCGATCATTTCAACAAGCACATTCTCGCCGGGCTGTACGTTTACGGAGTAACCTACCAGGTTCGCCGCAAGCTTCCCGATTCGGGGATCATTCATAATTCTCTCTCTTCCTTCCTGATACTGAAAATAAACATACCGTTATATTGTAGCACTTCCGCCATAGAGCGCAAGCATCTGTGTCATGTTACTTCTCATTCATAACCGTAAAAATCAACCCGGGTAATGTAGGTCTCCTCCGTTACCGTCCCGGCGCTGCCGGGGTATGCTGCCGTACGCTTCCAGGTCAGCCTTGTAGGCAGATTACGCTTCGGATCAACCTTAAGGTAGTAAACCGACCTGATGCTGGCCTGATTCAGCCGCTGCTGCAGTTCAGCCTGCTTCTGCTCCCATAGGACCCGGCGCGCCTCCAGCACCTCAGCGGACTTGCCAGCCGCCGCTCCGGCGCTGCCTCCCGCTTCAGGGCGGATCGCCTGCATCCCGCGTTCCAGCTCTGCAGACAGTTGTCTGCCCGCTTCTTCCGCCGTCAGCTCAATGCGCAGCACTCGCGTCCCCCGGCCGCTTCCCGTCTCCTCTGTTACTGTCTTCTCCAGGCTCTGCAGCTCTTCCAGCTGGCGCAGCGGGTTCAGCGCCTCCAGCGGACCCGTCTGCTGCGCCTCCGCCGCCGCCATCCTGATGCCCCATTCACCGTCTTCTTTTACCAGCCGCGTATAATAGATTGGAGCCTTGCCGGAGCTCTGCTCCAAATCACGGACACCTGCCCCCGCCGCAGCCTTCTTCGGTCTGCCTTTATCGGGGAGCATAGAATACAGGCTCACCTTATTATGGTCCGCAAGCTTTCCCCCGTAATAGAGCGATGACTCTGGAACCACCTTCCCACTAAGCAGCAGCGCCGCCTCCCCTTCGAAGGATACGCCGTCACTGCCGTCCATTCCGGCGAGCACAAGACTTAAGTCCTGGATTGCCGGCTTGTCTTTCATGACTCCGCAGCCGCTAAGCGGAATAAGAGCAGCATTCAATATTATAAGGAGCGTTCCTGCCCGGACCAGCAACAATTTCATCATGGCTACCCAGCCCTTCCCGGCCATATTTGGATGATTAGTCATCCATTTCTAGAGTCTCCCTGATTGCACGGGTTATACAAACGCAGGCCCTCTGTCAAGAATATAGACAGTCGGCAGCAGTTTTCAGATTAATCGCTTAGCGTAACAGCCAAAAGTCCCACTAATCGGCTAAATAACGAACCTGATGTCCTTTAAGGATCTACTCTGGTGCTTTTCCGCTGGCATAACGGCTCTCATGTCCGTAACGCTAACCTTCTCACAATTGCTGTTTGCTTCTCCCGCCCTTTAGCCAACTTTTCACCGTTGTCCATCTCAGGCAATGTATAATTCCTAATAAAATAAAAAATCCCTGAGCTTATGCCCAAGGATTCTTCGAGTAAATCTCCCCGTTCAAATTCTTATTATCGATCACGACCTGGTTACGCCCGTTATTCTTAGCTTCATACAGCGCCATATCCGCCCGGTAGAACAGTGATTCTACACTGACCCGCTCATCTGTCCAGCTCCATTCGGCAATGCCGCAGGAGACCGTTACACGCGGCTCCGTCTCACCCATTACCCGTTTGCGGATGCGTTCGCCGACATAGACCGCCTGCTGCACGCCAAGCTGGGGCAGATACACCGCCAGCTCTTCCCCGCCCCATCTGGCGGCGATATCTCCCTGGCGGATGGAGGATTTAACAATTTCGCTTACCTGCTTCAGAATCTTATCACCCTTCTGATGGCCGTAGGTATCATTAACCATCTTGAACTGGTCAATATCCACAACGATCAGCGTCCCGCAGAAGTCCTTGGACTGGCGTTCCTTGATCTCTTCATCCAGGTAATGCCGGGCGAACAGTCCGGTCAGACTGTCACGGTTGGCCAGACGCCTTACTTCAGCATGCAGCCGGGCATTGCCGACAGCCAGCCCGATATGCCCGGCCATGGCCTGCAGCAGCCTGTAGCTGTCATAAGAGAAGAAATGCGGGCTCCTGTGGGCAAGCATAATGGCCCCCCGGACCTCTCCCCCTACACTCAGAGGGGTTGCGATCAGCGACTGGGAGCCGGTTGCCTCCATAAGCTTCGACTTCTCTCCTGCACCATACTTATAATCAGAAAGAAAGAGCGGCTCCCCGGTGACATAGACCTTTCCGCCCAGCCCCTGTCCGGCCTCAATCATTTCGTTCAGCAGCTGATGATGATTGCAGGCAATCACTTCAAGCCCGCCCTTTTCTTCGCTCATATGGAGAATACAGCAGTAATCGGCCTCGAACATCCCCAGAAGCTCCTCGAAGGCGAATTGAAAAATATCACCGAGACGCAGGCTCTGATTGAGGCGCTGTGTAAGCTCATTGCTCATGCGCAGCTCACGGATGAGCTGGTTGGAGCGTTCATAGAGCTTCGCATTCTCAAATGCCGTACCGGCTGTATCTGCCACCATAGACAGGAAGTTCAAGTCCACCTCCCGGTAGGAGCTCTTGTCCATCACCATATGGAACACACCGTATACCCCCTGCTTGCCCCCCAGCGGAAGACCGAGCTCTACTGTAGAGCCCGCCTCATGACCTGAGTGAAGGGAGACCCGGCCGTCCTTGAAGGCTCTTGCACAGACATCATTGCCGGCCCAGCGCAGCGGCAGCGGCTTCACCTGCGGATGCGCACTGCGGTGGTCCTGCGACATGAACAGATCCAGCTTCGCACCCGGATACATCGCTGCGATACTGTCGATTACCTCAGTAAGCACTGCGTCCACATCAATATTGTCATGCATCCGCTGAACGATCTGAAAGAGCAGCGAACGGCGGCTGGCCTCGCGCTCAGCATGCATATGTATACCTGCAAGATCCGAGACAAATACATGCTCAAAGCTATGGTAAAAGCAGGTCTGGAAATGCATCGACATCGCTTCTGCCGTATGCCTGCCGCCTTCGGCATACTGCTCGGCCGGCATCACACAGCTCAATACAGCAAAAATTTCACGATGGCCCCGGGTAAAGACCGGCATGGCCAATAACACGAACGATTGCCCGTCCTCTTGAAGCGCTGCAGCATGGACCCCGCCCGTGAGCAGGCTGGCCTGCGCCGCTTCTTCCCACTTCTCATCCCAGCGCCCCTGCCGGAATTCATACATGGGATCAATTATTTTGCCTTCGAAATTCAGTACACACCATTCCCAAGACTGCGCAAAGGACGGTGCCGCCTGCCCCCGCCACTCCTTGAAGCTCTCCGCAATCAGGCTGGCTGCGTAAGGAAAATCATGCGAAACAATATCTGTTTCTTTAAGCCAAGCGGCGGGATCTTCATAATCTCCGCTTGATTGCTTGGTGTCTTGTAACAGCATACGGCCGCCCATGCGTCCATATGCTTCCTGTTCTGACATAAAGAGGATCCCCTTTGCATCTTCAATTAAGCAAACCGGACCATGCCACTCTGTTTCTATGATTTAGGGCAATACCGTTTTAGCTAGAAATAGAAGGAATATTTGATACTTAGTTTTATCCGATAACATCTAATTAACTATATTTTACTCCCTTTCTACTGGTATTGCATTATATTTTCCTTAATTACGGGATTTTTTTTGGGACCAAAGAACTAACGACAAAGAGTGACAAAAACTCTTTGAGGAACTGCTTGACTTTGACTGTCATTTTCATATAATATTTATTGTTGAACAAGACCGTAACAGGTCTTACTTGGGCGTAACGTTGTGTCACCCTCTACGCATTTCGTTACCGCCAGGGCAGCGGCTGAACTTCCCTCGGCGGTGTGAAACCATCTAACGCTTTCACGGATACGAATTGCGGCGCAAATAGGCCCTGCCAAGAAATTTCAAATTAAAAGGAGTCTACTATAACATGGCACGTTACACCGGACCTAAATTCAAACTCAGCCGCCGTCTGGGCATTTCCCTTAGCGGTACAGGCAAAGACCTGAAACGCCCTTTCCCACCGGGACAGCACGGCGCTAACCAACGCAGAAAAGTAAGTAACTACGGAATGCAGCTTTTGGAAAAACAAAAACTGCGCCACATGTACGGCTTGGGCGAAAAGCAGTTTAAAACTCTTTTCACCAAAGCACAGAAGCTTCAAGGTATCGCGGGCGAAAACTTCATGTTCCTGCTTGAAAGCCGCCTCGACAACCTGGTTTACCGTCTTGGATTTGCTAACTCCCGTGCAGGTGCACGCCAGCTGGTATCCCACGGCCACGTAACTGTTAACGGCAAAAAAGTTGATATCGCTTCTTACCGCGTAAGCGTAGGCGACGTTATCGGACTTCGTGAAAGAAGCCGCGCTATGACTTCTATCAAAGAAGCTCTTGACAACCGTTCCCACCTTCCAGGTTACCTGGAGTATGCTGACGGTTCGTTCGAAGGCAAATATATCCGTTTGCCGGAACGCGCTGAGCTGTCCCAGGATATCGATGAGAAGCAAATCGTCGAGTTCTACAACCGTTAAGATTTCGCCTCCGCGCGAATCTGATCAAAGCCTCCGGATTAACTCCGGGGGCTTTTTTTATGTACTGGTATGACGGAACTCTTAGACTTTCCGGGCAGAAGCGCATTCAAAACCGCCAAATTGTGCTATAATAATTCCGTTAAAAGGAGGATTATCGTCGATGGTTGAGGAGAAAAAGAAGAAGACCGCCAAGCCGCGCCGGCCGCGCAGGTCCTGGCTCCGCAGATTCGGTTCAGTCGTCAAGTGGATGTTCATACTCGGCGTACTTGGAGTTCTGTTTGCCGGCGGTGCCGTATCAGGCTACGTTGCTTCGATTGTGAAGGACGATCCTGTACGAACCGAAGAATTAATCCAGCAGCAGGTCAGCCAGAATTCCATCACCGGCTTTGCTTATTTCAGCGACGGGCAGCCGATCGGCCAGCTCCGGACGGAAGAAGACCGCAGACTTATTGAATTTAACGATATCCCGCAGCTTGTGATTGACGCCGTTCTCGCCATTGAGGACAATAATTTCTACAATCATAAAGGTGTGGACTTCAGCGGTACCCTGCGTGCAGTCAAGCAGAAGGTGCTGAACGAATCCGTTCAGACCGGGGGCAGTACACTTACCCAGCAGCTGGCCCGGCGTGTATTCCTGAATCTGGACCGCACAGAAGACCGCAAAGTTAAGGAAATTCTGCTGTCCCTGCGCCTGGAGCGTTTTCTGTCCAAGCAGGAAATATTAACAGCATACCTGAATAAGGTTCCCTTCGGGAACGGCTCAAACGGTTATAATGTATTCGGCATCAAGGCAGCGGCCAAAGGCATATTCGGCCTGGATGATCTGGAAAAGCTGAACGTAGCACAGGCGGCATATCTGGCCGGCCTCCCGCAGCTCCCTTCCAAATACTCTGCCTTTAACGGTGTAGGTGAATTCAATGAGACTGCCTTCGGCAGAGCCATTGACCGTCAGCGCCTCGTACTGCGGCGGATGCTGGAAGAGAACAAAATCACCACCTCCCAGTATGATGAGGCCCTGCTCTTCGACATCAAAGCTTCACTTGCCCCGCATACGAAGAAGGCTTATGCGACCTTCCCTTACCTTATGCTGGAGACGGAGCGCAAGGCTGCTGAAATTATGCTGTCACTGAACGAAGATAAAGCAAACGCTTCAACAGAGAATACTGAGGGCACAGCGGATAATACCCTCCTCCTGGAGGAGGCACGGCAGCAGCTGATGACCGGCGGCTACCGGGTGTACACGACTATTGACAAGAAAGTGTACAGCGCTATGCACAGCATCTCGGAGAACGCTGACAACTTCACTGCTGACAGCAAAGCCCGGGGTAAAGAACAGACAGCCGGCATGATGATTAATAATAAGACCGGCGCCATTCTCGGAATGATTGAAGGCCGTGACTTCAACATCGAGCAAATGAACTATGCCACCCAGATGATCCGCCAGCCGGGTTCGACTATGAAGCCTATTGCCGCTTATCTGCCTGCGCTGGATGCAGGACTGATTCAACCGGCGGGTATTCTGGATGATGCCCCTATTGTCATGAAAGACGGCGCAAAGGGCTTCCATATTCCCAAGAATGCCAATAACCGCTATCAGGGGCTGGTTACTGCCCGTTATGCACTGAACAAATCACTGAATCTTCCGGCACTGAAGCTGTTCAATGACAAGGTCGGAATTGAGAATGCCTGGACCTTTTCCAAAAAGCTGGGAATTACAACAATTCAGGATGATGATTATCATGCGCAGACGGGAGTTATCGGAGGACTGAGATACGGGGTTTCTGTTGAAGAGCTGACTAATGCCTATTCAGCTATCGGGAATCAGGGCGCCTTCAACGATGCTTATATGATTGAGAAGATCGTTGATTCACAAGGTAAAATCATCTATCAGCATAAAGTCAATCCGGAGCAGGTCTTCTCTGAGCAGACTGCATACCTCATGACAGATATGCTGCGTACAGTTATCACTGACGGTACAGCCAGTACAGTCAAGGCTAAATACAAACATTTCAGTGATGTTCCAATTGTGGGCAAAACCGGTTCAACCCAAAACTACGGCGATGTATGGTTCATGGGCTACTCTCCGGATGTTACACTTGGCATATGGGTTGGCTATAAGGAGCAGATCAATACTCTGCAGGGCGATACACAGAAACGGCAGGCACAGACGTTATGGACCAAAGTTATGAATGCCGTAATCGACAAGCGGCCCGAGCTGTTTGTCACCAAAGAGTTCACGAAGCCTGAAGGCATCGTTAAGGCGACAGTCTCCGCCTACAGCGGCAAGAAGCCGACTGAACTGACGGATAAGTTCACAACGGACCTGTTCAATGCCAAATTTGTACCTACTGACAGTGATGACGGAATTTCCAAAGCCAAATATATTACCTACAATGGTGTGAATTACATTCCGCTTGACGGCACACCGGAGGATTTCCTGAAAGAGAAAATCGTGGTGAAGCGCGAAAAACCGATTCAGGATCTGGTCAAGGAGCTGCTTGCAGCCTTCCCGGTTATGAAGGAGCATGAGCCGCTGGCGTATTACATGCCGGCCGATGCCAAGACCGATTTCCCGACTGAGGTTGATCCGCGCGTAGATGACGGCAATAGCCCGAGTCCACCAGGCGACATCAATGTCTCTTACAGCACAGGCAAGGCTGTAATTACCTTCTCGCCAAGCGGTTCCTCCGATGTCATCGGCTACCGGCTCTACCGTTCACTGAACGGCGGCGCCTTCCAGAAGCAGGCTGTACTCTCAGCCGGTGAAGCAACCGTCTTCACTCCCGGGACACCGGCTAGTGCCAATGCCACCTTCTATGTAGCAGCCGTTGATGTAGCCGGCCACGAAGCCTCTTCCGGCAGCATAGCCGGCGGACTTCAGCCTACACCGGAGCCTACGCCACCGCCGGAAGAGACTCCCGGCACAGGTACAGAACCTACTCCGGACACCGGAATTATTCCGGAGAGCAGTGATGATCCCGGCATGATTATTATCCAGCCGCCTGCTGCTACTGAAGCGCCGCCGCAGGGCAGCGCCAATGGAACCGGCGGTAATACCGGCGGATAAGAACACAGGCGTTAATACAGCAATCACCCCGGACTGGCGCTGCTGCTGCAATTAAAAAAACCGTTCCCTGAGCATAGGGAACGGTTTTTTTGACGGCCGGCACACTGAGGAGCTTAATCTTCAATGGTTGACAAGTCGCCGGCCGGAAGCTCCAGCTCCCAGGCCTTCAGGACCCGGCGCATAATTTTGCCGGACCGGGTCTTCGGGAGCTTATCCTTGAATTCAATCTCACGCGGCGCAGCATGAGCCGACAGGCCTGCTTTGACGAAGGCTGCAATCTCGGCCTTCAGCTCAGCACTCGGATGATAGCCGTCACGCAGTGAGATGAAAGCTTTAATAATCTCTCCGCGCATGACATCCGGTTTGCCGATCACTCCGGCTTCAGCAACCGCCGGATGCTCAACCAGCTTGCTCTCCACCTCAAACGGTCCGATCCGTTCACCCGAAGAATTGATTACATCATCAATCCGGCCCTGAAACCAGAAGTAGCCTTCCTCATCCATGTAAGCCGAATCTCCGGAAATATACCATCCGGGAATCCGGAAATATTCATCGTATTTGGCCTGATTGTTCCAGACCTTCCCCATCATTGATGGCCAGGGTGTACGGATGGCCAGATTGCCCATGGAGTACGGCGGCATAACATTGCCGTGATCATCCAGAATAGCTGCTGTGATTCCCGGCAGAGGCCGCCCCATTGAACCGGGCTTGATATCCATTACCGGGTAATTGCAGATCAGCTGCGCCCCTGTCTCTGTCATCCACCATGTATCATGGATACGCTGATGATAGACTTTGTCCCCCCAGCGTACGACCTCCGGATTCAGCGGCTCCCCCACAGAGAGTACATGGCGCAGACTGCTCAGATCGATGTTCTGCAGACTCTCCTCGCCTGCCCCCATCAGCATGCGGAATGCTGTAGGCGCACTGTACCACACGTTAACCCCATAGCGTTCAATCGTCTTGTACCAGTCCTGCGGGCTGAAGCGCCCGCCCCGCACCACATTGGCTACCCCATTCAGCCACGGGGCAAAAATCCCATAGGATGTGCCGGTTACCCAGCCAGGATCAGCGGTACACCAGTATACGTCGTCCGGACGCAGATCAAGCACAATTTTGCCTGTATAATAATGCTGAATCATTGCTCTTTGCACATGATAAATACCTTTGGGCTTGCCGGTAGAACCTGATGTATAGTGCATAATCAGGCCGTCCTCCAGACCCAGCCATTCCGGCTCCAGCTCCGCAGATGCAGCAGCCATCTCCTCTGTATAACTTAACAGGCCTGGCTCCAGTGCCGAATCCGGGCTGCCTGCCAGAATAACATGCCGCAGCCCCGGAAGCTGTTCGCGTTTCACCCGGTGCAGCAGCTCCGGCGTAGTTACAAGCGCTACTGCTCCGCTGTCCTCCAGTCGGTCCTTCACTGCCGTCTCCATGAACGCCTCGAACAGCGGTCCGGCTACAGCCCCCACCTTCAAGATACCCAGCAGGCTGATATACAGCTCCGGTGTCCGCGGCATGAAGATGAATACCCGGTCACCCCGGCCAATACCGTACTTACGCAGCACATTGCCGAACTGATTAGAGCGCTGGCGCAAGTCGGCGAAGCTGTACCGCTCCTCGCGCACGGCATCACTGTAGATCAAGGCTGTTGCTGCTCCCCGGCCCTCCTGTACATGGCGGTCCACGGCTTCGTGAGCCATATTTACTTTCCCGGTCTCATACCAGGTAAAGCTCTTCTCTACATCCTCCCACCGGAATTCATCAACTGCCCGGGAATAGTCTGTCATATTCGCCTGCTGTACCCGGCCCGGTACAATTTCGCTGTGGACTTGCCCCATTACTCTTGCCTCCCCTACCTGTTTGATTTAAGCTTTAAGGGCGAGCTAATTCATTTGAGTAAACCAGATTTGTCAATGTTATAATTGTGAATATTCCGTGTCGGAATCAGTATATCACAGGAAGCGATTACATTCCATAATCAGTAAGCGGAAAGGAGCCCATTCATGGAGCACCGCAAAATCGCCGTTACCCATAGCATAGAATGTAAAGGACAGCAGATTTCTGTCACCGGGCCGCTAACAGCTGATACACTCCGGGGCTATGCCATGCACAGCGAGCTGGATGCGTTCAGGAAGCCGCAGGAGCAGCTGGAAGCATTAATTGAAATCTCCATGCTGCCGGAAGGCCGCATCGTTGCAGCCGTGGCCTCAGGCGTTATAGTCGGGTATGTGACCTTTCATTACCCGGATGAGCTGGAGCTGTGGTCACAGGGCGGGATGGAGGATCTGATTGAGCTGGGGGCGGTAGAAGTTGCTGACGGTTACCGGGGAATAGGGCTCGGCAAGCTGCTGATTGCTAGTGCTTTTGAAGAAGGACAGCTGGAGAACTGCATCGTATTTACAACGGAGTATTACTGGCACTGGGACCTGAAGGGCAGCGGACTTAACGTATGGGAGTACCGCCGGATGATGGAGAAGCTGATGAAAACCGTGGATATGGTCTGGTATGCCACAGACGATCCCGAAATCTGCTCGCACCCTGCCAACTGCCTGATGGTGCGTATTGGCCGGGCTGTGCCGCTGTCCTCCCGCGAAACCTTTGACCGGGTACGCTTCAGACAGCGGTTCATGTACTGAGCACCTGAGAAACAGGCGCCCCTATGCAGCAGGCCTACAGGCTCTCCAGCATATGCTCAAGGATAGCGTGTGAGCTTTCTGCCGCACTTACAGTGAAATCACGGTAGCTCACATGCGCTGAACCATCTGCTTTATCAGACATGGAGCGGATGATTACAAACGGAATCCCGTTCATATGGCAGACCTGTGCTACAGCCGCCCCCTCCATCTCGGCGCATGCCCCGTCCAGCTGCTCACGCAGCTCAGCAACGGTTGCCTTACTGGCGATAAACTGATCCCCGGACAGTACGATTCCGGTCACAAATCTCCGGTGAAGCTCCCGGCAGGCCTGCTCCGCAAGCCTCACCAGTTCCGGATCTGCCGCAAAGACTGAGGTCTCCTGATAGGGGATTATGCCTCTGGCATACCCAAGCGCAGTCACATCCATATCATGCTGGATACATTCAGAAGAAATCACTATATCCCCGATGTCCAGCCCGGGATGCACTGCTCCGGCAACACCAGTGAACAGTACCCGGGATACGCCGAAGCTGTCCAGCAGAATCTGTGTAGTGACAGCAGCATTCACCTTGCCGACCCCCGATTTGCAGAGCACCGCCTTTGCCCCGAATACAGTTCCTGAATAATAAGTAATCCCCGCTTTAACTATCTCTGCCTTATCTTCCATCTCCTCCAGCAGAAGCTTAATTTCTTCATCCATTGCTCCGATTAAGCCGGTCACTTCACTCAATTTCTTAACCCTCCTGTTATGTAGCGGGAATACTGCTTCCCTGAGAATCCGGCCGCAAACATAAAAAGCTCCCGAAGGAGCTTCCTATGTAAACCTTATATTCTCTTGCTGATTGTACTCGTCTTATTTGTTAACGTGGTTGACAGACAGGCGGAGAATCGTCTCATGCGGCAGAATAACCCGCGGATTTTCTACGGCTTCCTTCTTCATCAGCTTCGTCAGCAGCCGCATCGCAACCGCTCCAAGATCGTACATCGGCTGAGCTACTGTAGTGAGCAATGGGCGCACCATCGAAGCCATACGAATGTTGTCTACGCTGATAATGGAGAAATCATCCGGAACCTTAAGTCCCTCATCCTGGATGCTGTGAATGGCTCCAATGGCCATTTCATCTGTTGCAGCAAAGATGGCTGTCGGCTTCTTCTTGAGGCCAAGGAAGTATTTCATAGCTTCGACACCGGATTCGTAACGATAGTTGCCAATGCGCACCAGGTCTTCCTGGTATTCAATACCAGCCGCTTCCAATGCTTTCTTGTAGCCCTGGAACCGGGCATAGCCGTTCGCAGGATCCTGCAGTGTACCGCTGATCATCGCAATCTCACGGTGGCCGTGGCGGATGAGGGTGTTCACCGCATCAAATGCAGCCGTCTCGTGGTCGATATCAACAGACGGGTAAGTCCCCTTCTCATCACGCGTGGCGCAAAGAACAATTGGAACTGCCGAGGTCTGGAATGCCTGGATATGCTCATCCGTAACTGTTCCGCCCATAAAGAGCAGTCCGTCAACCTGTTTCTCCAGCAGTGTGTTAATAACACGAATTTCCTTCTCTTTGCGTTTGTCCGCGTTACAGAGAATAATATTGTAATGATACATGTTGGCAATATCTTCAATCCCGCGTGCAATTTCAGCAAAAATCGAGTTGGAGATATCAGGAATAACAACCCCTACGGTTGTCGTTTTCTTGCTGGCGAGACCTCTCGCCACGGCATTCGGACGATAGCCCAAACGCTCAATCGCTTCAAAAACCTTCTTCCGGGTCTGCGGTTTCACGTTCGGGTTATTATTCACAACCCGTGAAACCGTAGCCATAGATACGCCTGCTTCCCTAGCTACATCGTAAATGGTTACCGTCAAATTACTCTCTCCATTGCGATAAATTTTATCGTTCGACTAATTAAAATTATGATACGACACTTTGTACAATTGTGCAATGATAACGCTTCATTTTCCTTTCAAAATTTCTTTCAAAAGCTGAAACGTCAGTTCTGGCGCGGAAAAAAGATTCTGCCGCCAATATTGCTGCTCCAAAAACTCCCAGCCGCCAAATCAATAAATTTCAGGATTACAGGGGCTAATATGACTAATCAAGCGCTAAAGCCGGCCTGGCAATTACATGATTCCTGTAATCTCTTTCTATCGTATCAAAAAGTGCGTGAAAAATCCAACATTCGTTGAAAATTTTTCATTGATTTTGCAGAAATATTTTTCAAAAGGCCGGAAACGCCTAATTATTTGGCACTTCCTGCCGATTGAGCAGTTAACTGGGATAATCTCAGACCGGTTTCTTCCATCCAATCCTTGTCAGCAGCATCTGTGGCCACCCGGTACAGATCCAGCAGCAGATCTATCCGTCCCTGAAACACCTTGCGGACAGACTCCTCCAGTTCAGGCATACCCCCGGGAAAAATACCGGAAGCAAGTGTATCCTTCAGTACGCTGGCCCACTCATTATGTTCAGCAAATGACAAATGTACTTTGCCTGGCGGATGATCACGCAGCTCCCCGATCAGCTTCCCCAGCTCACGCTTGATCACAGGCAACGGCTCGTAACGCTCACACTGCCCGCAAGTGTATACAGGCACATGTGATATCTTGATCTTCGCACTATAAACCAGCGTATGCATATGTATGGTCATGATTCCGCCGCAGCCGCATGACTTTCTCATTAAATTCTCTTTATACATCTCCCACACCTCAGAATAATCTTTTAAAAAACGCATAATTTCGGCTTTTCAAATGCTATATTCGACCTTCCTCGCTTAAATCCCTGCTGGTTTGCATATAATGATTTAATTGGCAATGTATCTAAGGATTGCTATATGAAATGTGACTTCAATCCTTGCATTTGCTAGAATGAACAAGAGACCGCGTTACTTACATGTATTACTGAAGGGAGCTGCCTGGTATGAGACTTAATGGTAAAAAGGTTATCGCGCTTGTTGACGATGAGTTTGAAGATTTGGAGCTCTGGTATCCTGTATACCGTGTGCGGGAAGAAGGAGCCGAGGTTCATTTGGCCGGGCTGGAGAAAGGTAAAACTTATGTGGGCAAATACGGTGTCCCGGCCACCGCTGAATATTCCTGGGACGAGCTGCACGCAGCCGATTACGACGGCATCCTGGTTCCCGGAGGCTGGGCTCCGGACAAAATCCGGCGTTACAGCGCAGTGCTGAAGCTGGTACAGGATTTCAATGACGCCAAAAAGCCGATCGGGCAGATCTGCCATGCCGGCTGGGTGCTCATCTCTGCCAAGATACTGGACGGTGTAACCGTCACCTCCACTCCGGGGATCCGTGATGATATGGAGAATGCCGGTGCGATCTGGAAGGACGAGCCGGTGGTAACAGACGGGCATATCATTTCTGCCCGCCGTCCGCCGGATCTGCCGCCTTACGGCAAGGCGTTCTGTGATGCGCTGGCCGGGAAATAAAGCATGACTAAGCCCTGCCTGCCGGCATAACGGCGGACAGGGCTTTTCTAAACATGATCTGTTATTTTCGCAATATTAGCTCAGCCTTCGCTTTAATCTGATTCGGGTAACTGATGATTTTGAAAGTCAGGGGCTGCTGCAGCTTAGCCGTTCCCAGATTGTAAGTATACTGGTATGGCGGAAGCTTCTCATTGGCATTAGCGGGATCAGCCGGCAGCACCGTGAAGCTCCTCTTAGCCGTGTCATGTAAATTGCCTGCCCCATCCTTGAATGTCTGATCCAGAATTACATTTACAGTGTCTGCAGCACTTCTATTGCTTACTCTATAGTAGTCCAGAACAATACGGTTAGCCTCTGTCGCAGATGCTAGACGCAAGCGGCCGTCCGGCCCTTTGATAATCTGTCCTTTAACTGTATCTACGATAAACTCCTGGGCAGATTTCTCCATTCCAATAATCCCGTCAAATTTCAGCTTCATGCTCCCCGAAGATATATCACTGCCGGGGAACACAAGAAACTGTCTGCCCTCTACAGTCCGCGTTGATTTCGAGTACAGCCCGGTGTAATCGTTGCCGCTGCCAAGCAGAATAGACGGTCGATCCAGACTGAATATTTCCATGGAGTTCTGTGCACTGTAATCAGTTTCCACGTAGATTCCTGATGCAGCTATATACACATCCCCGATCGTGATGTCCTGTCCGGCTACTGTTACCGTTTCATTCATAGCCAGCGTTTCTCCCGACTTCGCAATGGAATTAAGATCAAGTGTAACCGGCACAGAAATTTCTGTTGCGTTCTCATACTGCAATATGCCCTCTTCGATCTCACCGGCCGGTTCCGCGGCAATCACAGAAGCCTTCATCCTAATTTGCTCTGGCAGCTTCGAATAATTGATGTTCCACTGCATGATTTGATAACCGCGCTGTATTCCTGTTTTTTTGCTATTTAGGCTGCTGCCGGATATTTGTCCCAGCCCTAATGGCGCATCCTTGCTGTCAGTCACCGAAAAGGTGTAATCCAGCGCCTTCTCATTCTTGTTCTCCAGCGTGTAGAGCAGAATAATCCCCATCCGGTCCGCAGCGATCCCATCGACAGTCAGAACATAACCATCCTTCTCTGCCGTTGCGCCGCTTAGCTGCTTAATGAGCCCCGCCTCGAATGCAGTAGTCACTGTAGAATCACCTCCGGCAATGCTGCTGTAAGGCTTGATCCAGTCCATATTTTGCGCGGCTGCCTGCGAGCCCTGTGCTTTGCCACCTGGCTTCAGGGCTTCACTTGCCCACGGCAGCGAGAACAGGAGCAGCATAGCCAGCACAGCTGCAATCCCCAGGCCATAACGTTTCCCCGGTGACAGATGATATTTGCGGGAACGTGAAATACCGCCGCGAATGGCTGCATTCAGCTTGAGCTCCGCCACTTCCTCCGCTTCCGCTGACAGACTGTGATAATATTTCTTCAGCAATGCTTCCTCACTCGTGGTCATTGTACACTCCTCCTCTAATTCTCATTTTGTCACGCAGCTGCTTAAGCCCCTTATTCAGCCAGGTCTTAACTGTCCCTTCCGGCTTGCCGAGTACTTCTGCAATCTCAGTTAGTGTCATATCGCGGTAATACTTCAGTACAAGCACCTGGCGGTATTTCGGCTTGACCCCTTCCAGCGCCCGCTCCATATCCAGCTTGCGGTCACTTGTCATCTCCTGCAGACCGCCGCCGGCCTGAGCCGGCACTGGAGATGCCTGGCGTTTCCTCCGCTTTAATTCATCCTTGCAGCAGTTGATCAGAATCCGGGTCACCCATGGGGCGAACCGGTCAGTATCCTTCAGGCTGGCGCGCTTAACCCATGCCCGGTATGTAGTTTCCTGCAGCATTTCCAGCGCATCCGCCTCACTGCGCAGATAGCTGTAAGCAATGCTGTACAGTATATTTTTCTGCTCCAGTACCCGGCTGATAAACTGCTGCTCCTGTTCATTCAGCACCCGCACGCGCTCACCTTCCCAAAGATTCTCCATTCCTGCACCCTCCCTTCTTTTTTGGCTTCTGTATATACTGACTGCGCAGCAGCACAAACGGTTTTACTTTTTTGGGGACAGACCTGCAAAGCTGCCGGGCTTCACCTTCAGCCCGCCGGGTAAAATAAGCTGATTTAAAGCAAAAAAAGTCCGGGAAGCATGGAATGACCACCCTCCCGGACTTATTGCAAAACTGTTCTATGTGGTCCTGTGCTTGCTCAGGACGTCTTCTCTTTAGGATCTCCGCCAGCGCCCATGGCAATTCCGCTCCGCCCGACAAACGCCCCCAGCTGCTCCTCGTTCTCCGAGCTGGTGCGGTTACGGAAGCAGATCTTGGCAATCTCCCTGGCCTCCGAAGCCAGCGTATTCAGTGTCCGGTGCTTCACCTTCAGAAGAGCCTGCGGCGACATGCTCAGCACCCCGATACCCAGCTCCAGCCAGAGCGGCAGTGAGCGCTCATCGGCTGCCATCTCACCGCAGACACTGACATCAATACCTGTGCGGTGCGCTGCATCTACAGTCATCTTAATCATCCGCAGTACTGCGGGATGGTAGGGATGGTACATGTGGGCAATCTGCTCATTCATCCGGTCCACCGCCAGCACATACTGCACCAGATCGTTGGTGCCGATGCTGAAGAAATCGACTTCCTCCGCCAGCAGATCAGCAACCATAACCGCAGCCGGAACCTCGATCATGATCCCTACCGGCATCTTGCGGTCATACGGGACTCCACGGCTGTCCAGCTCTTTCTTCACCTCGCTCAGCACCGCTTTGGCCGCCTGTACCTCTTCAACGGAGGAAATCATCGGGAACATCATTTTGACGTTGCCGTAATGGCTGGCCCGCAGAATTGCGGTTATCTGCGTCTTGAACATATCCTTGCGGTCCAGGCTGATCCGGATAGCCCGGTACCCCAGGAACGGATTCTGCTCCTCCGGCAGCTGGAAGTAATCCAGGTGCTTGTCTCCCCCGATGTCCAGCGTGCGGATGACTACCGATTCGCTGCCGACTTTTTCCGCGACCAGCTTATAGACCTCAAACTGCTCTTCTTCCGTCGGGAAGGAGCTCCGGTCCATGTACAGGAATTCAGTACGGAATAGCCCCACCCCTTGCGCTCCATACTTCAGGGCCATGTTCAGCTCTTTCACGGAGCTGATATTGCCGGCAAGCCGCAGCTGCACGCCGTCTTTGGTAACTGCCTCAACCGTAGCCAGCAGCTCCAGCTGCTCGCGCTTCTTAAGCTGCTTCGCACGCCTAGCGCTGAAGTCGCGCAGCGTCGATTCATCCGGGTGCAGCATAACTGCCCCGGTGTCTCCGTCCAGCACCAGCATGTCCCCCGTTTGAATCGGGGTCAGGATTTTGTTTTCCAGTCCGGCAACAAGCGGAATTCCGAGCGCCCGGGCCATGATGGAGGAATGCGAGGTTTTACCGCCCATCATTGTGACGATTCCCAGCACATACGCCGGATTCAAATGGGCAAGCTGGGAGGGCGACAGCTCTTTCGCCACCAGAATGTAAGGCTGGGTATCAGACGGCAGAGTGACCTCCGGCGCGCCCAGCAGATGCTTCAGCAGACGGTTGCCGACATCCTTGATATCGACCGCCCGCTCCTTCATATATTCGTCATCCAGCAGATCGAACATCGCCACAAAATGGTCAATGGCTTCCTTAACCGCCACCTCAGCCGCCTTATACTGGCGTTCGATAATCCCCCGGATCTCGCTCATGAACACAGGATCATCAAGAATAGCCAGATGGGCGTCGAAAATGCTCGATTCCTCCGGACCGACAACCTCCCGGAATTCTCTTTTGATAAACTCGATCTCATCCTTAGAGGTACGGATTCCTTCATACAGCCGTTCGAACTCCTTCGCCAGATCCACCGGATTCACCTGGGTGTCCGGCAGGCTCCATTCCCAGTTCGGCAAGACAAAGGCCTTCCCGATGGCAACACCTGCTGCAGCGCCTATGCCTTGTATCATGCTTCGATCCCTCCAACATTGCTTTCATGTAATACCACGGACATAACGGATGTCTGCCCCTTTTTAACATTCTTAAACGGAGCATAGCTCCAGGATTTTACCCGGTCCGGATTGGTAATGACCATCGGCGTAGCCAGTGAAGCGGCATGCTCGCGCAGGTAGGCCAGGTCAAATTTGACCAGCAGCTGTCCCGGCTCCACACTGTCCCCTTCCCCTACAAACGCCTCAAACGGCCCTTTAAGCTGCGAAGTGTCGATCCCGATATGCATGAGCACCTCCAGCCCTTCAGGCGTGGCAATGCCAATAGCGTGCTTGGTAGGGTAGATATGCATCACCTTGCCGAAGACAGGCGAGACCAGCTCCCCTTTTTCCGGGAAAAAGGCCACTCCGTCCCCCACCAGCTTCGCGGCAAAAATATGATCCGGCACTTCCTCAATCGGCATCATCCGGCCCTGGATCGGCGCGCTGAACAGCACCTGCGGCAGATCGCGCAGCATCAGTTTGTCAATCTCTTCGCGGATCAGCTCCGAATAGGTGCCGAAGACCACCTGCACATTGCCGCCGCCCAGCTTGATAATGCCTGCGGAGCCCAGCCCTTTCAGCGCTCCTGTATCAATAAACCTGTCATTATGCACAGTTAATCTTAGCCGGGTGATACATGCCTGGACCTGCACAATATTCTCCTTGCCGCCCAGCGCCTCCAGAATCAGCGGAGCCTGGTAAGGGATATTGCCCGCCCAGTCGCCGAGCTCGGAGCCTTCTTCACGGCCCGGTGTAGGAATCTGGAACCTCCGGATCGCCCAGCGGAACAGATTATAATAGACTATTGCATAGCCGATCCCGATCGGAATCAGCAGCCAGGCCCGCTGGGACAGATGCATATTGAGGAAGAAATCAATCGCGCCTGCCGAATAGGAGAAGCCGTGGTGAATACCCAGCGAGTACGTCAGTACCATCGCCAGACCTGACATGACTACATGCACAGCGAACAAGTAGGGCGAAGCAAACAGGAAGGCGAATTCAATCTGCTCCGACACTCCGGTCAGGAAGCAGACCAGAGCGGCACGCAAAAAAGTCTTCTTGATCTTAGGCTTTAAATCCTCGCGCGCTTCCTGGATAATGGCAAAGGCGATGGCCGGCAGGGCAAACATCATGATCGGGAACAGCCCGGCCATGAAGATCCCCGCTGTAGGATCACCGGCAAAAAAGCGCGGCAAATCCCCCTGCACGACCGCACTGCCGTCAGTCGTCGTGAAGGAGCCCAGCTGAAACCAGAATACATTATTCAGAATATGGTGCAGGCCGAAGGCCGTCAGCACCCTGTACAGCACGCCGTATATAAAGACTCCATACCCTCCGGTATTCTGCACGACCCTAAACAGGTCATTCAGCAGCTCCTGCAGCAGCGGTGATACCCCGAGCATCACCCAGGCAAACAGGGCCGAGAATAGTCCCATGAAAAGCAGAACAAAACGCGACCCTCCAAAAAACTGGATCGCCTCCGGCAGTTTGATATTTTTGAACCGGTTATGCGCCACTCCGGCTACAATTCCGAGTATAATCCCAATTAGTGTTGCAGGCTGAACAGCCCCGTCTCCCATGTTGGAAACAATCCGGTCATAAGTGAACATTCCTGCGAGCGCCGCAAGTCCCGCCGGACCGGCCTGATTGGACAATCCCCATGCCACACCGACAGCAAACAAATAAGGCATGAAATAGAATATTCCTTGCCCCGCGTATGTCGTCACTTCGGATACCGAAGAAAGTCCCCATGCAGACCACGGTAAGCTGCCCAAACTCAGCAGAATGGCCGCCGCCGGAAGCACCATGGTAGGAAGCATAATGGCTCTGCCCAACTGCTGCAAAGATCCGAGCCAATTCAAGGTGACCCTCTCCTTTCTTTCTATATTGAATGGTAAGCTCTGCAGCAGTTTTTGTCAAAAGAATACGGAGAAAAATGCGGAGGTTAGAAAAAATCCGTGACAGCCAGACAAACCGTTCAGCAGCCGCCGTTACTCCACCGGCGTAGGTATGATTGAGCTACGGTGTAGGACGATCGGGCCTGCGAATGCTAGTATGAAACTGCTGCGGCGTGGTGATTGTATTTTATACAATAGATTGACCATGTTCCTGCTCAAAATGCCGATCTATTGCACTTCATACATTAGAATTTTTAGAAATCAGCAAAAATCAGCCATTCAGCAATATTCTAGTGTACAAAATGCAATAGAACCTAATTTTCCGGGTTTTCCAGCACATTCTAGTGTACAAAATACAACCGCTCCAGCAGCAGATCCACTTTTCCCATCCTCCAGCTAATTTCAGCCTGCCCATAGTAACACAACACCTTATTGTGTCTGTATAAAGCAAATCACCAATCCTGATCATGCTGCATCGGCTTTAACTCATAAGATCTTACTCCTTTGCCGCCCGCAACCGGAACTAGCATCCCCTTATTACTTAAAGAAACAAGCAGCTTACGGGCCGTCCGAAAGTTCATCTGAAAATAATCAGTAACATCCTTGGGGCGAAGCGGCTTGCCCATCTGCCACGCCAATCGCAATATTTCTTTCTCTTCAGGCAAAAGCCTCTCTCCTCCCGCCGATTTCCGGGCCAGGTAAGGTACCAGTACCAACTGCAGCAGCATCGTGCAAACTTCAGGACGCTGCTGAATGTCATCGAAGGAGAAGTGCAGCATTTTCCAGCCCATGCCTGTAAGAAACATATCCCGGTTCAGCGCATAGCTGAACTTCTCACGGTCCATATCCTTTACATGGCTCTGATAGCCGTCGCATTCAATTCCGAAACGGGTACCGTTCGGCGGTAAAAAAGCAAAATCCAGAAACTGCGACTTCCGGTTCCAGTCATACACTTCGTATTCCGGATGCAGATTCTCCAGTGACTCAAACAACGGGTACCATACATTCTGCAGAAAAAGCTTCTCGGCATAATTATGTCCGCGTACCAGCCTCCCGCGCCGTTCACCAGTCCTGTCATTTGTATGCAGCTCCAAAAAAGAGATGTGCGCTTGCTCGAATTCCATTAGCATAACCTCCATTCAAATAAAAAAAAGAACGCCCTGCCTCCAAAGGAAAATGGAGTAAGGACGTTCTTCGTCTGCATTAAGTATAGCAATGAATTTTGTAATAATCTACCACTTGCGCAATTTCCACATTCTCCACTTAGCAACTCACACCAGCCAGCTTCGCAATAACGCGAGGTAGAAATGGTTCCGGGGTTCCGGGGTTCCGGGGTTCCGGGGTTCCGGGGTTCCTAACCCTGGCGCCGCCCCTTCACCGTTATCGCTTCCTCCACCTTGATGCAGCGGTCCATGATCGCGATCATATCATGTGCAGCAGCGATATCTGCCGCCTCCTGGCTGATAATCCCCTGCTGCAGCCAGAGCACACGCGCACCGATATCCGCGGCTTCCTGCGCTACCGCCGCGCAGTATTCACTGCGGCGGAACACATTGACAATATCCACCGGCTCCGGTATCTCGGCCAGGGTGTGATAGCACTTCTCGCCCAGAATCTCCCCGTCCACGGACGGATTGACCGGAATGATCCGGTAGCCCCGGCTCTGCATAGCTCCGGCTACCATATAAGAGGTGCGGTCTGTTTTGTCGGAGAGTCCGACGACCGCTATATTGCCTGCAGAGACAAGAATGTCGCCAATCTGCTCCCGGCTTGGATTTTCAAAACTCATCTTTAGCTCCCCTTCCCGTTGTTAGTGCCGCCAGCCTATGCAGAATAAGCTTGCCTCGGAGACAGCACGTAATCTGCTACCCTTCCATCATACCGCGCAGCACACAAAGTTCCAAATCCATACAGCTCAGGTAAAGAGGTCCCCCTCACGGTATACAGTATGGCTTCAATTCACGCTGCACAGCCAGATCAGATGATCTGAGCCTGGACCCCAATGATCCTTAGCCATTGCATAGGGCTCGCCGAATTTCTGCAGCCATTTGGCCTGTGCACGTTTGTAGCCGCTGTCCAGGCAGTACCGGGTAACCCCGCGGCTCCTGAGAAAAGCCTCCACTTCCGCAATGAGTGCCGATGCAATCCCGCGCCCCTGGTACTCTGGCATAACATACAGCGTACCCAGCTCACCTACATGCTCAAGCTCACAATCCGTTAAAATCCGGATATCCTCACCGCATGGTGCGTATGAGATGGTACCGGCAACTTGTCCGCCTATCCGGGCAACCCAGAAATGAATGTCCGTATTGTCCGGTTCCATGCAAGCGCAAGCCAGCCGCTTCTTGCCCGCAATTTCCTGCTCCATATCACTTTGCAAATGACTGAGCCCTTCGCGTTCAAAAGCATCAGCAATCGTAATTTCAAACAGCCGGGCGGCTTGCCCAAGATCCCCCAAGGTTAGCGGAGCAATGCTTACCCGGCCCGGGACGGTCATTCCACCCATTCCACATTCGCACCCAGCGAGATTAGATGGTCAAAGTATTGCGGATAGGATTTCGCAACGTGGTGGGCATCCTTGATCCGCAGCGGCTGACGGGCTCTTAGCCCCACAACAGTCAGCGCCATAATTACGCGGTGATCATAATGCGCGTTGATCGTTACTCCGCCTTCAACACCTTCCGGAGTGCCGTGCACAATGATCTCATCACGCCGCTCCTCCACCTTCGCCCCTGCACGGGTCAGCTCAGCCAGATAGTCGGTAATCCGGTCACATTCCTTGTAGCGCAGATTCTCCACATTGTAAAAGCGTGAGGTGCCCTCGGCAAATACTGCGGCCGCCACCATCGCCAGGACAGCATCAGTAGCTGCGTCACCGTCGAATTCAACCGCCTTGAGGATGCCGTTGCCCTGTACATGTACCGTTCCGTTCTCATGCGTAAGCGGCACCTCCATCATCCGCAGCACATCGACAATTGCCCGCTCCCCCTGCTTGCTGTTCTCGGCAAGACGGTGAATCGTCACATCCGATCTCGTTACTGCAGCAGCGGCAAGCACGGCGGCGGAGCCCGGGTAATCTCCCTGCACCGTATAGGACTTGGCGGCGTAAGCCTGGCGGCCCGGCACCTTGAACGACATATAGTCATCTGCCGCATGAACAACAATACCCGCCTGCTCCATGACCTCAAGTGTCTGGCCGATTACCACTTTGGATTTGAGATCATCGAGTACGATAATCTCACTGTCTTCCGCAAGCAGCGGGGTAAGAAACAGCAGTGCACTGAGATATTGCGAGCTGACCGCACCGGATACAGTAATCCGCCCGCCCTGCGGCTTACCGCCGCGGATGGTGATCGGCAGCCGTCCATGGTTATGCTCTACCTGAACGCCAAGCTGGCCCAGTGCCTGAATCAGATCATCATGCGGCCGTTTGCCCAGGGAATCAGGATAGGTATTCACAAAGGTTACTTCCGGGCTGAGCGCAGCAACTGCCATCAGGAAGCGCAGCACAGCACCAGCATTACCGACGTTCAGCTCCTTGACATCACGGGGATGGCGCCCGAAGCCCTGCACAACAATCTTCTCGTCATCCTCGGTCAGCACCGCACCAAGATCGGCGATACATCTGCGGATGGCATCACTGTCTTCACTGTGCGCGGGATGATAGATCGTGCTTGTCCCTTCCGACAAGGCAGCTACCAGCAGATAGCGTGTGGTGTAGTTTTTAGAGGATAATGCCCCGAATTCACCTTGCAGCGTTGGTGTAGGTCTAACAATAACGTCCATTTGATTAGCGCTCCTTAATAGTAAAGTTGTCTCTATGTACGGCTCCGTTTGACAGGGTAATCCGCAATTGTGTTATCATTAATTTTATAGAATGAAGCCAATACATCCTAACATCTGATGAGAAAAGAGGGTACAACCATGAATGATATTCCCCAAATTACACCACAGGAACTGCGGCAGCGCCTGGCTTCAGGCGACAAGCTTGTGCTGATCGATGTCCGTGAAGATGATGAGGTTGCCTTCGGCATGATTCCCGGTGCGCAGCATATCCCGATGGGCCAGATCCCGCAGCAGGCTGAACAGCTTCCGGCGGATTCAGAGATCATCTTCATTTGCCGTTCCGGCAATCGCAGCCAGCGTGTCTGTGAATATCTGCAGCAATTCGGCATTCAAGGCGCTAACCTGAGCGGCGGCATGATTGAATGGAATGAGACCGAGTAAGCTTGATCCTATCACCAACACACTTAAAAGCTCAAGCGCGGTAATGCATTAAAATATATTGTGACACTTCTGCCACAGTAAGGTCCGTTGTATCGACTGTGCAATGCGCGAAACGGTAAGCCTCCCGGCGCTGCTCCATAATGGTGCGGACCCGTTCAGCTGCATTGCCGGCGAGCAGCGGCCGGTTCTGATCTCCGCTTACGCGGGCTATAACCTCTTCTTCAGTGGCTGTAAGTGCCACTACCAGCCCATGCTTGAGCATGATCTCCGCATTCCCCGGTGCCAGCACTGCACCTCCACCGGTAGAAATAACTCTCCGCCGCCCCTCCAGCACCTGCTTCAGAACCGCCGATTCGATCTTCCGGAAGGCCTCTTCACCGCCCGAAGCAAATATTTCGGCAATACTCCGCCCTTCACTTTCAGTGATCACTGCATCCAGATCAATCAGCTCATATTCAAGCTCCTCAGCCAGCATAGCGCCAACCGTTGACTTGCCTGTAGCCATCATGCCGACCAGAATAATATTGCTGCTGCCAGCCTGTTTCTGCACACTCTGCTGTTCTTCCTGATCCCCAGTCATAACTACCTCCAAGCCTCGACATTTGTCATATCATAACACAGGGTGAAAAGTTTGCACAATGCCAGCCAGAAGACAAATAAAAGCCCGAAAGCTCTCCGCATTAAGCGAAAAGCAGTTCGGGCTGCCACTTGCTAAGCTATGCTGCTAACCTTACTCAGACAGCCAGTTGTGGTGGAATACGCCTTCTTTATCCACACGTTTGAAGGTATGGGCGCCGAAGTAATCGCGCTGTGCCTGCAGCAGGTTCGCCGGGAGGCGTTCTGTGCGGTAGCTGTCGTAGTAAGCCAGTGCGCTGGAGAAGCCCGGAACCGGAATACCCAGGGTTACGGCCGAAGCAATAACTTTACGCCATGCGGACTGGTAGTTATCCATAACATCCTTGAAGAACGGATCAAGCAGCAGGTTCTTCAGATCGGCATTGTTGGTGTAGGCATCTGTGATGTTCTGCAGGAACCGGGAGCGGATGATGCAGCCGCCGCGCCAGATCTTGGCCAGCTCACCATACTTCAGATCCCAGCCGTATTCGTCCGAAGCTACACGCAGCTGCGCGAAGCCTTGCGCGTACGATACGATTTTGCTCGCGAACAATGCTTTGCGCACGTTCTCGATGAATTCAGCCTTGTCGCCTTCGAAGGCTGCTGCAGCCGGTCCGCTCAGCACCTTGCTGGCTTCTACGCGTTCTTCCTTCATTGCAGACAGGAAACGGGAGAATACGGATTCGGTAATCATCGACAGCGGCACGCCAAGATCCAGCGAGCTTTGGCTTGTCCACTTGCCGGTACCCTTCTGGCCTGCAGCATCAAGGATTACATCTACCATCGGTTTGCCGGTCTCTTCATCATACTCAGCGAAGATATCCTTGGTAATCTCGATCAGGTAGCTGTCCAGTTCGCCGCTGTTCCAGTCAGCGAAGATGCTGTGCAGCTCCTTGGCATCCAGGCCAAGCACATCCTTAAGCAGATGGTACGCTTCGCCGATCAGCTGCATGTCGCCGTACTCGATGCCGTTGTGCACCATTTTCACATAGTGTCCGGCACCGTCCGGTCCGATATATGTACAGCAAGGCTCTCCGTTCACTTTAGCCGAGATCGCCGTAAGAATAGGTTCTACAAGCTTATATGCGCTTTCCTGGCCGCCTGGCATGATGGAAGGGCCTTTGAGTGCGCCTTCTTCACCGCCGGACACTCCGGTTCCTACGAAGCGGAAGCCTTTGTCCTCCAGATATTTGCTGCGGCGGACCGTATCAGGGAAGTATGCGTTACCCCCGTCAATGATGATATCGCCCTGGTCAAGATACGGCAGGAGCGATTCAATTGTTGCATCTGTAGCTTGACCGGCCTGAACCATGATCAGAATTCTGCGCGGCACTTCCAGTGACTGTACAAACTCCTCAACGGTAAAAGTACCCACCAGATTCTTGCCTGCTGCTTCTGCAACCAGATCATGTGTTTTCTCCGGGGAACGGTTAAACACGGATACGCTGAAGCCTTTGCTCTCGATGTTAAGAGCCAAATTTTTGCCCATTACTGCCAAGCCAATAACGCCGATTTGTTGTTTTGACATCTGGTTCTCCACCCTTTGCACCCTGTATTTTTGTGAAATCCATTTCTCGCAGTATAAGAATACCACCCTTTGTCAGAGACAGCAAAGTTCTGACTGCGGAAGAGATCAATTTCATTGACAAAGTCCTATGGATCAGGAAATTGCTCACAATGACTATTTTAACGGTTTTGCGTGCAGAAGTGAACCCCCGCCCTGCAAGTTGGCCCACAAAACTCAAGGCACCCCGTAATGCGGGATGCCCTGAGCCTAATAACATGGTTACTACCATTCAAGCGCTGCCAGCTCTCTGGTCAATTGCTGCAGCCTGGCCGTGCAGGCACCCGCTGCCGCAGTGTCCTCCTTACGCATGGCTGCGTTCAGGCGGTCCAGCTGCTCATCCACCTCCAGCCTGCGGTCACGGATACGCTCCTCTCCATGGGTGGAGTAGAACAGCTTCGTCAGCTCCTGATCTGTTAGCAGCGGGCCCTTCTGATACAGCACACGCTGCTGATAACCCGAAATCTCCACCAGACGGATAACTTCACCGAATAAAATGTTCTCAATAAGAATCTGCCGGTCACGGAACCGTTTCACTACAGCATGGCCGCGCATATCCCCAATCAGCTTCTCCATCCATTCCGAGAGGCGCGCATCACGGATCATATAATCTCCCACCAGCTTGAAGCCGTCTTTAATCCGCTGAAAGCGCAGCTTCACCAGCTTGCGGCCGGTGCGCACCGAAATAAGAAAAACACTTTCATTCTCACTCCAGTACAGGGAATAGCCTTCCTTAATGAGATCCTTGATCAGATCCTGGATATGCCCCCTGTCAAACCGCAGCTCCAGATTACAGTACTCCACCTCGTCATTTTTATTCACGGCGCTCCCCCCTAACTGCCTGATTTAAGCATAGCCAGCCTCTTGGCCTGCCTTAAGAAGTAGAACCGACTGCCGGACCTCCACATGTATCTGTTCATTTGGCGTGCATCTTACACTTATTTTATACTTCATTTTATGTAGCGGTAACTTGGTTTATTGACTATTTTTACCCGCTATGCGCCTTTTCCAAACGATTTCCTTATAGTAAAAAACCCAAAAAGCCGCCGTCCTCCGGAAATCCGGATGAATCGGTGCGGTTTTTTGGGCTAGTATTCAGAGAATTGCGGCCGGGGTCAGCCGTCCGCTGCCACTTACTGCAGGCTGCCGGCCTTAAGCTTAGTCCTGTGGACAATCAGCAGGTGCAGGCCGAAGAGCAGCACCATGACCCCGGCACTCGCCAGAAAAGGCGCGCCATGACTGACCGAATCCCAGAGCCTGCCCGACAGCACAGGCCCGGCGACCATTCCCGAGCCCTGCAGCGTCAGGAACAGCCCCCAGACCGTTCCCCGTTCGCCCTTAGGCACCTGCTTGGCCACAAAGGCATTCCACGCCGGCAGAATAAGCGCGTAGCTGATTCCGACCAGCGCAACTGCGACAAAGGCCAGCGGCAGCCAGCGGACCTGTGAGAAGAACGCCAGCGAGCAGGCAGCGAGCAGAAACCCGATGTTCAGGAACGTGGTTGTCCCGATTCTGTCGACCAGCTTGCCCGCCGGAATAAGCGTCAGTACAGTGATGCCTCCTCCGGCAATAAGCAGCAGGCTGAACTGGTTTGGGGTGACATGCAGCTCAGACCGTGCGAACAAGGTGACTACCGGAGTCATAAGTCCTATGGCAAAAGCCTGCAGGAACAGCGCCGGGAAAAGCAGCCGGCTGACCTTCAGGGATGTACGTATCTGATGCCACGTCCCTTTAAGGCTCCGCAGCGGGCTAAACCGCTTACGCGGTGCTCCCGGCTCCCCGGCATGCATCTCCCGGACAGCCTGCGGCGCATGGCCGCCGATTCTCGGCGGCAGCAGCAACGCTACAGCGACTACAGCAACAGCGAAGCCCATAAGCACCAGGAAGACGGTATGGTAGCTCTGCCCTCCGTGATCCATGATAAAGTTAACGATAATGGGCCCGATTCCTGTTCCCGCCAGCGAAGCCATCTCCACTGCACCCATCGCTGCTCCGCTGCTTCCGCTTTCTGTAGAGCCTGCCAGCTCGGTAATCCCGGTCATCGTGACGGGCCACAGCGGTGAGGTGCCGATACCGAGAATCAGGCAGGCAGTGGTCAGGGTAGCCGCATCCTTGGCATAAATAATCAGCCCGACAGCCACCAGAATCAGCAGCAGTGCTCCGGTCATTGTCCAGCGGAATCCGATACGCTCCATAACCCAGCCGAACGGGCTGCGGAACAGATTGTCCCCCAAATATTGCAGTGCAAAGGCGAAGCCGACCACCGTAACCGAGAGGCCGAGAATATTCTCCATATAAACCGGAAGCAAGGCGACCAGCAATGATCCTTTGATGAATTCAACCAGAAAAATAATAACCCACATCTCCACAATAAACGGTGAAGCTAAATTGATATGCATACGCTGCGCTACTTTGCCAGACATTTCATCACATCCTAGTATTATGGTGATTGATTTGTTATACTGATGCTTGCTCAAGTAGAAACGGCTGCGCCGTCCTCTAAGGGATGCTTCCCGTTTCCGTGAGAAATATACTCTTCGCGAAAGGTTGTGACAGCATTAAATGGATCAACAAGTAACTCCCCTCTTCACAGCTCTCAAAAAGCATGCCGCCGGAAACCCAGTTCAATTTCATATTCCGGGGCATAAGAAGGGGCTAGGGACCGATGCCGAATTCCGTGAGTTTATCGGCGATAACGCTCTATCCATAGATTTGATCAATATTGCACCGCTTGATGACCTTCACCAGCCCACCGGGGTAATTCTTGAAGCTCAGAAGCTGGCTGCAGAGGCTTTCGGCGCCGACTACACCTATTTCAGTGTACAAGGCACGAGCAATGCCATCATGACTATGATCCTCTCTGTCTGCTCAGAAGGAGACAAAATAATTGTACCGCGCAACATTCACAAATCCGTGATGTCGGCCATTATTTTCTCCGGAGCCAAGCCTATATTCGTCTCTCCTGTACAGGATGAGAATCTTGGGATAGACCACGGCATAACCACCAGCTCGCTAGAACGGGCTTTAAGGCGTCATCCGGATGCCAAGGGTGTCCTCGTTATCAATCCGACGTATTTCGGCGTATGTGCTGACCTGCGTTCGATTGTCGACCTGGCCCACAGTTACGGGGTTCCCGTACTTGTGGACGAGGCACATGGAGTATTGATTCATTTTCATGAGGATCTACCGGTATCGGCCATGCAGGCCGGTGCGGATTTGGCAGCTACCAGCGTCCATAAGCTGGGCGGCTCCATGACGCAAAGCTCGGTACTGAATCTCAATGCAAAGACGGGTCTTGTCAACCCTCAGCGGGTACAGACTATTCTGAGCATGCTGACCACAACTTCAACATCATATATTCTGCTTGCTTCACTGGATACCTCCAGACGCAATCTTGCCCTGAACGGCCATGAGATGGCGGCGAGAACGATTGCCCTGTCCAACTATGCCCGGAAGGCTATCAACGAAATCGAAGGCTTGTACAGCTTCGGCAAAGAAATTCTCGGCACCGAAGCCACCTTCAATCTTGACCCGACAAAGCTGAACATACATGTCCGCCATCTGGGCATTACCGGGTATGAGACCGAGAACTGGCTGCGCCAGAAGTACAACATCGAAGTTGAACTGAGTGACATGTATAATATTCTTTGCCTGATCACTCCGGGCGATACCCAGGAATCTGTAGATAAGCTACTGGCTGCACTGCGGGTGCTATCGGCAATCCACTACAGCAAAGGCGAAATCTATGAGCTTAAGGTACAGGTGCCGAATATTCCGCAGCTGGCCCTGATTCCGCGCGATGCCTTCTATGCGGATACCCAGGTGGTTCCGTTCCGCGAGTCCGCCGGTTACATCATTGCAGAATTTATCTATGTCTATCCGCCGGGAATTCCAATTTTGCTTCCTGGTGAAGTTATTACCCAGGATAACATCGACTATATCATTGACCACGTAGAAATCGGTCTGCCCGTCAAAGGACCGGAAGACCGCAGCATTAACTACGTTAAGGTAGTAGTTGAGGCAGAGCCGATCTCTTAACCGGCCCTTCTCCATGCAGCAACACAAAACCCCGATACTGTTACAGTATCGGGGTTTTGTGTTAGATCATGCAGCCTTGTCCAAAGGCAGGACCGCATGTTCCTTGAATCACTGAAATCTATTCTTGCTGGGCCAGCAGCTCGTTGTAAGCTTCTTCAACAGCTTTCCATTCAGCTTCATCTTCAATGTTGTAAAGAACCATTTCTTCGTCTTCTTCTTCCATACGCAGAATGATGCCGTCTGCTTCAGGGTTTTCGCGTTCAAGCAGCAGGGCGTACAGCTTCTCGCCTACGTCAAACGTTTCTACCAGCACCATTTCTACATCTTCGCCCTGCTCGTTCGTCAAGGTCAGCACAAACTCCTCGTGCTCATGGTCGTGATCATGTCCGCAACCGCATGCTTCACCATGTTCATGGCCATGCTCATGTTTGTGATCGCTCATTGAAATACCTCGCTTTAAGTGAATTATCCTACATTTGGTATCGTAACACGTAAGATAAGTTCAGGTCAATTTGTAGAAACCCGGTTAATTCTTGACCGAGGCTGTAACTACCTTTTCAGACACCAGAACGTAATCTCCGCCCTTATTCAATTTGACGAAGAAGCCTACGCTATATTTGCCCGGATCTTTGAAATCATAAGTAAATTCAGGTGTAGAGAACCAGAAATCCTCATTCTTGGAACCGCCGGCATCCTCCAGGATATCTTTGGTATTCCCTGACGGGTCGGTAATCGCCACCTTCACGGCTGAGACGCTGTCCTTCAGGCTGTCAACCTGGGTGAGGATCTTCATCTTCAGCTTCCCTGTATTGACATTGCCGAATACCGCATCACCCTTGAACAGCACGATATGCACATTAGGCTTAAGGATCGTCACTTTGCCGGAGCCGTCCCAGCTGACAATGCCCCCTGCCTCCCGGGCAGGGATATAAGCCTTGCCGTCAATTAAATAACCGCCGTCGGAAATCTCCTTGCCGTTGCTCCATACTTTAATTTTCTGGTTAACTGCATCAGCGAATAAGTACGAGCTGCCCATCATGGAAAACACAACCACACACAGCGCTACCTTCCTCCATCTCATTGTAAAAACCCCCAAGTAATTCATGCTGTTAATGTATACTACTTCCCCTTCGACAAGTTGCGCAGAACTATTGGAATTATTACTTTTTGCAGAGGAATATTTTTTAGGTAATTGCCTGCAACCGGTTTCGGATACAAAATACTGAATGGAATGAACTCCGCACGACGCAGATGCCTGCTCTGCAGCGCAAAAAGCAGCCGGTCAGCGGTCTCAAAGAGACTCTTGTCCGGCTGCTTCGCCTGCTATTTAGGCCCGCCTAAAATTGCGGGAGCTGATCCAGATTGTTGGTAGGATCACCGTCAGCATCACCGCGGATATACATTTCGCCGTCTTTCCCTTTGAACACGTTAACTCCGGCAATGCTTCCGGCCTTCACTTCCTGTAACGCCTGCTGGTAATCCAGCACACGCCCTGAAGAGGTCTGGAACCCGGTCAGGTCGCCGTCACCGTTTCTCTGAGCAGCTACAAAGCGTTCACGTTCATTGTTCATCACTTAGGATCGTCTCCTTCGCGCTGGAATTAGCCGTATATCCGGCTCATTGCTAGCTTGTCCATAGGAGCGGAAGAGTATGTGTCCCTGAAAAGTGCGGGTTATAGTGGACGAATTAAGTTCTCAGTCTATAGTGCCTTCTGCATTCTCACATGAAGAATTCCGGCATCATAGAAGGGTTCCTTAGAGATGACTTCATAACCCAGCTTGCTGTAAAAGACTTCGGCATGACACTGCGCGTCAAGCACCGATGCTTCAAAGCCGAGTTCACGCGCACGCTCTTCCATGGCAAGCAGCAGAATCCGCCCGTAGCCTTTGGACCGGTGATGCTGGTGAACCGCGATCCGCTGCATTTTGGCGGCCCCGGCTTTATAATAGATCAGCCTTCCGGCGGCAGCGGGTTCTCCGTTATCCATAATCAGAAAATGATGTGCGTTATCACCGATTACATCATATTCATCAATTTCCTCTTCTTCCGGGACCTTCTGTTCCTCGACAAATACCTTTTTGCGGATGGTAAGCCCCATCTGGAGCTGTTCCTCTGTAGTTACGTGTACAATTTCCACGGCCATTGCGCTAGCCCCTCTCTGTAGGTCGGTCAACATTGAGCCATTATACAGAATTCTTAATATTCTGTATATAGAGAGCCCGGACAGCCGGCCTGCAAGTGCTGAGACAGACAGCCGCTGAACTACTGAACCGAATAAACCTCTTCCGGAATGGACCGGTCGTACACATCCAGCATCACCGGTGATACCCGGTTGTCCTGAGTATCCAGCCCTCCGTCTAGTCCGCTCATACTGCGGATATGCGTGTATTCCGGCTCCCTGCTTCCTGCTGAACATCCCGCTGTCACGAGGAGCAGGCAGATTCCGGCCACTCCAGCCCGCACTGCTGTCAAAGTCATTGTTGTCCCTCCCATTCATCTTGGCTCTATACAGCTTTGACGAATAAGAAGCTTCATAAACGAATAATTATAGATTTACATTGCCAACAATATGAACAAGATACATCATGCCCCCAAGAATCCCTGCAAGTGCAAAGTAAGCAATTCCGTATCTCCAGCGGGACGCTGCCGGAACATCATAGTATTTATCATTCTCATAAACGCTGAAGCTGACCTCACACTGCATCTTCAGCTGCGCCCGTGCATCCACATAAATCTCTTCCAGCTGTACCACCCGCACTTTATAGATAATAGACTGGACCGGCATGCTTGCAGTGCCATAATAGTCCAGACTCTCCCAGCGGACACCTAGATACTGCTGCCGCTCCAGATCACTGTAGGTTGTAAACGGCAACTCCCGTTTATGTTCCGGCCCGGGAATCAGATACCCCTGATCCCGCAAGTCCTCTATCGGGATCAGGAAGCTTTTCAGCACGGTATGCATCTGCTTCTGTGCACGGCGGCTAATATATTTCTTGTACAAGTCGTAAGCAAACAGCACCCAGATAATGAAGAACAGAACGGATTTCAAGTAGATGATGACAGCTAATCCGCCGATCAGGCCTCCGAGCCATAACCAGCGGGTAACCGCCGTAGCAATTCGTCCGCCATCCAGCGGATGAATCGGCAGCAGATTGATCAGATTCAGGAAGAATCCTACATAGGCCAGCGAATAGAGCAGCGGGCTGTGATAATAATAAGCTGCCCCGAATACTGCCGCCGCACCGATGCTGCCCAGCACCGGTCCGCCAAAGGCCAAGTAAGCTTCCTCCCTGGCATTAAGCGGCTGCTTCTTCATCGTGATGAGCGCTCCCATAAACGGGATGAACAAGGGGGCGCTTACCGGCAGGCCGATCCGTCTGGCAGCCAGCACATGCCCTAATTCATGTATGAACAATAGGGCAACGAACCCTGCAGCAAAGCCCCAGGGATAGATCTGAGCGTATGCCCAGATGGATACTGCCATAGAGATGACCGGACCCGCCAGCTTTCCCAGCTTGAGGAGAGAGAGAATAGCCTTCCCCTTCAGCAGCAGCAGTACTAACCCGCCGCCGAGCCATCCTTTTACACCACCTGAATTATTCTTTTCCTGCTTTTTTTCCAGTTCCGGCAAAAGTCTCATTCTCCTTTTCTGTGTGAATCAAATTGCGGTATTGACATAACCAGTGTCTGCCCTTTATGATATCCAGTAATTAGCATAACTACAATAGCTGCGAAGAGAAAGAGTACCCTGGCAATTCTTTCACAGAGAGCTCCGGCCGCTGAAAAGGAGCAAAGAAAACCCTCGGGAATATGGTCTCAGAGCTGCGCACCGAAGTCCGTTCACACGGGCCGTAGGCTGCGCCGGAACCCGCATCCGTTACCATGCTAGGGTATATCCGTGATTCTCACGGCCGTACCTGAAGAGGTGGATGCTGCAAGGCATCGATGAATTTGGGTGGTAACACGTGAGCACAGGCTCTCGTCCCTTTGGGGATGAGGGCCTTTTTTGCGTTCCGGCGAACTGAAGCTGATGCTATCAAAACTTAAGCTGATGCTTCCGAAGCGAGTTTTGCGAAGAAAATTCATGGAAGCTGATGCTTTCAAAACTTTGAGGAGGATGATTAACATGCGCAATATTTTTATCGGAGGAGCTTGGCCGTATGCCAACGGCTCCCTGCATCTGGGAAGGCTCGCCAGTATTCTGCCGGGAGATATCCTGGCCCGCTACCACCGCGCCAAAGGCGACCAGGTTCTATACGTATCCGGCAGTGACTGCCACGGGACTCCGGTCGCTGTACAGGCCGCCCAAGAGGGGGTATCCCCCGGGGCATTCGCCAGCCGGTACCATCAGGAATTCACAGATTGCTTCCGTACCCTTGGCTTCACCTATGATCTGTACACCCGGACCGATCAGGAGCAGCATCACCGCGTTGTACGGGAGCTGTTCCTAAAGCTGCTGGAGAACGGGCATTTGTACCGGAAGTCTACACTTCAATGTTATTGCGAGCAGGATCAGCGGTTCCTGCCGGACCGTTATGTTGAAGGCCGATGTCCGGTCTGCGGCAAGCAGGCAAGAGGCGACCAGTGTGATTACTGCTCCACTCTGCTTGATCCGGCGGATCTGCTGGAGCGTACCTGCAAGCTATGCGGAACCACGCCTGTACTCCGCTCTACCGAGCATTTCTATTTGTCTCTATCCAGCTTCCAGAGCACACTCTCGGATTACGTAGAATCTGCGCAGGGCTGGAGAGAAAATGCTGTGCGCCTAACCCGCAGGTATCTGCAGGAAGGGCTCCAGGACCGGGCGGCTACGCGCGATCTGGACTGGGGCGTAGATGTTCCGGCAGACGGCTTCGCCGACAAAAAGATCTATGTCTGGATCGAAGCCGTCAGCGGTTATCTCTCGGCCAGCAGACAGTGGGCTGCTGAAACCGGCAACCGCTGGGAGGATTTCTGGCTGGATTCTGCTGCGCAGGATAGGGAAGAGCCTCACTCCATAACGGCCTACTATGTCCACGGCAAAGATAATGTGCCGTTTCACAGCTTAATCTGGCCGGCTCTGCTGACTGGTGCAGGCGGACTGCATCTGCCGGACCGTATTCTGGCTTGTGAGTATATGACCCTCGAAGGTGAGAAATTCTCCACCAGCCGCAACTGGGCTGTCTGGGTACCGGACATTCTCAGCCGCTATGAGCCGGATTCCATCCGGTATTTCCTGACTGCGAACGGCCCTGAGAAACGGGATGCCGACTTCTCCTGGCGCGAATTCATTCACAGTCACAACAGTGAGCTGCTTGGTGCTTTCGGTAATTTTGTCAACCGCAGCCTGGTGTTCGTGAACAAATCCTTCGCGGGAAAAATCCCATCCGGTGAGCTTGCGCCTGAGTGGGCAGACTTGATTGAACATTTGTACCGTGATGCCGGTCAATTAATAGAAGCAGGCCATTTCAAGGAGGCGCTTGAGCTGATTTTCAGCCACATCCGCAAAGCCAATAAATATTTCGACTCGCAGCAGCCTTGGCTGCAGATCAATCAGGCCCCCGCCGCCTGCGGCAGCACAATATACACCTGTGTACAGATTATCGCTAATCTGTCCAGTCTGCTGAACCCGTTCATCCCCTTTTCCTGCGGGAAAATCAGGGGATTCTTGTCCTTTGGCGAACCGGGGTGGCAGCCGGTTTCCGTTCCTGCAGGGCAGCCGCTGCAACCTCTTACGCTGCTGTTCGAGCGAATCGATCTGAAGCAGATTGAAGAGGAGACTACGCGGCTTGCCGCTGCTCAAAATCCGGATTTAAGGTAATCCTTAATTTTGCTGAGTAACACAGGATAAATCTCTGGATACGTTACGTCTTCCGGTATTTCGCTGAATCTGCGAATCTCCTCCATTTCAAATGGGGGCAGGGGACCGAACTTATCCACAGCAGCAAAATACAGCATTCCATAGCTCTCAGGGACTTCACCCCTGCGGACGGAATAACGGCAAATAGGATATAACTCAAACACTTCAGCACCAGTTTCTTCATATAATTCGCGGGCGGCAGCTTCATCCGGGCTCTCGCCCTCGTCTATATGCCCTCCGGCAAACTCCCATGTGAACCGCTCACGATGGCGCACCAGCACCCAGTCCTCTCCCTGCTTCATGGCGATTACCACATATTTCAGCTTAGTCCCGGCTTCCGGCACTTCAGTATCATAGATAGTTACGTTCATCATCTCGCAGCTCCTTTTTCAAATAGCCTGCTATATATGTAGTTGTTCTGTTCATTGTAGTCTATATGGTTAATCAGGATCTCCTGCTTGTCGGCAGCCAGCCGGTCAAAGCAGTTCTCTTCTATAGAGAGCCACTCGCGAAAATAGTCCATTAAACCAGCTCTGCCGGATACCTTATGCCTCCGCCCGTACTCGGATTGCTGTACATAGTCTATCATCCAGTCAAGCCAGTCCGGGTAGAGCAGATAGTTATCGGATACCCGCTCTGCGGCTACTTTACTTATTTGTTCTATCTCAAGAATATAAGCAATCATCTGCTGCTCATCACAGTCCATTTTCCGTAAAAGTTCATTCAGCACCTGCTGGAACATCACATTCTCAAATATGTATACCTTGTCCGTGCCAAGTGCCTGTTCCACAAATGCTGCCATGCGGCTCTTTAACGCCTGTATGAAACGTTCGGTCTCCAAATTTCCGTTGTCCGCAACAAACGGTGTCAATTCCTTATAAATCTCTGGGTACTCCTTAAGATGAGGCATAAAAATACAATACCATCCGCCGTATGCCTTAACTCTAGCGTCCAGCTCTTCTTCGTACACAGGGAATCTGCTTCTAGTTGTGGCATATTCTTCAGCTGACATTACTGCAGTCATCCTTATATCACACGGATTCTCTGAAGCAGAGTCTGCATGATATTCAAAGTAAACCTCGGCTTCCCTTCCGTTCTTGTTCAATCGATCATACAGCTGCCATGCGCTTGCGGATTTCCCGCTGCCGTGAATGCCTTCAAAAACTATAAATCTATGCTTCACTCGTCTCACTCCGTTTGATGAATGATATGTATTGTCGTGTTCACTTGGCCTTAAGGAAACAGTCTAAGGTGCGTCTTACATAGTTGGAAAAACGTATCTTAATTTGGCGGTTTTGGAGCGTTTGCGGGAATTAGGTGGATAAACGTATCTTAATTTTATGTATTTACCCTCTTTCTACTAATCGGCCTCGAATTAAGTGCTGTTTTTCCAACTGTTGTTTGAAATCGGACTATTCCGTACGTCAGCAAGTGGAGAAAATCCACTCGCATTGCATTAACCCTAACATGAAATCTATATATACCTATTTATTGGTTTTAAAGAATATTTTTACATCCACTTCTTCTCTCAAAAGTTAAAAAGAGTAGGAGGGAATAGATGTAAGACGCGTTTGTCAATTAAATCCATATTTGCGTTCGAATTACTTTTTGCTCGGCCGTAGCTTGCCTACCGTCGTTCGTAGAATTTTTGGTTTTGGACGGACGCCCGTGGGTTTCCCTTTGGACGATTTTCGCGGACGTAACACCTCTTGCTCCAATGCAGACCACGGCAGATAGAGATACACCCGCATCAGTTTAAGCAACTGCCAAGGCGTTAGCTTCCGGGCGAAAGAAGCATTGGCCTCCTGCACCAGAAGCGCCGTAATTAAGACCAGGAACAACTGATTCCAGATCGCCTGCGGTTTGTAGCTATGCACGTGCACGGCTCGCAAATGCTGCTTCATCCATTTAAAAAACAACTCAATGAGCCAACGGTTTTTGTAAATCTGTGCGATCTCTTCCGCCGATACCTCCCAGATGGAAGTGACAAGCCGGTAGAGGCGCCCTTTTTCATCCAGAAATTCAATGAGGCGTAAGGTTTTCTTGTCCGCCCGATCCGCACGGCCCATGTGGACCTTGGCGTCCCGAAGGATTCGGCTTCCGGCAGGCACCGTAGATTCTTCAAGGACAGTGGTGTATGCCCGGTCCCGCAGACGCATCACAAATCGAATCCCTTGGGTACTCCACGCCTCCATCTTTTTGTAGTCATCGTACCCCCGGTCCATGACATAAGTCGTGTCCGAAGGAATGACCAATTCTACGGCACACGCTCGATCTCCGACATTGGCAGTCGTGGGAACCATAGCATCGGGAAACACGGTGTCGGGCGAGGCCACAACCAGACGAAGATGCATTTTGACGCTGCTGGCCTTACGAGTCACCTGTGCCCAATTCCCCAAATTCAGGGGTAACGAAATGGTGGAAGCATCTACAATGCTCAGTTTACCAATGGTTTTGGAAATCCCACTTAACGATGCTGTCCGCTCTTTGGCCCGCAGAGCCAGTTGCTGAAAAAGCCACTCGAGCAGTTCGGTAGGCAGACGATCTAAGGAACGGGATAACTGAGAGCCGCTAATACTTTCCAAATGAAACAAACGCTGCAGTTCGGTTTGTGCACGGATTTGAGCTTCGATTTCGCTGTAAGAACCCCATCGATTCAACTGGGCGGAAACAAAAATCAAGATACTTTTCATCACAGTTAGCTTTTTAGTGTAGTAATCGAACACGGTGGGGTCTAGAGCATTGACCGGAAGTAAAGATAAGAATTGACGTATGACTGAATTTGCTTTAACGTTATCCATTGAGAGCTCCTTTGTAAGGGGGTATGGACAACGCGCCTACCTTCTTACATTAGAGTTTTTTTCTGTTTCTGGACAGGTAGTTTATTCCATTCGGATAATGTTAGCTTTTATGCAACGCTAGTGGAGAAAATCCACCTAATTTCCTGCATCGCCTACGCAGGTTTTGGAGTATCCACATTTGTACAATGTATCATCTCCTATTCAACAAAAAAATCCCGCCGGCATACAGCGGGACCTCTGCAAAAGCTTGTTATCTGCCGCCTGTAAACGGATTAATCTCACTGGATAAATCCCGGCCGGCTTTCTTTTCTTCCGCCGTAATCCGCTTTCCGAGAGCAGCATAGTACCAAACCAGTGGAGCGCCAGCCAATACCAGAAACCCAAGGGACATAAGTAATGACATGATTTGTCAGCTCCTTTCTAGCTCCAGCTTAACACCACCACCTAATTATTACAATTATATCCCAGCTATAATCCAGCCCATTTCGTCTTTCAAAAAAACTTATTGCTATTCCTTCGCATCCTGTGGTATTATAAATTTCGTTGCAGGACGGTAGCTCAGCGGGAGAGCACTATCTTGACAGGGTAGGGGTCATGGGTTCGAACCCCATCCGTCCTATACTGCATCACCTAGAACACCCCCTTATATGTAAGGGGGTGTTCTATTTTTGTACCCCTTAACCATCTCAGCATAGGCTCTGTATTATCTATCATTGGTCACATCGTTTTTTTTCAACCGAATAATAAATCAGAAAAATCAATTGCTGCTTCATGTTACATGTTGGGCATTGGGTGAGTATATAAGTCAAGGTTGGTTTGAATTTTGGAGTGACCATGATGATATTGTATTATTATACAAATGAGGTGAGGGAAAAGTACTTAATAAAGGGACTATAAAATAATTAGAGTTAGAACTTGAAAAAATATGGTTGAAAGTTGGGAGTGTTTTTAGTGACAATTAAAGTTTTAAAAAAACCTTTAGCTCTATTCAATATGAGTCTTCTTATACTATTATTGTTTCTTAATCCTTTATCAGTTTTTGCGGCTGATAATGAGAATGACAAAGTAGTTGATTATCTTTTACCTTTAGTTTCAAATAAAGCTACAAGCGATCAAGTTTCTTATATTGCAACTAACGATAAAGGAACAATCCTAGTTAAAACCTTACATGGTTATTTAGATATTACATATGATTACGGCAAGACATGGCAATCTAGGAAACTACCTAGAGACGCTAATTATAATCTCCAATACAATAATGGTCTTTTTTATTTATCAGTAAGTGATTATAAAGGCACGGAAAGTTATTATTCTACAGATGGTGTAACATGGTCATCTTTTACTCTGCGCCCACCAGCAGAAGTTAATTTAGAAGGAAGCAGTCTATCTATAAAAGATGTGTTTACCGTGAATGGTAAATGGGTTTTGTATGGATCAGGTTATTATAATCGGCAATCTTATATTTTCACGTCTGATAATGGTATAAATTGGGATTATACTGGGGTTATTCCTACAAATAAAGTGTTCGGCTTATTTTGGAATGGACAAAACTATAGTGCTATTATGTTATCCGGATATATGTTTGTAGATAAAGATATTAAAAATAGCAAATATAGACATTTCCTAGGCCCTCAGGGATCAGCAGAACTCATAGTATATACATCACCCGACTTGAAAAAGTGGAAACAAATTTCAGGGTTAACTCCAGGAAACTGGTATTATTCTACCGGCACTAGCTCATCACAAACTGGAATTTTCTATTGGTATGATCCTTACTCTAATGAATTAACTTCGACTGACGGTATTAATTTTAAAATCAAAAAGTTACCTAAAGCTTTACAAACAAATGATTACCGTTCTCCCATTTACAAAAAAGGTAATATTTATTATGTTTTTATGAATGAATGGGTAAGCACCGGGGTGGTCCATACAAAAGTATTAACTTCGAACGATAAATTAAACTGGAAGGAAACGAAAATAAATGTTTTAAATTCTATGGTAGTTATTCAGTCTGGAAGCAAGTTTATTGGCAAAGGGACTGATGAAGAAGGGAAAATTGTCATATCTGATGATGGAATCCATTGGAAAAGAATTAAATAATCATAGGCCCTTCCTCATATCTATTAATCCTGTTAGTGCTAGACTTCTTAACTCCCAAGTAACATCTTCTCCAGTTGGTCAGTGGTTTCCTTACCTCAAACGTTTTTAAAAGATCCGGATTAGTGCTTGTAGCGGTCTCTCTTAATTACTGAAAGATCGTAAATTTATCGTGAGTGTTATAAACGAAAAAAAATCTTATCGCTATGTTGGGATACATCAGTTTATATACCTGTCAATCTTAAAAGGGTGAGAGCATGGGTTAACTCCATCAATCCTACACCACCTTGAACAACCTCTTATTTTGTAAGAGGTTGTTCTTTAGGGGGCTCTTCTTAAATAAGTCATTCATCCACTACCCATTCATCATAAACACGATTAGCCTCCAAATGAATATAACGAAGCAATCCCACAAGGTCCATCAGCCGCTTTTCATTTGAATGATAGAAGCGCTTAGGGAGCATCCGCTTGATGTTAATAGCTTCATAGATGAGTTCATGCCACTGCTGCGGAATCATTGTAATGCCGTAATAACCGGCCTCAACCTTGCTCTTAATATCATGATGATTCAGGGTATATAACTGCCGCAGCATGCCAAGTGTACATAATTCAACAGCTTCATCAAACTGCTTAGCGGTGCTTGCCGGATCTGGGTCTGCTGAGTTAAATGAAGCCAGATGCTTCTCTAACCGGTGGATCCAGCCGAGCCAATAGGAATTCAAGTTATTAATGGTGAATTGAAGCAAAACATCATTGTCAGTTTCCACCTTTAAGGCTTGTGCCGATCCAAACACTTTAATGCCATGATTGCCGAGAATCCACCAAGTGACTGGATTAATATCAGAACCAGAACCATCAGTATGTACTTGCTTATAATAGTAGGTTATCAGAGAACTAATTGCACTTTGCGGTTTGCCTATATCCTTCCTTAGCAGATAAGCTCCCATGATGTCAGTGTGCGGAAATACATTTTCCAGCTCAGTATGGGCCGCCGCGATAGACTGGATATCAGACTCAGTAGCCGGCTTCTGAAGAATTGCAATGAAATCAATATCGCTGGAACCTTCAATATAGTCTCCCAGTGCAACCGAACCGTATAGGTAAACGGAATCGATATCTACATTATTCTTCACCAAAGCGTTGCACAGCGTATTCATAGTTTGTTCAACTACTTGCGGTAACATGATAAGCCCCCTTCAGTTACTTCTTCCACTTCTCCGCGACCTTCTCCTCACCCTCATAATAGTCCACCTGCTCAGCCAGATACACTTCCTCATAAGGTAAAATGTTGATTTTCCCGGAATCCGGATATTCACAAATATCAATCCCGTGATTCGTGCGCAGGTCCAGATAAACACAAGGGTCACTGGTATGATTATACAGCTGATGAGCCCCCTCCGGCCCGGTTTCAAAAAACACGGTATCTCCTGCCTTCACCTCCTGAAAACCTTCAGGTGTTCTTAACGTAGCCTGGCCCGAGAGAATTACAAACATCTCCTCAGCGCTTCTATGAAAATGATAAGGATATGAATACTTCCCGGGATCAAGAGACCTCATTTCAAACAGCAGCTGCTTCGCCCCCGCCTGCTCTGCCAGCTTCCGGCTGGTATGCCAGGCATACTCCGGAACGGGTGACTGTTTTTGTTCAAACATAATATTTTGTTCATTAAAAATAATAGCCATTACTATCTCTCCTAACCTTCGGTTTATTAGAAAACCCCTTCGACCACAAGTGGCGTAAGGGGTTCCTGCAGCTTATTCAATCGGGAAATATAGATCCATAAAGGTCACACCGTCAATTACCAGCACCTCTTCAGGCCAATATCTCTCTTGTTCACATGATGTTTCATAACCTTTACTGTTTACCCAGCTGACGAGTTTGTTCCAGCCTAGAGGTATCCGTTCAAATGGATCGATAAAAGGCTCGGTTATGCGCAGTACTGCATATTTACATGACTGCACATCTTTAACCGTAATATCCTCTGGAGTCTGGATACGCTCATTCAAGGCATACCAGTACTCATATCCCCGCAAGCCGCGCTGCTGCTCCTCTTCTGTTACAGGAATATCAAATCCAAAGTTCCTGTTCCCCCGTATTCCTGCCGTCTCTGCCCACTGATCCAAATACATCATAACATCCTCTTCAGGATTATCACTAACTCTGCTGGCACTTGCAACTGTCATACTGTTAAGCTGTTCGATTCGAACCTCACTCAAATACTCCATTGTGAAACCTCCATGAAATGGGTTAAGAATGTCGGCCAGTACCAATTTTGCCGGGATTGAATATCTGCCGTTTCTGCATCTGCTCGGTACCTGGCCGAATTCCTGCTGGAAAGCTCTACTAAATGTACGTTCGGAGCTATAACCATAATCCAGGGCGACATCTAAAACTCGTCTGCCATTTAATATGTCAACCATGGCATGGCACAAACGCCGCTTGCGGATGTATTCCATTACGGTATAGCCAGCCATCAAGCTGAACAGCCGGTGAAAATGGAATTTCGAGAATCCGGCTACCCTCGCACATTCATCGATCGTAACGGTTTCCTTAAGATGTTCTTCGATGTAGTTGATGGTTTTTTGCAGATGGTCCAAGTGGCTCATTTACTTCTACTCCTCGTTGCAACGATTAAGTTCAGTATAATTATTACTTTGGCAGGCTACAGGACATTTGTTGCTGTACTTGTAATCCAATCCCTCTAATCCGGCTCCAGAAAATTATGTATTGGTTAATACTAATCGCTCTCTTTATCACCCAACTCCAATACGCCTTCGATTGCCGTTCTATAGTTATCCCATTCGAAGTAAAATGGTCCGATATCAAAAGCCGCTGGTACATAGATTGGCCGTCAATGATAATATCAGCAAACACTGTATTTTTGTTTCCAATCCGCTCCGGATCCTCCTCCTCATATCTGCTGGAACGTCTTGTTTCAATCTTGCTGATATGTGTCATAACTCCTCCTGTGTAATTAGCTTTATTCTTATAAATATTCACATCAAAGAATCATTTCCAGCACATTCCATAACTTTAAAGTTATCAGAAGAGGATATATATGTAAACGAGTAAGTATTGCTATTCAAAAATAATTACTATATAATGCAGCAGCAACACCTGCAACATGAATAATACCAGATGGGAGTGTTTCCGAATGTCCAGCAGTGACAAGAACCCTAAAGTTGATTTTTTCTTCAATAAAGCAAGCCAGTGGCAGGAGGAATACGGGAAACTCAGGTCGGTTCTGCTCGGCTGCCAGCTGACCGAAGAATTGAAGTGGGGTGTGCCTTGTTATACTTTTCAGGGCGGGAATATCGCATTAATCCACGGGTTCAAAGAATACTGTGCCATTATGTTTGTCAAAGGCTCCCTGCTGCCTGATCCCCAGGGGATTCTGATTCAGCAGACGAAGAACGTGCAGGCCGGACGCCAGATCCGCTTCACGAATATTCAAGAGATTAACGGTTTGGAAGCTACTATAACTAATTACATTTATAATGCGATTGAGGTTGAAAGTGCCGGTCTGACCGTGGATTATACAAAAGATACCGAATACGACATTCCGGAGGAATTCCAAGCCAGGCTTGATGAAAGTCCTGATCTACAGGCAGCCTTCGAAGCCTTAACCCCGGGCCGCAAGAGACAATATATCACGTATTTCACAGAACCTAAGCAATCCAAGACCCGTACAGCACGGGTGGACAAGTGTATGTCTCGCATCATGGAGGGTAAGGGGTTAAGTGACTAGGAAGCATCTCTGTGATCAACGTACGAAAAAAGAGCTACCACTGGGGTAGCTCGACAAATTTAACCTCATTATCAGATGTTCTGACGTTGTTGAGAATTTCTTTATAACCTTTTTCTGAAAGAAAACACTTTTGTTCGATGCCTCTGTGGTCTTCCCCGAAATAAGCAATATGAAATGTCTTATCCAGCTGGATAATGTTAGAAACGTGTATTAATGTGTTTCTATCCGCTAGAACGAAATTATATCCTGAACTGGCTAGGGTATTCACCCAATATTTCAGCGTACCTACTGTATAATAAGTCTGATCGTACGTATGGACAATAATCCTATAGATAGTTCGTTCAAATTCCATATAAGTTATTTTAGCAATATCGAGTGAGAATACACCAGTGTTTCCCTCTGCGTCTCTAGTGACAGATATACTACTCAAAGGGATCAACTCCAATGCTATTTGAGTAATTCTTCTGGAACTTCAGGTTGATTCACATACAGAACACTGGCGGTTACCAGGACCAGAAGAGCAGCCATAGCAGAAAGGCCGGAAGCAAGCTTATAAACAGCTTTACGTTGCAGAGACTTCATCATTAGGATTTCACCTCCTTTCGGGCGATTAGCAGACTAACAGATTGTGCCAGCAGACTGGCCGCAATAACCGGTGAACCAATAAATATATTCGATACAACCATTAGTGCCGCTATTACTTTGAGCTTCGGCCAATGTCTACGGGGAATCCGGGTCTGCCGTTCAATTCCAATCGGAGCCAGCCACAGCACAAGCCCCAAGCTTATCATGTTCATTAACAGGACAAATAATGGGCTTACATTTACAAAGGACAATACCGTAAATAACGCAGTGGTAAACAAAATACAGGCTGTCCCGGATTTTAGATGTACTCCCCCTGACACCTGCCGCAACAGTGCAAAGGAGATCAGAATCTGAACCGCTTCACCAGTCTTGTCCGTCAGAAATGAAACAGCCACTGTAAGACTAATAATAAACACAACATTCAGCACGACAGCGATCGCAAACTTCAGAACTGCATAGGATGCCGGGTGCTCCGGGACGATATTTTTTATTCCCGCTGCCAGCTTTCCGGACAATGCTTCAAGCATCCTCCTGCTCCTTTCGGGTTGAGTAATATAGAAGAAATACTGACATAATCAGAAAAATCAATGCGTTTAACAAGATTTCTTTGTAATACAATAGAACGGAAATACCAATCACAAATCCAACAATCAGGACGGATAAAATGATATCTTCTAACTTCATCCGGAGTTTATCCATATCGAATGTGAACCCTTTACCTTTACGGTAAGTGAAGCTGAACACGGTAAATACCACTGCTGAAGTCAGCAACTGAAGTAAATAACCGTTGCCCACATTGTTGTCAATCCGGGAAATGGAACCAAATACAAGCAGAACAATAATGGTCTGAATTACAGCAAAAACTGCATAACCTGATATCGTAGCGATAATAGATAGTATCAACGGCATCCTGACTACGGCCGAGAAAAACATAATAAAGATTAAAATCAATATGAGCGGTGAAACATTTGACATCCCCAGTTCATTTCTTAACAAATAGCTTTGCAGATTGTTTAGCAAAATAACAAATAGTACCTGCCATATGTACCATTTCCATTTGAATCTGAATAGTGACATAATCAGGTAGTAAAGGGCTAACGTTTCTATTGTTGAGAAAAACATGAACCCCAGAGGTTCCCACGACAAAATTCAACACCGCCTGACATAATTTTCATTCCAATCTAATTATATAACTGCTGATTAGTCCGCGTATACTATTTTGTTTACATTTTTCGACACTTATTATTTCGCTAACTATTTCACTTGGGGCATATTTCATCCCTTCAGTTTCCTTATAACTAATTTCCTCTTTCTCCGCCATTGTGTAGCACATTACGCTCTCCCCGGCATTCTATATCAAGAAGCTTCATAGAAAGGGGTAGATCAAAAATGGCTACACGTCAGACGGATTTGGTGTTGATTACCTGGAGCCGGAACCCGCTTGTTCCCGGATCAGCGCGCAGAATTACCGCCAGCCGGGTTATCGGTAATGCCGGGCCCTGCTTGCCCAGCCTGCGGGTAAACGGATTGCTCCGCACAGCACTCGCTTGTCTGCAGGATAATGATATCGGTTTCAAGATTATGTACAGCAAAAAAACTTCCAGCATTAGCGGATATGTATTGCTCCAGCGTAATTCATAGGATTTGAAGGGAGGGCCGGCTTATGCCGGCTCTTTTCAACGCAACTATATTAATGTAATCAGGAAGATGCTTTTACATTTCTGCCCAGGTTACATTCAGCTCGATGACGCCTTCTTGCGAGGCCAAAGATCCGCCTATAATCGACCAGCTCTGCTTATTATCCTTCGTAGTGCCTTGAATAATCAGATTCTTATCATCGATGGTCTGTGCAGAATCACTCCCCAGCCTGGATGATAGATAATCCTTATAGAGCTTCGATACGGAATCCATACTTTCTTTTGTTGTGAAGATCAGAAGTGCTGCCTTCCTGCCCTCATTGTCTTCGGAATGGGAGAGTGAGATCACTGCATCCTCCGGAAGCGGAAAATCCGCAGGCAGATTATCGGGAAGCCCCTTGTTCTCTCCGGCGTCAACGGGATCAGCTGTGTCCGGAGCATTCCCGGAGGCCGGCTGGGGAGCTGCCAAGGCCTGCACAGCCTCTGGGGCTGCATTCTCCCCTTCATTGCTGCAGGCACTAACACTAAATACGGCTAACACCAAGGATAACATCAGGATCATTTTTTTAGTATACAAGTCCCTCACTCCTTAAGTTTGCTACGGCTTACACAACCTGTAAGATATGCATGCCTACCGGATAATACCCTATATGTTATTCCGCCAATCAGCTTTCTGTCCTAA